>NZ_JNIL01000001.1:0-678913 GCF_000702485.1 Alicyclobacillus macrosporangiidus CPP55 | reverse complement strand
CCCGGTGATGGCGAACGTCGACGCCGTCGCACGCACGGACGTCGCGGCTCTCCGACAGGCGTTGGAGGTTCAGCTGTATCAGCCCGTGCGGTGGGAGGACGAGGTGCGCGCCATGCTGGAGATGGGCGTCGAGGGCTTTATCGAATTTGGCCCCGGCACGGTGCTCTCCGGATTGATCCGCAAGGTGGATCGCAGGATTCCGGCCTTTCATGTAGAAGATGAAGTTTCGTTGCGCGAGACCATCGCGGCGATTCAGGCCTGAGGGACGGGGTGGAGGCTGAAGGGGCCGGACGCCCCGGGCGGGCCAGACGGAGGAGGTGTACGGGTGCAGGAGAGGGTATCCATCGTCACTGGCGCTTCGCGCGGCATCGGGCGGGCGATCGCCGTCGAGCTGGGCCGTAACGGAGGCCGCGTGGTCGTCAATTGCGTCGGCCGCGTCGAGGAGGCACGGGAGACCGCCCGGTTGATTGAGCAGGAGGGCGGGCGCGCCATCGTCGAACAGGCGGATGTACGTGTTGCATCCGACGCGGAGCGGTTGGTAGAATCAGCGTTGGCTGCCTTTGGCCGGTTGGACGTCGTCGTGAATAACGCGGGCATCACCCGCGACACGCTGCTCCTGCGGATGAAGGACGAGGAGTGGGACGCGGTCCTCGACACCAATCTCAAGGGCGCGTTTCACCTGATCCGCGCGGCGGCCCGGCCGATGATGAAACAGCGCTCCGGGCGCATCATCAACATCACGTCCGTGGTGGGGATCGTCGGCAACGTGGGGCAGGCCAATTACGTCTCGGCGAAAGCGGGGCTGATTGGGTTGACGAAAGCGGCGGCCCGGGAATTGGCGCCGCGGAACATCACCGTCAACGCCGTCGCGCCGGGCTTCATCGAGACGGACATGACGGCGGAGCTCGGCGAGCAGTGGGTGGCCAAAATGAAGGAACAAATCCCGCTCGGGCACGTGGGACAACCCGTGCATGTGGCCAAAGCGGTCGCCTTCTTGGCGTCGCCCGACGCGGCGTACATCACCGGGCAGGTGCTGAATGTCGACGGCGGCATGGCCATGTAGTATACTCGGGAGTGTGGGCTTGTTCGCAGGAGGGGGTGAGATCATGGCTGACACGTTTGAACGCGTGAAGAAGATCATCGTCGAGCGCCTCGGGGTCGAGGACGACAAGGTCACCCCGGACTCCACGTTTAAGGACGACCTGGGTGCCGATTCCCTTGACGTCGTCGAACTGATCATGGAGTTGGAAGATGAGTTCGACATGGAGATCTCCGATGAAGACGCGGAGAAGATCCGGACCGTTGGCGATGTGGTTACATACATCGAGTCGCATCAGTCGTGACACAGACAGTTTTGCAACGGAGTCCCGCGCGGTTGCCGGGGCTTTGTTATATCGCGGGGTACGGATGGGGGTGCAAGGGTGAAACAGCGAGTCGTCATCACAGGACTCGGGGTGGTCACACCCATCGGCAACGACGTCCCCACGTTTTGGCGCAACCTGGTGGAGGGACGGTCGGGGGTGTCGATGATCGACGCGTTCGACGTGTCCGACTACCCAACCAAGTTCGCGGCCGTGGTTCGCGATTTCAATCCAGAACAATATATCGACAAGAAGGAGTTGCGCCGGCTTGACCGGTTTACGCAGTTCGCCATCGCCGCCGCACGGCAGGCGGTGGCGGACGCGGGGCTCGAGATCCACGAGGAGAACGCCGAACGGGTCGGCGTGTACATCGGTTCGGGCATCGGCGGCATCCATACGCTGCTGGAGAACTACCGTACTCTCTTGGACCGCGGTCCGCGCCGGGTGAGCCCGTTCGTCGTCCCGATGATGATCGCCAACATGGCGTCCGGCCAGGTCTCCATCCTGCTCGGGGCCAAGGGCCCGAACTCGACGGCCGTGACGGCGTGCGCGACCGGGACCCACGCCATCGGTGACGCGTTCAAGATCATCGAACGCGGCGACGCGGACGTGATGATTGCGGGAGGCAGCGAGGCGGCCATCGTCGATCTGGCGCTGGCAGGCTTCTGCAACGCGAAAGCGTTGTCCACGCGCAACGATGCGCCGGAGAAAGCGAGCCGTCCGTTCGATAAGGACCGTGACGGTTTCGTCATGGGCGAAGGGGCGGGCATCTTGGTACTGGAGTCGCTCGAGCACGCGTTGCAGCGCGGCGCTCGGGTGCGCGCCGAAATTGTCGGGTACGGGATGTCGGGCGACGCTTATCACGTTACTGCTCCGCACCCGGAGGGCGACGGCGCGTACCGCGCGATGGCGGCCGCCCTGCGGGACGCCGGCATCCAACCGGAAGACGTGGACTACATCAACGCGCACGGCACCTCCACCGATGTCGGTGACGTTCACGAGACCTTGGCCATTAAGCGCTTGTTTGGAGATCACGCCAAGCGCCTCGCCGTCAGCTCCAATAAGTCGATGATCGGGCACTTGCTCGGTGCGGCGGGCGGCGTCGAGGCGGTGGCGACGGTCAAGACCATCGAGGATGGGATCTTACCCCCCACGATCAACTACGAGACTCCGGATCCGGAGTGCGACTTGGACTACGTGCCGAACGTGGCGCGTCCTGCGCAGGTGCGTTACGCGTTGTCGAATTCGTTCGGGTTCGGCGGGCACAACGCCGTCATCGTGCTGAGCCGTTATCAATCGGAGTGACGGCGCCATGGCAGGGTTGCGAGCCCCCGGCTTGGGCCGGGGGCTTTTTCCAAATAGAGGTGAGGTCGCTTGGCGAGGAACAGATGGGACGATTTACAGTCCGCGCTCGAGATCACATTTACAAATCCCGCCCTGCTGAAGCAGGCATTCACGCACGCATCCTATCGGAACGAGCACCGCAGACCTGCACTGCAAGACAATGAACGGCTGGAATTCCTCGGCGATGCCGTGCTGGAGCTGGTCGTCAGCGACTATTTGTACCGCACGCGACCGGATCTGCCGGAGGGAGAATTGACACGCCTGCGGGCGTCTATCGTGTGCGAATCCTCTCTCGTCCGGTTCGCGCGGGGATTGGGTTTTGAACAGTACATCCGGCTCGGCAAAGGGGAGGAACGATCGGGCGGCCGAAACCGTCCGGCTCTGCTCGCCGACGTATTCGAGGCGTTTATCGGGGCCCTGTACCTCGATCAGGGGCTGACCGCGGTGCAGGCGTTCGCGCACCGTCACATGTTTCCGCACGTGCACGACTATTCCTCGGCGCTCGATTGCAAGACGGCGCTGCAGGAGTGGGTGCAACAACATCTGGGCCGGGATCTTCGCTATGAAACGGTGGAAGAGCGCGGACCGGCGCACGCCCGGGAATTTGTCGTCCAAGTCTGGGTCGGCGACGAGTGTATGGGCCACGGCATCGGCCGCTCGAAGAAAGAGGCGGAGCAGCGCGCGGCTGGCGAGGCCCTGCAGCGATTGGGCCGACTGCCGGTGAGGAGGGATCCGGTTGTTCCTGAAGCGGATTGATGTCGTGGGGTTCAAGTCATTCGCAGACAAGACCGGGATCGACTTCTCCCCTGGCATCACCGCGGTGGTGGGGCCGAATGGAAGCGGCAAGAGCAACATCGCCGACGCGATCCGCTGGGTGCTCGGCGAGCAGAGCGCAAAGAATCTGCGCGGCAGCAAGATGGAGGACGTGATCTTCGCCGGAAGCGAGACGCGCCGGCCTATCAATTTTTGCGAGGTCACGTTGACGCTGGACAACACGGACCGCCATCTGCCGGTGGTGTTCGACGAGGTGACGGTGACTCGGCGGGTGTACCGCTCGGGCGAGAGCGAGTATCTGATCAACCGGCAGCCGTGCCGCTTGCGCGACATCACCGAACTGTTCATGGACTCGGGCATGGGGCGGGAGTCGTATTCTATCATTGGCCAGGGGCGCATCGAGGAGATGCTCTCCACCCGCCCCGAGGATCGCCGGGGCCCGTTCGAGGACGCGGCCGGCATCGTGAAATTCAAGTTCCGCAAACGCGAGGCGGAACGAAAGCTGGAGGAGACGGCGGCGAACATCGTGCGCGTCGACGACATCCTCTCGGAGCTTCAGCGGCAGGCGGGGCCCCTCCAGGCGGAGGCGGAGCGCGCCCGGCAGTACCAGGCGCTGGAGGCCGAATGGAAGGCGATCGACATCGCGCTGTTGGTCGCGGAAATCGACCAACTGAACCACCGTTGGCGTGAGGCTTCGGCCACCGTGGAGGACATCTCGCGCCTGCGCCTTCAGCAGGCTCAATCGGTGGCCGAGCGGGATGCGGCGTTCCAGGAAGTGCGTCGGCGATTCGAACAGGCTGCGGTCGCCGCGGACACGCTGCAAAAGCGGCTGATGGAAGACCTTCAGGCGCGCCAACGCAGCGAAGGGGATCTCGCCCTGGCGCGGGAACGGTTGGCGAACGCCCAGGCTGTCATGGCCGATCGGGAGGCGCAGCGGCAACAGGTGGCGGTCGAATGGGAGGAACTGAGGCGGCAGCGGGAGCAGGTCGATGTCCGCCGTGCGGAGGTCCGGGCGCAACGAGAGGTCCAGGCGGCAGAGCTGGAGGTGGCCATGGGTTCCATCGATCCCGCCACTCGCCAACGCCTGGAAGACGACATCTCCCGCCTGAACGCGGACCTCATCGAGGCGCATCACCAGGCGGCCTCGCTGCGCAACGAGCGCAAACTGGCGGAGGAATCCATCGCTCAGGAAGACCGCCGTCGTGAACGTCTCGACGCGGATCTCCAGCGCCTCGGGGAGGAGGCCGAGCGATACGCCGCCGAAGAGGCCCGGTGGTTGGAAGCCGCGGGGGAACAACAAGCACGGATGCGCTCTGCAGAGGCCGAACTGGACGAATTGGGCCGGCAGGTGCAGGCACTTGGGCAAGAGGACGCGGCGCTGGCGGCCCGGCTGAACGAGTTGAAGGCCCGGATGGCGTCGCTCTCCTCCCGCCACGATCTGTTGCGCGAACTGGAAGAGGGATACGACGGATACGCGCTCGGAGTCAAGACGGTGCTGCAGGCGTCCGCCAAGCAGCGCCTGCAAGGCGTGCACGGCGCCCTGGCGACGCTGGTGGAGGTAGACAAGGAACACGAGACGGCCGTGGAGGTGGCGCTCGGCGGCGCACTGCAGAATATCGTGGTCGAGACGGAGGCGGACGCCCGGGCGGCCATCGACCTGCTGAAGCGCCGGCAAGCAGGACGTGCGACCTTTTTGCCGATCTCGGTGATCAAACCGCGCCGCCTGTCCGCGCAGGACCTGGAGCGGGTGCGCAGCACCCCGGGGTTCGTCGGCGTGGCCAGCGACCTGGTTCGCTGCCGGCCGGAGCATCGCGGGGTGGTGGAGCACCTGCTCGGCAACGTGGTGGTTGCGGAGCGACTCGTGGACGCCAATGAGTTGGCGCGCCGGTTGGACTACCGGGTGCGCATCGTCACCCGGGAAGGAGACGTGGTCAGTCCCGGCGGCGCCATGACGGGGGGAAGCCACCACAGGCGCGGGCCGGGACTGTTGGGCCGCAGCCGGGAGCGCCGAGAGGTGGAACGCCAACTGGAGGCGTGCCGGGAGGCGGAAGCGCAGTTGGCGGCCGAGCAAGCTGCGGTTCGGGAACGGATCTCGGCGCTGGGAAGGCAGCAGCAGACGGCGTGGGAGCGTTTGGAAGAGTCCAAAACCGCGCTGGCCGCAGCGGAGGCGGCGGCCCAGGAGGCGAGAACCCGGCGGCAGTCTGTGCAGGAGCGTCTGGACAGCGTGCGCTGGGATGCGGATCAGCTGCAGCAGGGACAGGACGCGTGGCACGCGCGGGCTGAGGAAGCCGCACAACGCCTGGTGCTCGCCGAGGCGGAGATTGGGAAACTGGAAACCATGCTGGCCGATGCGCGCGCCCGATTGGCCGCCTGGGACGCGGAAGCGTCAGCCCGGCAGGAGACGGTGACCGCCCTGCGGGTCCAGGTGGCCCGGCTGGAGCAGGAGGAAGAGGCGCTGTCGCACCAGATCCGGGATCTGGACGACCGGATGCGCCGATTGGCGTCCCGGTGCACCCTGCTGGAGAAAGATATCGCCGTCCAGGCAGACGCCGCCCGACAGGCCGAGGAGGCGATTGCCGAAGCGTCCGAGCGCCTGGCCGCATTGTCCGGCCAGGTGGTGGACCTGGAAGCCCAGCTCGAGCAGGTCCGGCAGTCTCGCAGCGGCCTCGAGGCGGAGATGGCCGAAGGCGAGCGCAGGCTCCGCGAGGCACAGCGAGCCCTGGCGGAATTGGACGAGCGCCTGCACCGGGCGGAGGTACAGGCAGAGCGGGCGGATCTTGAGCTCAATCACGCCCTGCGCAGGCTCGGAGAGGCGTATCAGATGACCTACGAGTGGGCGCGCGGGCACCATCCGCCGCCGGAGGACCTGGAGGCGGCCAGACGGGAAGCCGACCGGCTGCGCCGGGCCATGGCCGATCTCGGCACGGTGCGCACCGGGGCGATCGAGGAGTGGGAACGGCTCAGCCAGCGATTGCAGTTTCTCACGGACGAGCGCAACGATCTGGAGCAGGCCCGGGCCAACTTGAACCGCGTGATCGCCGAAATGGACGAGGAGATGGCCCGGCGTTTCCAGCAGACATTCGAGCAGATCCGGGCGGAGTTCCAGGTGTCCTTCCGGCAGCTGTTTGACGGGGGACGGGCCGATCTCACGCTCACGGAACCGGACCAGCCGCTGACCACGGGGATTGAGGTCATCGCGCAGCCGCCGGGGAAAAAGCTGCAGAATCTCAACCTGCTCTCGGGCGGCGAGCGGGCGTTGACGGCGATGGCGCTGTTGTTCGCCATCCTCAAGGTGCGGCCGGTACCATTCTGTGTGCTGGACGAGGTCGAGGCTGCTCTGGACGAAGCGAACGTCAGCCGCTTTGCCCAGCAGCTGCGGCGGTTCTCGGATGAGACGCAATTTATCGTGATCACCCACCGGCGCGGCACGATGGAGGAAGCAGATGTCCTTTACGGAGTGACGATGCAGGAGTCAGGCGTATCGTCCCTCATAGGCGTACGGCTGGGCGAGGACGAACCGGAGTTCGAGAGCGCCTGAGTGGGCCCGGATCGATGGCGTGGCCGAACCGTGGCACCGATCCGCGGGCACGGCGGGCGGCCCGGCCGCGCGGTCGACGCGGGGCTGGCGTGGAAGGGAGCGACGCGAATGGGATTGTTCGACAAGTTCCGGCGCGGGTTGGAGAAGAGCCGGGAGGCCGTTTGGGGGCGGCTGACGGGCGTCTTCCAGGGGCGCAAGCTGGACGAGTCGTTGTATGAAGAGATGGAAGAAGCTTTGATTGCGGCGGACATGGGGGTCGACACCTCGCTGTGGATGGTCGAACGCGTCCGGCAGCTGGCGCGCCAGGAAAAGCTGTCTGATCCCGCGGGCTTGCCGGTTCTTTTACAGCGGGCGATGGAAGAGGCGTTCGCGGACAACGACGCGCGGATGCGCTCCGCGGAGACGGGGCCGACGCTCTACCTGGTGGTGGGCGTCAACGGAGTCGGAAAGACCACCACCATCGGCAAGTTGGCGGCGCGCTACGGGAAGGAAGGCCAGAAGGTGATCCTGGCTGCGGCGGACACCTTTCGGGCCGCGGCCATCGAGCAATTGGTGGAGTGGGGCAGGCGCGCAGGTTGCGATGTGGTGCGCCACAGCCAAGGCGCCGATCCGGCGGCCGTGGTGTACGACGCGATCGCGGCGGCCAAGGCCCGAAAAGCGGACATCGTCATCTGCGACACGGCGGGCCGCTTGCATAACAAGGCCAATCTGATGGCGGAGTTGGCGAAGATCAACAAGGTCATCGGCCGAGAACTGCCGGGTGCGCCGCACGAGGTGCTTCTGGTGGTCGACGGCACCACTGGCCAGAACGCACTGGCCCAGGCGAAGGCGTTCAAGGAAGTGGTGTCCGTGACGGGCTTGGTCGTCACCAAGCTGGACGGAACCGCGAAGGGCGGCGTGCTGGTGCCGATTGTGCGCGAGGAGGGCATTCCAGTCAAATGGGTCGGGCTCGGCGAGGGTGTCGACGATCTGGAACCCTTCGACGCCGCATCCTTCGCGGCGGGAATCTGCCGGCCCTGACTCGATTCGCCTGTAAAGGAGAATTCCTTGACAATGTCGGACGACGCCCGTATCATGGAGAAGGTCACGCGGGTGGGCCATCTCTACGACTGCTATGGCCAGCTGTTGACCGAACGACAGCGGCAGATGGTGGAGCTGCACTACTTCGACGACTGGTCGTTGGCGGAGATCGCTGAGCATTTCGGCGTCAGCCGGCAGGCGGTTCACGACAACCTGCGGCGTGCGGAGGAGCAGCTGGAGGCGTACGAGGCGGTGCTCTCGATGGCCGCTGGAGCGGCGGTGTTACGCCGGATGTTGGCGGCCTGGCCCCGAGTGGCCGCCTGTCTGCCGGAGTCTGAGCGGGACCGGTTCGCCGGCTGGCTGCGCGAGTTGGCGGCCGTTCTGCGGACGCCGTGGGAAGAGGGGTGAGGCCATGCTGGAAGGCATCTCGAGCAGCCTGCAGAAGGCGCTTGGCAAGCTGCGATCCAAGGGCAAGCTGACGGAGGAAGACGTGCAGACTGCGATGCGCGAGGTGCGGCTGGCGCTGCTCGCGGCGGACGTCAACGTCAAGGTGGTCAAGCAGTTTGTCGATCGCGTCCGTGAACGCGCAGTAGGGCAGGAGGTGCAGAAGAGCCTCACGCCCGGCCAGCAGGTCGTCAAGATTGTCTACGAAGAACTGACGGAGCTGATGGGCGGCAGCCAGGAACGGCTGCGCATGGCGGCCAAACCGCCGACGGTGGTGATGCTGGTCGGCCTCCAGGGCGCGGGGAAGACGACGACCGCGGCCAAGCTGGCGCTCTCCTTTCGCCGCCATCAACACCGACCGCTCCTGGTGGCGGCTGATGTGTACCGCCCGGCGGCCATCCACCAGTTGGAGGTGCTCGGGAAACAGATTGATATCCCGGTCTTCCAGATGGGGAACCAGGCGGATCCGGTCGATATCGCCCGCCGCGGGCGAGAGGAGGCCATCCGCCAGGGGGCCGACGTGGTGATCATCGACACCGCGGGCCGCCTGCACATCGACGAGCCGTTGATGGACGAACTGCGGCGGATGCGGGACGCGCTGCAGCCGGACGAAGTGCTCCTCGTCGTCGACGCGATGACGGGGCAGGACGCCGTCACGGTGGCGGAGTCGTTCCACCAGCATCTGGGCTTGACGGGCGTGATCCTCACCAAGCTGGATGGCGATACCCGCGGCGGGGCGGCGCTGACGGTCCGCGCGGCGACGGGATGCCCCATCAAGTTTGTGGGCCTCGGGGAGAAGATTGAACCGCTCGAACCGTTCCATCCAGATCGATTGGCTTCCCGCATCCTCGGCATGGGGGACGTCCTGAGCCTGATCGAGCGGGCGCAGGAGGCCATCGACCTGGAAAAGGCCCAGGAGATGGAGCACAAGCTTCGGACGGCGCAGTTCACCCTGGACGACTTTCGCGAGCAGTTGCAGCAGGTGCGCAAACTCGGACCCATGGACCAGATCTTGAAGATGCTTCCCGGCGTCAACAAGATCAAGGGGATTGAGAACCTGCAGGTGGACGAGCGCCGGCTGCAGCGGATCGACGCCATCATCTCCTCCATGACCAAGGAAGAGCGCCAGGACCCGTCCATCATGAACGCCAGCCGCCGCCGCAGGGTGGCGATGGGCAGCGGCGTGACGGTGCGGGAAGTCAACCAGGTGCTCAACCAGTTCGAGCAGGCGCGGGAGATGATGAAGCGCTTCGCGGGCCTCGGGAAGCGATTCGGGCGCCGGGGCGCCTTGAATGCGCTGAAGTCGATGGGCGACCTGGGCGATCTCGGCGGGCTCGCCGGGGGCCAGATACCGGGCGCGTCCGGGGGCCGGGATTGGGCCGCGAACGGCGGCACCACAAGAAGAAGAAGCGGCGTTAGGCTGCGCGGGATCGCGGTGGCAGCGCGATCGACAAAAGACGTACAGCATGGAGGGATAGGTCGATGGCAGTGAAGATTCGATTGAAGCGGATGGGCGCGAAGAAGGCGCCGTTCTACCGGGTGGTTGTGGCGGACTCGCGTTCGCCGCGCGATGGCCGGTTCATCGAGCAGATCGGGACCTACAACCCGCTCACGGATCCGGCGGCGATCCAGATCAACGCCGAGCGGGCACTGCACTGGCTCCAGACGGGAGCCCAGCCGACGGACACGGTGCGGCATCTCTTCCGGCAGGCAGGAATTTTGAAGCAATTCCACGAACTGAGGTTCAGCAAGAAGTGATTCTGCGGGGGTGCCGAACCGCCCGCGCACAGGGGGCCGTCGGATGAAGGAATTGGTGGAGTACCTGGCCAAATCGCTGGTTTCTCAGCCAGACGCCGTGGTGGTCACGGAGGAGCGCCGCGGAGAGACCTGGGTCTACCGGGTGTCGGTTCACCCGAGTGACACGGGGAAGGTCATCGGCCGCCACGGGCGGATTGCGAAGGCCATCCGCAGCGTCGTAAACGCGGCGGCGCATCGGGAGAATCAGCAGGTCGTGGTCGACATCGACGCCTGAAGGCGGGGGGGCGCCGGGAGAGGCGCGGAGCGCGATCGTGCTCGGCCGGTGAGGCTTTCCGTCACCGGGGACTGCGATTTGCGGGCGCATCCTTCCGGAGCCCTCAGGTTCGGCGACGCGCGGTGGAGGAGGACGGGCTGTGATCACGATTCGGCAACCGGTCGCGGTCAAGTTCATCTTGACAGAGACCACGAAGCAGCAGATCCTGAACGAGCAGCGGCGCCAGGTCGAACGGCTCACCGCAGAATTGGAGCAGTTGGAGCAACAGGGCCGGCAGCTTTTGGAACAGGCGATGGCCCAGGGTGGCGATGTGGCGCAGCAGGTCCGCCAGCGGATCGAACAGGAGCGCAACACCCGTGTCCAGCAGCGCGAGCAGTTGATCCAGCAGATCCAGCAAATTCAGCAGATGGAGCTCGGAACGGAAATTCAAAATATGAGTGTGGAGACGACCGTCGACGTGCATGTAGGGGATGATTGGAGCAAGATCCTCCGCGGCGCGGAGATCATCATTAAGGACGGGATTGTGCACGAAATTCGCCGAGGCGGCGAACCGGTGCGCGACTGAGTCGCTGTCGCGGCGGGACGGGGTTGCCCGTGTATGGATGGTTGCACGGTGACGTGCGGCGTCCGCTCGGCGATGACACCCGTGAATTTGTGGTGCGCGATCTGTCTCTGTTGCACGATTTGCCTGAGTTGGAATGTGGCATGGGGCCGGGAGCCACGGGAGCGTGGACGCCGGCCCTGTTTGCGCGAACGGAGGGATTTCGGTGGCGGATGCCTACTACACGGTGGGTGCGATCACAGGCACGCACGGGCTTCGAGGTGAGGTGAAGGTCGTATCCCGGACAGATTTTCCGGAACTGAGATTTCGGAGAGGGTCGCGCCTGTACATCCGGCAGCCGGGGGGGACGCCGGTGACGGAGGTCACGGTGCGGTCCGGCCGGCAGCACAAACAGTGGTGGCTGGTGGCGTTTCAAGGCATGCTGTCCATCAACGATGTCGAGCGCTTCAAAGGCATGGAACTGTGTGTCCATGAGTCACAACTGCAGACACTCCCCGAGGGGACGTACTACATTCACCAGTTGATCGGCCTCGACGTGGTCGCGGACGACGGCCGGCGGGTGGGACGGTTGGTCGAGGTGCTGCGCCCGGGCGCGAACGACGTGTACGTGGTCCGCGGACCGCTGCAGAAGAATGACGTGCTCTTGCCTGCGATCCCGGATTGTGTGTTGGACGTCGATCTCGCGGCCAAACGCATGACGGTTCATCTGCTTCCGGGCCTGTTGGACGAGGACGAGGAAGAGGAAGACTGGGAGGCGGCTTCCGAAGCGGCCGTCGAGCAGTTGGATGCGCGGGATGGACAGGCAGCGGGTGGAACCCCGCTGGATGTGGAGGAACGCTGATGCTGCGAGTGGCCGTGTTGACGCTGTTTCCGGAGATGTTCGCCGGTGTGTTGGGTGCGAGCATCCTGAAGCGCGCCGTCGAGCAAGGGGAGTTGGTGGTGGAATTGGTGAATTTTCGCGACTTCGCCACGGACCGGCACCGTACCGTGGACGATTATCCGTTTGGTGGCGGGGCGGGCATGCTGCTCAAACCGGGTCCGCTGTTCGATGCGGTGGAGGCGGTCCGTTCGCGCATGCCGGGGGGGTGTCCGCGTGTCCTCCTGATGTCGCCGCAGGGGCGGGTGTTGACACAAGACCTGGTCCAGGAGTTGGCACAGGAACAGGAGTTCATGGTCTTGTGCGGCCATTACGAGGGTTTCGATGAACGCGTCCGCGAGCACCTGGTCACCGACGAGGTCTCCTTGGGCGATTTCGTCCTGACTGGGGGAGAGATCGCGGCCATGGCGATTTTGGACGCAGTGGCGCGCCTGCTGCCGGGTGTGCTCGGCAATCAGGCGTCCGCGCATGACGAGTCGTTTTCCTCAGGATTGTTGGAGTATCCGCAGTATACGCGTCCGGCCGTGTATCGGGAGTGGGCGGTCCCGCCGACGTTGCTGTCCGGGCACCATCAAAAGATCGCAGAATGGCGCCACGTACACGCCCTGTACCGCACCTGGGCGCGACGGCCCGACTTGCTCCGTAGATACCCGTTGACGGATGCGGATCGGCGTTGGATTGCGCGCTGGGAGCAGGGGGATTTCAGCGGGATCGACGTCCTGGAGCCTCAGCATCGTGCGGAGCGGATGTGAAACACCGTTCAGGGCTCATTTGCAGGCTGGCGTTAAGCAGCATGCGAAACTGTGGGTTGGATGGATTTACTATTTGATCTCTACGCCGATCCGTGCTATATTCGGCAATGTCGCTGCTGCGACGGCTGTGGCGTCGGCACCGTTGCTGGCGGCATGGCTGCGACGGCCACGGCGCCGGTCAGGCGATCGGGTGCCGTACGGCGGAACCATCCAGAGGGGATCATGCGAGTGGAAGCCTTCCAGAGAAGGCTGCCCAAGCGGAGGTCCTCCAAAACCCCCCACTTCCCATCGAGGATGCGGTGTGGTAAGATGGATGGCGCCGCTGAGAGCGGCGAAGTGAGAAAGCGACTGGTTCCTTGAAAACTGAACACGCCATGAGAGCGAACGTACGAAGTGATTCGGCGAGAATCACAGGATAGGTTTGAGAGTTTGATCCTGGCTCAGGACGAACGCTGGCGGCGTGCCTAATACATGCAAGTCGAGCGGGTTTCAAGGGGCTTGCCCCTTGGAGCCAGCGGCGGACGGGTGAGTAACACGTGGGCAATCTGCCTGTCAGACCGGAATAACGCCTGGAAACGGGTGCTAATGCCGGATAGAGCAATGGGCAGGCATCTGCCTGTTGGGAAAGGCGCAACTGCGCTGCTGACAGAGGAGCCCGCGGCGCATTAGCTAGTTGGCGGGGTAACGGCCCACCAAGGCGACGATGCGTAGCCGACCTGAGAGGGTGACCGGCCACACTGGGACTGAGACACGGCCCAGACTCCTACGGGAGGCAGCAGTAGGGAATCTTCCGCAATGGGCGCAAGCCTGACGGAGCAACGCCGCGTGAGCGAAGAAGGCCTTCGGGTTGTAAAGCTCAGTCACCCGGGAAGAGCGACCTGCGGAGTGGAAAGCCGCAGGGGAGACGGTACCGGGAGAGGAAGCCCCGGCAAACTACGTGCCAGCAGCCGCGGTAATACGTAGGGGGCGAGCGTTGTCCGGAATCACTGGGCGTAAAGCGTGCGTAGGCGGTCAAGCAAGTCCGGGGTGAAAGACCGAGGCTCAACCTCGGGGTGGCCTTGGAAACTGTTTGACTTGAGTGCTGGAGAGGCAAGGGGAATTCCACGTGTAGCGGTGAAATGCGTAGATATGTGGAGGAATACCAGTGGCGAAGGCGCCTTGCTGGACAGTGACTGACGCTGAGGCACGAAAGCGTGGGGAGCAAACAGGATTAGATACCCTGGTAGTCCACGCCGTAAACGATGAGTGCTAGGTGTTGGGGGGGTTACCCTTCAGTGCCGAAGGAAACCCAATAAGCACTCCGCCTGGGGAGTACGGTCGCAAGACTGAAACTCAAAGGAATTGACGGGGGCCCGCACAAGCAGTGGAGCATGTGGTTTAATTCGAAGCAACGCGAAGAACCTTACCAGGGCTTGACATCCCCCTGACAGCGCTAGAGATAGCGCCTCCCTTCGGGGCAGGGGAGACAGGTGGTGCATGGTTGTCGTCAGCTCGTGTCGTGAGATGTTGGGTTAAGTCCCGCAACGAGCGCAACCCTTGACCTGTGTTACCAGCGCGTAAAGGCGGGGACTCACAGGTGACTGCCGGCGTAAGTCGGAGGAAGGTGGGGATGACGTCAAATCATCATGCCCTTTATGTCCTGGGCTACACACGTGCTACAATGGGCGGTACAACGGGAAGCGAGGCCGCGAGGCGGAGCAAAACCCTGAAAGCCGCCCCCAGTTCGGATTGCAGGCTGCAACTCGCCTGCATGAAGCCGGAATTGCTAGTAATCGCGGATCAGCATGCCGCGGTGAATACGTTCCCGGGCCTTGTACACACCGCCCGTCACACCACGAGAGTCGGCAACACCCGAAGTCGGTGAGGTAACCCTCGCAAGAGGGAGCCAGCCGCCGAAGGTGGGGCTGATGATTGGGGTGAAGTCGTAACAAGGTAGCCGTATCGGAAGGTGCGGCTGGATCACCTCCTTTCTACGGAGCAAGGAGCTCTCAGGCGTGTTCGGTTTTGAGGGGGCGAGACCCGTGGGGGAGACCATGGGGGTAGCTTTCTCGATGTACCTTGGAAACTGGATACCGAGAGAAGCTTCTGACGTGGAAACGTCAGGGGTGACCTGCGACAGGTGAAGATAGGAAGGGCGCACGGTGGATGCCTAGGCGCCAGGAGCCGATGAAGGACGGGGCGAACGCCGAAACGCCACGGGGAGCTGTAAGCGAGCGTCGATCCGTGGATGTCCGAATGGGGGAACCCACCGGCCGTCATGGGCCGGTACCTTGCACTGAATGCATAGGTGCAAGGGGGCAACCGGGGGAACTGAAACATCTCAGTACCCCGAGGAGAAGAAAACAAGCGTGATTCCGCAAGTAGTGGCGAGCGAACGCGGAGGAGCCCAAACCAGCGCGGTGTGAGAGGTTGCAGCCGTTGCCGCGTTGGGGTAGCGGGGCATACAGGCAAGCCGCTGCAACGGCTTGACGGAGTGAGAAACTGCATGGGTAGCCGAACGGCATGGGAAGGCCGGTCGTAGAGGGTGAGAACCCCGTAGGCGAAACCGATGCAGCTCCGGAGTATGACCCCAAGTACCGCGGGACACGAGGAACCCCGTGGGAATCTGGGAGGACCACCTTCCAAGGCTAAATACTCCCTGGCGACCGATAGTGGAGAGTACCGTGAGGGAAAGGTGAAAAGTACCGCGGGAGCGGAGTGAAAGAGAACCTGAAACCGTGTGCCTACAATCAGTCGGAGCACGCGTTGGCGTGTGACGGCGTGCCTTTTGTAGAATGAACCGGCGAGTGATGTTAGCGGGCGAGGTTAAGGCGAAAAGCCGGAGCCGAAGCGAAAGCGAGTCTGATAAGGGCGGATAGTCCGCTGACATGGACCCGAAACCGGGTGATCTACCCCTGGCCAGGGTGAAGTGCGGGTAACACCGCATGGAGGCCCGAACCCACCGGCGTTGAAAAGCCGGGGGATGAGCTGGGGGTAGGGGAGAAATTCCAATCGAACTCGGAGATAGCTGGTTCTCCCCGAAATAGCTTTAGGGCTAGCGTCAAGTGGACAGAGGCGGAGGTAGAGCACTGATTGGGTGCGGGGCCCGGCCAGGGTTACCAAGCTCAGTCAAACTCCGAATGCCGCTTCGTGGGTGCTTGGCAGTCAGACTACGAGTGCTAAGATCCGTGGTCGAGAGGGGAACAGCCCAGACCAACAGCTAAGGTCCCGAAGTGCCAGTTGAGTGGGGAACGATGTGGCGGTGCACAGACAACCAGGATGTTGGCTTAGAAGCAGCCATCATTTAAAGAGTGCGTAATAGCTCACTGGTCGAGTGTCGCTGCGCGGAAAATGTAACGGGGCTAAACTGGCCACCGAAGCTTTGGATACGGAGACGTATGGTAGGGGAGCGTTCCGCTTGCGGGGAAGGTGAGCTGTGAGGCGAGCTGGAGCGAGCGGAAGAGAGAATGCCGGTATAAGTAGCGAAAAGACAGGTGAGAATCCTGTCCGCCGAAAGCCCAAGGGTTCCTGGGGAAGGATCGTCCGCCCAGGGTAAGTCGGGACCTAAGGCGAGGCCGAAAGGCGTAGTCGAAGGAGAACTGGTGGAAATTCCAGTACCACCTTGGCACGCTTGAGCGAAGGGGTGACGCAGGAGGCTCAGGGGAGCGGCCGGATGGAAGAGGCCGTCCAAGCAGCGAGCGGGGTGTGCAGGCAAATCCGCACACTGGTAACCGTGAGCTGTGATGGGGAGGGAAGGAAAGTACCGAAGCCCTGGGAGTCACACTGCCGAGAAAAGCCTCTAGCGAGTGACAAGGTGCCCGTACCGGAAACCGACACAGGTGGGCGCGTGGAGAACACGGAGGCGCGCGGGAGAACTCTCGTTAAGGAACTCGGCAAAATGGCCCCGTAACTTCGGGAGAAGGGGCGCTCTGTGAGAGCAGAGCCGCAGTGAAAAGGCCCAAGCGACTGTTTAGCAAAAACACAGGTCTCTGCGAAGCCGAAAGGCGACGTATAGGGGCTGACGCCTGCCCGGTGCTGGAAGGTTAAGAGGAGGGCTTAGGGAGAGATCCCGAAGGTCCGAATTGAAGCCCCAGTAAACGGCGGCCGTAACTATAACGGTCCTAAGGTAGCGAAATTCCTTGTCGGGTAAGTTCCGACCCGCACGAATGGCGTAACGACTTGGGCGCTGTCTCAACGAGAGACCCGGTGAAATTGTAATACCTGTGAAGATGCAGGTTACCCGCGGCTAGACGGAAAGACCCCGTGGAGCTTTACTGCAGCTTGATATTGGAGATGGGTATGTCATGTACAGGATAGGTGGGAGGCACAGAAGTGTGGGCGCCAGCCTGCATGGAGCCGGCGTTGGGATACCACCCTTGAGATACCTGTTTTCTAACCTAATACCGTGGAGCCGGTATGGGGACAGTGTCAGGCGGGCAGTTTGACTGGGGCGGTCGCCTCCTAAAGGGTAACGGAGGCGCCCAAAGGTTCCCTCAGCGCGGATGGAAATCGCGCGGAGAGTGTAAAGGCAGAAGGGAGCTTGACTGCGAGACGGACAGGTCGAGCAGGGACGAAAGTCGGGCTTAGTGACCCGGTGGTTCTGAGTGGAAGGGCCATCGCTCAACGGATAAAAGCTACCCCGGGGATAACAGGCTGATCTCCCCCAAGAGTCCACATCGACGGGGAGGTTTGGCACCTCGATGTCGGCTCATCGCATCCTGGGGCTGAAGTCGGTCCCAAGGGTTGGGCTGTTCGCCCATTAAAGCGGTACGCGAGCTGGGTTCAGAACGTCGTGAGACAGTTCGGTCCCTATCTGCCGCGGGCGCAGGATACGTGAGAGGGGTCGTCCTTAGTACGAGAGGACCGGGACGAACCGACCGCTGGTGTCCCAGTTGTTCCGCCAGGAGCACCGCTGGGTAGCCAAGTCGGGGAAGGATAAGCGCTGAAAGCATCTAAGCGCGAAGCCAGCCTCAAGATAACGTATCCCATCCCGAAAGGGAGTAAGACCCCTTGAAGAAGACGAGGTAGATCGGTCCGGTGTGGAAGCGTGGTGACACGTGGAGCAGACGGATACGAATCGGTCGAGGGCTTCACCAGAAGCAGGGAAACTCGGTATCTGGTTTCGAGGGTGCAAAGACACCCTGAAGTCTGGTGGTCATAGCGGAGGGGAAACACGCGTACCCATCCCGAACACGACCGTTAAGCCCTCCAGCGCCGATGATACTCGGGGCGGGAGCCCCTGGGAAAGTAGGACGCCGCCAGGCGAGAGAGAAGGCCCGGCATGCACGGAAGGTGCAGGCCGGGCCTTTTGCTGTGTGGTGTGCGGCAGGCGTAGGCTTGTCATGGGCTTGTCGGGCGGAGCGTGGTCGCAACTGGATGCTCCCTGGGACGCCGCGGATGGCGGCCGGTTTGTGTTCACGTGAGGCTTCGACGGGTGCGATGTCGGGCGGGACGGCTCAGCGGGGGAGAATGGGTGGGAATTGGGGATGAATGGGGTGTAAATGGGGGGCAAATGGGTGGTGAATGGGTGGTGATTGGGTGGTGATTGGGTTGAACGTGGCGCCGAGACCGCCCATTCGGTGAGCTGTAACAAACGAATTGCACTTATGGCTCGCGAAGCTGGAATGAATACCAACGGTTTTGTATTTATCCTCAGACCTCTGGGTTGCGATAGTGACTGTTTTGCATGTAAGCGGGCGGACGGGGAGTGGGGATGGAGCGGATAACGCAACGAAACCATCTTATGCGTTGGCTGGGGTCCGAGTTAAGTTCGAAACGTCCACTGTCGTGCTGGCTCCCGAACAGGATACGGTCATAAGTGTTTTTATGCCAGTGTCCGGCCCACACGCATCACCGCCCCATGCACCATCGCCTCAGGCACCATCGCCCCACGCACCATCGCCCCTCGCACTGCCGGCCCCCGTATCATCGCCTCTCGCACCGCCGGCTCCCACGCCTGACCGCCGGCCCCTCACAAGCCAGTCGCAACCACGCGCCGAACGTGGATCCGATTCGAAATTGCGCAGTCTTTGGTTTACAATGGGCGACGGTTGGCCCATCTGGCCCGTCTCGAGAGCATCGCCTAGTCCCAGAGCATCGCCTGGTCACAGTTGGGACGGAGCCAGGATGGAGATGGATTTTCCGTGACACAACGCAGCGCGGCACAGGGGGCGCGACGATGGTCGAGATCGAGGTCGGGCCGATGGAGGCCGGCAAGAAGGTCTACCGGTGGATGCGGCAATTGTTGCCCGGTGTCCCCCTGTCCGGCATCCACAAGATGATCCGGACAGGGCGGGTGAAGCGAAATGGGCAGCGCGTGAAGCCGGACGATGTCCTCGAAGAGGGCGATGTGATCCGCCTGTACATGGCGGAGGAGGACTTCTCACAGGTGAGCAAGCCCGTGCGGAAGTACCAGGGCGTTCCCACCGACATCGACATTGTGTACGAGGATGAGGACCTGATCGCGGTCAACAAGCCGGCAGGGCTGTTGACCCACGGGGCGCCCGGGGAACACAAGGACACCCTGGCCAATCGCGTGGCGGCGCATCTGTACTCGCGGGGCGATCTCGATTCCAAACGGTTTGTCCCGGCTCCCGCACATCGGCTGGACCGCAACACGAGCGGTTTGGTGCTCTTCGCAAAAAACGGGGAGGCGGCGCGAAAGATTGCCGCAGACCTGCAGGAGCACCGAATTCGCAAATGGTATGTGGCCATCGTGCGCGGAGTTGTTCCTCCAGCGGGAGAGGTGGAGGCCCGACTGCAACGGGAGGAGCGACGGAATCGCACCCTTGTGATTGAACGATTCCCGGAGCAGGGAAAGGACGCCGTGACGCGGTTTCGGCGGTTGGCACAGGCCCGTCAGACCAGCGTGGTGTGCGTGGAGCTTGTCACCGGGCGGACCCACCAGATTCGGGCTCACTTCGCACACCTGGGGTATCCGCTGTGGGGAGACGTCAAATACGGGGGCGCCAAGCCTGTTTCCGGTCGTCCGGCAGCTTCCACCCGTGATGTGGACCGGGAACCGCATCAATGGTTGCACGCTGCTTGGCTCCAGTTGGCGGATGGGCGGATGTTGCACGCCCCCTTGCCGGAGCCGTTCCGCCGCATATTGAACCGGCTCGGTTACAGTTCCCACGACGTGATGGCCATGGATCGAGCGGTACCATGGCCTTGATAAACACGGGAAGCGCCATCGCCCCAGCGGGGCGGGGCGAGTTGCCCGCGGTCTCGTACGCAGCTGTGGAGGCCGCCCTTGGCGATAGGATCAACCGGGCATATAGGGTGCCATCACGTGCGCTCGAAACGCGTCCGGGACGCGAACGGGTTTGCGCGTGTTGGGATCGACGGTGACGATGACGAACTCGGCGTCTAGTACGAGTTCGCCTCGTTGATTCGTGATCCACTGACCCATGCGCATGCTGGTGTTTCCGACGGATATCAGCCGCGTGCGGACCCGGAGCCGGTCATTCTGGAACGCTTCGCGCCGATAGTTTGCACTGACGTGTGCGACCACGGTGACGACCCCGAGTTTTCGCAGGGTTTCATAGTCGAATCCGCACCGTTCGTACCAATCCTCGCGGCCCCACTCGAGATATTCGAGAAATTTTGCGTTGTTGACGTGGCCATTGACGTCGATCTCGGTGGACCGGACGACCAACTCCAGTTCTGACTCCACGCCTTGCTCCTCCGGCAGCACCCCGCTGCCGTCCATTCCATCCGATCGCATGGTTCGAAATGGCACCTCCAACCTCTTCATGCACTCCTGGGTGGACACCGATTCCAGCATATCATGGACACACGGGGAACCTGAACCGACCGTGCGCGTCGCAAAGGATTTTTCTCACGCGGGGTTGAATGAGACACGCTTAAACCGACATACGTGTAAACAGAGGCGTTCGCGAAGGGTGCGCGCGGCCCAATCTGTCGGAGCGCTTCGGTGGTGCGTTGCAGGTAAACGCTTACTGGCTGTACTATCATCTGGCGGACGACGAGCACACCTACCAAGAAGGTCCTTTTTCGTCATTCGCAGAGGCAAGGAGGGTAGCACGCGAGGCCGATCAGGATTTGTACCCAGTGGATATCTGGATCCAAACCGGCTTCGAGACGGTGTGGAGACAGACACGGCGAACCACAGCACGTGCCATCTTGAGTTGACCGACGATTCACCGTGACACGACGCAAGTATCCCGTACCAGGGCGGACCCACCGGTCCGCCCTTGTGCGTGCCGGACCAGCGGGTCACAGGTATACGGGAACAGCCGGTGTACTTCGGCATGGATGGGCAGGAATAGGCGTCCCCCGACGGGGACAGGGTAACAAGGGGAACACCGGGCCGTGTGTTCCATTCGGCCAACAGGACCCGTACACCTGTCCCGGGGGTTGGGCGATGAACAAGCGATGCATCTTCGTGGTGGTGTGTGCACTCGTGGCGATGGTCGCCGGTTGGGGCCAGGACCGTCCGGTGAGTGCCGCCGAGCGCAAGACGCAAGAGGAGCTGATGCCCATCTACCGGAAGGCGGCCGCGGACACCGGGGTCAGCTGGACGTTGCTTGCGGCGGTGGATCGATACGCCGAGCTGATGAAGACGAAGGGCGACAGGGAGCGCAACCCGTTTTACGGCTTCGCCTTCGAGCCCGCCGCGTGGGCAGGCATCGACAATCCCAACTGGCTCGACATCGATCCGATGACCATCCGTCTGTTTCATGGGCTCGGCCGTGACGGAAACGGTGACGGGATGGCGTTGCCTTGGGATCCGCAGGATCGCATCCCTGTTCTCGCCGAGTGGCTGGACGAGTTGTCCGGTGAAGACGACGAGGAGGTTGCGATCTGGGATTTGTTCCAGGATCCGGTGGCCATGGACCGAATTGCGGCCTTTCAGACCTTGTTTGACAAGTACGGGTTAAATCCCAAAGGCCACTGTTTTCCCGTGTCGAAACGAGCCAACTACACGGTCAAGCACACCTTCGGGGCCGGCAGAAGCTGGGGCGGACGGCGGATTCACGAGGGTGTCGATATCTTCGCGCCGTATGGTACGCCCGTGTTGGCCTGCAGTTACGGTTACGTGGAACTGATGGGATGGAACCGGTATGGCGGCTGGCGGATCGGCATCCGTGACGTCAATAATGTGTATTATTACTATGCGCACCTGTCCAGCTACGCAAAAGGGCTGAAGCGAGGCGACGTGGTCGAACCGGGCCAGATCATCGGATACGTGGGCAGCAGCGGTTACGGTCCGCCGGGAACCAGTGGAAAATTTCCGCCTCATCTGCACTTCGGCGTCTACCGGGACACCGGACGGGGGGAATGGGCGTTCAACCCGTCGGCCCTGTTAGCCCAGTGGCAGAGGTTGCCGCAGCATGTGAAATACCCCGGGAAGTCCACCTGACCCGGGGTATTTGGCGTCGTATTTGGCATCCCTGAACCGGTGGTTTGAGCTGCCTTCAACGTTCGCCGAACTCCGCGAACGGCAGGTTGCGCTTCAATGAACTTGTGTCAGGGTGTCACACAGCTTCCTGGCTTGCTGCTCGGCCGCCCGTTCCTTCAATCCCAGCGCACGAAAATCCTCATCAAATCCACGCCGACCATCAAGTTGGGCGGCGATCAGCTCGTGCACGGCACGCCTGGATTGGATCAGCTCCTGAACCAGGTTGTACGCATACTGCACATGCGGTCGATCGCGGTCGTCGGCACTGCGAACCCTTGTGTCGAGGGACTCTGCCAAGCTTTGCAGTTTCTCCAACGCTAGCCCGTTGAGGGTGTACAACCGTTTGAGCGCACCCGCCTCGGGCGCTTCGAAATCATACCACGTTTGGGACAGGTTCGCCCCTTCCTGCTCCAATGCCCATACGTCGCGCGCCAGCTGAAGGAGCGCGTCCGCAGATTCCACCACTGTCTCCCTCCTCTCCGGCATACGAAAAGGTGCGTGCGTTATCCTAACCCTAACCCATCGTTCTATGCATGAACGAAGCCTCCGTGGCGGTGTTGGGTTGACGTCAGGCATGTGAATTGCGGATACTGGGATGTGGCCCCTGCGGGGACGAGCCATCGAAAAGGAGGAGAGGGGCTGGATGGATCCCAAACCGTGCCGCATGTCGCGGACCATCATGACCGATTTGGTGCTGCCGCCGGACACCAACAATCACGGGACCATCTTCGGCGGTAACGTGATGCGGTACATCGACAAGATCGCCAGCATCGCCTGCATGCGCCATGCGCGCAAGCCGGTGGTCACCGCGTCCAGCGACAGTCTCGACTTTCTGGAACCGATCCGCGTGGGGGAAGCTGTGCGCCTCGAGGCGTTCGTCACCTGGACGCACAAAACCTCCATGGAAGTGTTCGTCCGGGTGGAGTCCGAAAACCTTATGACAGGCGAGGTGAAAACCACCGCCCGGGCCTATCTGACCTTTGTCGCGCTCGGGCCTGACGGGCGGCCGGCCGAGGTGCCCCCCGTGTATCCAGAAACCGAGGAGGAGCGTCACCACTACGAGACCGCACCTGCGCGGTACGAGCTGCGCCGGCAGCGCAAACTTGTGCAGAGAACGAAGGGATCTGAATGAGTGAACTGTTGGTCGAAGTCGTCCGCGGTCCGCTTGTGGAGAGCCGTCACCTGGGGGACATCGCGGTGGTGGACACCGCGGGACGCGTACTTTGGTCCGCCGGGGATCCGCACCGGGTGACATACGCCCGCTCTTCGGCGAAACCGTTGCAGGCGCTGCCGTTGGTCGAGAGCGGCGCGGCGGACGCGTTTGGGATGAGCGATGAGGAGATTGCGCTCGCGTGCGCTTCCCACAGCGGAGAGGAGGCGCATACGGGACGCGTGCAGGCGTTTTTGCAGCGGATTGGCATCGATGCCAGTTATCTCCGGTGCGGCGCGCATCCCCCGTATCACGCGCCGTCGTACGAGCGGCTGCTGCGCAGCGGCGCGTCGCCGGAGGCGATCCACAACAACTGTTCCGGCAAACACGCCGGTATGCTGGCACTCGCCAAATTTCTCGGAGCCGATCTCGATACATACCTGGAACCGGATCATCCGGTGCAACGCCTCATTCTGCAAGCGGTCGCGGAGGTCACCGGCGTCCCGCAAGAGGACATCGTCCTCGGCACGGACGGATGCGGGGTTCCCGTCTTCGGACTGCCCGTGGATCGCCTCGCCCGCGCGTATGCACACTTCAGTGCACCGTCCGCACCGGTTCTCGGGACCCGCCGCGCGGCGGCGATGCGGCGGATCGCCAGGGCGATGGTGTCCCATCCGCACCTGGTGGCGGGGACGGAGCGGTTTTGTACCGATCTGATGTCCGCCGGTCAGGGAACCCTGCTCGGCAAGGCCGGGGCGGAAGGGGTGTACTGCGCAGGCGTGATGGGGACAGGCATCGGACTGTGCGTGAAGGTGGACGACGGGAACGCCCGCGCCGCGTATCCGGCCGTGGTGGAGACCCTGGCACAGGCGGGGCTCGTCTCCGAAGAGGTCCTGTCGAAGCTGAGCGGCTTTCGCCGGCCGCAGCTGCGCAATCATGCCGGGACCTGGGTCGGCGAGATCCGGCCTGTGTTTCAATTGTCCAAGCACTGACCCATGACTGAGCAAACACGCCTGACAGGCCCTCTGTGGGCCGCGGGCGTCTGGGAGTGGAACGTATGACGTATCGTGCCGCCGCTGCGGCTATCCCGCCAAGGTCCGGAACGTCTGTCGGGCTGGCGAACTCCGCCTGGGCCCGATGGTGCCTCTATCTGTGGATGCTGTTCCCTGTGGTCGATTTCGCCTTGCGCCAACCCGTCGTCCATCTCCTGGGGCTGCTCTGGGACAAGGTTGTGTTGGTGGTGCTCGCCATCATCGCGCTGGGACGGTTCATCGCTGGGCACCGGCCGCAGTGGTTCCCCTGGCAGCGGTACGCCGGTTGGTTCATCCTCTTCGGGATGGGCCTCATGTTCGCCGGACTGGTGCAACCGGTGATCGCGGTCCAGGGATACCGGATCGACGTGTACTACATCCTGTACACCTTTTTGTTCCCGTTCCTGATCGCCCCTCAGGATGTGCCCAGGTTGCTCCATCTGGGCGCCATGGTGGCCATGCTCGTGGGTATACACGGGATCCTTCAATACCTGCTGCCGGTCCCGATCCCCGGCGGATGGGTGGATGCGAGTGAGCATGTGCGCACAAGGGTGTTCAGCGTGTTGCAGAGCCCGAACGAACTCGGGGCGTATATGGCGTTGTCCACTCCCTTGATGTTCGGGCTGGCGTTGGCCGAGCGCGATCGGCGGCGCCGGTGGCTGTACGCCGCCGGTACACCGCTGTGCATGGTCACGCTGCTATTCACCTCCACCCGTGGCGCGTGGGTGGCGTTGGCGGTGGCCGTCGTCATCATGGCCGTTCGATTCGAACGGCGGTTGCTACTGGTCCTCGTGGTCCTCGCGGTCGTCGCGGTGTTTTTGCCGCCGATCCATCACCGGATCGCGGATCTGTTGTCCCCTGTTTACTGGATCAAGTCCTCGGAAAGCGGGCGCGTCTTCAAGTGGATCACGGCCTACGACCGCATGAGCACCAACCCGCTGTTCGGCGTGGGCGTCGGAAACTTCGGCGGCGCAGTCAGTTCGCTGTACAAAAGCGGCATCTACTCGGACAACTATTACGCAAAGACGCTGGCGGAGACGGGCCTGGTCGGATTGACGCTGTTTGTGGCGATGCATCTGCAGTTGATGCGGGATCTGTTCCGGGGTCCCCTTCGGTTCGCCCGCGGCCGGGACCGATATGTCGTCATCGGCGGAGTGACTGGACTCATCGCCGTGCTCATTCATAACGGGATGGAGAATGTGTTTGAATTCGCGCCGATGGCGGTCGCTTATTTCACGTACGCCATGCTGCTGCTCATCTGGGCATCGGCGTGGCAAGAGCGGGAGGAGGTGCCCGATGGAGCGCCTGAGGCGTAATGCGTACGTCCTCCTGTATGTGGCTTGGGCGGTGTTCGTGAACCTGTGCAACGTGTGGCTCATCCGGCCGCTCGCATTGGACGGTTCCGTGTATGGTGTTGTGGCCGTCATGGCGATCGCGCTGGCCTGGTGGACCACCATCCCGCCCGCAGCGCGGCGCCGCTGGGTGACCTTTACCCTGTTCGCCCTGTTGGCCGGCCAGGGATTCAGCCGCCTCGCGGCGAAGCCGCTGGTCATCGCGGCCGCCATCGGGCTGGTCATGGCCCTGGGTCTATTCATCCTGGCGTGGTGGTTCGGCCGCGTGCGTCCCTTGTCGCTCGCCTTGAGCGCCGTCGTCTTGGCGCTGGCCAACGCGTGGCTGCCGCTTGACCAATGGACGTTCCTCACCCACTTCCGCGTGACGTATCACACACGGGTCGGGTTCGATCCCGCGGATCTTCCCGCCCTCCCGCTGGAGGTGGTGGACACCGGGCACGGCCAATCGTTGATCACGCTGGCGAATGTGCACGAGACGCAACAGGACATCCAGCGGGAGGCGTTGCAAGCCACGGGCAGCCCTGGGGCGCTCGGGGAGATGTTGCGCGACTTCGGCCACCGGTATCAATTCGTGGAACTGGCGCCCGCCCAGCGCGGATTGCACCTGGTTCCCGCGTCCCCTGCGGACTTGGCGCGGCTCGACATCACGCCGTTCATCGCGCCGTTTTTCCCGTTCGTCCGTGCGGACTGGATCATCGACGGAGAACGGGTGTTGCAGTACATGTCTCCTTCGGCAGAGGCGCACGATCTGACCCGCATGTCCTTGACACCGGCGGATCTCGGCGCCGCCATCACGGGGCTCGGCAATGCCGTACAAGCCGAGGAAGCGCACAACTGGGGGCAGGTGCTGGCCACACTCGGGGTAACGCCTGATCCCGGCTTCACGATCGAGGATGGCGTGCTGCGGGGCACATGGCAGGGGAAGATGGTCCGGGTGCCGGTGGAGGGCAGCGTGATCGCGGGGCAAGGGTCGTTCTCCGCACCGGGGGCGCACGAGGTCCTCGTGCAAGGCGTCAATCTCCTGCAGGTCGTCTCCCTCGACAGTGGCCGCGTGGTGAGTACGTATCACGGCGATCCGCAGCATCCGCTTCCGAATGATGTGGTCGTCGGCCCCGTCGATAACAGCGGGCGCGATGTGGTGTTCGTCAATGGGCAGCCGGCTTCCATCCTGGGGATGGTGGACGGGGCCTGGAAGCCGTTGTACACGGCCCCCAACGACGCCTTGCGATTTGAAGCCGCGGTCCGCTTTCCGGGAGACAGCGTGCCGGAGATCTTGACCGACGACCCGAGTTGGTTGCGCAACAGCCCGGTGCGCTATTTCAGTTCCTACACCTACCGGAACGGTGAGTTGGTCCGAAACTGGCGAGTGTTTCAGACCAATGTGGTGAACGTCCGAACCATCCAGTTCGCTCCTCAGGAGGCACCGCAGCTTGTCCTGACGCTGTACGGCTCCGGTCATGTCTTCGTGCTGAGCCGCCATCACCTTCCGGTGGTCCCGGTCACCAGTGCGATCCTGGCGGTCGTCATGGCAGCGGGCTGGGTGGTACGTATCCGGAGAAAGGGGGAGACGATCCGTGAGCCGGGAATGCAGGCATGAGCGGCAGAGAGCGCTGGCGTGGGGGGCGGCCTGGGTGGCAGGGTTTCTGTTGGCCGGTTGCACCCCCGCGGCGCAACCCAAAGAAAAGCCGGATGCCGGCCAGGGGATCCCCCAACCTCAGTCGGCGTGGGTCACCGTGCTGGCGGCGGCTGAAGCGGGTCAACGGGCGCATCAGTACATGATCAGGATCGACGTCCAATCTCAGCAAGGCGCGCTTCACAGCAGTTTCTCCGCCTACGGCGCCATCAACAGGCCGGATCGCGTGTCCATCGATCTGCTGAACCAGGGGACCGACCTGTATTTTTACCAGCAGGGCGGCTCCGCCTACTACCGCCAGGACGGACACTGGTCACCGGCACCCGCCCTGACGGACACGGACGCGTACCAAGGATATGTCCGGGCCATTCAAAGCGGAATGCAGCAAAAGGCCCCGCTCGTCCAGTTGCCGAGGGTGTACGTGAACGACGAATACTGTGACGTGTATCAGGCGACCCTGTCCGGACAAAACCTGTGGCCGGGCGGGGTGTCGGCGGGGGACGCAGCGCTGGTCTGGCCGGTACAATCCGGTCAGATGGGCAACGTGCTGTATACCTTTTATGTCGGACAGCGCGACCACCTGTTGCGCCGGGTCGACGCGGAATCAGTGAGCACCGTCCGCCAGATCGGAACGGTACAAGTGGACGCGACCACTGTGTTTTTCGACATCGACCAGCCGGCGGCCAAGATCACCTTGCCGAAAGATCTGGTCAAGCAGTTGGAAAACGTCGACTAAATCAAGAAATCCATCTGCAAAAAGGGAGACATTTGCATTCATTGATGGTTTACGGTATAATCATTATGTAAACCATCGCTGCGTTCCATTCTGGATACGAAAGCACGGTGGAACCCGCGATTGATTTCATCAATCGAGGGGGGATGTGAGATGAAACAGCAGCCAGAGCTGCCTCGTTTCATCCGCGATCTGGAGATCGAGGTGTCTTTGGACCGGTTGGCCCAACGGGCTCCGGAGGAAGATCGCGGCGGATTGGAGGACGGGCTCGGTGTGGACGACGTACACCGGCCCTGAAGGCGATCGCCGCGGCAGTTCGCAGAAATGTAAGGTGGCCCCCGGCATGGGGGCCTTTTTGATGGTGCGCCGCGCCCTGGGACAAGCGCTGGACAAACGAATCTACACATCATAAAATTTATGTCGGCTAAAGCATTGCAGTGGCTCAGAAGAGGGGTGTTCGCGTGGGACTGCGGCGCATCATCGTATTGAACGTCGTGGCGTTGCTGGTGATCCTGGGCCTGATCTACGGTGGGTACACCTACTACTACAACCGGGAGAACTACGTCACCACCAACAACGCCTTCGTGGAGGGCCCGAAATACCCCGTGAATGTGCAGTTCGCGGGCAACCTCACGAGCTGGAATGTGAAAGACGGAGATTCGGTGCAGGCGGGGCAGGTCCTCGGCAAGATCGATCCGCGGATCGAACTGAGCCAACTGGGGGCGGCCGCCAAGGATCCGAATGTCGTCGCGGCGGTGAACAAGGCTGCTGAGGTGGACAGCCCGACCAGCGGGAGGGTGACGCAGGTAAGTGCCACAGTGGGTCAGATGGCGGCCCCTGGTCAACCGCTGGCGTACGTGGTCGATATGAATCACCTGTACGTGGTGGCCAACATCAACGAAACCGACGTGCGCAACGTCGGTGTCGGGGATGCGGTCGATATCCACATCGACGCTTATCCCGATCAGACGTTCAAGGGCACGGTCAGCGCCATCGGGCGGGCGACCAACTCGCTTTTCTCGCTCCTGCCCGCGTCAGGGACGACCAGCGGGACCTACACCAAGGTGACGCAGACGGTCCCGGTGCGGATAGACCTGTCGGGGTACGGCGGGGTTCAACTGATACCGGGGATGAGCGCGACGGTACACATCCACCGGTCCAACAGCTGACCTGTGGCCCATAGCATGGAGCGTCGTGAAGAAAGGACAGGATTGCCGAGTCTGCCGACGATATGGTAGAATGATTCGGCGTGATTACGGTGTTCCTCTGCCAGTGACGTGAGACGGTACGAACACCTGTGGGAAGGAGGGCGTTCCGGATGAACATCCTGCGTGAAGTGACCCGCGACCAGCTGCGCACCGACATCCCGGATTTCCGCCCCGGTGACACCGTGCGGGTGCACGTGAAGGTTCGTGAAGGACAGCGCGAGCGGATTCAGGTCTTCGAGGGCGTCGTGATCCGCCGGCGCGGCGGCGGCATCAGCGAGACCTATACCGTGCGGAAGATCTCCTATGGCGTGGGGGTCGAACGTACGTTCCCGCTGCACTCTCCGAAGGTGGAGAAGATTGAAGTGGTACGCCGCGGCAAGGTTCGCCGTGCGAAGCTGTACTATCTGCGGGGCCTGTCCGGCAAGGCGGCGCGCATCAAAGAGATCCGGTGACGGACGGAAACAGGGGGACGGGGAACCGTCCTCCTTTTTTTATTGGTCAGCGAGGAGGGCAAACGGTGGAACCGATCCATTGGTTTCCTGGCCACATGGCCAAGGCGAAGCGGCAAATGGAAGAGGCCCTGCGGCGGGTGGACGCGGCCCTGGAGTTGGTGGACGCCCGCCTGCCGTCCGCGAGCAGTAACCCCATGCTCCGCGACATGCTCGGCAGCCGGCCGAAGGTCCTGGTGATGACGCGCATAGACCTGGCCGATCCCGCGGCCACACGGGCCTGGGTGGATCACTTTCGCCGGGAGGGTCAGTCCGTGGTCCTGGTGGACGCCCGCAGCGGCCGGGGGATCGAAGGCATCCTCCCCGCCCTGGAAGAGGCAGCGCATGCCTTGCGGGAGAAAGAAGCCCGGCGGGGACTGCGTCCGCGGCCGCTGCGGGCGATGGTGGTGGGCATTCCGAATGTCGGAAAGTCATCGCTCATCAACCGCTTGGCGGGCAGGTCCGCGGCGAAAATCGGGGATCGTCCAGGGGTCACGCAGACGCAGCAGTGGATCCGGCTCGGCCGGATCGAACTGCTCGACACGCCCGGCGTCCTGTGGCCGAAACTGACGGATCAGCGGGCAGCCTTGGCGTTGGCTGTCTCAGGAGCCATCAAGTCCGACGTGGTAGACCGGTTGCTGGTGGCGGCGTACTTCGTCGTGTTCGCATCCCGGCACTATCCGCACGCGTTGACGGAGCGGTACGGGGTCCAACCGGTGGCGGACACGGGCCCATTGGATAGCGGAGACGCGGGCGGGCTGTGGCAGGCGGCGGAGCCAGTGCTCCAGGCCATCGCCGAACGGCGGGGACTGCGGCGAGGCGGTGGCGCATGGGACGAGGAGCGTGCGGCGGACCTTCTGCTGCGGGAGGTGCAGACGGGAAAGCTGGGGCGGCTGTCGTTCGAGTGGCCGCCGGATTCGGCGGGGGATGCGCCAGCTCCGGCCTCGGCAGCGTCGGAGCCGGCCGGGCGATCGGACGGGCCCGCTCCTTTGGAGGGCTGAAGGCGCACAGCGTTTCCCGCAGGCGAGATGTTTCTTCTCGCCCTGCTGGTCAGCCAGTCTTGCGCCCGTTAGACTGGAGAGAGGACGTTGTAAAAGAGCGAAGAGAGGAGGATGGTCATGCGGGCGCAGGCCAAGCAGGCCGCGGCGCTGGAGCGAGCCAGGCAGCTGTGGGCGCAGGAGCGGGCACTCGTGCAAGCGGTGTCGGTGTACGCGGGGGTCGACGAGGCGGGCCGCGGCGCCCTTGCGGGACCGGTGGTGGCAGCCGCGGTCGTGGTGGACGGACCCCCGGAGCGATGGGCCTTCGTCGACGACTCGAAGTCACTTACATATCGGCAGCGCGAGATCCTGTACGAACGGATTGTGGAAGAGGCGGTGTCGGTGTCAGTCGGTTACGCGACCGTCGGCGAGATCGACGAGATGAACATCCTGCAAGCGGCGCGTTTGGCGATGGGACGAGCAGTGGATGGACTCGAGGTCGAGATCGGATTGGTGTTGACCGACGGGCCGCATCCCCCTGTGTTTCCGTCCGCCGCGCGCCCCGCGTTGCCTGTGGTCGATGGGGACGCCCGTTGTCTGTCCATCGCCGCCGCCTCCATCGTCGCCAAGGTGGTGCGCGACCGATGGATGAAAGGGTGGGCCTCGCGATATCCGGAGTACGGGTTTGAACATCACGCCGGCTATGGGACGCCGGAGCACCTTCGGGCGTTGGCCGAGTACGGGCCAACACCGCTGCATCGGCGATCCTTCGCGCCGGTCAGGAGAGCGTGCCAAGGCACGCTGGGGCTCCTGTGACCGGGCCGGTGCTGCCGCCGAGCGGACATGGCACAGGTGTCCCGCCGGCGCGTGAGGCGGCCAGCGTGCGCGGACCGGGCGCGGCGACGGAGGGCAGCCGGCAGCGGGAGATCGGGGCCGCCCGGGGCTCCCAGGCTGTGCGCACCCACCAGACCGCGCCGAGCTCGGCAGCGGATGGGGTCGGCTTGGCGCAGGTGGCTCGGCTGGAGCAATCCCTTCCGGCCATTCTCATGGAGCGGTCGTCGTGGCTTCACACCGAGTGGGCCTGGCGAAGGCTGTTGTTCGAAACGGCATTGGCCGGCCACACGGCGGGACAGTCCGAGGGGCACCAGACCAGCCAGGTTGAGGTCGCGCAATTCGGCATCGAACGATTGTGGGCGGTGCTCGCCGAACTGATTGCCTCCGCCGGACCCGAAGGCGAGGTGGTGCGATGGCCCGGGACAGGTCCCGGAACGGTGCCGGTTCCAGGTACGATGCCGGTGCCGGGTAGGGTACCAGTGGCTGCCGCGGTGCCTGAACCGGGTACAGTGCCGGCGCCGGGTGCGTTGCCTGGGGCTAGTATGACTCAACCGGGTATCGTGACGGTGTCTGATGCCATACCAGGGGCTGCAACGGCACCTGAACCGGGTATGGTGTCGGTGCCTGGTATGGTGACAGGGGCAAGAACGGCGCCTGGACAGGGGTCTGGAACGGCGCCAGGATTTGGGCACGAAGTCACCGCTGGCGTCACGGATTTCGCCCACTGGCGGAGGGAAGAGGTGTCAGCGGCCCCGGAGCGCGTCCGGAACTGGGTGTATTTACAACGGATGATGGGGGCGGTGCGATCCCCGGATGGAAGTATCCACGGGGCCGGCCTCTTTTGGCTTCCCTCGCCTACACCGGGCCAGGGGACGATGACGGCTGTCCGATGGGAAGGGCGGCGCCAGAGCCGCTCCGGGCCCGGTGGAATCACGGTGCACCGGATTCGCCTGGGACTGCGGCTGGCGCAAGCGCAGGTCAACGTGGAACTGGTGTGTGCGCGTCCGTCGCTGTCGGTCCGGGTCCGCGCGCCGGAGCGGATGCAGCCGGCATTGGCGGCCGCCGCGGAGCCTTTGGCCGAGGCGTTGGCGGAGTCTGGTTGGCGTCTGAACAGTTGGCGTGTCCTGGACGTGGAGGAGGAGCGCGATGGAGAGGAAGCGAGCGGTGGCGCTTCAGTATGAACAGGCGGCCGCCGCCGCCCCGCGGGTGGTCGCCAAGGGCAGTGGAGCAGTGGCCGAGGCGATCGTCCGCCGGGCGCGGGAGGCGGGCGTGCCCGTCCACGCGGATGCCGCGTTGACCGAGGCGTTGATGGCCGTCGAGGTGGACGCAGTGATCCCAGAGGAATTGTACGTCGTCGTCGCACAGGTGTTGGCCGCGGTGTATCGGGCGGCCCGCTGACCCGTCGACGGGAGGTTCAGGCGTGACCCGGCGGGCATTGGGGCGGTTCGGCGAGCGGTTCGCAGCCCAGTACCTGGAACGGGCCCTCGGCTGGCGCGTGGAGCGGAAGAATTGGCGGTGCCGCTGGGGCGAATTGGACCTGGTTGCGCGGACGCCCAGTGGCGTCCTGGTGATTGTTGAGGTGCGGACGCGTGGGACGGATCGGTACGGATCGGCATTGGAGTCCGTCACGGAGGGCAAACGGCTGCGGTTAGCCCGGCTCACCCGCCGCTTCTTGGCGGACTGGACGGGTCCTGCACCGGCCCTCGTGCGCGTGGACGTGATCGGGTTGACGGTGAGCGGACGGCGGGTGGTCGCGCTCGAACACATCCGCGGCGCCATCGAATCCGTCTGGGACGAATGACGGCGTCAGCGGTGCACCGGCAGTCCTGGGCTGCGGAAAGCAATCGCCTCATCCACATGCGTGGGTTGAACACTGTCCTTGCCTTCCATTACGCTGAGCGTCCGGGCCAGTCGCGCTACGGCGAGGGCGCCACGTCGGGACAGGGGAAGGCGGGTGGCGGCGAGGTGAAGCCGGCTCAGGGCAGCGGCTGCGAAATCCCTTGGGTGCGGTTCCCCTTGTACGCCGCGGGTACGGTCCGCGAGCGCCATGCGGGCGCGGGCCACGGCCGCACGCAGTTCCGCTGAGGTCACGCGCCGAGAGACCTCATCGTACGCGCGGTCGCGGGCGGGTCGGACGGGGACGACCATATCGATGCGGTCCAGCAACGGACCCGACAGATGGCTCCAGTAGCGCAGAATCACCGCTTCCGGGCAGTTGCACGTCCCGAACCCGCTCTGGCCGCAGGGGCAAGGATTGAGCGTTCCCGCCAGGAGAAACGAAGCGGGATACGTGACGGAGCGACCCCCGCGCGTGAGCCGGACTTCCCGCTGCACCAAAGGTTCGCGCAGCGCATCCAGGGCTGCGCGGCGAAATTCGAGCACCTCGTCCAGGACGAGCACGCCGTGGTGGGCCAGCGTGACCTCGCCGGGCGCAGGGGGTGTGCCACCCCCGATCAGCCCCGCTTGTCCGATGGTGTGATGCGGCATCCGCATCGGAGGCCTCAGGGTCGGCGGACGGGGGCTCCCGGCCGCCTGGTGGATTGCGTGCACCTCCAAGGCTTCGTCGGGCGTCAGGTCTGGCAGGAGCGTGTGCAGGCGCTCGGCGAGCATCGTCTTGCCGCAACCGGGCGGGCCGACCAGCACGAGGTGGTGATGGCCCGCGGCGGCCAGCGCGAGGGCTCGTTTCACTTCGTCCAGGCCCATGACTTCGGCCAAGTCCACGTCCGCCTGCGCGGTGAGGATGGGCGGTGGGGAATAAGGTTGGCGAAGGTGTCCGTGGTTCCGCAGGTCTTGGATGAGATCGCGAAGATGGGCGTACGTGTGCCAGGTCAGACTCGGGATGGGCACGCACGAACCGATCTGAGGGGTTGCGACGGCCACGCTGTGCACGCCTGCGGCGGCGAGGCCGATGGCCAGGTTCACCGCTTCCGGTACGGGAGCCAACGCCCCGGACAGGCTCAGTTCGGCCGCGAACCCGATGGCCTGCTCTGATGCGGGCAGCACGCCGGCGGCGCGCAGGATGGCGACGGCGATGGCGAGGTCCAGGCCTGCCCCGCGTTTACGCACACTGGCCGGCGAGAGGTTGACCGTGATGCGGTTGTTCGGGAACTCCAACCCGGAGTTGCGGATGGCGGACCGGATGCGGAGCTTGGACTCGTTCACCGCCGAATCCGGCAGCCCGACGATGTGGAATTGCGGCAACCCGCGGCCGACGTCGGCCTCCACCGTGACCACCGACGCGCCGATCCCGTCCAAGACTGCTCCGACGGCGGATCCCAACATCGGGCATCTCTCCTTGTCCGTTCAGTCGATGAGGCTTTCCGCATAGGTTGTTATATACCCGCGTGCACAGGCACGTCCATGGTATTCTGAATAGAATGAGTAGATCTTGCGAACTCCGGGCCTCCACGGTACCATCGTAGACAAACGGCTGAGGGGTTGTGAGTCGTGCAGGGACACAACGGGAGACCGCAAAACACCAAGTTTCCCGGCCGGGTGCCGCAACCGGCCAGGGTCATCAGTATGCGGGCATGGAAGACGCGAAAGCGCCTGCATCATTTGCGTGGAATGCGCAGCTGGCCACAGTGGGTGGTGGTCGCGTGTGCGCTGGCGTTGGCGGTCGCTTCGGCGGGGGTGGCGGTGGCCAGCTGTATCCCGTTTCCTTGGCAGGCTCAGTGCGTCATCTGGACCTGGGTGCTAGCGCTTGTCGGGAGCGTCTTGGCGCTGGTGATGCATGTCTGGCGGGATCGCTGGGCCATGCGCTTGTTGTCTGTGTACGTGTTGTGCATGACGTTCTCCTTCGTCGCCGGCGCGGTCACCCTGTGGGCGCGCGGACACTGACCCAACCCACCCCGGATTTCCCCGCATCCCCGGTGTGAGACCGGGGATGCACGCATTTCCGAGTTGTAAATCGAACGCCTGTATTTTATCTTAGAAAAGGATTGGACATCGAGATCGCGTTTCGCCGGCCGAACCCACATTGGCGGCGAAGACGACCCGGTGTTGTCTTTTTTGTGTTGTCGTGCTCCGCGGGAACGCGGTGACGCAATGCAACCACCTGGACGTAAGGAGGACTCGCCATGAACATCCATGAGTACCAGGCGAAGGCGGTGCTCGCCAGCTATGGGGTCGCCGTGCCGCAGGGTAAGGTGGCGTTTACCGTGGAAGAGGCCGTGGAGGCCGCAAAGGAGCTGGGTGGCAAGGGGGTTGTGAAGGCTCAGATCCATGCCGGGGGCCGCGGCAAGGCGGGCGGTGTCAAGATCGGCAAGTCGCTGCAGGAAGTGGAACAGCATGCCCGCGAATTGCTCGGCAAGACACTCGTCACCCATCAGACCGGTCCAGAGGGCAAGGTGGTCAAGCGGTTGTTGATTGAGCAGTTGACCAACATCCAGAAGGAGTATTACATAGGCCTGGTCGTGGACCGGAACACCGGCCGCGTCGTGATGATGGCTTCCGGCGAGGGCGGTATGGAGATCGAGGAAGTGGCCGCCAAGACGCCGGAGAAGATCTTCCGCGCCACAATTGATCCGGCCGTCGGCCTGCTTCCGTACCAGGCTCGCCAGCTCGCCTACAGCATCGGGATTCCAAATGAACTGGTGAAAAAGGCCGCGCAGTTCATGACGGCCCTCTACCACTGTTTTGTCGACAAAGACTGCTCCGTCGCCGAGATCAATCCGCTGGTCGTCACCGCCGAGGGAGATGTCATGGCGCTCGACGCCAAGCTCAATTTTGATGACAATGCTCTGTATCGCCATCCCGAGATCCTTGAGCTGCGCGATCTGGACGAAGAGGATCCGAAGGAGATCGAGGCGTCCAAGTACGGCCTGAACTACATCGCCCTCGATGGCAACATCGGTTGTATGGTCAACGGCGCCGGCCTCGCGATGGCGACGATGGACACCATCAAGTACTACGGAGGGGAACCGGCCAACTTCCTCGACGTCGGCGGAGGTGCCACTGAGGAGAAGGTGACCGAGGCGTTCAAGATCATCCTCTCTGATCCCAAGGTGAAAGGGATTTTGGTCAACATCTTCGGCGGCATCATGAAGTGCGACGTGATTGCGAGCGGCGTGGTAGCGGCAGCCCGTCAGGTGGGCTTGGATAAACCGCTGGTCGTGCGCTTGGAGGGTACGAACGTCGACCTGGGCAAGAAGATCCTCAATGAGTCCGGCCTGAACATCATCGCGGCCGACTCGCTCGCGGACGCGGCGCAGCGCATCGTCAGCCTGGTCTGAGTGCCCCCGCGGACGGAAGGACGGGCGCCGAACTGTGGAAAGGGGGCGCCTGGAGGACAAGCGGGATCGACAAGTACGGCCGGAATTCCCGGCGCGGACAAGGAGAGAGTGCCGATGAGCATTTTGGTCAACAAGGACACGCGCGTCATTACACAGGGCATTACCGGGTCCGCCGGTTTGTTCCATACCCGTCAGGCGATTGAATACGGCACGAACGTGGTCGGCGGCACCTCCCCCGGCAAGGGTGGTACGAAGGTGGAGGGCGTCCCGGTGTTCAACACCGTTGCGGAAGCGGTGAAGGAGACGGGGGCGAACGTGTCGGTGATCTACATTCCGGCGCCGGGGGCGGCCGACGCCATCATGGAGGCGGTCGACGCCGAGTTGGACCTCGTCATCTGCATCACGGAGGGCATTCCGGTCCTCGACATGGTCAAGGTCAAGCGTTTCATGGAAGGCCGGCACACCCGGCTCATCGGCCCCAACTGCCCCGGGGTCATCACGCCGGGCGAATGTAAGATCGGCATCATGCCAGGTTACATCCACACCCCCGGGAAGGTCGGGGTGGTCTCGCGCAGCGGCACCCTGACATACGAGGCGGTGTATCAGCTGACGAACCTGGGCCTGGGCCAGTCGACCGCGGTCGGCATCGGCGGCGACCCGGTCAAGGGTACCGAGTTCATCGACGTGTTGCAGATGTTCAACGAGGATCCCGACACCGAAGCGGTCATCATGATCGGCGAGATCGGCGGCACTGCGGAAGAGCAGGCTGCGGAATGGATCCGCGATCATATGACGAAGCCTGTCGTGGGATTCGTCGCGGGGGCGACGGCACCTCCGGGACGGCGGATGGGGCACGCGGGCGCCATCATTTCGGGGGGCAGCGGCACGGCCGCATCGAAGATCGCGAAGATGGAGGAATGCGGCATCCGCGTCGCGCCCACCCCGTCGGAGATGGGCTCCACCCTGTACAAGGTGCTGGAGGAGCGCGGGCTGTTGGAGCGCTGCAAGGTGAAGTAATCCGTCTCGCTTCAACGCGGGCCCACACCGCGGTGGTTGCGCCTCATGGCGCCGCCGCGGCTTTTTTTGTTCCAGCACCGGATCCGCATGACCGATGCGGCGCCGCGCGCATTTGGGTTTTCCATGGTAAACGTCTGCGTCCTGTCGGAGTGGCGTTTGGATACGATCCCGCCGACAATGGAGGACGAGGAGGCGCCATGCGAATGGACGAGCGCACCGCTTGGATCACATTAGCCGCCTGCCCGCGCCTGGAACCATCGAGCTTGCGCCGCCTGGCGGACGGGTTCGGCGGGGCACTGCAGGTGGTGGAGGCGGGGCCGGATAAGGTGCGTTCCGCCGGCTTCGTCCGATCCCCCACCGCGTCGGCGGTGTGCGAATGGCTGGCACGGACCCGAGGGCAGGATGTGGAAACACTGCTTGCGCGGCGCGGGATCCGATGCCTGGTACAGGGGGACCCAGGGTATCCGAGGCCTCTGTACGACCTGGCCGTTCCCCCGCGGGTGCTGTTTAGCAAGGGTGACATCCCGGATCCGTGGCCGCGGTCCATCAGCGTCATCGGAACGCGCAAGGCGACGGCGTACGCCCTCGAAGCGGCCCAGTGGGTGGCGGAGACCCTGGCAGGAGCGGGTTGGAACGTGGTATCTGGGTTGGCCCTCGGGATCGACGGGCAGGCCCATCGGGCGGCGCTGGCGGCGGGCCGTACCACCGCGGTGCTCGGGTGTGGGGTGGACGTGTGTTATCCGGCCCAACACCAACGTCTCTATGAACAGGTGGTGGCCTCTGGTATCGTGATCAGCGAGTATCCGCCCGGGATGCCCGTCGCGAGACACCACTTTCCCGAGCGAAACCGCATCATCGCCGCCCTGTCGGAAGCGGTCGTCGTGATCCAGGCCGGAGAGCGCAGCGGCGCCCTCGTCACCGTCGACTTGGCGCTCGAGCTGGGGCGCGACGTGTACGTGGTACCCGGCCCCATCACCTCCCAACTGTTCCGGGGGTCCAATCGGCTGCTGCAGCAAGGGGCGCAGCCGCTGATCGATCCGCTGGATCTCGTCCGAGAATTGGGAGGGGAACCGAAACAAGCCGCGGTCCCCGCGTCGGTTCCGGAACGCTGGCGGCCGTTGTATGAGGCATTGGCAGAAGGTGCGAGTCCGGCCGCCCTGGCGGAATGGTTGCAGATGCCCCTTGCGCAAGTCTACGCAGGCCTTTTGGAGCTCGAGCTAGCAGGGGTGGTGGAAAAGCGGCCCGGTGGAGGGTACCGGCGGGTGCACCCTACGTAGGAGGGGTGGCCGTTGGCCGGCAGGTGTCGTTTGCAAATGAAGCAGGCCCGGTGATAATATGGATAGAACTGTGCGGGGTCCCCACCCGGATCGCGCCTGCACGGGCGGTCGCCGCCTATCGGCTGTCGGGAACCGAGGGAGGTAACACGTTGGCGGATTATTTGGTGATTGTCGAGTCGCCTGCGAAGGCCAAGACCATCGCGAAGTACCTCGGCAAGCGGTACACGGTCAAAGCGTCCATGGGGCATGTGCGGGATCTGCCCAAGAGCCAACTGGGTGTGGACGTTGAGCACAACTTCGAGCCGCATTACATCACGATCCGCGGCAAGGGCGAGATCATCAAGAGTCTGCGGGACGCGCGCAAAAAGGCCAAGCAAGTATTTCTCGCGGCGGACCCGGACCGCGAGGGGGAAGCCATCGCCTGGCATCTGGCGTCGCTCCTGGGCCTCGACCAAGACGAGCCTTGCCGTGTGGTGTTTCACGAGATCACAAAGGACGCCGTCAAAGAGGCGTTTTCTCACCCGCGAAAGTTGAACTTCAACCTCATCCACGCGCAGCAGACGCGGCGCATCCTGGACCGACTGGTCGGTTACCGGCTGAGCCCGTTGTTGTGGCGCAAGGTCAAAAAGGGGCTTTCGGCGGGCCGTGTGCAATCGGTCGCCGTTCGCCTCGTGGTCGACAGGGAACGGGAAATCCGAGCGTTTCAACCGGAGGAATACTGGACGGTGGACGCGGAGTTCAGGCTCCCCGCCGGGAAGCTCGTCGCCCGTTTTTACGGATACGACGACGAGAAGACGCCGCTGCCCAACCGAGAGGCGGTAGACGCCCTGTTGGCCCGGGTCGAAGGGCAGGCGTTCACCGTCGAGCGGGTGAAAAAGTCAGAGCGGAGGCGAAATCCGAGCCCGCCTTTCACCACAAGCAGCTTGCAGCAGGAGGCTGCGCGAAAGCTCGGTTTCCGCGCGTCGCGCACCATGTCCGTGGCCCAGCAGCTGTATGAAGGTCTCGACATCGGCAGCGAAGGGGCGGTCGGCCTGATCACCTACATGCGCACCGATTCCACGCGGGTGTCCGAGGTCGCCCAGCGGGAAGCGCGATCGTACATCGAGGCCCGATACGGAAAATCCTACGTGCCGGAATCCGCTCGCCAATATGCTGCCAAGGGGAATGCCCAGGATGCCCATGAGGCCATCCGGCCGACCTCCGTGCAGCGCGAACCGGACAGTCTGCAACCGTTTCTGACCAAAGATCAGTACCGTCTCTACAAATTGATCTGGGAGCGGTTCGTCGCGAGCCAGATGAGCCAGGCGGTGCTCGACACGACGACGGTAGACGTGTCGGCGGCAGGGGCTTGGTTTCGCGCCACCGGTTCGGTCATCAAGTTCCCGGGGTTCATGGCCCTGTACACGGAAGGAAGCGACGACGGGCCTTCGGACGACGAGCAGGGGAAGATCCTGCCGCCTGTCGAAGAGGGGGAGACTCTGCCTGCTCCAGACCTGCGCCCGGAGCAACACTTCACACAGCCGCCGCCGCGATACAGCGAATCGAGCCTCGTGAAGGCGATGGAGGAGCTCGGCATCGGCCGTCCGAGCACGTACGCACCTACGATGGAGACCATTCTGAAACGGGGGTACGTGGTCCTCGAGCAAAAGCGATTTGTGCCGACGGAACTTGGCGAAATTGTCGTCGACCTGTTGGTGCAGAACTTCCAACATCTGATTGACGTCGATTTCACGGCGCAGATGGAGAAGGATCTGGATAGCGTCGAGGAAGGCAAAGCCGACTGGGTCAGCATCCTTCAATCCTTCTATCGGCAACTGGAACAGGACCTGGAGCGTGCGGAGAAGAATTTGGAGCACATCCACATCGCGGATGAGGTGTCGGATGTTCAGTGCGAGAAATGCGGCCGGATGATGGTGTACAAACACGGACGGTACGGGAAATTTCTCGCCTGCCCCGGTTTTCCGGAGTGCCGCAATACGAAACCCATCCTCAAGACGGCGGGCGTCCCGTGCCCGAAGTGCGGACGGCAGCTGGTGGAACGGCGGGGCAAACGCAAGACCTTCTACGGGTGTGAAGGATATCCGGCGTGCGAGTACGTGCTCTGGAACAAACCCACGGGCGCCCTGTGCCCTGTTTGCCGCCATCCCATGGTGGAGAAGCGGACCAAGGGGCAGGTGCTCGTGGTGTGCAGCAACGAGGCGGGCCATCCGGAACCGGTACCTGTCGGTGAATCGGGGCGTAATCACGGAAGGAAATCGACTTGAAAGCGGGCGCCGCGGGAGAGAACGTCCCTGCGGCGCCCGAACGCCGAAGGAGGGATGCCGATGGTCATCGTGATCGGTGCCGGCTTGGCCGGGTCGGAGGCGGCTTGGCAGGTGGCGCGCCAGGGGGTGCGCGTGCGCCTGTACGAGATGCGGCCGAACCGATCCACTCCGGCGCACCACACGGATCGATTCGCTGAGCTCGTGTGCACGAACTCCCTGAGGGCTGCGGCCATCACCAACGCCGTCGGCCTGTTGAAGGAAGAAATGCGCCGATTGGATTCCTTGATCCTGCGCGCGGCCGATGCGCACGCGGTTCCGGCCGGCGGCGCGCTGGCGGTCGATCGCGATGGGTTCTCCGGCGCAGTGACCGAGGCTCTGGTCTCGCATCCCTTGGTGGAGGTGGTGCGAGAGGAGGTGCCGGAGGTCCCCGCCGACGGCATCGTGATCGTCGCCACCGGTCCGCTCACCTCCCCATCGCTGTCCGAGTCCATCCGGCGGGTGGTCGGAGGCGAATACCTGTATTTTTACGACGCAGCGGCCCCCATCGTACTGCGGGAATCCATCGACATGGACAAAGTCTTTCTGGCCTCCCGCTATGGCAAGGGGGACGCGGCGTATCTCAACTGCCCGATGACCGAGGAGGAGTTCGACCGGTTTTATGAGGCGCTCGTCTCGGCCGAGACGGCCCCGCTGCACGATTTCGAGGAGGAGAAGTATTTTGAGGGCTGCATGCCGGTCGAGGTGATGGCCAAGCGCGGGAAAAAGACGTTGTTGTTCGGCCCCATGAAGCCGGTGGGGTTGGTGGATCCCCGGACCGGGCGGCGTCCGTTTGCGGTGGTTCAGTTGCGCCAGGACAACGCTGCGGCGACGCTGTTCAATCTGGTGGGGTTTCAGACGCATCTGAAGTGGGGCGAACAAAAACGGGTGTTCCGCATGATCCCGGGTTTGGAGGAGGCCGAATTCGTCCGCTACGGCGTGATGCACCGCAACACCTATATCAACAGCCCGACGGCACTTCGACCCACGTACCAAGCGCGCACACGGGACACCTTGTTTTTTGCCGGCCAGATCACAGGCGTGGAAGGATACGTCGAGTCGGCGGCTGCGGGGTTGGTCGCCGGGATCAACGCCGGACGGTTGGCACGAGGGCTGGATCCGGTGGTCATGCCGCCAACCACGGCCATCGGAAGCTTGGCGCACTACATCACCCATGCGGATCCGGACAATTTTCAGCCGATGAATGCGACTTTCGGGCTGTTTCCGCCGCTCTCGGAGCGCGTGCGGGATAAGAAGGAGCGGGCGCAGCGGATGGCGGAGCGCGCCCTGCACGACCTGGAAGCGTTTTTGGCGGTGACGGCGTCGTGAATACGGATGCGCTTCCCCAGGACGTGGCGGCGCGCGTCGCAGCGCTGTCGCCTGCCATCGAGGAATTTCTTGAGCAGCGGCGGGCCGGGCGCGGCGGGTCTAGGTACACCCTCGAGGCGTACGCAGGAGATCTCGGCCAGCTCGCGACCTTTTTAGCGGAGCGCGGCGTGGCGGACTGGCGTCAGGTGGACGCTGCGCACGTCCGCGCGTTTCTCGCCTCCGAGCTGCGCCGAGGACTGGCGAAGCGGTCCGTGGCGCGGCGCCTGTCATGCCTGCGGACATTCTTTCGCCATCTGGTCCGCACCGGTCAGATCGCTCACAATCCCGCTCAGATCGTGATCGCGCCAAAGTTGGAAAAACGCGTGCCCCAGTTTTACTATCAGGAGGAAATGAAGGCGCTGCTCGACTCCATCCGCGGCGACGATTGGCAGAGCCTGCGCGACCGGGCATTGTTGGAGTTTTTGTATGCCACCGGCGTGCGCGTGTCGGAGTGTGTTCAGCTCGACATCCGCGACGTAGACTTAGAGGAAGGCATTGCGCTGGTGATGGGCAAGGGGGGTAAAGAGCGGTACGTGCTCTTCGGTGAGGCGGCAGCTCGGGCCCTCCGTGCGTACCTGGCGAAGCGGAGGGAGATGGGCTGGGACGACCCGGCGCTGTTTGTCAACCGATTCGGACGCCGTCTGACCGATCGCAGCGTCCGCCGCGTGCTCATCGCCCGCATCCAGGCTGTGCCGGGCCTAGCTCCCATTGGCCCGCATGCGGTCCGGCACAGTTTCGCCACCCACCTGCTCGACGGCGGGGCGGATCTGCGCGTCGTACAAGATCTGTTGGGTCACGCCAGCCTCTCGTCTACCCAGATTTACACGCACACTTCACGTGAACGGTTGGTCCGCATATACGAACGAACCCACCCGCGCGCCTGAGGGCGGGCGGGCTGGCGAGGGGGAGCCGAATGGACATCCACGCGACGACAATATTTGCCATCCTCCGCGACGGCCAAGGTGCCATGGCGGGGGACGGGCAGGTGACGTTCGGGAACACGATGATCATGAAACAGGGGGCCCGCAAGGTGCGGCGGTTGTACCGGGGCCAGGTGATCGCGGGCTTCGCCGGTTCCGTGGCGGACGCCTTTACCCTCTTTGAGAAATTCGAACACCGCTTGGACGAGTTTCATGGGGACATTCAGCGCGCCGCAGTGGAATTGGCCAAGGAGTGGCGTTCGGACAAGGTGCTGCACAAGTTGGAGGCGATGCTCTTGGTGATGAACCGCGAACATCTGTTCATCGTCTCCGGGGGCGGCGAGGTGATTGAACCGGACGACGGGGTGTGCGCCATCGGTTCCGGAGGGCCCTACGCGTTGGCGGCCGGGCGGGCCCTGGCGAGGCACAGCCACCTGTCCCCGGCCGAGATCGCCGGGGAGGCCTTGGCCATCGCGTCAGAGATCTGCGTCTACACGAACGACCGGATCATCGTCGAGACGCTGTGAACACCAGCATGCCGGAAATGAGGAGGGGTGTGGCGGATGGCGAAAACGGATTTGACACCTCGACAAATCGTCGAAGAGCTGGACAAATACATCGTCGGGCAGAAGGCCGCCAAGCGGGCGGTGGCGATCGCGCTGCGCAATCGGATGCGGCGCGCCCGTCTGTCGCCGGAGTTGCAGGAGGAGGTCACCCCGAAGAACATCCTGATGATCGGTCCGACCGGCGTCGGGAAGACCGAGATCGCACGGCGGTTGAGTAAGTTGGTCGGAGCGCCGTTCATCAAGGTGGAGGCCACCAAGTTCACGGAAGTCGGCTACGTGGGGCGCGACGTGGAGTCCATGGTGCGCGACTTGGTGGAGACGGGCATCCGGATGGTGAAGGCGGAACACAGCGAACGGGTTCGCGCGCAGGCCACCGAACACGCGGAGGAGCGCATCGTCGCCGCCTTGGTTCCGGATCCCAATGGCCGGCGCGGTGTGAAAAACCCGTTCGAGATGTTGTTCGGAGGCGGCATGCAACAGGCGTCCGACACCCCGTCCGAATCCATCCTGGCGGAGCGGCGACGGGTGGCCAAGCAATTGGCCATGGGCGAATTGGAAGACCGCCTGGTGGAGATTGAAGTGGAGGAGCAGACGACCGGGATGCTGGGATTTTTGCCCGGCGTCGGCCCGGAAGGGATGGGCAATCTGCAGGAGGCCCTGGGGAATCTCCTGCCGAAGCAGATGAAACGCCGGAAGATGACCGTCCGCGAGGCGCGCAAGGTGCTCACGCAGGAGGAGGCGCAGAAGCTCATCGACATGGACGCGGTGACCGCGGAGGCCATCTATCGGGTGGAAAACCACGGGATCATCTTCATCGACGAGATGGATAAGATCGCGGGCCGCGAATTCCGGGGTCCGGACGTGTCTCGGGAAGGCGTGCAGCGCGACATCCTGCCGATTGTGGAGGGCACCACCGTCGTGACCAAATACGGACCCGTCCGGACCGACCACATTCTGTTCATCGGGGCGGGCGCCTTTCACGTGGCGAAGCCGTCCGACCTGATTCCGGAACTGCAGGGACGGTTTCCGATTCGCGTGGAGTTGGAGAGCCTGACGACGGAGGATTTTGAACGCATTCTGCGCGAACCCCAGCACGCGTTGCTCAAGCAATACACGGCGCTGTTGGAGACGGAAGGGGTCCGGGTGCGCTTCACCGACGAGGCGATCCGGCGCATCGCCGAGATGGCGGTGCAGGTGAACCGCAATACCGAAGACATCGGGGCGAGACGTCTGCACACGCTTGTGGAGAAAGTGTTGGAGGACCTGTCCTTCGAGGCGCCGGAGGTGCACCTGGATGAAGTGGTGATCACGCCGGCGTACGTGGACGAGAAGCTGCAGTCGATCGTGGTGAACCGGGACCTCAGCCAATTCATCCTCTGACACCGCCCGTGCAAGTGGCGTTTTCCCGAACGCGGGAGCACAGGGCAGCGGGAGAGCACGAGACCGCGCATTCCGATTGGGTGCGCGGCTTTTTTTGCTTCTGGCGTTCCTGACTGTCGAAGACGGTCGAATCCAGCTGTCGGTCATTGCAGGATTTTGTCTGAACGCGACGAAATACATGCCCGACGAGTGGAGGACATCACCAATTTGGAAGGGGTGCGGCGGGTGAATCTGGACGGGGTCGTGTTCCAGTTGCTGCAAAACGGGCTCAATGCCGCGCAGCTCCGCCAGCAGGTGTACGCCAACAACATTGCCAACGTCGACACTCCAGGGTTTCAACGCCAGGATGTGGTGTTTGAAGACTTCCTGCAGTCCGTGCTCGGGGCGGACCCAGGCCGCGAAGGCGTGGGTACCCCGTCTGCAGCGGCCTGGACCGCAGCGTTGCAGGTGTCACCGCAAGTGGTGACAGACCGGGCGAGCGTGGTGGACAACAACGGAAACAACGTCGATATCGACGCCGAGATGGCCAAATTGGCGCAGAACCAGATCCGCTACAACACGTTGGTGGAAGACGTGCGGATGCGGCTCGACCGGCTGAAAACCGCCATTGAAGGCTGACGGGGGGATGAGAAATGGCTGGATGGATCGACAGCCTGGGCATCAGCGCCTCCGGGTTGACGGCGCAGCGCCTGCGGATGGATGTCATCGCCAGCAACATCGCGAATGCCCAGACCACGCGCACGCCGGAAGGCGGGCCCTACCGGCGCCGGGTGGTGGAACTGGAACCGGTGAACGCGCCCACCTTTGCGGAAGTGTTGGCCGGTGCATCCGCGGGAGCGGGGGAGCCGGTCGCCGGCGCTGGAGTTCGCGTGGCCGGGGTGGTGACGGATCCGAGCCCGTTTCCGGTCGTGTACGACCCGTCCAACCCGGACGCCGTGAACGGGTACGTGCAGATGCCGAACGTGGACATCTCCACCGAGATGGTCGACATGGTGGCGGCCGCGCGAGCATACGAGGCGAACGTGACAGCGTTCAACGCAGGAAAGCAGATGCAGATGGATGCGCTGTCCATCGGCAAGTGATCACCTGGCCCAATCTCACCTGGCTGTGGGTTCGGTGCATCTCGACATAGGGGGCGAAGGACATGCTTGTCAACCCGGTGGTTGGGGGCAACGTCGCGGGAGCGGCGGCGTCATCCGCCGAAGCGGCGGACGGCAATGGAGAGGCCGGGACGGGGTTTGCCGGCGCCTTGGCCAAGGCGCTCGACGCGGCCAATCAGGCCCTGACGGCCGCGGACCAGACGGCCGCTTCGTACGCGGCGGGCGGCCCCGTGACGATCGATCAATTGATGATCGCGGAACAACAGGCCACCCTCGCGCTCAATTTGGTGGTTCAGGTTCGGGATCGGGTCGTCAATGCGTATCAGAGTGTGATGAACATGCAGGTTTGACGGGGCCGTCGACGCGGTTTCCGGTAACGCCTGCGGGTACGGGTGATGGGTGTGAACGACAGGCTTCGGCTCGGGTGGTCTCGCATCACCCAGTGGTGGGGCGGTATGGCGCCGGCGCGGCGGCGGAATCTGGCCATCGCGGCGGCGGCCGGGGTGCTCTGCCTGGCGACGGTGTTGTGGATCGTCCTTCGCCCGAACTATGTCACTATCATGAGCGGTTTGGACAACAAGTCGCTCGGGCAAGTGCAGAGCAAATTGCAGGATTTGAAGATCCCGAACCGGGTGGAGGGTTCGTCGGTGCTGGTGCCCGCCAGGGACGCGGACACGGCGCGAGTCCAGTTGGCGATGGCCGGTCTGCCTCAGTCCGGGTACATCGGCTATTCATCCATCCCGAGTTCGTTCGCGATGACGCAGGACCAATTCAACGTCCAGGTGTTGGACGTGCTGCAGCAGAGCCTGGCGCAGACCATCGAGAGCATCAATGGGGTTACAAGCGCCCAGGTGCACATCGTCATGCCGGATCCGCAGCTGTTCGTTTCACAACCTGCGGATACGGCCAAGGCTTCGGTGTTCCTCCAGCTGGGGCCGGGGGTGCAGCTGTCTTCGGCGCAGGTGGCGGGCATTCAGCAGTTGGTGGCCCATTCGGTCAAGGGGCTGTCGGCGGACGACGTCACCGTGGTGGATCAAAACGGGGTCGCGCTGAGCAGCCCGGCGTCCAACTCAGCGGCGGGGGCCACCACGCAGGCATCCGCGGAGATTGCTCTGCGGCGCCAGTTGGAGCAGGCATTGACACAGCAATTGACGGCCGGACTCAACCAGATCGTCGGCCCTGGGAATGCGGTTGTGATGGTCCACGCGAACGTGACGTTCGACCAGGTCCAATCCAAGGCACACACCTATCAGCCGGCGCCTGGACAGACCACCGGTCTGCCGAGCAGCACGCAGGTGACGCGCAAGAGCAGCAATTCCACCTCGGGCAGTGCGGGCGGACCTGCGGGGCAGGCTTCGTCGAATCCGAATTTGCCGACCTATGCAGGGAGCGCCGCGGGCAGCGGGAGCTCTTCGTCGACGGAGACGGATACCACCACCACCTATGACAACAGTTACGTGGACACGGTGAAAAACGACGATCCGGTTCAGCTGCAGGGATATCAGGTGGCCGTGATGCTGAACCAGAACGATGCCGCGATCACGCCCGCGGTGGTCAACCAGATCAGGTCGTTTGTGACGAACGCGGTCGGCGCGAAGGCGGGGACCGCCGCCAATAACGACATCAGCGTCGTCACGGTGCCGTTCCACGGCCCGGCTGGGTCTTCGCCTTCGGCCCGGTGGACGCAGGACTGGATGCGATGGGCGGCCGCCGGTGGCGTCGCGGCGGCGTTGGCGCTCGCGGGCTGGTGGTGGATCCGCCGCCGGCGCGGTTCCGACGAGCTGGCGGTGGCGCTCGAGCCTCAGATGGCGCTCGCCGAACTGGACCAACTGCCGAAATCGGAAGACGAGCGGATGAAGGAAGAGCTCCTGCGCTTTGCGGAGCGAAAGCCGGCCGAGTTCGCCGGGCTTCTGCGCACCTGGTTGGCCAATGACTGAGGGGAGGGGACGCTGGACCGATGCCGAGACAACGCGGATTGACCGGAAGACAGAAGGCCGCGGTCCTGCTGATCAGCCTGGGACCCGAGGTGGCCGCCAAGGTGTATCAGAATTTGACCCGCGAAGAGGTGGAACAGCTCACGCTGGAAATCGCCAATCTGCGCAAGGTGGATCTCGAACAGCGGGAGCAGGTCGTCCGCGAGTTTCGCGAGATCGCCGTGGCGAAAGATTACATCTCAGTCGGCGGGATCGACTACGCGAAGGAGGTGTTGGAGAAGGCGCTCGGCGCCGAGGAAGCGGAACGGTTGCTTGCGAAGTTGACGGCCAGCCTGCAGGTGCGTCCGTTCCATTCCATGCGCAAGGTTGACCCGAGCCAGTTGGTGAGCTTTTTGCAGGACGAGCACCCGCAGACCATGGCGCTGGTGCTGTCCTATCTGGACCCGCAGCAGGCGGCCGTGGTGCTCTCCGCCCTGCCGCACGAACTGCAGGCGGACGTGGCCCGGCGGATCGCCCTGATGAACGGGACCTCTCCGGACGTGATCTCGGAAGTCGAGCAGGTATTGGAGTCGAAGCTGTCGATGATGGCCTCTATCGAAAGCCAGTACACCGGCGGGGTGGACGCGGTGGTGAAAATCCTCAACGGGGTCGATCGCAGTACCGAAAAGGCCATCTTGGAACAGCTGGAGGTCGAAGATCCGGAGTTGGCGGACGAGATCAAGAAGCGGATGTTCATCTTCGACGACATCGTCCTGCTCGACAACCGGTCCATCCAGCGGGTCATCCGCGATGTCGATCCAAAGGATCTGCAGTTGGCGCTCAAGGTCGCTCCGCAGCAGGTGCAGGAGGTCATCTTCGCCAACATGTCCAAGCGCATGGCGGAGATGTTCAAAGAAGAGATGGAATACATGGGGCCGGTGCGGCTGCGGGACGTGGAGGATGCGCAGCAGCGCATCGTCGGCGTGATCCGGCGGTTGGAGGAGACGGGCGAGATCATCGTCGCACGGGGTGGAGGTGACGATGTCATTGTCTAATGTCATGAAGTGGTGGTGTACGCCCAGCGCGGACGACACCGCCGGGATGGCGGTGATCCCGGTGTCTGTCCCGCTCTCCGAGCCCGCACCGCACGCGGCCCAGAAAGAGTCAGCCATCCGCGAGCCCATGGATGACGCCACCGGGTGTGCGGAACAGGAAGGTCTGCTGGCCGCTGCGCGAGCTGAGGCGGACGAGCTCGTTTCGCGGGCACGCGCCGAGGCTGAGGCGGTCTTGTCCGATGCCATGCGGGAGCGGGATCGACTGTGGGAGGAAGCCCGGGCGGCCGGGTACGCCGAGGGGCTGAGGCAGGGACGAGCCGAAGCGGCGGAAGAGCTCGAACGCGAACGCAGGGCATTGCAGGACACGTGGGCCGCTGCCCTGAGGGCCATGGGGGCGGAACGGGAACGGTGGTGGCAGTCCCTTCCCGGCTCGCTCACCGCGGTGTGCATGGAAGCGATCCGCAGCCTGATCCGGCGCGAATTGGTTGCCGCTCCCTCCGACGTGGAGCGGATGGTGGGGGAATTGCTCGGATTGGTTTCTGAGAGCACGCGGGCGGAGGTGCGCGTTCACCCGAGCGAGTACGACGCCGCGATTGCGGCCCATCCCCGTTGGTGCCTGGGAAGGCTCGGTGAGTGGGATGTGGTGGTCATCCCGGATCCGCAGGTGTCTCCCGGCGGGTGCGAGATCCGGTCGGATCGGGGCCGGGTGGACGCGCGGCTGGAGACCAAACTGGAGCTGTTGCAGCCAGCGCTGGAGCGGGTGTTGGCGCAGGGGGTGAGGACCTGCGATGGACCGGATGGCGGATGAACTTGCAGGAATCTTGGCGAGCCAACCGCTGTACCGGCTGTATGGCCGCGTGACCAAAGTGGTCGGGCTGACGGTCGAATCCATCGGTCCGCCGGCGCGCGTCGGGGAGCTTTGTCGGGTGTTCGCCGACGGGGATGCGGAATGCCTTGCCGAGGTGGTCGGGTTTCGCGACGAACGCCTGGTGTTGATGCCGATGGGGGAGGTCTCGGCCATGGCGCCCGGCGCCGATGTGCTGGCCACGGGAGAGGTGCTCTGCGCGCCGTGTGGAGAAGGGCTGCTGGGCCGTGTGCTTGACGGGCTGGGGGAGCCTTTGGATGGATTGGGACCGCTGCGCGCTGAGGTTCGGCGTCCCGTCGACGCCATGCCGCCGAATCCATTGCAACGGCCGCGCATCGATCGCCCCCTGCAGACGGGGGTGCGCGCTATCGACAGCCTGCTGACGGTGGGCGCAGGGCAGCGGATGGGGATTTTCGCCGGAAGCGGCGTCGGCAAGAGCACGCTGTTGTCGATGATCGCCCGCAACACGTCGGCGGACGTCAACGTGATCGCCCTCATCGGGGAGCGCGGCCGGGAGGTGAACGAATTCATCGAGCGCGATCTCGGTGAAGAAGGGCTGTCCAAGAGCGTGATCGTGGTGGCCACCTCGGACCAGCCGGCGCTCGTTCGGCTGAAATCCGCGTTCGTGGCGACCACCATCGCGGAATGGTTTCGCGATCAGGGCCGTTCCGTGAACCTGATGATGGACTCACTGACCCGGTTTGCGATGGCGCAGCGCGAGATCGGGCTGGCGGTCGGGGAGCCTCCTGCGAGCCGCGGATACACGCCGTCGGTGTTGGCCATGTTGCCCCGGCTGCTGGAGCGGGCGGGGACGGCAAGACGGGGGGTCATCACTGCGTTTTACACGGTGTTGGTCGACGGAGACGACCTCAACGACCCCATCGCCGACGCGGTTCGAGGCATCCTCGACGGGCACATCGTTTTGTCCAGGCAACTGGCCAACGCGGGCCGCTTCCCGGCGATCGACGTGCTGCAGAGCTTGAGCCGGGTGTTTCCGGCCTTGGCGGACGAGCGTCAGAAGGCCGCCGCCCAACAGGTACGAGCATGGCTGCAAAAGTACAGCGAGGTGGAAGATCTTCTGCGCATCGGCGCCTACCAGCGCGGCGCCGATGCGGAGGCAGACGTGGCGGTCTCGATGTTTCCAAAGGTAGCCCAATTTCTCGCTCAATCCGCGGACGAGCCAGCGACCTTGGGGGAATCGGTGGAAGAACTGAACCGCTTGGCGGGGGTGAGTGCATGAACGATCGAAGACGGCGGTACGGGCGGCTTCTCAAATTGAAGCAGGGCATGGAGCACGTGGCCGGGATGGCGTTGGTCCGGGCGGAGCGGGCCCGCGACGCAGCGTCGGACGAGGTGGCCGCAGCTCAGGACGCGGTGGTGCAAGCGTACCGGTGGCGAGACGGCTGCCGGACCGGCGCCGATCTGCAGCTGTGGCATGAATACGTGCAAGCATTGACGCAGCGGGCCCGCCAAGGTACCGCGAAATTGGCGGAGGCTGAGGCACAGGTGGAGCGGGATCGCCAACGCGTGCGGGATGCGCACCGGGAGGTCAAGCGGTGGGAGTTGGCGCTGGAGACCGAGATTCAGCTGGACCGCGCCCTGCGCATGCGGGGACTGCAGCGGGAACTGGATGACCATGTGGCGCGGTCCTGGAGGCGCGGGGGCTGATGCAGAACCGGTCATCCGCGAGCCAGGAACGCCGGTCGGTCGGGCGGATGTTGGCCTGGGCCGGCATGGTGGTGGTCATTCCGGCGTTGGCGACGGTGGCCATGATCGGCGGGGCCTTGCAGTTGGCAGGGGTTCCCGTGTGGCAGACGCTGCGGGGATGGGCCACCCACTCTGACGCCAAGGCGATGACGGAGACACCGTTGGCGCAGACAAAGCAGGCCTTGGCGGATGCGCAGCAGAAGCTGGAGGAGGCTGCCAAGACCATTGACAACCTGCAGCAGCAGCTGACGGCGGAGCGACAGGCGGAGGCCAACCTGAGGCAGCAGCTGACGCAGGCGCAGGCCAAGGTGCAGGCCCAGGCGACCGCGCGCGATCGCGCAGCCAAAGAAGCCCAGTGGTTGTCTGGCATGGACCCGGGACAAGCTGCCGGTCTTCTGCAGAGTTTACCGGCCTCGGAAGCTGCACAGGTGGTGGCCTTGATGCCCAGTGATGTGTCCGCTCAAGTGCTGGCGGCCCTTCCGGCAAACAAGGCGGCGCCGATCATGACGGCCGCCGCTGCGTACGCGGGTGACCAGACGACGGCCGGTGCCGCGGATTCCGTGGGAAACAGCGCAGGTTGAAGCCGCCGCGAAGTGGATGGGAAAGGAGGGATGGGCCATGCGTGTGATGGCGGGCGCCCATGCGGCCACGGGATCGAAGGCTGGAGCGCGGTCCGTGCGCGAACAACACACCAGCGATGGGAACAGGTTTCTCGAGGCCTTGATGGCAGCGGGCGCGTTGCCGGGGTTACCGGATGGGATGACACCCGTGCCGGGGGAGACCATGAGTTGCGCCGACAAAGGTGCAGCCACACCCGCTGGGACGTCCCCGGTTCAAGGGGGATCGACCGCGCATGCACGGATGGTGGCGGCCAAGCTTGTGGCGTCGCCAGGATCTGGGCGGGACGGCTCCGTTCATGATGGAATGCAGGTGCAGGATGGCTTCGGCCTGTTGACCGCGCATGGGATGATGGCGGCCGCCTGGGATCCCCAACGAGGAGTTCCGGCACAGGGAACGCCGCGCACCGCCGTGCAGTCAGAGGTGTCCGGCCCAAGATCGCCAATGGGCACGGGCGAGAACGTGTCCAGAGTGGCCAAGATCTCCGAGCTTGCCGGGGATCCGCAGCTTGTCAGGCGTGGGTTGACCGACGGCACAAATTCCGGATCCACCAACGTACCGCCCCTGCCTGTTCGTGCCCGACAAAGCGGCGGGGACGTGGCTCCGTCTTCCGAGGTCGAGCCGAATGCAAGCGAAGGACTGTCACCTCTTCAGAAGGGGTCAGGCAATTTGCAAGATCCTCTTTCTCAGGAGGCGGTTCCCTCCTTCAACAGTGCGCCATCGGCGGTGATCTGGGCGAGGCCAGGTCAGGTTGGAGCGGTTGATGCGGGCGCTGCAGGAATGGCCGATCCAACTGGAGGCGGAGATCCTGGGCGGGACCATCAGGCGCCTGAGCGCCCTGAGTCGCACTCCGTAACCCGATGGGATCTCACGCAGATGGTGCCCGCTGCCACGTTGAACACGCCGCGGACGCTACCGGCGACGTCGTTGGAGGCTGGAATGGTGACGACGCCAGGCGTGGTGTCCCGCAACGACTCGGACGCGCCGAAACAGCTCGCCGGTTACATCGTGCATCAGGTGGAGGCCGGTCCGGACCAAGTGCGGGTGCGCGTACATCCCGACGGATTGGGAGATCTACTCGTCACGGTTCAGCGGTCGGAAGCCGGGGTTCAGGTCCAATTGACGGCCAACCAGTGGGCGACCACCCAGTGGCTCAGCGGTCTGACGGGGCACATTGCGGACACCGTCCGGGCCAGCGGGGTTCCCGTGCAGATGGTGCAAGTGACATTTGGTCAGACCACATCCCAGACGGACAGTGGCGGGCGTGGGCGTCACGGGAACAGTGGGCAGGGAACGTCGGAGGCGATTCGGATTCAAGGGCCCAGGGCACCCAACAGGCGGAGTGCCATCCGGCCGGACCTGCGGGATGGACTTGAGGCTTAGGAGGTGACGCGTGTGGCAGGGAACAGCGTGAGCGGCACCAGTTTGAGCAAGGACGCATTCTTGCAGTTGATGGTGACGCAGATGCGGTACCAAGACCCGTTGCAACCCATGGACAACTCTCAGTTTCTCGCGCAGTTGGCCCAGTTCACGGCGTTGGAGCAACTCACCAACTTGGCTCAGACGGAGACCCAAGTTCTCCAAAGCCTGCAGGTGGTGCGCCTGGGGGCCGTACAACAGTTGATCGGCACGCAGGTGACGGTCGCGGATGGACAGGGACAACCCGTCACCGGTACGGTGGAAGCCGTCAAATTCGCGGACGACGGGAGTCCCGTGCTTCAGGTGAACGGTCAGACCTATCCGATCGATGCGGTGCAGTCGGTTGGGCCGTCGTAGGCCGGCTCACCGACGGATGACGGCGGGGCTGCAAATCCATGAGGTGCTATCCAGGGAGGAGAATGTACCATGTTAAGATCCATGTATTCGGCCATCTCCGGCATGGCTGCGTTTCAGACGAAACTCGACGTTATCGGCAACAACATCGCCAACGTGAATACGGCAGGCTTTAAAAGTTCCCGGACGGACTTTGCGGACACCTTGAGTCAGATGATGGCCGGATCCAGCGCTCCGGTAGCCACACCTAACGCAAACGTGTACACACTCGGCGGCACCAATTCACAACAAGTCGGCTTGGGTGTGAAAGTTGACGGGATACAGACTTTGTTCACGCAGGGTGCGCCTCAATCGACAGGGAACCCGACGGACCTGATGTTGAATGGCAGTGGGCTGTTTGTCGTGTCGCCTGATAACGGCCAACACTTCTATTACACACGTGAAGGTGATTTCAGCGTGGACTCTGGCAACAATCTGGTGTTGCCGAACGGGCAAGTGGCTTTCGGATTTACGGCTGCAACGCAGGACGCCACCAACAAAGTGACCGGTTTGAATGCTTACATTGCCTCCAGCAGCAGCGATCTGAAACAGATGAACCTTGACCAGGCAGTGTCCGACTACCTCGCGTACTTCAAGGCACCGTTGCCCGGTTCGACGGATCCGAACGCGTCCGTACTGTCCAATGCGGGTGTGACTTCCGCGAACGTATCTACGATGACACTGTCTCAGTCACCGGATGTACAGGTGGGAGCAGACGGGTCAGTAAGTGCGAATGTTACGGTTACGTGGGGGGCGGCTCCAAACACGCAAACCAAGGATATGCGTCTTGTCCTTGGGCACATCGCTATCGCATCCGTGCCCAACCCGGCAGGTTTGGACAAAGCCGGAGACTCTCTTTATCAAATCTCCAACAACTCCGGCCAACCAACCTATCTGACACCTGGCCAGAACAGCACAGGCACGGTGCAGGCAGGTTACCTGGAAATGTCCAACGTCGATCTCACGCGGGAGTTCACGGAGATGATCGTGGCGCAGCGCGGATTCGACGCCAACTCCCACGTGATCGGCACCGCCAACGCCATCCTGCAGGACATCGTCAACCTGAAAAACAGCTGATGGCGGCAATGATAAGGAGGCCTTGCCCCGCGGCGTTCCAGCTGTGCAGGCGGGCGTCCTGAACCGGGAGGGATGGCGGTGATCCGATTGACCCGGTTGAACGGGACCGCGCTGTGGCTGAATCCCCTGCTTGTGGAGTCGGTGGAGCAGACGCCGGATACCGTGATCACGCTGGCCAACGGGCACAAGTACGTGGTGCGCGAGGCGGCGGAGGAGATCGGGGACCGAATGGCTGCTTACTTGCGGCGGATCGGTTTGATTGCGGCAGAGGGAAAGAAGGAGGAGTCGGGTTGAGGCGCGCGTTCGTCCTGATGATTTCCATCATCCTCGGCGCCGCGGTCCTGGTCGGGACGGGCCTGGGCGGGTACTGGTACTGGAAGTCGGCGCACGACAAGGCCCGGACGGCTCAGGTGCCTTTGGCCAACGAGCTCAAACAACTGCGGGTGGATCTGCCGGAAAACACCACAAACCTCCAGGATGGGCTGATCCAGTTCACGCTGTCCCTGCAGGCGCATGACGCACAGACCAAGACGGAGCTGGCGGACATGCAACCCCAGGTGGAAGATGTCATCAACCGGACGATGCGCGGGTTCTCCGCCCAGGAGCTGCGCACGCAGGCGGGCGTCACGCGCCTGGCGGGGACGTTGAAGGATGCCATCAACGGGGTGTTGCCGCAGGGGCGGGTGGACGCCGTCTATTTCGCCACCATCGTCGTGCAGTAGCGTGTCTCCTTGCGGAAAGGGGGGATGGAGATGTCGGAAGTGCTGTCCCAGGAGGAAATAGACGCCCTCCTCTCGGCGCTGCACCGCGGTGAACTGAACGCGGAAGACATCCGGGAGGAGTCCGGCGGGCCGCGTGTCCGCAACTACGACTTCCGCCGGGCGATGCGGTTTTCGAAGGATCATATCCGCATCCTCCGGCGCATCCATGAGCATCTGGCGCGCCTGGTGAGCACGCACCTGTCGGGGCAGCTGCGTACGGTCGTCCAGATGCAGGTCGAGACCGTCGACCAACTGCCGTACGAAGAGTTCATCCGCTCCATCCCGCCGTTGACGGTCATTCAGTTGGTGGAGATGTCCCCGCTGCCTGGAAAGATGGTGTTGGAGTTCAACCCGCAGGTGGTGTTCGCCATGCTGGACCGTCTCATGGGCGGGGTGGTGCACGGGCCCTACCAGGAACGGGAGTTGACGGAGATTGAGTTGGTCCTCGTGGAGCGGCTCTTTTCCGCCCTGAAGGGTTTCATCGCGGAGGCGTGGCGCAACGTCGAGATGCTCTCGCCGCGGCTGCTCCAACTGGAGAGCAACCCTCAGTTCCTGCAGCTGGCCACCCCCAATGAGACGGTGCTGGTGATCACGATGAGCGCGCGCGTCGGAGCGGTGTCGGGCCTGGTCAACGTCTGTATTCCGCACGTCACGCTGGAGCCTGTCCTGCCGAAGCTGAGCACGCAGCGATTCATGGACAGCCGCAAGCCGGGCGGCAGGGGACAGGAAGAGGAGCGGCGGTTGGCAAAGCACCTGATGGGCGTCTCTGCGGAAGTGGCCGTCGAACTCGGCCGGACGCGGTTGAGCATGGCGGACGTGCTCGACCTGCAGGCCGGGGACGTGATCCCGTTGGAGCAGTCCATCCGCGAGCCATTGACGGTGTACGTCAACGGCGTGCCGACGTACTCGGCGAGCGCAGGTCAGCGGCACGGACATTACGCGGTGAAGGTACTGGCCGAGTGGAAGGAGGTGTACGACGATGAACGACCAGATGAAGCTGTCTCAGGAGGAAATTGACGCTCTCCTGCGCGGGGGGTGGTCCACACCGGTGCCCGCCGACATGGACGGGCCGCCGCCGTTGTCGGAAGAGGAGCGCGACGTGCTCGGCGAGATCGGCAACATCAGCTTTGGTTCGGCGGCCACGAGCCTGTCGGCTCTGTTGCAGCGGCGAGTGGAGATCACCACGCCCAGCGTGTCGGTGCTCCGCGGGGATCGCCTCGAGGCCGATCTGGCCAGGCCGTATGTGATGGTGATGGTGGAGTTCACCGCCGGTCTGTCGGGCAGCAATGCACTGGCCGTGGAGTTGGAGGACGCGAAGACCATCGCCGACCTGATGCTGGGTGGCGACGGGCGAAACGTCAACGTCGAGTTGAATGAGTTGCACCTGAGCGCAGTCGCCGAGGCGATGAACCAGATGATGGGCGGCGCCGCGACGGCCCTGTCGACCCTGCTGGGCCATCCGGTCAACATCTCTCCACCCCAGGTGCGGTTTGTCGATCTCGCGGCCGGAGACGAGTTCGATCTGGGCCAGCAGGAATGGGTGGTGATGACCTCCTTCCGATTGCGTGTGGAGGATTTGATCGACTCCTCCATCATGCAGCTGGTACCCATCTCGTTCGCGCGAGAACTGTTGGATCATCTGCGCCGGGGCATGGGGGCGGGCGACAGCGCACAGGCCCCGATGACTGCGACCGATCCGGCGGAGGCACAGGTACCATCTGCGTCGGCGCAGCCCGGCACGGCTGGGGACGGGCCGAAGGACCAAGCGTCCGCGCTGCGGGAGCGCGTAGCGTCTCTGGACGTGGCGCCAGCGTCGGAACCGGCTTCGGCCGCGGATCGAAAGCCGCAGTCGCCTGCGCCTCCGGTCCAGGTGAAACGCCCCCAGTTCGCCGATTTTGACGATCCCGCCCCGCCGGCGGCGGCACCGCGGAACCTGTCGCTGCTGCTCGACGTGATGTTGGATGTCACGGTGGAGCTGGGGCGGACGCGCAAATCCATCCGGGAGATCCTCGATCTCGCGCCCGGGTCTGTGATCGAGCTGGAGAAGTTGGCCGGCGAGCCGGTGGACATCCTTGTCAACGGCAAGCGGATCGCCACCGGCGAGGTCGTGGTCATTGATGAGAATTTCGGCGTGCGCGTGACCGATATCCTGAGCCCGGTGGACCGGGTGAAAAAACTGCAGTGAGTGACCAGTACGTGTAGGAAGGTGGGCAACACGTGGCGAACCGAATCCTGGTCGTGGACGATGCGGCATTCATGCGCATGATGATCAAAGACATCCTGACCAAAAACGGATACGAAGTGGTGGGAGAGGCGTCCGACGGGGTGCAGGCGGTGGAGAAGTACCAGGAGCTGCAGCCGGACCTGGTTACGCTGGACATCACCATGCCCGAGATGGACGGCATCGAGGCGCTCAAACGGATCCGCGCCGCCGATCCCAACGCGCGCGTGATCATGTGTTCGGCGATGGGCCAGCAGGCCATGGTCATCGACGCCATCCAAGCGGGGGCAAAGGATTTCGTGGTCAAACCCTTTCAGGCCGACCGGGTGATCGCAGCGGTGAAAAAGGTGCTCGGCTGAGCGGATGGTGAACGACGGTGAGTCCTTCCGTGTTGGGCAATCCGGTATGGGTGGCCTTCCAGCTGCTGCTCTCTTTGGCGGTGGTGTTGGCTCTGGCTGTGGTTGCCATCCGCTATTTGGCGCACCGGTCCCGATTCTCCCATACGGCAGCGATTCAGGTGCTGGCCGCGCGCCAAGTGGCGCCTAATCGCTCGGTTCAGGTCATCGAGGTACACGGGCGGCGCTATCTCATCGGCGTAGGTGATCAGGTGTCGCTGTTGGCGGACGTGACCGACCACTTCCCGCCCGCGCAACGGGAGCCGCAAAGATCCGGCGGGGGCGAGTTGTTCGCGCGTGTGCTGTCGGAGCGCATGCGCCGCCTGCGAGAGCAGGATCATGCCGGTGAGCCGGGAAAGGAGACCTGACCCGATGGGGATGAACTCTCGGGCGAAGCGGCCCCGAGGATGGCCGTGGCTCCGAGCCGGCGCCGCGATGCTTCTCACCCTTGTCGTCCTCGCGGCGATCCATCCAGCCGTGTGGGCGGCGAACGCCAGTGCCCAGGCGGGCGGCCTGCCCGGCGTGCAGGTGAGCGTGGGAACGGGGGATTCACCCCAGTCCGTAGCGTCGACGCTGAAAATCGTCCTGCTGCTGACGGTGCTCTCGCTGGCTCCCGCGATCCTGATTTTGATGACGTGCTTCACGCGCGTGATCGTCGTCTTGTCATTCGTCCGCAACGCCCTGTCGCTGCAGCAATCGCCGCCCAACCAGGTATTGATTGGGTTGGCGTTGTTCATCACATTGTTCGTGATGCAACCGACGCTTTCGGCGGCCAACAGCCAGGCGTTGCAGCCCTATCTGCGCGGAGAGATCAGCCAGACGGTGGCGATGCAGCGGGCGGAGTTGCCGTTCAAGACGTTCATGGCCAAGCACACGCGCCGTCAGGACCTGGATCTGTTTCTGTCCTACCGGCATCTGCCCGAGCCCAAGGCCCCTGCGGACATTCCGCTGACCGCGTTGGTGCCGGCGTACACCATCAGCGAGCTGAAGACCGCTTTTCAGATTGGCTTCATGCTCTACCTTCCGTTTTTGGTGATAGACCTGGTGGTGGCGACGACGCTCATGTCGATGGGCATGATGATGCTGCCGCCGGTGATGATCTCGCTGCCCTTTAAAGTCTTGCTGTTCGTCATGGTGGACGGGTGGTACCTGGTCGTCAAATCGCTCTTGTCCGGCTACACGTGAACGGCGCGGTTCCGGGACGGGGCGGCAAGGAGGCATCGCATCTTGGACGCGAATTTCATCATCGGCCTGGGGACTCAGGTGATGTGGTTGGTCGTCAAGTTGACGGTTCCCATTCTGGGCCTTGGATTGGCTGCCGGGGTGGCGGTCAGCCTGTTTCAGGCCACGACTCAGATTCAGGAACCCACGCTGTCGTTCGTCCCGAAGGTGGCGGCCGTGATGGTGGCGCTCCTTCTGTTCGGTCCGTGGATGCTGACGATCCTCGTGGATTTCAGCGCCCAGGTGCTCGGCCACCTGAACGACTTTGTGCACTGAGCCATGACTTCGTTCGCACTCAATCATTATCCGTTGTACCTGTTGGTCTTGCTTCGCGTCGTCGCATTTGTCGCCACGTCGCCGTTGATGTCCATCCGGCTGTGGCCGGCTTGGGCCAAGTTGGGCCTCGCGGCGTTCACGGCATTGTGGATCGCGCCGGACCTGCCGTCTGTACATACCCCTGATCCCCTGGCCGACGTAGGCCGGTATGTCGACATGGCCCTGCGGGAGACGGTGACGGGGATGTTGTTGGGCCTGATTGCCACAGCCGTGGTGGCTGCGCTGACCATCGCCGGCCAACTGTTCGACTTGCAGATTGGCTTCGCCTCAGGCGCCCTGTTGGATCCCGCCGGTGGCCAGGTGAGCGGTGTGACGGGCAACCTCCTGTCCACCTTGTTCAGCCTGTACTTTCTCGGCTTGAACGGGCTCGACGGACTCCTGCTTGCGTGCATGAACTCCTACCGGTTCGTGGGGCTCGGCGCCCTGCGCCTGCCGGACGGTGCGTGGGCGGCGTGGGCCCGGCTGATGGACGCGGTGATGGCGCTCTCGGTTCAGGTGTGTGCCCCATTGGTGGCCGCATTGCTGCTGACAGATGTCACGTTCGCCCTGTTGTCGCGAGCCGTCCCGCAGATGAACGTGTTCGTCGTCGGGCTGCCTGCCAAACTGTTCGTCGGGCTCGGCCTCTTTGTGGCCGTCCTGCCGGGTGTCGTGGATTTGTTCGGCTCGGTGTTCGCCCATCTGTTCGCCGAGCTGGATGAAAGTTTGCGCTGGTTGGGGGGATGACCGGTGGTTCCGTTCACGTTGCAGCGCTTCGCGGAGGAGCGGACGGAGCGGGCCACCCCGCGCCGCCGTGCGGAGGTCCGCCGCCAGGGTCGTGTCCCCCACAGCGCTGAACTCAGCGGCGCGGTCGCCTTGTTGGCCGGTGTGTTGGCGTTGTTCGCATTCGGCAGCCAGGTATGGAATGAGGCTGTGGCCACCATGGCGTCCGGGTTGGTGCAGAGCCCGCCCGCGGACTGGACACCGAGGGGAATTCGTTCTCTGTTCGCCCAGACCCTTGGCCATGTCGTCCGCATGGTGTTGCCGGTGGCGGGGATCGCGCTGGCGGCCGGCCTTGCCACCGCGTTCGCCCAGGTGGGCGCCCTGTTCGTCCCGCAACTTTTGGTGCCGGATCTGCGGCGGATCGACCCGCTGGCGGGGCTGCGGCGCCTGTGGAGCGCCCGGACGCTCGTCGAAGCCGCGAAGTCGATGCTCAAACTCGCGTTGGTCGGCGGGATCGCCTACATGGGCGCAAAGGACGCGGCGCAGGTTGTCGCACGCCTCGGGGGGGTGGATCCCGCCCGCCTGCCAGGGGCCGTCGGACAACTGGCGCTCCGCCTGGCCATCGAGATCGCCGCGGCATTCGTCGCCTTGGCCCTGCTGGATTGGGCCTGGCAGCGCTTTGAGTTCGAGCGCAGCATCCGCATGACCCGCCAGGAGGTCCGAGAGGAGTTCCGCCAGCAGGAGGGGGATCCGCAGATCCGCCAGCGCATCCGCCAGCGGGCCCGGGCGCTCGCCATGCGGCGGATGATGCAGAACGTGCCGAAGGCGGATGTGGTCGTGACGAACCCGACGCACTATGCGGTAGCCCTGCGCTATGATCCCGCGTCCATGACGGCACCGCGGGTGGTGGCCAAGGGGCAGGATGAGCTGGCGCATCGCATCCGGTCCTTGGCGCGAACCCACGGCGTGCCGGTCGTCGAGAACCGACCGTTGGCGCAGACGCTGTACCGGACGGTGGAAGTGGACGAGGTAATCCCGCGCGAGCTGTACCAGGCGGTCGCGGAAGTGCTGGCCTATGTGTATCGCCTGCGCGATCGCGCCAACGAAGGGGTGAAACGGTGAAACGGTCGGACCTCGCCGTCATGGCGGCGGTCATCGGGATCGTCGTCATGATGGTGATCCCGCTCAACAAGACCCTGCTCGACGTGCTCTTGGTGATCAATCTGTTCGCGTCCATGACCGTGCTGATGGTCGCGATGAACACGAAGGAGCCGCTGGAGTTCTCCGTGTTTCCGTCGCTCCTGTTGGTGACCACGCTGTACCGGCTGGCGCTCAACGTGTCGTCCACCCGCCTGATCCTGACGCAGGCGGATGCCGGCGAGGTCATTGCGACCTTCGGCAACTTCGTCATCGGCGACAACATCGTCGTCGGTTTTGTGGTGTTTTTGATCCTCGCCGTGATCCAATTCATCGTCATCACGCGCGGAGCTGAGCGTGTGGCAGAGGTGGCGGCCCGCTTCACCCTCGACGCGATGCCGGGCAAGCAGTTGTCCATCGACGCCGATCTCAACGCGGGCCTGATCACCGAGCAGGAGGCGCGGCAGCGCCGCCAGACCATCGAGCGCGAGGCGGATTTCTACGGCGCGATGGACGGCGCGTCCAAGTTCGTCAAGGGGGACGCCATCGCCTCGATGCTGATCGTCGCCATCAACACGGTCGGTGGCTTCATCATCGGCATGGCCATGCACCACATGGATTGGTCGACGGCGGCCCACACCTACACCGTCCTGTCCGTCGGCGACGGGTTGGTCAGCCAGATCCCGGCGTTGCTGTTGTCGACGGCGACGGGCCTGATGGTGACGCGGGCGGCGTCGGATGCCAACCTGGGCACCGACGTGGTCAAGCAGGTGTTGCAGTATCCGCGCGCCCTCTTCCTCGTCGCGGGTGCACTGGGTCTGTTGGGGCTCTTCACGCCCATCGGCATCCTTCGGACCGGCCCGGTGGCTGCGCTCGCTGCATTCATCGGGTGGCGCGTGCAGCGCCAGGCGGCACAACTGCAGCGACGGGAGCAGGAAGCGGCGCTGCGGGCGAAGACCGAAGAGGTGAAAAAACCGGAGAGTGTCCTCTCCCTGCTCGGGGTGGATCCCATCGAGTTCGAGTTCGGGTACGGGCTCATCCCGCTGGTGGACGCCAAACAAGGCGGCGACCTCCTGGACCGCGTGGCGCTCATCCGGCGCCAACTGGTGCTGGAACTGGGGCTGGTGATCCCGGTGGTGCGCCTGCGCGACAACATTCAACTAAAACCGTCAGAATACGTCATGAAAATACGAGGAGTCCAGGTGGCGCAAGGAGAAATATTGATGGGACATTTGCTGGCGATGAGCCCGGGTCCGGAGGACCCGGGCGTAGGGGGCATTCCCACGCGCGAGCCGGCCTTTGGGATGCCAGCCGTGTGGATTCCGGCGGAGGCACGCCATCGAGCGGAAGCCGCGGGATACACGGTGGTCGATCCGAGCTCCGTCATCGCGACGCATCTGACCGAGGTGCTCAAGCGACATGCTCACGAACTGCTCGGCCGTCAGGAGACGCAGGCTCTGCTCGACCACGTCAAGGCGACGGCACCGGCACTGGTCGAGGAGGTCGTGCCCGGCACCCTCACCGTCGGCCAGGTGCAACGGGTTCTAGCCAACCTGCTGCAAGAGGGCGTCTCCATCCGCGACCTGGTCACCATCCTCGAAACCCTGGCCGACGCCGGGCGTACGACGAAAGACCCGGATGTCCTGACGGAGTACGTGCGCCAGGCGCTCGCTCGGCAGATCTGCCAGCAATTGCGGATGCCCGGGGAGCCGTTGACGGTCGTGACGCTGGCCCCTGCGGTGGAGGAGCGCCTTCAGGCCTCCCTGGTGTCCTCCGACGCAGGGACGTTTCTTGGGATCGATCCCAACGTCGCCCAGCAACTCGTGCGCCGTTTGCGGGAGGAGTGGACGCGTCTGCAGTCCCTGGGCAAGACGCCGGCCCTGCTGACGCATCCGCAGCTGCGCCTGCCGGTCCGCCGCTGGCTCGCCCGCATGCTGCCCGACATGCCGGTGTTGTCATACAACGAGCTCGATCCGGCGGTGGCCATTGAGAGCGGAGGGGTGGTGAATCTGACTTGATCATCCGCAGGTACGTGGTCCGGGAGATGCCGGAGGCGGTGGCCATGATCCGGCGGGAGCTCGGCAAGGATGCGGTCATCCTGAGCACGAAGAAAGTGAAGGTGAAAAAGTGGCTCGGCCTCTGGCGGCGCACCTGCATCGAGGTCATCGCCGCCAGCGGCGACGATGTGCCCCTCCTCGCGGACAGCGCGCGCCCGGGTTCCGGGGTTCGTCCTTCGGCGAGCGTGGTCCGCGCCCGAGGGACGGGCGAACGTCTGGCCGCCGGCCAAGACGCCGCTTCTCGATCCGGCGCGTCGCCTGACCCCGTCTCGGCGGTGCAGGGCGTGGCGAACTCGGCTCCGGCGGCGCAGGCGACCCGCGCAGGAACCGACCGTGTGGAGGCCGTCGCAGGTGGCGCCGCCTTCGAATCCGTCCGGCAGGAGCTGGCGGAAGTGCGGCGGTTGTTGGAATCGGCGATCGCAGGACGGGATCTGGGCCTGCGCGGCGTCCTGCAAGAGTTGGTGCGGCAAGGAGTGAATCCGGAGCAGATCTGGCCGCTCATCGATTCGATCGGGGTATGGCCGTCGGAGGAGAAGGACGTCCTCAACCCCTCTCTGCCCGCACGGACGGAGCAACTGAAGACCGCGCTCAGCCGGCGGATCGTCGACAGCCTGGCGGAACTCCGGCAAGCGCAGCCCATCGGTGCCAAGTCGCGGGTGGTGGCGCTCGTCGGCCCGACCGGTGTGGGGAAGACGACGACCATTGCGAAGTTGGCTGCGCTGAACGTCATCGGCGGACAGCGGCGGGTGGGGTTGATCACGGCGGACACGTACCGGATCGCGGCTGTGGAACAGCTTCGTACATACGCCAACATTCTCAACGTGCCCCTGGAGGTCGTCTGTCACCCGCAGGATATGCCGGGAGCTCTGGAGCGCCTGAGCGATCGGGATCTCATCCTCATCGACACGGCGGGCAGGAACTTTCGCATGGACGTGTACGTGCAGGAGATGAAGGCGTTGCTGTCGGCTGCGCCCGTGGACGAAGTGCATCTCGTGCTTTCGCTGACCACGAAACCGGAGGATATGGACGCGGTGGCGGAAGCGTTCAGCACCTTGCCCGTGCACAAGTTGCTCTTTACGAAACTGGACGAGACCCTCAGCCATGGGGCGATCTTGAATCTGATGTGCAAGTACCGGCTGCCGCTTTCCTACGTGACCACAGGGCAGAACGTGCCGGACGATCTCGAGGTCGCAGATATAGAAAAGTTACTCAGGGTGATCTTTGGGGGGGCCGCCTGATGCTGGAACCGGGAGGGCCAAAGCGCGCATGGGAGCGCAATCCGGGCCAGGACGCCACGCCGCACCCGCAGTCGGTGGTGGCCGTGGCGAGCGGCAAGGGTGGGGTCGGCAAGACCCATTTCTGCGTCAACTTCGCGCTGGGGTTGATGCAACATCACATCCGTCCGATCGTCATCGACGCGGACGTCGGGTTTGCGGATGTCGAAGTGATGCTGGGCGTACGGCCCAAACGGACGCTCGTCGACGTGTTGGAGGGGCTGAGTGTGCTCGAGGCCATTGAGTACGCGCCGGGCGGCTTGCCCTTCCTTTCCGCCGGCAGCGGACTCGTCGACCTGCATGACTTGACGGGCGATCAGATGGCCCGCTTGGTCGGGCAAGTGTCCCTGCTGCAGGAGCGGTTTGACATCGTCTTGATGGACTGCGGGTCGGGCATGGGACCGAACTTTGAACGGCTCCTGTCGGCGGTGGACGACCTGATTGTGATCACCACTCCGGAACCGACCGCGCTGGCGGACGCGTATGCCCTGCTGAAACTGCTGACGCTGCGGGGGGCGTTGCCGCCTGTACGGCTGGTCGTCAACCGGGCGGAGTCATTCGTTCAAGGGCGGTTGACCGCCGAGAAGTTGCGGCTGGTTGCGGATCGGTTTCTCGACGCACCGGTGGGCGTGCTGGGATACGTGTTGGAAGACGACGCCGTACCGCATGCGGTGATGCAACAGACGGCGCTCATGACCGCCTTCCCGCAGTCCGCGGCCGCACGGTGTTACCAGCAGTTGGTACACAATTACCTGCGGATCGATCCCGCTCCTCAGCGAGGCGGACTGTCCGGCTTCCTGATCCGGGTGTGGGAGCGCCTGCGCCACGGGCAGGAGGAGACGGGCCACAGCGCATGAGGCAGTTGCCCTTGCTTCGCAAAGTCTGACAAGGAAGTGCATGATGTGGAAAATCTCCAGTACCTTCAGGCATTCTTGGATGAATCCGAAGAAAACCTTCAGATTCTAAATGAACTGTGCCTGCGCGTCGAGCAGGGAGCTGCAGCGGACGGCGATTTCGCGGCCATGTTTCGGGCTGCGCACACGCTGAAGGGCATGTCGGCGACGATGGGATTTCAGACGATGGCGACCGTCACCCACCGGATGGAGGATCTGTTGGGGGTGTTGCGCGACCACCCCGAACGGGTGAGCGGGGCGTGTGTCGACGCCTTGTTCGCGAGCCTCGATGTGCTCGCTGCTCTGTTGGCGCGCATCCGGGACGAGGGAGACGAAGCCGGCGTGGCGGCGGAGGAGACGGTCGGACGCCTGACCCGGCTGTACGCGGAGCTGACGGGTGCGGCCGCGGCGGAGGTGGCAGTGACGGCTTCTCCGTCCCCAGCCGTGCAGGGACCGGCCCCGTACCCGATGGTATCCGACAGCGCGGCCAGGGTGTTGGAGGCGTGCCAGGCGTCGGGGATGGCCACGGGCTGGGTGACGGTGTCGTTGGACGCGGGGTGCGTGATGCCTGGGGCCCGCGCACTGCTGGTGATGCGGGAGTTGGAGCAGGCGGGCACCTGTGTCCAGTGTGAACCCGACGCGGAACGGATGCAGGCGGGGGACATTCCGGGACCCATCGCGTTTCTGATGGCGTTTGAAGGCGAACCCGAACCGGTCCTCGAGGCCATCGCCCAGATGCCTGAGGTGGCGTCCGTGGACTACCACCCGTGGATCCCCGGGGCACCGGAGACCTCATCGTCTGCGGCGGGACCCGTGGTGGCACCGTCCGCATCATCCGGTCAAACGCCGGCGTCCGCAGTTGCGCCGGGCCCAGGTGTGACCGGCACGCCTGCGGCTGTGGAGGGAGGCGCGCCCGGACCAGAGGCAGCCGCGGCCAAGCCGGATGCGGGCCGGCCGCGGGCAGGCGCCGCACGGGCGGATCGCACCATCCGCGTGCCGGTGGAGCGGTTGGACACGCTGATGAACCTGTTGAGCGAGTTGGTCATCGACCGCAACCGCTTGGGCGCCATCGCGGCGGCGGCCGACCGGGCAGATCTTCGCGAGTTGAGCGACCACGTGGCCCGCATCGCTGGGGAATTGCAGGCGGCGGTGATGTCCCTGCGCATGGTGCCGATCGAGTACCTGTTCCAGCGTTTTCCGCGGATGGTCCGCGACCTGGCGAAGACCCTCGGCAAGGAGATCCGGCTCGAGATGTCCGGCTTGGAGACGGAGTTCGACCGGACCATCATCGACGAGATGGGGGAGGTGTTGGTCCACCTGATCCGCAACTCCGCGGACCACGGTCTGGAGAAACCGGAAGACCGGCTGGCCGCTGGCAAGCCGGAAGCCGGGGTGATCCAGCTGCGCGCATACGCGTCGGGCCAGCACGTATTTATCGAGGTCGCGGATGACGGGCGCGGGATCGACGTGGAACGCGTGCGCCGCCGCGCCATCGAACGTGGGTTGGCGGACCCCGCCCAGGCTGCGCAGCTGTCGGACGAGCAGGTCTATGAGTTCCTGTTTGCCTCCGGGTTCAGCACGGCGGAGTCTGTCTCCGACATCTCGGGCCGCGGTGTCGGGTTGGACGCTGTCCGCCAAAAGGTGGAGTCGCTGGGGGGACGCGTGGAGATCGAATCGGTCCCGCGTCAGGGGACGACTTTCCGTATCCGCCTTCCACTGACCCTGGCGATGCTCGAGGCCCTCTTGGTGGAGGCGGCTGGGCATATCTTCGCCATCCCGCTGACCGCCGTCGAGGAAGTCGTCGCCGCCAGCTCCCAGAACGTCCGAACGGTGCATGGAAGCCGGGTCCTCGACGACCGCGGGAAACTGGTCCCCTTGGTGGACGTGGGCACGTGGCTCTTGGGCACGGAAGGTGGCGGCCGGTGGTTGGTGGTCTGCCGGGAAGGGAGCCGGCGGACGGCCTTTGCGGTCGATCGCCTCCTGGGACAGCGAGAGATCGTACATAAGTCGCTCGGCGAGTATCTGGCACAGGTCCCCTGGTTCGCAGGGGCCGCGATCCTCGGGGACGGCGGGATCGCCTTGATTGCCGATGTGCACACATGGATGAACGGGGCGCTCCGGCGCTGACGAGGGACAGCGCGGCGGGTGGCCCGAACGGATTCGGAAAGGAGAGCGATCCGGGTGTCGGAACGTCAATATATCCTGTTTTCCGTGGCGAACGAGCAGTACGGCGTGCCGGTGGAGCAGGTGCAGTCGGTCGAACGCATGCTGCCGATTGCGCACGTGCCCAAGACACTGCCGTTCATCAAGGGAGTGGTCAACCTGCGCGGGGTAGTGACGCCGGTGCTCGACTTGAGGCAGCGATTCGGTTTTCCGCCGGCGGAGGCAGATGCGGAAACGCGCATCGTGGTGGTGCAGGTAGAACGCTTCCTCGTCGGTCTGATTGTCGACGCGGTGGACGATGTCGTGTCCATCGACGCGTCTGCGGTCGAACCGCCTCCGGCTATGGTGGGCGGAGTGGAGGCGGAGTATCTGCACGGTGTCGTCCGGCGGGGCGACGGGGTATTGATCCTGCTCAATCTCACCCGGGTGTTGTCGGACGCAGAGGAACGCCAGCTCCGCGAGGCGGAAAAGAGTGTGACCGGATGAGTGAGGGGTTGACGCCCGGGGATGGCACGCTGGCGCTCCTGGCGGAGATCGGCAATGTCGGCGCAGGTCACGCCGCGACGGCCTTGTCGGTGCTGGTCCAGGACCGGGTCTCCATCTCGGTGACGGAGACCCGCGTTTGCTCGTTTCGGGAAATCCCGGCGATCGCCGGCGGTGACGAGGTGCTCACTGCGGCGGTGTTGCTGCGGCTCGAAGGGGACGTCACGGGCGACATGATGTTTCTGCTGCCCGTGCCGAGCGCGAAGCGGTTGGTTCAACGCATGTTCGGCCGCGCCGCTGAGGCTCCGGGGGAGGACTTCTCGGAGATGGAGTTGTCCGCCCTGGCGGAGGCCGGCAATATCCTCGGGGGTTCGTACGTCACCGCCGTCAGCACCCTGACGGGCCTGCGGCTGATCCAATCGGTCCCGGCGGTCGCTGTGGACATGGCGGGTGCCATTCTCGGCACGGTGCTGACGGACACCGGCCAGACCTCCGATTACGCGGTGGTGATCCGCACCTCCATCCATCAGGGCGGGGCGGACGTCGACGGCCATCTGTTCTTGCTCCCGGATCCGCCTTGTGTGCCGACCTTGTTCACCGCGCTGGGGTGGACATATGGCTGAACGGGGCGAGGACGTGGTGCGGGTGGGCATCGCCGAGGCGGCGGTGGTGCGCTGTGGACAGCGGTTGCGTACAGCAGGGCTCGGATCATGCGTGGGCGTCGTGTTGTACGACGAAGTCGCGGGTGTTGCGGGAATGGCGCACGTGATGCTCCCCGCGCCTCCAAGCTCGGGCCCGGTCAACGCGGCGAAGTACGGCTCGACCGCTGTCCCTTGGTTGCTGGAGCGCCTCTGTGAGCTGGGCGGTGAACCCAGGCGCGTACGCGCCAAGCTGGCCGGGGGCGCTCAGATGTTCGCCCCAATCCGCGGCGACCTGCTGCGCGTCGGGCCGCGCAACGTGGAAGCCGTGCTCGCCGCGCTTCAGGCCTGCGGCATCCGGGTCGTCGCGCAAGATACGGGCGGACAGGTGGGGCGGACCATCGAGTTCGACGTCTGCACCTCCCGGTTGTCCATTCGCACGGCCCGAGGCGCGTCGTATGAGATCTGATCCATCGAGGAGGCATGGCCACATGGGGCAGACCGCATGGGTCTATATGGTGTTGGTGTTCCTGGCTGGGGGGGCCTGGCTGCTCTCGCGCAAGATGGGGCGCGCCGCGGGCAGTTGGCGGATGCCCGGTTGGCTGCAGCATGCCTGGGGTACCTCGCAGCCTTCGGCCGTTGCCGGAGCCGCAGCCGAGGAAGCGGAGCGGATCGCGGCTGTGCTGGAGGATATCCACCGTGAGCTGGCCGGTGACGGAAGGCGGCTCCGCGAGGATGTCGCCGTCGCGTTGGAATGCATGAACGACGAGATCCGCGAGGAGCTGGCGCGGCTTCGTGAAGAATTGGCGGACGTGCGAAACCAACTGTCGGCGCTGCAGCAGGCATTTCCTGACTGGAATATGGCATCGAAGGTGCCTTTCGCGGCGAACCGGTCCGCCGGGAGTACGTCGACGGCGCAGGGCGCCGCCGCGGTCAATGGAACGCGCGAGAAGGCGCAACCAGGCGATCCGCCTGGCATGACCGATGGAGACGCAGAACGCTACTTTCGCATCTTGGAAGCCTGGCAATCCGGCAAATCGAAGGAGCAGGTGGCGCTGGAGACAGGGGTGTCACTCGCAGAGGTCGAACGGGTCGTCGACTTGATGACACGGCCGGGCACCGGAGCCATGTAGGAACGGGGGAACTGATTGAAAGGATGTCGCCCGTGGTGTGTGTACACACTTGAATGTCCGGTTGCCCGCCCTGGATGCGTATGCTATATTAGAGAACGGTGTGAAGGTTCGCCAAGGCGAAGTACACACGTCCGCGGATGCCGCGCACGGTCCTGCACGGCAGGTGGCCCGGCAGAGGAAGCGGGCGGAGGCCAAACCACAGGAGGTTGAACGATGGCGATTATCTCCATGAAGCAGTTGCTGGAGGCGGGTGTTCACTTCGGACATCAGACGCGCCGCTGGAATCCGAAGATGGCGAAGTACATCTTCACGGAGCGCAACGGCATCTACATCATCGACCTGCAGAAGACGGTCCGCAAGGTCGAGGAGGCGTACAACTTCGTCCGCGATCTCGCGGCGGAAGGCAAGACGCTCCTGTTTGTCGGCACCAAAAAGCAGGCCCAGGATGCCGTTCGGGAAGAGGCGGAGCGGTGTGGCATGTACTATGTCAACCAGCGGTGGCTGGGCGGGACGTTGACGAACTTCCCGACCATTCAGCGCCGAATCGCGCGCCTGCAGCAGCTGGAGGTGATGGAGGAGGACGGGACGTTCGACCGTCTTCCCAAGAAGGAGGTCATCCTCCTTCGCAAGGAGAAGGAGCGTTTGGAGAAGTACCTGGGCGGCATCAAGGGGATGACCAAGCTGCCGGATGCGATGTTCGTCATCGATCCGCGCAAAGAGCGGATCGCCGTCGCTGAAGCGCGCAAGCTGGGGATCCCGATTGTGGCCATCGTCGATACCAACTGTGATCCGGACGAGATCGATGTGGTGATCCCGGGCAACGACGACGCCATCCGCGCGGTGCGCTTGTTGACCAGCAAGATGGCGGATGCCGTGCTGGAGGGCCGCCAGGGCGGCGAGGAGACGACCACAGCATAAGGCGACGGCCGGAGTGTCGATGCCGACTTGAACAACGGATGGGAATACGGTGGGAAGGCGGATTTCCGCCTCCCTGTCTCCGCGTCTCCAGGTCTGGATCGGGCCGGGAGCGGTGAGGTGGCGGGAGATTCTCTGCCTCGTCACCTTTTTTGTGCCGGAGCGGGCCGGAGCGCAGTGATGTCAACCAGATAGGGGGAAGGCAGATGGAGATCACAGCAGCCATGGTCAAGGAGCTGCGCGAACGCACAGGTGCAGGGATGATGGATTGCAAGCGCGCTCTGGCCGAGACGAATGGCGACATGGAGCGGGCCATTGAGGTCCTGCGGGAGAAAGGCTTAGCGTCTGCGGCCAAAAAGGCGGGGCGCATCGCGGCCGAAGGCGTCGTGGGTGCGTACATTCACGGCGGTGGTCGCATCGGGGTGTTGGTGGAGGTCAACTGTGAGACGGATTTCGTCGCCAAGAACGACGATTTCCGGGCATTTGTCCACGATGTCGCGATGCACATCGCGGCCTCTGCACCGCAGTACGTGCGGAGGGAGGAAGTGCCGGAGGACGTGGTCGCGCGGGAACGGGAGATCCTGCGGGCGCAGACGCTCAACGAAAACCCGAACAAGCCGGCCAACATTGTGGATAAGATCGTCGAGGGCCGCATCGAGAAGTTTTATAAGGAAGTTTGCTTGTTGGAACAACCGTTCGTCAAAGACCCGGACAAGACGGTGGAACAGCTGGTGAAGGAGAAGATCGCCCAGATCGGCGAGAACATCTCCATACGCCGTTTTTCCCGCTTCGTGGTCGGCGAGGGCATCGAGAAAAAGGAAACGAATTTTGTCGAAGAGGTCATGGCGCAGGTGCGTTCGTGACGGCGTGAAGGGGACACGAGAGTGTTCCCTTTCTGCAACCGGCGCAAAACCGGCCTGAAGCATGCGGCCGCCCCGGGGACCAGGCTTGGAACGGAGGATACGGGATGTCGACACCGAAATACAGACGAGTCGTACTGAAACTCAGCGGTGAGGCGTTAGCCGGTGAAAAGGGCTTCGGGATCGATCCGTCGATGATCCAGACCATTGCGGAGCAGATCCGCGAAGTGGTGCAGATGGGCGTCCAGATGGCGGTCGTGGTCGGCGGCGGCAACATCTGGCGCGGCATCTCTGGCAGCGCCCAGGGAATGGACCGGGCGACGGCGGACTACATGGGCATGTTGGCCACCGTCTTGAACGCCTTGGCCCTGCAGGACGCCCTGGAGAAGGTCGGGGTCGATACCCGTGTGCAGACCTCGGTGGAGATGCGACAGGTCGCGGAACCTTACATCCGCCGCCGCGCGATCCGCCACCTGGAGAAGAACCGCGTGGTGATCTTCGCTGGGGGGACTGGAAATCCGTATTTCTCCACGGACACGACGGCTGCCCTGCGGGCGGCGGAAATCGAAGCCGACGTCATCCTGATGGCGAAAAACGGGGTGGACGGCGTGTACAGCGCAGATCCACAGAAGAACCCGGACGCGGTGAAATACGACGAACTCGGGTTTTTCGACGTACTGAGCCAGGGGCTCGGGGTGATGGATTCGACGGCGACATCCCTGTGCATGGATAACGACATCCCGTTGTTGGTGTTCGCCATCAGCGAAAAAGGCAACATCCGCCGGGCGGTGCTCGGTGAGCCCATCGGGACGATTGTGGGGAGGAAGGCACGTGCTGAACGACGTGATTCGGTCCGCTGAGGAACGGATGGAGAAAGCGGTTCAGGTGTTCAAACGGGACGTTGCGACGGTGCGCGCAGGTCGGGCCACGCCGAATATGTTGGACAAAGTCACGGTGGAATACTATGGAAGTCAGATGCCGGTGAATCAGGTGGCCAGCGTCACCACTCCGGAGCCGCGCCAATTGGTGATCGCCCCGTGGGACAAGGGCCTGCTGAGTGAGATCGAACGGGCGATACAAAAGTCGGACCTGGGATTGAATCCGATGAACGACGGTTCGGTGATCCGCCTGATCCTGCCTCCATTGACGGAGGAACGCCGGCAGGAGTTGGTCAAGGTGGTCCGCAAGATGGCCGAGGAGGCCCGGGTGGCGCTGCGCAACATCCGCCGGGACGCCAATGAGGACTTGAAAAAGTTGGAGAAGTCCGGCGATGCGCCGGAGGACGAGGTGCGCCGGGCGACGGACAAGGTGCAGGCGTTGACCGACCGGTTTGTGGCGGAGATCGACAAGGCGGCGACAGCGAAGGAAAAGGAGATCCTCGAGGTCTGAGACGCGGGCCGCGGCGACGAGCCGGGATGACAAGGGGGTCACGCCGGTTGCTGAAGTGGATCCTCGGCAAGCGAATCCGGGCACAGGAGGGGAAGGCGTCCGTCGAGGCCGCGGGCCTTCCTGGGCATGTGGCCATCATCATGGACGGCAACGGGCGTTGGGCGAGCCGGCGCGGCCTGCCGCGAGTGGCCGGTCATCGGGCGGGCATGACGAAGGTGCGCGAGGTGATCCGCGCCTGCGATGAACTGGGTATTCCGTGCTTGACGCTGTACGCGTTTTCGACGGAGAACTGGAAGCGGCCACCGCAGGAGGTGGAGTACCTCATGCGGTTGCCGGAGGAGTTCTTTCGCAGCGAGATCGACGAACTGGTGGATCGGGGCGTGCGCGTCCGCTTCATCGGGGACACCACCCAGCTGCCGCCGTACACCCAGGAGACGGTGCGCAAGACTCTGGAGCGCACGCGGGAGAACCAGGGGATGATTGTCAACTTCGCGCTCAACTACGGCGGCCGGGCGGACATCTTGTGCGCGGTGAAGGCGTATGCCCGGGAGGTCGCCGCGGGTGCAGCGTCCTGGGACGACCTCAGCGAAGAGCGCTTGGACAAATATCTCTCGACAGCTGGCCTGCCGGACCCGGACTTGGTCATCCGTACGAGCGGGGAGATCCGGCTGAGCAACTTCCTGATTTGGCAGGCGGCGTACGCGGAGCTGTGGTTCACCGACGTGCTGTGGCCTGACTTCACGCGTGAGCACCTGGAACAGGCGCTGCGTGACTATCAACGCCGGAAGCGGCGCTTCGGCGGGATCAAGTAGGTGGGCCGATGCTGAGGCAAAGAGTCATCACCGGGATTCTGGCGGTGGTGGTCGTGATCGCCATCGTGGTCTGGGGCCCCCTGCCGTGGCGGGTCTTTGCGTTCGCCGGTTCCCTGCTCGCGGTCCGCGAGTGGTGCACCATCACCGGTGTGGATTGGAGGAGCGCACCGGGGGTGTGGGCTTTGGCGACCGTCACGGTGGTCCTCTGGCGACCGGAGTGGCTGACTCCGCCCTGGTTGCCTTTTTGGGTGATGGGGACCCTGGCCATCCCGGTGTTGCTGCGCAACCGGACGGCGGCGGGGCAGATGTCGATGCTCTGGACGGGTGCCCTGTACATAGGTTTTGGCGGGTCGTCCCTCGCCGCGCTGCGTGATCTCGGCGTCGGGTGGTTGGTCTTGCCGTTGGTGACCATTTGGGCGACGGATACCACCGCCTACTTTGCGGGGAGTTCCCTTCAGGGCCCGAAGCTGTGGCCGGACATCAGTCCGAAGAAGACCATCAGCGGCGCCGTAGCCGGCCTGGCCGGGGGGGCAGCGGCTGCCGCCCTCGTCGGGGCGGTGGCCTTCCCGGAGGTCCCATGGTGGACGTTCCTGTGGATTGGGGCGGTGGTATCGGCTGCCGGCCAGGTGGGGGATCTGGTCGAATCCGCATGCAAGCGCGCGGCCGGGGTCAAGGATTCGGGCCACCTGTTGCCAGGTCACGGAGGGGTGCTCGATCGCGTGGACAGCCTGCTGTTGGCCTCGCCGGTGGCGCTGTGCGTCTTGACGCGGATCATCCATTGACGGGGATGAGGGAGGGGCCGGAAGGCCCCTTTTCTTCCCCTGAGGAAGGGCGGACGTGTGGGATGAAGACGGTGACGGTGCTGGGGGCGACCGGGGTGATCGGCATGCACACCCTTGAGGTCGTCGACCAGTTTCCAGAACAGTTTGCGGTGGTGGCGCTCGCGGCCGGGCGGAACGTGGACCGGTTGGCGGAACAAGTACGGCGGTACCGCCCGGCTTTTGTCGCGGTCGCGGACGAAGAAGCGGGCAGGGCGCTGCGAGACCGGCTCGCTTCGGTGGGAGGCTCGACACCGGAGATCGGCGTGGGGCCGGACGGGCTCGTGCAGGCGGCCGAGGTGCCCTCGGACGTGGTCGTGTCGGCCGTCGTGGGTGCCGCCGGGCTGCGTCCGGCCTGGGCGGCGCTGGCGCGCGGCGCCACCCTCGCTTTGGCCAACAAGGAGACCTTGGTGGCGGGCGGCGATTTGGTGATGCCATGGGCGCGGGCGAATGGCGCCGACATCGTCCCGGTGGACAGCGAGCACTCGGCGCTCTTTCAGTGCCTGCAGGGAAGCCGGCGGCAGGACGTGAGACGGTTCATCCTGACGGCTTCGGGGGGCCCGTTTCGCACGTGGCCGAGGGAGCGGTTGCGGAACGTGACCGTGGAGGAGGCCCTGCGGCATCCGAATTGGTCGATGGGCCGCAAGATCACGGTGGATTCGGCCACCCTGATGAATAAGGGGCTTGAGGTCATCGAGGCGCACCACCTGTTTTCGGCCGACTACGACGAGATGAGCGTCTTGGTGCATCCGCAGAGCGTCGTCCACTCTCTGGTGGAGTACCGTGACGGATCGGTCTTGGCGCAACTGGCGACCCCCGATATGCGTCTGCCGATCCAATACGCGCTGATGCATCCTGCGCGTCCCGAGAACGAATGGCCACGGCTGGACCTGTTGTCGGTGGGGGCGTTGACGTTTGAGCCGCCGGACATGACCCGGTTTCCATGTCTGAGGCTGGCATTTGCGGCCGGCCGAGCGGGCGGGTACGCTCCGTGTGTCCTGAATGCGGCCAACGAGGTGGCCGTGGCCGCATTTCTCGAGGGCCGGTTGGCCTTCACCGGCATCGCCGAAGTGGTGGAGGAAGTCCTCAGCCGGCACATGACCGGGACACCCCGTGCATTGAATGATATTGTGGAGATGGATGCGTGGGCGCGCCGTGAGGCGCGGATCGCCGTCGAGAAAGGCGGGTGGGGCGTTTGACATGGGCAGTCTTGTGGGGGTTTCTCAGGTCTGCGTTGGCGGTGGTGGCGGTGTTCGTGGTGAGCATCGTGATCCACGAATTCGGCCACTTCTGGGTGGCCAAGCGCTGCGGTGTGGCGGTACCCCAGTTCGCCATCGGTTTTGGGCCGAAGTTGGTCCGCTGGGTGCGGCGGGGGACAGAGTTTTCCATCCGGCTCTTTCCGCTCGGCGGCTTGGTCCAGCTGGCCGGAGAGGTCCCGCAGGACGCCCTGTTTCGCCTCGGTGAAGAGTTGGCGGTCGAATTGGACGAAGCGGGACGCATCCGTGCCGTCGGGGACCCTGCCGACCTCCCGCGCGGACGCGTGGGGGTGTTGCGCGGCTTGGACCTGACGGACCGCATGGAGATGACGCTCGACTTCGGCGAGGGACCGCGCGTGCTTCGGGTCGTTCCGCGCGCCCAGCTGATGACGAGCAGGCGCAACGCGATCCCGTTGGTGGAGCGGGACGAACAGATGCTCGGCAAACCGCTCCACCAACGCGCGGCCATCATCCTGGCCGGTCCTGTGATGAACTTTCTCCTGGCCGGGGTGCTGTTCTCTGTGCTGTTCATGCATACAGGGGTGCCGCTCGACGCGCCCGTGATCGGCGGCATCGTCCCCGGTTCCCCTGCCCAACACGCGGGCCTGATGAAAGGAGACCGCGTCATCGCCGTCGACGGGCAGCCGGTTCGGACCTGGTCGGAGTTCTCCCACGCCATCCAGCGGGATGACACCACGCCGCCGCGGCCGCTTCAACTGGAAGTGGAGCGGGCGGGAACCGTTCAGACGGTCGAGGTCACGCCGATGCAGACGCCCGATCACGGACCTGTCGTCGGGGTCAACCGCGCCTTGTCCTTCAATCCGGTGCGCGCCTTCGGATCGGGGTTTGCGACGGTATATCACGGTTCGGTCAACGCGCTTCAGCTGTACTGGCAGGTGATATCGCAGCATCGATTCAACGATCTCGCCGGTCCCGTGGGCATCGCGGACGCGATTGGCGAACAGGCCCAGAGCGGATTTTGGAATGTGGTCGCGATCGCGGGGCTGCTGAGTCTCAACCTGGGGCTTTTCAATCTGCTGCCCATCCCGGCGCTGGATGGTGGACGGTTGCTGTTCATGGTGGTCGAGATGGTGCGCGGCCGGGCGCTGGACCCGCGCAAGGAAGGTCTGGTCCACTTCGTTGGGTTCGCCTTGCTGATGTTGTTTGCGGTGATCATCACCTACCGGGATGTTACGCGCCTGTTCTGACGGACGGGAGAGTGAAGAGATGGCGGAACAATTGTCCGCAGACTGGGCACCTGCAGCAGCGGACGTGCCCGGTGCGCTGGACGCAGTGGAGAAAGTGATCGTGCGGGTGAAGTCTCGCCAGGTGTTCGTACATTTGCGCCATCCTGGCCTCTGGCAGGAACGGATTCACGATGCCTCCCAGGAACCGGGTGCCGGCGGTGTGTCCCCGTGGTCGGCGTGGCTCACTGCGGTGCGGCGATTGGAGGCGGCTTGCCGCAACGAACTCGGAGCACGGACGGAGGGGCTGCACTGGGTGGCGCCGGCTTGGCCGAACGGGCCGACGGAGGACGAGGTTCGGGCTGCTCTGGCCGCACTGGTGGAGGACTACACCGAGCGGGAACCGGTCGCAGGCCAGTGGTTGAAACAGGCGGAGTGCACCGTGGAGCCCGAACCGACCGACGACTCTGCTCCGGCGCCGGCCATTGCCGGCTCGTCGCCTCCCGCGACGGCCCCGTCTCCCGCGTGGCGGGCGGTCTTCTGGGTGACGAGCGCCGCGGAGGTCGGCAACCTGGCGCGCAAGGAGGCGGGACAAGCCCTCGCGGAAACCGCGGCACGCTGGTTCGGAATCAACCTTCAGGTGGCGTTTGAGGTCCATCCCATGGCATCCGAGCGCGTACAAGGGCTGCGCGAGGCGCTGGAACAGGAAGAGCGGCAACAGGTTCAGGAGGTCCTGGAGCAGATGGAGCAGAAACAGGCGGAGGTGGCGGACCGGCCGCAGCCGCTTGGCGATAAGCCTGCCTGGGGCGAGGGGAGGCGCCGGGGAGACCGGCGCGCCGATGAACCGGTGCAGCCCCTCACCGTTGGACGTCCCATCGACGGCCCGGTGATCTCCATCGACGAGATCCAGGACGAGATGCGGCGCGCTGCCATCGAGGGACGCGTGTTCGCGGTGGACACCCGGACTTTGCCGAGCGGCCGAACCTTGGTGCAGTTCAACATCACGGACGAGACCAACTCTATCACGGCCAAATTGTTCATCCACAACGAACGCCAGCAGCAGGCCTTGGAAGGGTTTGCCGACGGGGCGTACGTGCGCATTCAGGGGCAGGTGCAATTCGACGCCTACGCCAAAGAACTGGTGTTCATGGTGTCGGACATGCAGCCCGCCGAGGCGCCTGTCCGGGTGGATCAGGCCGAGGAGAAACGGGTTGAGCTGCACCTGCATTCCAACATGTCCGCTCTCGACGGCATCCCGTCCGTGGCCGAGTACATCCGTCAGGCGGCCCGCTGGGGGCACGAGGCCATCGCGGTGACCGATCACGGCGTCGTCCAGTCCTTCCCCGAAGCCTACCAAGCCGGCAAGAAACACGGCGTGAAGGTGTTGCTCGGCGTGGAGGCGTACGTCGTCGACGACGGGACACCGATTGTCTACCGCATGCAGGACATCCCGCTGGACGACCGGACCGAGTACGTCGTCTTCGACACGGAGACCACGGGGCTCAACGCCCGCGAGGACACCCTGATTGAGCTGGCCGCCGTGCGGATGCGTGGCGGCGAGATCATCGATACGTTCGCCACCTTGATTGACCCGGAGCGGCCGCTGTCACCGAAGATCTCCGAGCTGACCGGCATCACCCCCGACATGCTGGTTGGGCAGCCCAAGCTGGCGGAGGCGCTGGAAGGCTTCCGGCGGTTCGCGGAAGGGGCGATCTGGGTCGCACACAACGCGGAGTTCGACGTGGGCTTCCTCGGCCAGTGCGCGCAGCGGCTGGGGATGGAGCCCTGGCGACAGCCCGTGATCGACACATTGGCGCTGGCGCGCGTGCTCTATCCGGGCGAAAAAAGCTACAAGTTGAAGACGTTGACGCAGAAGTTTTCCGTCGAGCTGGTCAACCACCACCGGGCGCTGGCGGACGCGGAGGCCACGGGCCGGGTGTTCGCGTACATGTTGGACGATCTGGCCGCCCGCGGCATCTCCCGGCTGCCTGAACTGAACCAGCTCACCCGGGGGGTGGACGTGACACGCACCCGCCCGTTCCACGCCACGTTGCTCGTCGTGAACCAGACCGGGTTGCGAAACCTGTACGAGCTGGTGTCGTTGGCGCACACCCAGTACCTCTACCGCACGCCGCGGATTCCGCGCAGCGAACTGGTGCGGCTGCGGGAGGGGCTGCTGGTGGGCAGCGCCTGCCAGCAGGGCGAGGTGGTTCAGGCGTTTTTGCGCGGGAAGACGACCGACGAGATCGAGGAGATCTGCCGGTTCTACGATTTCTTGGAGATCCAGCCGGTCAGCCACTACGAGAACCTGGTCCGCGAGGAGCTCATTCAAAGCGTGCAGAGCGTCCGCGAGATGCACCGGCAGCTGGTGGAGATCGGAAAGCGCTTGAACATCCCGGTGGTGGCGACGGGGGACGCCCACTACGTCAACCCGTCCGACCGCATCTACCGGGAGGTCTTCCTGCAGGCCCAGAACGGGGCGGAGGCGGCGCTGCAACCGCCCCTGCATCTGCGCACCACCGATGAGATGCTGGCGGAATTTCAGCACCTCGGAGAGGACGCGTACGACGTCGTCGTCACGCATACTCGCCGGATCGCCGCCCTGGTGGAGGAGGTCAAGCCGATTCCGGACGAGCTGTTCACGCCGGTCATCGACGGCGCAGAGGACGAGATCACGCGGATGGCGTACGACAAGGCGAAACGGTTGTACGGCGATCCGCTGCCCGAGATCGTCGCCGCCCGCCTGGAGAAGGAGTTGAACTCCATCATCCAGAACGGGTTTGCGGTGATTTATCTCATCGCCCACAAGTTGGTGGTCAAGTCGCTGTCGGACGGCTACCTGGTCGGGAGCCGCGGTTCCGTCGGGTCCTCCCTGGTCGCGACGATGACCGACATCACCGAGGTGAACCCGTTGCCGCCGCACTACCTGTGCCCGCAGTGCCAGTACAGCGAGTTCATCACCGACGGCTCGGTCGGGTCCGGGTTTGACCTGCCCGCCAAGGACTGCCCGCGCTGCGGCGCGGCCCTGCGCAAGGACGGCCAGGACATCCCGTTCGAGACCTTCCTCGGCTTCAACGGGGACAAGGTGCCGGACATCGACCTCAATTTCTCGGGCGAGTACCAGCCGCGGGCCCACCGCTACACGGAGGAGCTGTTCGGCAAGGATCACGTCTTTCGGGCGGGAACCATCTCCGCGGTGGCGGAAAAGACCGCGTACGGGTACGTGCGCAAGTTCGCCGAGGAGCGCGGGCTCATCCTTCGAAACGCCGAGATCGACCGGTTGGTCAAAGGTTGCACCGGCATCAAGCGCACCACCGGCCAGCATCCCGGCGGTCAGGTGGTGGTGCCGCATTACAAGTCCATCTACGATTTCACCCCGGTCCAGTATCCGGCGGACGATAAGAACGCGGGCACTCTGACGACGCACTTCGACTACCACTCGGGGCTGGAGAATTGCTTGTTGAAGCTCGACATCCTGGGGCACGACGATCCGACGGTCATCCGCATGCTCCAGGATCTGACGGGGGTCGATCCGAAGTCGATCCCGATGGACGATCCGCAGGTTCTCGGTTTGTTCAGCGGCACCGAGACGCTCGGCGTGAAGCCGGAGGACATCCGCTCCGCCACGGGCACGTACGCGATTCCCGAGTTCGGCACGAAGTTTGTCCGCCAAATGCTGGAGGACACGCGGCCGACGACGTTCTCGGAGCTGGTGCGCATCTCGGGCCTGTCCCACGGGACGGATGTGTGGCTGAACAATGCCCAGGACCTGATCCGCAACGGGATCGCCACCCTGTCGGAGGTTATCTGCGCCCGCGACGACATCATGGTATACCTCATCTACAAGGGCCTGGAGCCGGCGCGCGCGTTCAAGATCATGGAGTCCATCCGCAAGGGCAAGGGTGTCAAGGAAGAGGACGCCGAATACATGCGGCAGTTCGGGGTACCGGAGTGGTACATCGAGTCGGGGCGCAAGATCAAATACATGTTCCCGAAGGCCCACGCGGCGGCGTACGTGTTGATGGCCATGCGCATCGCCTGGTTCAAGGTGCATTATCCGCTGGCGTTCTACGCCACGTATTTCACCGTGCGGGCGGACGATTTCGATGTCGAGCTGATGGTCCAGGGGCGCGACGCCATCGTGCGCAGAATTGAAGAGATTGAGCACAAGGGCAATGGCGCGTCACCGAAGGAGAAGAGCCTGCTGACGGTGCTCGAGGTGGCGCTGGAGATGGTGGTGCGCGGCTTCCGCTTCCTGCCCATCGATCTCATGCAGTCGCACGCGACGCAGTTTCTCATCCGGGAGGAGGAGAACGCTTTGCTGCCGCCGTTCGCGGCGGTGCCGGGCATCGGCGAGGCAGCCGCCAAGAGCCTGTACCAGGCTTGCCAGGACGGACCGTTCCTGTCTGTGGAGGACCTGCAGGAGCGAAGCCGAGTCGGCCGGAATGTGATCGAGGTGCTGGAACAGCTGGGATGCTTGAAGGGGTTGCCCGAGACGAACCAGTTGTCCCTGTTCTGACGGAGAGACGGTGGGCGTGCCGCTACGCTCCTGCGCTCACGCGAGCCGCTCCGCGACCCGCCCGCCGTCCGCGCTCACCGTGGAAGAGGTTTGGAGGATTCACGCGCGACAGCCGCCTCTGCCGAGGCCAGGGTGTCCGGGGGAAGGGTCTCATGGCAGCGCCGGCAGCGCGGTTCGTAGGATTCGGTGGCGCCCGGAAACACAATCGGATCGTCCCAGTCGGCCGGCCGTCCGTTGATGATCCGCTGCGGGAGGACGGCGGGCGCACCGCAGCGCATGCAGGTGGCCGTGAGGCTCACGCGTTCATCGGCAAGGGCCAGGATGTCGCCCATCGGCCCAAACGGCATCCCGCGGAAGTCCTTGTCGAGACCGGAGACCATGATCTGGCATCCGCGGCGCAGGAGTTCCATCAGGACTCGAACGATCACCCATCCCTCCTCGTCCCGTTCCATGAAAAACTGGACTTCGTCGCAGACGACGACGCGAACGTCGTCCTCGAGGCAGCGCGCCAACAGCTCCAGCGCGCTGCTGACCGGCGTGGCCGGGACGCGCTGGCCCCCGTGGCTGGCGATCTCTGTCGCGGAGTAGCGCCGGTCGAGCCCGTGCTTGTAAACCCCGATGCGGCGCGGGGTGTAGGTACGGCCGTCACGGCGCGCCGCCTGGGCGCGGATGGATTCGATCCGTTCCACCGTGCGGAGGCGGGCAATGAGCTCTTCCGTCTTGCCGGACATCATGTTGCCGGTGATCACCAAGAGGTGGCCGGTCTCCAGGGAAGTCTGCAATGTCATCAGCCGCCTTCCTGTCAGGGGAGTACCCGGGTAGGGTTCGCGATGGCCGGTGCAGATTCCTGCCGGCGGGCGGGGATCGGTGGAATGGCGGAGAAATCAGTGTTTGCAGGCAGCGGCAGAAGGTGGTATACTCGGATCGTTAGACTTCGTATAGGCTGTGACGCGAAGAGTGGGGTTCCCCACTCTTCGCTGTATGAAGCGGGGTCGCGAGGTGTGGACGGCTGACGGTGGCGCGCGGGAGCAGGCGCTGACAGGAGCCGCACCGTCGGGAGCGGGGCGGCTGGCACCCGGGGCACCGCATGTGAACCAACAGGCCGAAGGAGGTACGGGTGTGCCCAAGGAACGCGTGACGGACATCGTGGAGCGACTGGCCCTGCCCATCGCCGCAGAGGTGGGCGTGGAACTGGTCGATGTGGAGTACAAGAAAGAGGGTGCCAACTGGTACCTGAGGGTGTTCATCGACAAGGAGGGCGGGGTCGACATCGACGATTGCACGCGCGTCAGCGAGCGCCTCTCGGAGCGATTGGACGAAGTGGACCCGATCCCCTCTTCCTACTTCCTTGAGGTATCCTCCCCAGGCGCGGAACGCCCGCTGAAGAAACCGTCCGACTTCGAACGGGCCGTCGGACAATTCGTGCACATCTCCCTGTACGAACCCTGGCAGGGCCAAAAGGTGTTTGAGGGAGAGCTGACGGAGTATGATGGGGAATCCCTGACCCTCTCGTACGCGATCAAGGGGGTCCGCAAGACGGCCCGGATCCCTGTGGAGAAGATCGCCGCAGCGCGGTTGGCCGTTCAGTTGTAGGAAGGGAGGAGGAGCCGTGTCATGAATGCCGAGTTCATCGACGCGCTGGAACAGTTGCAGCGGGAAAAGGGGATCGACAAGGACACCCTGTTGGAGGCCATCGAAGCGGCGCTCATCTCAGGATACAAACGCAACTTCAATTCGGCCCCGAACGTCCGGGTGGAGATCAACCGGGACACGGGCGAGGTCAAGGTGTACGCCCGCAAGACCGTGGTGGAGGAGCCGCAGGACCCACGGCTGGAGATATCGCTGGACGCTGCCTTGGACATCAATCCAAACTACCAGCTCGGCGATATCGTGGAGATTGAGGTGACGCCGAGGGATTTTGGGCGGATTGCTGCTCAGACGGCCAAGCAGGTCGTCACCCAGCGCATCCGGGAGGCGGAGCGGTCCATCGTCTACAGCAAATTCGTCGACCGAGCTGAGGACATTGTGACCGGCGTGGTCGGGCGGCAGGATGCCCGCGCCACCTACGTCGACCTCGGTCAGACGGAAGCCGTGTTGCCGGTGTCCGAACAGATGCCGACGGACAGGTTTCGCCCTGGCGACCGGGTGAAGGCGTACATCACCCGGGTGGAGCGCACCAGCAAGGGACCGCAGGTCGTTCTCTCGCGCACTCATCCGGGTCTGCTCAAGCGGCTGTTCGAGCTGGAGGTGCCCGAGATTTACGACGGCGTCGTCGAGATTAAGGCCGTGGCCCGGGAGGCGGGTCACCGCTCCAAGATTGCAGTCCACTCTCGCAATCCGGAGGTCGATCCCATCGGTGCCTGCGTCGGGTCTCGCGGGATGCGGGTGCAGGCTGTGGTCAATGAACTGGGCGGGGAGAAGATCGACATCGTCAAGTGGAGCGAGGACCCTGCTGAGTTCGTCTCCAATGCGCTGTCTCCGGCCAAGGTGGTGTCGGTTCAGATCTTCGAGGAGGACAAGGTGGCGCGGGCCGTCGTGCCCGACCATCAGCTGTCGCTCGCCATCGGCAAGGAAGGTCAGAACGCGCGTTTGGCCGCGAAGTTGACCGGTTGGAAGATCGACATCAAGAGCGAGACGCAGGCCGCGGAGTTGGGGATGTTCGGACGCATCACCGACTTCGAGGAGGACGACGAGGTCGGGACGCTGTCGGCCGACTGGCTGAACGAACCGTGATCACGAGGGGGCTTTGGGCATGCAGCGGCAGCGAAAACTGCCCTTGCGCAAATGCGTGGGGTGCCAGGGAATGTTCCCGAAGCGCGAACTGATCCGGGTGGTCCTGACGCCAGAGGAGCAGATCCTGCTCGATCCGACGGGCAAGCGCAACGGCCGCGGGGCGTATGTGTGCGCCAATCCGGATTGCCTGCGCCAGGCGCGCAAGCGCAAGTCGCTCGAACGGGCGCTGAAGCACCCCATTCCGGAAGGCGTGTATGACGAACTGGAGGCGAGGCTGGCGGAGGTGTCCCCGGGTGGCGCGTGAATCGCAGGCGGACCGGGTACGTGCGCGGGCCCTGGGGCTCCTGGGGCTGGCACAGCGGGCCGGCGGGATCATCGCGGGCAGCGACGCGGTACTCGCGGCGTTTGGCAAGGGCCGGGTGCGCTTGGTGTTGCTGGCGGCGGACGCGGGCGCCAATGCTGAGAAAAAGGTGCGCGACAAGTGCGCGTTTTACGGAATACAGATGGTGTCGTGTTTCGACAGGAACGAGTTGGGCCGCGCGCTGGGGCGCGGGCCGACCGTCATGGCGGGTGTGACCGACCCCGGGTTCACCGAGAAGCTGTTGCAGTACACGGGGGAATTCTGCGGGGGTGAAGCCTTTGGCGAAACTTCGGGTGTACGAGTACGCAAAGCAATTGAACATGTCGAGCAAGGAGATCCTGACCATCCTCAACCGCCTCGACGTGCCCGTGGCCAACCACATGAGCGTGATGGATGACGATATGGTGAAAAAGGTGGAGCAGTTCTTCGCCGATGTCAAGCAACGAGCCGCTCAGCGCCACGCCACCGAGATGGAACGCGAGTTGAGGGAGAAGCAACGAGCGCGCGAGCGAGCGGCGCGCCTGGAACAGCAGCGGCAAGAGCAGCAGGCGCGCGCGGAGGCGCAGTACCGCAATGGCGGATGGCGGGATGGCGCGCGGAAGAGTGGGCAGGACACCGCGACGGGAACCCAGGCACCGGCTCGGCCGGGGCGTCCGGATGCAGACCGCAGCAACGGACGAGCTGCGGCGGCGGGTGCGGGGGCCGCGGCCGAGCCGGCGGGCCGTCCTTCCGCGCCGGCAGGGGCCGCGCCCGTGTCGGCTGCTTCCGTACCCGCGGACCGGGGGGACCGTCCGGCAGGGGGGGTGGCGGCCTCGCGGATGGACGCGGGCCGCATGGGCGATACACGCGCCCAGACCGGTGTTCGCCCTGGGTTGGAACGTGCCGACCGGCCGGGTCAGGATCGGAATGGACGCGGGTCAGACCGCAATGGGGGCGACCGCGGTGGCCGCGCGCACGAACGCAACGGAGGGGATCGTGGCGGCCATGACCGCCCTGCACAGGATCGCGGTGGCTACGACCGCGCTGCCCGTCCCGCGAGTGCAGGCGGCCGCAGTGCGGTGCAAGGCGGGAGCGCTGGCTCGGACCGCGGCCCCCGCGGAGGATACGACCGCGACCGAGGCTCCGGCGGGCGGCCCGCAGGACGGGGTCCGAACGGTGGCGCGGGCGGCTCCGGCGGGGATCGCGGCCCGCGCGGCGGCTTCGGTGGCCCTGGCGGTGACCGGGGGCGCGGCGGCCGGTCCGGCAGCTTCGTAGAAGGCCGGGATCGCGGCGCGCGGGGCGGCTTCGGCGGCGGCTTTGGCGGGGCCCGCGGTGGCGGCCGACCGGGCGGCTTTGGCGGCGGAGCGGGCCGGGGTCCTGCAGCGGTGGCCCAGAAACCGGTGAGCCCTGCGTCGAAGGCCAAGGAGAAGGAGCGCGAGCGCGGGCACAAGGACTTCGACCGCGATCGCAAGGAGCGCTTCAACGAGGAGAAGCTGGTCCAGCGGTCCGGCGGCCGGCGTCGCGCCGGTAGCAACGGCCGTGCCGATGTGCCGAGTCAGGTGACCGTCGAGGGACCGATGACCGTCGGTGAGTTCGCCAAACTGTTGCATCGCGAGGCCTCGGAGATCATCAAGAAGCTCTTGTTCCTCGGCGTCATGGCGACCATCAACCAGCAGATCGACACCGACGCCATGGAACTCATCGCCGATGAATACGGGGTGGAGCTGGTCGTCAAGGAGCCGGTCGACGAAGAGGCCCTCGACATGCTGGTCGAGGCCGACAATCCGGAGGACCTAGTGCCCCGGCCGCCGGTGGTCACCATCATGGGCCACGTCGACCACGGCAAGACGACCCTGCTGGACGCCATCCGCAAGAGCCGCGTCGTGGCGACGGAGGCCGGGGGCATCACGCAGCACATCGGCGCGTACCAGGTCGAGGTCGGCGGACGAAAGATCACGTTCCTCGACACGCCAGGTCACGAGGCGTTCACCACGATGCGAGCGCGCGGGGCCCAGGTGACGGACATCACCATCCTGGTGGTCGCCGCAGACGACGGGGTGATGCCGCAGACGGTGGAGGCCATCAACCACGCCAAGGCGGCCAACGTGCCGATCATCGTGGCGGTGAACAAGATCGACAAGCCGGAGGCCAACCCGGACCGGGTGAAGCAGGAGTTGACCCAATACGGCCTGGTGGCCGAGGAATGGGGCGGCGACACGGTGTTCGTCAACATCTCGGCGCTCAAGAAGGAGGGGCTCGATCAGCTCCTCGAGATGGTCCTGTTGGTCGCGGACCTTCAGGATCTCAAGGCCAACCCGAAGGCGCGTCCGCGCGGCACGGTGATTGAGGCAAAGCTCGATCGAGGTCGTGGCCCGGTGGCGACGGTGCTGGTGCAAAACGGCACGCTCCGAGTGGGCGATATCGTCGTGGCCGGTACGACGTATGGCCGGGTTCGGGCGATGACGAACGACCTCGGCAAGCGCATCAAGGAAGCGGGCCCGTCGACCCCGGTGGAGATCCAGGGGCTGGGCGAGGTGCCGAGCGCGGGCGACCTGTTCGTGGTCTACGACGACGAGCGGGCAGCGCGCCAGCTGGTGCAGAAGCGCGCCAATCGCGAGAAGGCGGAACAGATGCAGACCACGGCGCGCGTCACGTTGGACGACCTGTACCGCCAGATCCAGGAGGGCAACGTCAAGGAGCTCAACGTGATCGTCAAGGCGGACGTCCAGGGGTCGGTGGAAGCCATCGTGGGATCCATCGAGAAGATCGACGTCGCGGGCGTACGCGTGAAGGTGATCCACCGCGGTGTCGGCGCCATCACCGAGTCGGATGTGGCCTTGGCCAACGCGTCCAACGCCATCATCATCGGTTTCCAGGTGCGGCCTGACGCCAATGCGGCTCGTTTAGCGGAAGAGCACAAGGTGGACATCCGGCTGTACCGCGTGATCTACGACGTCACCGCAGAGCTCGAGTCGGCCATGAAGGGCCTGCTCGAGCCCGAATTCAAGGAAGTCGTGCTGGGCCACGCGGAGGTTCGCCAGGTGTTCCACATCTCCAAGGTGGGCACCGTCGCCGGTTGTTACGTCACGGACGGCAAATTGGCGCGGGATGCGGAGTGCCGCCTCGTCCGAAACGGGGTCGTGGTGTACGAAGGCAAGCTCGACTCGCTCAAACGGTTTAAGGATGATGTCCGGGAGGTCGCCAGCGGATTCGAATGCGGCCTGACGCTGGAGCGATTCAACGACATCAAGGTCGGTGACGTCGTGGAAGCCTTTAAAATGGAGGCTGTCAAGCCAGAATAAGGGCGGTTGACACATGAATCGCCCCGGCCCATCGGCCGTGGCGAGGGGGGAAGGGTATGTCCCGGATCCGCGCGCAGCGCGTGGCGGAGCAGATGAAAAAGGAGATTGCGGAACTGATGCGCACTGAGCTCAAGGATCCGCGCATCGGTTTTGCCACCATCACCCGTGTCGAGGTGGCGGGGGATCTGCAGCACGCCAAGGTATTTGTCAGCGTGTTCGGCGATGCGGACGCCAAGCAAGGCACCATCGATGCGCTCTCACGCGCCGCCGGGTTCCTCCGCGGGGAGGTCGCGCGGCGCCTGCGCATGCGTGTGGCGCCGGAGCTGGTCTTCCGACTGGATGAGTCGGGGGAGTACAGCGCGCACATCGAGACGGTGATCCGTCAGTTGCACAACACGTCTAAACCGGCGTCGGTGGACACGCCTGAGGAGGATCGCTCATGAACGGCAGCGACACGGCCCGCGGGTCTCAGTCTTGGGATCCAGCGCCTCGCCGCGGAGAGGAACTGATCCGGGTGGCCGAGGCCGTCCGCCAGGCGGACGACTGGTTGATTGTCACGCACGAGCGGCCGGATGGCGATGCCGTCGGGAGCGCCCTCGCCATGGCGCACGTGCTCAGCGCCCTGGGGAAGTCGTGGCGGTTCGTGGTGGAGGAGCCACTGCCGAAACGATTCTCGTTTTTGCCGCTGTTCTCTTTGGCCTATCCGATTTCCAGCGGGATCGACCGGCAGTTTCAAAACGTGGTCGCTGTCGATTGTGCGGACCGCGGCCGGTTTGAGAGCCTGTGGGGCTTTATCGCGGACGACGCGCGCATCGTGAACATCGACCATCACCAGACGAATCCCCGCTATGGCTCAGCCTGGTTGGTCGACGAGCAGGCGGCGGCGACGTGCGAGCTCATCTATCACGTCGCGCGCCAGCTGCACATCCCATTGACGGCTCATCTGGCGACGTGCCTGTACACCGGCATCTTGACCGACACCGGCGGCTTTTCCCTGCCCAATACGACGCGCGAGGTGCACCAGATCGCGGCCGAACTGGTGGCGGCGGGCGTGCGCCCGTACGACGTGGCCGAGCCGGCACTGGAATCCAGGACCTGGCCGCAGATGCGGCTCATCCAGATGGCCCTCAACAACCTGACCGTGTCGGAGGACGGGCGCTACGCCATCCTGTACGTGACGGAAGGGATGTTGGAAGGGGCCGGGTGCACGGATGACGACACGCAGGTGTTGGTGAACTTTCCGCGCAGCATCGACACGGTCGAGGTGGCGGCGCTGTTCCGCGAGATCGGGGGCGGTCGGGTGAAGGTGTCCCTGCGCTCCAAGCGGACGGTGGACGTCTCCCGGATCGCCCAACACTGGGGGGGCGGCGGCCACGTGAGGGCGGCGGCCTGCGTGCTGACTTGTGATCTCCCGGAGGCCATCGATCAGGTGTGCGCCCGCATCGAACAGGCGCTGGCGGAGGCGTGAGGGACTTGCCGTCTGGAGTACTCGTGTTGGACAAGCCGGCAGGTTTGACGTCCCACGACGTGGTGGACGGCGTGCGCAAGGTGTTGGGCACGCGTCGTGTGGGCCATGCGGGGACGCTCGATCCGGACGTCACCGGCGTCCTCGTGATTTGCGTGGGAGAGGCGACTCGGATGTTGGAGTTTGCGGCGGCCGAGGAGAAGCAGTACGAAGGCGTGATCGCCTTTGGGCGGGCGACCGACACAGACGACGCGGCGGGCCGGGTGGTGGCCGAGGCCGACGCGAGTCGGCTCGACGAGGCGGCGGTGCGGCAGGCGGCGAACGCCCTCGTGGGGGATGTCGAACAGACGGTGCCGTTGTACGCGGCGGTGCGCGTGGGCGGCAAGCGCCTCTACGAGTACGCGCGGAGCGGTGAGCCGGTGGAACCCCCGGTACGCCGGGTGCGCATCGACGAATTGGCCGTACTGTGGTTTCGCTCTGGCGTCATGGCGGAGGCGGGCTTCCGCGTGCGCTGTTCCAAGGGCACGTATGTGCGCGCGCTTTGCCGGGATTGGGGCCGGTTGGCCGGCGTTCCTGCCCACATGCGGTCGTTGCGCAGGACCGCGTCCGGCCATTTCCAGATCGGCGAGGCGGTGGACTTCGAATGGTGGCGGCGATCGCCCAACCCGGCGGCGTATCTCTTGCCGCCAGTGGAAGCGCTGCGCGGGTGGCCGCGAATCACCGTGACGGAAGAGGAAGCCGCGAGGCTCGCCCAGGGGCAGCGCGTCTCGTCGGGCGCCCGCGTGCCCGGCGGATCGCTCGCGGCGTGCGTCACCCCCAGCGGCGAGCTGGTGGCGGTGGTGCAGGTGGAAGGGCCGCCGGGAGCGCGGCGGTTGCGTCCGAAGAAAGTATTCTGGAAGAAGGAACGGTAGCTTATGGAGTGCATCGTCGTCTCGGGACGGCCGCCCAAGAGCGATCGGACGCAGGTTCTGGCGATCGGCAAGTTCGACGGGGTCCACATCGGGCACCAGGCGATCTTGCACGAGGCTCAGCGGCACCGCAACGGGGCTCTGCTCTCCGTGATGAGCATCTGGCCGCATCCCGCGTGGGTGTTCGCGCAAAAACCGGGATACGACCGGAGCTTGACGCCGCTGCCGGAAAAGATTCGGATCCTGGCGGGATTTGGTGTGCAGCGGCTGTACGATGTGCAGTTTTCGAAGGCGTACGCCCGGACGCCGGCGGAGGTGTTCGTCCAGGAGCATTTGGCGTCGCTCCGGCTGCAGCGGGTGGTGGTCGGTTTTGATTTTCACTTCGGTCAGGGAGGGCGCGCGGATGCGTCGGACCTGGCCCGGATGTGCGCCGAGATGGGCATTCCGGTCAGCATCGTGCAGCCGGTGGAGGCCGGCGGGGTGAAGGTCAGCAGCTCTCGTATCCGGGAGTTGTTGGCGCGCGGGCGCGTCGAAGCGGCGGAAGCGTTGCTCGGCCGTCCGTACAGCGTCACCGGGACGGTGGTCCACGGCGACGCCATCGGCCGGACCATCGGATTCCCGACGGCCAATCTGGACGGATTGGATGCTTACGTGTTGCCGGCGCCCGGCGTCTATGCCGTGGCCGTCGAAGTGTTAGGGGAGCCGTCGGGTGTCGTGCACTGGTTCGGGGTCCTCAACGCCGGCTACCGGCCCACGGTCGACGGGCGAAGGTACCGAATGGAGGTCCATCTGCTCGACTTCGCGGGAGACCTCTACGGACGCGAGCTGCGCGTATCCTTCCTGCGCAAGGTTCGGGACGAGCAGAAATTCCCCGATTTGGATGCACTGAAGGCCCAGATTGAGCGGGACGTGGCGTTTGCACGGCAGGTGCTCGGCGCCTCCGAATGACGCGGCCGTGCCGCATTGCGGGCGGCCTGAGGTGTGGTATAATGGGTGGGTCCCATACAACGAAGCGGCAGCGGATTCGCGCAGGGGGACAGGAACTGCTTCGTGGATGTGCGTTTCCTCCAACGGCATCTCCGTGGCAGGGATTCGCTTCGTCAACAAAGGAGGATCTTCACTGTGCTGACCCAAGAGGACAAGAAGCAGATCGTCGAGAAGTACCGCTTGCACGAATCGGACACCGGCTCGCCGGAAGTCCAGATCGCCATTCTGACCGAACGAATCAACCAACTTACCGAGCACTTCCGTGTCCACAAGAAGGACCATCACTCGAAGCGCGGCCTGTACAAGATGATCGGCCGCCGCGCGCACCTGTTGAACTACCTGCGAAAGAAGGACATCAACCGCTACCGGCAGTTGATCCAGTCGCTCGGTCTTCGCAAGTAACGGCGGGCTTCGGCCCGCTCGTTTTACATTCTCATGCGTTTTGCGCCCCCGCCGTACGGATGGGAAGGCCGGACTCACTTGCCGTTCGGACGGAGACAATATACATAATGGTATGGACAGCATGGAATGGATCATGGCGCACAACCGCCGCGGGTGAATCAGAGGAGGATGCAGGAACAGATGTACAAGAGACACGAGTTTATGGTGGCCGGCCGCCCGATGGTGCTGGAGACCGGCAAGTTGGCCAAACAGGCCACAGCCGCCGTCAACGTCCGCTACGGAGACACGGTGGTGCTGGCGACGGTGACCGCTTCGAAAGAGCCGAAGGAACTCGACTTTTTCCCATTGACGGTGAACTATGAGGAGCGGTTCTACGCGGTCGGCAAGATCCCGGGCGGTTTCATCAAACGGGAAGGGCGTCCCAGCGAGAAGGCGGTGTTGGCCTCGCGCCTCATCGATCGCCCGATTCGCCCCCTGTTTCCGGAGGGGTTTCGCAACGAGGTGCAAGTGGTCGACCTGGTGATGTCCGTGGACCAGGACTGCGCCCCTGAGATCGCGGCGATGATCGGGACGTCGGCGGCCCTGACCATCTCCGACATCCCGTTCGCCGGGCCGATTGCGGGCGTCATCGTCGGACGGGTCGACGGCGAGTTCGTCATCAATCCGACCGTCGCCCAGGCGGAGCGGAGCGAGATGCACCTGGTCGTCGCGGGGACGAAGGATGCCATCGTGATGGTGGAGGCAGGGGCCAATGAAGTTCCGGAAGCCGTCATCCTTGAGGCCATCCTGTTCGGACACGAGGCGGTGAAGTCCATCATCCGCGAGATTGAGGTGTTCGCGGAGGACGTCGCGCAGCCAAAGCGGGAGGTGGTGCTGCACACCGTCGATCCGGAGCTGAATCAGGTCATCCGCGCCTTTGCAACGGAAAAGATCAAGGCGGCCGTGCGCAATCCCGACAAGCAGGCGCGGGAGGCGGCGGTGGACGCGGTCGGCGTGGAGGTGCACGAGGCGTTCGCGGAGCAGTACCCGGAACGGGACAAGGAGATCGACGACATCCTGCACGACATTTTAAAAGAAGAGGTGCGCTCCGCCATCCTTTACGAAGGCATCCGGCCGGACGGGCGGCGCTTGGACGAGATCCGGCCCATCTCCTGCGAGGTGGGGCTGTTGCCGCGCGCACACGGGTCGGGGCTGTTCACGCGCGGGCAGACGCAGGCGTTGTCGGTGTGCACGCTGGGGGCGCTCGGAGACGAGCAGATCCTCGACGGGCTTGATCTCGAGGAGTCCAACCGCTACATGCATCACTACAACTTCCCCCCGTTCAGCGTCGGTGAGGCCCGGCCCTTGCGGGCGCCGAGCCGGCGTGATATCGGCCACGGGGCGCTGGGAGAACGGGCGCTCGATCCGGTGATCCCTCCGCCGGAGGAGTTTCCGTACGCCATTCGCGTTGTGTCCGAGATCCTGGAATCCAACGGATCGACCTCGCAGGCCAGCATCTGCGGCAGCACCATGGCCCTCATGGATGCGGGCGTGCCCATCAAGGCGCCGGTGGCGGGCATCGCCATGGGCCTGGTGAAAGAGGGAGATCAGGTGGCCATCCTCACGGACATCCAGGGCCTGGAGGACCACCTGGGCGACATGGACTTCAAGGTCGCCGGGACGGCACGCGGGGTGACGGCGCTGCAGATGGATATCAAGATCGCGGGGATCGACCGCGACATCCTCGAACGGGCGCTGAACCAGGCACACGAGGGACGGATGTTCATCCTCGCCAAGATGGCGGAGGCGATCGCGGCGCCGCGGCCGGAACTGTCGAAGTTCGCTCCGCGCGTGGTGGCCATCCACATCCACCCGGACAAGATTCGGGATGTGATCGGCCCCGGCGGCCGGGTGATCAATAAGATCATCGACGAAACGGGTGTCAAGATCGACATTGAGCAGGACGGGACCGTGTACATCTCCAGCCCCGACAAGGCGGGCCTCGAGGCGGCGAAGGAGCACATCCTGAACATCACCCGTGAAGTCGAGGTCGGCAAGACGTATCTCGGCAAAGTGACGCGCGTCGAGAAATACGGGGCGTTCGTCGAGGTGTTGCCCGGCAAGGAAGGTTTGGTCCATGTTTCGCAACTGGACCTGGGCCGCGTGGCGAAGGTGGAAGACGTGTGCCAGGTCGGCGATCAGATCGTGGTCAAGGTGACCGAGATCGACAGTCAGGGGCGCATCAATCTGTCGCGGAAGGAAGCTCTGCGCGAGAGCGGCCAGGTGCCGGCGGAGGCGAGGCCGGAACGTGGAGATCATGCGGATCGATCCGACCGGCGGCCCACCGCAAGCCGGCCAGGGTCGAGGCCGGATGCCAAGCCGCGTTCTGATGCAAGGCAACGGCCGGGTGCGCGGACCGGGTTGCGTTGACCGGACGTTTCCATACCTCGTAAACATCCTTCCTGAATGGGTCAGGAAGGATTTTTCGTCTGTTTGGGGCACGCTAGCAACAGCGTTGCACGCAGACGGGGGGATGATCCGGGATGAGACTGGCATTGCTGGCGCTCGCGTTGGCAGCGGTCGCGGCTTCGCCGGCGCCGCTCAAAGGGTTGGCCGCCGTCGCCGAACCCCATACACAGACCAATCCGTTGGCCCAGCAGCTGGTACATGTAGCGGAGGCGCTCGATCAACCGCCCGTGGACGCGCGGGTCGATCGCGTTTGGCACGCGATCCCCGGGCTGTGCGGTTGGGTGCTGGACGTTCCGCAGAGTGAACGGGACACGCGGGCAGCCACTGACGGACGGCTGCATTTGGTGTGGCGGAGCGCACCGCCGGAAAAGCGGTTGGCCGACCTGCCGCCCGAACCCATCTACCGGGGGCCTAAGGAGGAGAAGTCGGCCAGTCTGATGTTCAACGTCTCCTGGGGAGAGGAATCCATCCCTGCGATTCTCGAAACCCTCCGGAAGTCGGGGGTCAAGGCCACCTTTTTCCTGGACGGGGACTGGGTGGACAAACATCCGGACCTGGCTAAGCGCATCGCAGCGGAGGGCCACGCCATCGGGAGCCACGGCAGGGGACATCCCGACTTCCGGCGCCTTTCCGCAGCAGCCCAAGAGCAAAATATGGCCAGCACGAATGCGTCGCTGCGGCATACGTTGGGGACGACGACCGATTTGTTCGCGCCGCCCGCGGGGAGCTACGACGACCGGACGGTGGCAGCGGCGCGCCGGCAGGGGATGTACACCATTCTGTGGACGCTCGACACCATCGACTGGAGAAGGCCGCCAGCCTCGGGGATCGTCCGGCGCGTCCAGCAGGGTCTGGAGCCGGGGGTGCTCATCCTCATGCATCCGACGCCACCCACGGCAGAGGCGTTGCCGCGCATCCTGGAAGTCCTGGAGAAGGCGGGCTATCGGTTGAAGACGGTAGAAGCGGTGGTGCATGAGCAACGGGCTTCGGCTCCGCCGTCCGTGCTTCGTGCCGACCCGTGATCCTTGAGCCGGGCGGCGCCGTTTTGATATAGTGAACTCGCTTGTACGTGCGGCAGGCGTTGGACCGTTCGGCGCACGCTGGCGGGGAGGACTGGGAGATGGCGTATAAGACGAGGCTGACAAATGGCATCCGGGTCGTGGGCGAGGAGATCCCCACGATGCGATCGGTCAGCATCGGATTGTGGATCGGCACCGGGTCGCGGTACGAGAACCCGAAAAACAACGGGATCAGTCATTTTTTGGAACATCTCTTGTTCAAGGGAACGGAACGGTACTCCGCTAGGGAGCTGGCGGAGGTGTTCGACGGCATCGGCGGCCAGGTAAACGCCTTTACTTCGAAAGAGTACACCTGTTTTTATGCCAAGGTGCTCGACGAACACTTCGAGACGGCGGTCGACACGCTGGCGGATATGCTCCTGCACTCGCAGTTCGCGCCGGAGGAGATGGAGAAAGAGAAAAAGGTCGTCATCGAGGAGATCCGGATGTACGAGGATACCCCGGACGAACTGGTGATGGACGTGCTCGCTTCCGGGGTCTACGGTTCCCATCCGTTGGGATACACCATCCTCGGCCGCGAAGAGAACCTCTTGTCCTTTTCGCGCGCAGACATTCAGCGGTACGTGGGGGCCCACTACACGCCGGACAACATCGTCGTCGCTGTCGCCGGAAACGTGCCGGAGCAGCGGGCGGTGGAGACGGTGGAACGCCACTTCGGGCAGGCGTTCCCGACCGCACCCCGCGGTGATCAGCCGGGGCTCGCGGTGCCGGGCTTCGCACGGGAGGTCCACGTGCGCCGGAAGGACACGGAGCAGGTGCACGTGTGCCTGGCGGTCTCGGGCCTGCCGGTCGGCGATCCGCGTCTGTACGCCCTGGTGTTGCTCAACAACGCGCTCGGGAATTCCCCGAGTTCTCGTCTGTTCCAGGAGATCCGCGAAGAGAGAGGGCTCGCTTATTCGGTCTTCTCGTTTCACTCCGCCTATCGGGACTGCGGCATGTTCGGGGTATATGCCGGGACGTCGCCGGAGACAGTGGCGGAGGTGCTGGCGCTGGTGCGTGGCATCTGCGCCCAGTTGGCGGAAGACGGCTTGACCGAAGAGGAACTGCGCAAGGGCAAGGAGCAGGTGAAAGGCTCGATGATGCTGAGCCTCGAGAGCACGAGCAGCCGCATGAGCCGGCTCGGCAAAAACGAGCTTTTGCTCGGACGGGAGGTCACCCTGGATGAAACGCTGGCAGGGATCACCGGCGTCACGGTGGACGACGTGCGGCAGGTAGCGCGGGACATCCTGCAGCAGAAATTCGCCATCGCCGCGGTGGGGCCCGTGGACGGCGAGGAATTGGAGCGGTTTCAATGAAGCGGACGCCACCCCATTCGGCGGAGATCCGGGTTTCCCCTGGAGCGGCCGGATCCGTGAGCGCGGAGGCGGAGGTGTTGACGGTTCTGTACCGGGTGGTCTCCGACGAGTTCCGCCCGGACTACGTGCCCCGTTACGCCACGGCGGGGGCGGCGGGGATGGACCTGCACGCCTGCATCCGGGAACCCCTGTCCCTGGCCCCCGGCGCTCGAGTGCGGGTGCCAACCGGCATCGCGCTGCAGTTCCCCCACGCGGGGGTGGTCGGCCTGGTGTACGCGCGCAGCGGCTTGGCGTGGCGGCACGGCATCGGGTTGCCCAACGGCGTCGGCGTGATCGACAGCGATTACACAGGTGAGATTCAGGTCCTCTTGACCAACTTCTCCGATGTGCCGCACGTCATCCACCCGGGGGATCGCATCGCCCAAATTGTGTTTGCCCCTGTGTACATCGCCCGTCTGCAGGAGGTGGACGCGTTCGCGCCGACGGCGCGCGGCGAACGCGGTTTTGGGTCCACCGGCGTCTGACGGGCGCCGTTGTCGAAAAAGATCTTGTGAGAACACCGAGGGTGCTGTGGCACCCGCCGGTGTTTTATTTTTGTGCGGGCCGGGCGCGGCGCTACGCTTCGGCTGCGCAAGTCGCTGCGCGCCCCACCCGCACATACCCCTCCGTCATTCCCAGTTGGGCGGGCGCTACGCGGAGTGTCTTGCGAAGCATAAACGTAGCGTAGCGCCCGCCCATGCGAACACATACATTACAGCGTCGAAAATCGGCGACGGGAAAGGGGATTGACAGATGCTCACAGGCCGCAAGCTGGTGTTCGTCGGCGGTGACGCCCGGATGATTGAGGTCGTCGCCCAGGCGACCGAACTGGACGCCAGCGCCACGCTGATCGGTTTCGATCATCTGCAGCGCACCTTTGTGGAGACGGTCAAGGCGCAACCGCATCCGGACGTCTTCGCGGACGCCGACGCCGTGGTGCTGCCGGTCGCTGGGATGGAAGACGACGGGCGGGTTGACTCCATGTTCAGTGACGCGCCCATCCGCCTGACCAATGAACACTTTGCGGCGCTGCGTCCGGGCACGTTCGTGTTTTCGGGAATCGGCCGCCCCACGTTGGAACAGTGGTGCGCGACCTACCAACTTCGCCTGATCAAACTGATGGAATTGGACGAGGTGGCCATCCTCAACTCCATCCCGACGGCGGAAGGGGCCATCGCCATGGCCATGGAACATACCGACATCACCATCCACGGATCGCGCATCGCGGTGTTGGGATTCGGCCGATGCGGGGTCACCCTGGCCCGAACCCTCGCTGCGCTGGGGGCAAAGGTCCGCGTGGCGGCGCGCAATCCGGCGCACGTGGCGCGCATCCGGGAGATGGGCCTTCAGCCCGTGGACATTCGCCGTCTGGTCGAAGCCCTCACGGATGTGGACGTGATTTTCAACACGGTCCCCGACCTCATTCTCACGGCCGCCGTACTGGCGCACGTGCCCAAGGAATGTGTGATCATCGACATCGCCTCGAAACCCGGCGGCACCGACTTTCGCTATGCAGAGCGGCGCGGCATGAAAGCCATTCTGGCGCCGAGCCTGCCGGGCCTCGTCGCGCCCAAGACCGCCGGCCGCATCATCGCCGACACCCTTTGCCGCATCCTCGCGTCAGAGAACGGCTGACGGTCATGCTGAATCCTGTGGGAGGGAACATCATGGAGTTGAAAGGGAAGACCATCGGCTTCGCCGTAACCGGATCGCACTGCACGTATGAAGAGGTATTCCCGGAGATCAGGCGCCTCGTCGAAATGGGTGTGCAGGTCGTGCCGATCTTCTCCAACACCGTTCTGGAAGTGAGCACCCGTTTCGGAGAAGCGGGAGCGTGGGCCAAGAAAATTGAGGAAGTGACAGGTAGGAAGGCCATCACCACCATCCCGGAGGCGGAGCCACTGGGACCATCGAAGCTGCTCGACTGTCTGGTGATCGCGCCATGCACCGGCAACACCCTGAGCCGGTTGGCGAATGCCGCCACAGACTCGGCTGTGCTGATGGCCGCCAAGGCGACCATGCGCAACGATCGGCCGGTCGTCATCGCCATCTCGACGAATGACGGGCTGGGGCTCAATCTATTCAACATCGCCAAACTGATCAACATGAAAAATATTTTCTTCGTTCCGTTTGGGCAGGATGCGCCGCATGTTAAAATGAATTCGCTGGTTTCGTTGATGTCTCTCATCCCTGCCACCTGCGAGGCAGCGCTGGAAAAGCGCCAGCTTCAACCGCTGCTCATCGAGCGTTGGCGCGAGGCGCGCCCGTGAGTGGCCTCACCGACTCAACCAGTGAAGGAGATTGGCGCATGCAAAAGAAGGACACATACAACGTTGCGGTGCTGGGTGCCACGGGCGCCGTGGGACGGGCCATGCTGGAGACATTGGAGCGGCGGAATTTCCCGGTCGGGGAACTTCGTCTGCTGGCTTCGCCTCGTTCGGCCGGCCAGACCCTGTCCTTCCGCGGCCGGTCCTACACGGTTCAGGCTGCGGAGGAAGCGGCCTTCGAGGGCATCGACATCGCGCTGTTCAGCGCCGGGGCCTCTGCCAGTCAGGTATTCGCGCCGATGGCGGTCCGCCAGGGCGCCGTGGTGGTAGACAACAGCAGCGCGTTTCGGATGCACGATGACGTGCCCCTGGTGGTGCCCGAGGTCAATCCCCACGCCGTCGCCCGGCACCAGGGCATCATCGCGAATCCGAACTGCTCCACCATCCAGCTGGTCGTGGCGTTGAAACCGTTGGCCGAGCTGGGCCTGGACCATGTCACCGTCTCCACCTATCAGGCGGTCAGCGGCATGGGGCAGAAGGCGATCGACGCATTGATGGCCGAGACGGAGAGCGGCGATCCGCAGCACACGACGCTGTTCCCGTTGGCCAGCCAGCCGCAGCACTACCGGATGGCTTTCAATGTCCTGCCGCAGTGCGACGTCTTTCTTGACAACAACTACACAAAAGAAGAAATGAAGCTTGTCAACGAATCGCGTAAGATCCTGGAGCTGCCCGAGCTGCGAGTGAGCCCGACGGCGGTGCGGGTACCTGTGGTATACGGGCACTCAGAGGCCGTGCGCGTGCGATTCGCCCGGCCCGTGTCGGCCGCGGAGGTCCGGGCGCGCCTCCAAGGTGCCCCCGGGGTGGTGGTCGTCGATGATCCGGCGCAGGCTTTGTACCCGCATCCGCTGATGGCGGCCGGAACGGGGGAGACGTACGTCGGGCGCATCCGCCAAGACCTCGCGGACGATCACGCCGTCATGATGTTCGTGGTCGCCGACAATCTGCTGAAGGGTGCTGCCTGGAACGCGGTGCAGATCGCCGAGCTGCTGATTCGGGGAGTGTGACAGGCGCGGCGGCGATGGCGGAAGCAAGGAGGGGGAACCATGAGGATATTGGTGCAGAAGTTCGGGGGTACCTCCGTCGCCTCCCGCGAGAGCCGATTGGCTGCTGTCCAGCACGTGGAGCGCGCGCTGGCGGAAGGATACCGCGTGGTGGTGGTGGTCTCGGCGATGGGCAGGAAAGGGGACCCGTACGCGACCGACACACTGCTCGGTGCGTTGGATGAGACCGACGCGGTGGCGAAACGGGAACTCGACATCCTGATGTCCTGCGGGGAGACGATCTCCGCGGTGGTATTCGCCAGCCTCCTGCGCTCCCGCGGCCACGAGGTGAGCGTACTGACAGGCGCGCAGGCGGGGATCGTCACCAACAACCAGTACGGAGACGCCCGCATCCTGGAGGTCCGCCCAGATCGGATTCTGGAAGCGTTGGAACAGGGATGCGTGGTCGTCGTCACCGGATTTCAAGGCGTGACCCTGGACGGTGATGTGACCACACTCGGGCGGGGCGGCAGTGACACGACGGCCACCGCGCTGGGCGTTGCACTCGGGGCGGAATACGTGGACATCTTCACGGACGTGGACGGCATCATGACGGCGGATCCGCGGATTGTGGAGGACGCCCGCCGCCTGCGGCGCGTGACGTACACGGAGATCTGCAACCTGGCCTACCAGGGCGCCAAGGTGATTCACCCGCGTGCCGTCGAGATCGCGATGCAGAAAAACGTGCCCATCCGCGTGCGCAGCACTCATTCAGAGGACGAGGGCACTTTGGTGACGAGCGCGACCACCGCGTTGGAGTCGGGGGCGTTGTCCGACCGGTTGGTGACCGGTGTCACGCAGGCGGCTGCATTTGCACAGCTGGTGATGGATGGCCCGGAGCTTCCATACGGCCGCATTTTTGTCGAGACAGCCCGCCGTGGGATCAGCCTTGACTTCATCTACGTGAGCCAGGACCGGGTCGCGTACACGGTACCGGAGCGGGACGCGGACGCCGCGATCGCGATTGTGCGGGAGCTCGGCATCGAACCACGGATCGTCCCCGACTGCGCGCGCGTGGCCGTCGTCGGCGCCGGGATCGCGGGGGTGCCGGGGATCATGGCGAAGATCGTCAGCGCACTGGAGGCGGAGGGCGTGGACATCTTGCAGTCGGCCGACTCTCATACCACGATCTGGTGTTTGGTCCGCCGGCCGGATATGGAGCGGGCGGTTCGCGCTCTGCACCGGGCCTTCGAACTGAACCAGTAACCAGGCCAGGAATTCGAAAGGAGATGGCCGAATTGGATTTCGGCAGGCTCGTCACTGCGATGGCGACCCCGTTCAAGCCGGACGGGTCGCTGGACGAGAGCGGACTGAAGTCGTTGGTCGACCACCTGATTGCGACCGGGACGACGGCGATCGTCGCCTGCGGCACGACTGGGGAGTCACCGACGCTCAGCCATGAAGAGAAGTTGAAGGTGTTTGAGTGGACGGTCCGCGCTGCGGACGGCCGTGTGCCGGTCATCGCGGGCACCGGGAGCAACGACACCACCGGTTCCATCGCACTGAGCCGGGAAGCGCAGGCTCTCGGTGTGGATGGCCTCTTGCTGGTGTCGCCCTATTACAACCGTCCGACCCAGGAGGGGTTGTACGCCCATTTTTCGGCCATCGCCGAGGCGGTGGACCTGCCGGTGATGGTGTACAACATCCCGTCGCGGACGGGGGTGAACATCGAGGTCGACACGATGCTGCGGCTGGCTCAGGTGCCGAACATCACCTCGGTGAAGGAAGCGAGCGGGAATTTCTCACACATCCTGCGGTTGGCGGCCGAAAAGCCGGATGACCTCATCTTGTACAGCGGCGACGACAAGTTCACGCTGCCGATGATGGCTGTCGGCGGATACGGCGTCGTCAGCGTGGCGTCGCACGTGGTGGGCCCGGAGATGCGGGCGATGATCGACGCGTTCGTGTCGGGCGATACGGCGACCGCCCGCGACTGGGCGAATCGCCTGCTTCCGGTCTTCGAGGCCCTGTTCCGCGTCACGAGCCCTGCGCCGCTAAAGGCAGCCCTTCGTTTGCTTGGGCTGCCCGGCGGTGGGGTCCGACTCCCGTTGGTGGAGGCTCCGGACTCCGTGGTCGAGGAATTGCGGCGCGAGCTGAGTCGGCTTGGCAAATATACGGTGTGAGCGGGATTCGAGGCGGTGCCCAGGCGCGGACACCGGTACAAGGAATCATTTCAGAAGCGCGGCGGCTGCGGTGGGAAACCACCGGAGCCGCCGCGCTTTTGCGCTCGAAGGCTCGAGGGTGCCGCGGTGTGTCGGGTGGACGGTCTGTTCGGTTCGAGGTGAGTTGTAGTGCGGCTCAATTGCGAGTATAATAGAGGCACAGTGACGGGTGCGGCTTGATACCAAACTTCGGTCATCATCGCTGGATCGCGTGAACGGGGACAATCTGCGTGCTTGCGCCGAGTGGAGACGGGGCAAGACGTGGACAAATAAGCCTGTTATTCGCGCAAAAAGCCAAAAGTGTCTCTTTTTTGGCTTTTTTGAGGCGTCGCAACGGCGTCATTGTAATTTTTGGACAGGCGGCACGGTACTGCCTCAGCGCAGTGTGCCGAACGGAGGTGCAAATTTGGCAAGAGGAAAACCGAAACTCTCCATCATCCCGCTGGGAGGCGTCGGCGAGATTGGCAAGAACATGACGGCCTACCGGTACGGGGAAGACATCATTGTGGTCGATGCGGGTTTAAAATTTCCTGAAGAAGAAATGCTTGGAATTGATGCGGTCATCCCGGACATTGCGTATCTGTTAGAACACCGAGAAAAGGTCCGGGCCATCTTTCTCACCCACGGACACGAGGATCACATCGGTGGCTTGCCCTACGTCCTGAAGAGCATCAATGTGCCGGTGTACGGGACGAGATTGACCCTGGGGCTGGTCGAGAACAAGCTGCGCGAACACGGTCTCTTGGATTCCGCGAAGCTGGTCCGTATGGACGGGAACAGCCAGGTGCGTGTCGGTGCGTTTGAAGTGTCCTTCTTCTACAACAATCACAGCATTCCAGACACGGGCGGCTTCGCCATTCGAACGCCGGAAGGCCTGGTGGTACACACCGGTGACTTCAAATTCGACCATACGCCGGTGGACGGCCGACCGGCCGACCTGCATAAACTGGCCGCGTATGGCAACGAGGGCGTGTTGGCACTGGTGGCGGACAGCACCAACGCGGAACGCGAAGGGTTTACGCCGTCCGAACGAACGGTCGGCAAGGTGATTGACGACATCGTCGCGCAGGCGCCCGGCCGGGTCATTCTGGCGACGTTTGCTTCCAACATTCACCGGATGCAGCAGGTGATTGAGGCCGCAGAGCGGCACGGCCGCAAGGTGGCGATCGTCGGGCGCAGTATGGTGAACAACATTCACATCGCGGTGCAGTTGGGCTATCTGCATGTCCGCCCAGGTACCATGGTGGACGTGGAGGACATCGGCAAGATGGCGCCGGAGAAAGTCGTGGTGCTGTGCACCGGCAGCCAGGGAGAGCCGATGTCCGCCTTGACCCGGATGGCGCGCGGCGCCCATCGGAAGATCGACATCGTCCCCGGGGACACCGTGGTGCTCGCCAGTTCCCCTATTCCGGGCAACGAGAAGTACGTCGCGCGGACCATCGACCAGCTCTTTCGGGCTGGAGCGAACGTGATCTACCGCGGGGTCCACGTATCCGGGCACGGGAGCCAGGAAGAATTGAAGCTGATGCTCAACCTGACTCGACCGAAATACTTTTTGCCCGTGCATGGTGAGTACCGCATGCAGATGACGCACGCCCGTCTGGCGCTGGAAGTCGGCGTCCCGGAGGAGAACATCTTCGTGCTCGATCTCGGCGATGTGGTCGAGATTGAAAATGGCCACGCGCGATTGGGCGCCAAGGTGACGGCCGGGACCGTGATGATTGACGGACTGGGCGTCGGGGACGTGGGGAACATCGTCCTTCGCGATCGCAAGTTGTTGTCCCAGGACGGCATCCTGGTCGTCGTGGTCACGCTCTCCAAGGAGACGGGCCAGGTGTTGTCCGGGCCAGACATCATCTCGCGGGGATTCGTGTACGTGCGGGAGTCCGAGGCGCTGCTGGACGAGGCCACACGATTGGTGGAGTCGACGCTCACCCGTATGGTGGCGGACAACATCAGCGAGTGGTCGTCGTTGAAGACGGCCGTCCGGGATACGTTGGGGCGCTACCTGTTCGACCAAACACGGCGCCGCCCGATGATCCTGCCCATCATCATGGAGGCCTGAGCAGGACAGGGCGCACAGCGTGATGTGCCGGGACGGGTGCGGGTGTACCGCTCCCGTCCCGGCTATTTTTACATGCTGTTCCAGGGATGCTCCGGGCGGTATGGGCTCTCTGAACCCGTCACCTGGCTCGTCACACGGGTCTCCCCGGGGAAGCCTCGCATGGCAGGGGAGTGCGGAACCCATACTAAGGCGAGACAAACCCGAAGTACGACGTCTCCGCACATGCCGCACCCGGGCGGAGACGGGAACGGGAGGACTCAGACGAGGATGGCAAACCAGACGGAAAGCCCGCAGAACCCCGACGCCCAGACGCCCGCTCCCCCCAGCGTGGCGCAGAATGTGGAGTCACTCGGCCAGACCAATCCGGTGCAGGCCGCTTCCAACGTGTATTGCCTCACCATCATCGGGCAGGTCGAAGGGCATATGGCCCTGCCTCCACAGAACAAGACCACCAAATACGAACACGTCATTCCTCAACTGGTCGCAGTCGAACAGAATGATCAGATCGAAGGACTTTTGATTGTCCTCAACACGGTGGGCGGAGACGTGGAGGCGGGGCTGGCGATCGCCGAGATGGTGGCGAGCCTGAGCAAACCCACCGTATCCCTGGTCTTGGGAGGGGGACACAGCATCGGCGTTCCCATCGCAGTCAGCGCCGACTATTCATTTATCGCCGAGACCGCCTCGATGACGATTCACCCGATCCGTCTGACCGGCATGGTCATCGGGGTGCCGCAGTCCTTCGAGTACCTGGAGCGCATGCAGGAGCGCGTGACGCGGTTCGTCGTCGAACACTCCAACATCTCCGAGGAGAAATTCCGTGAACTGATGCTCAACACCGGGGAGATGGCGCGGGATATCGGGACGACCGTCGTGGGGCGGGACGCAGTCCGATACGGATTGATCGACCAGGTCGGCGGGTTGGGCGAGGCCATGAAAAAGCTGTCGGAGATGATTGACCGGTATCGGCAGCAACGGGCTCCGGCGGAGCGGGTGGTACAATGAGCACCCTGTGGACCATCGTGCCGCCGGAGTGGGTCTTCGGGCAGCCGGGCAGGTCGCCGGAGACGGAGGAGATTGAGCTGGGGGGCGCTCGGATGGTGGTCACCCCCCTCGGCCGGGGGCAAGCGCGTGTGGAACGGCTCATCAGCCCGAATCCGCAGGATTACCTGCGCCCCGATTGGCAGCCGGGTTCCATTCTGCCCTATCCACCGTCGGGGACGCCTGGACCGAGGCCCTGAACCTGCCGATGGTCTGGAACGGGTGGGCAGGAAAGTGGCCCCCCGGTCTCGAATCCTTTTGGCATGGGAAAAAAGCAGCATCAGAAGCGTGTGTTGGAATTCGAACTGGTCGGCATGGCGCTGTTGACGTTGAGCGCCCTGGCCTTGGGCCGCCTCGGTCTGGTCGGGCGGTATCTCGACGTGGCCTTTATCTACCTGGCGGGTTCGTGGAGCTTCCTCGTCCCTGTGTTTCTCGGCTACGCGGCCATTTACATGATGGTCCAGCGTACTCCGTTTCCGTGGCATCACCGCCACATGGGGCTGCTCATCTTGTTCATCGTCTGGTTGACCGCCATGGAGTTCGACCTCTATCAGAGTGTGGCTGCCATGTACCCGGACCATCAGGTCCAGATCTGGCAAGTCACCTTGGCGGCCGTCGACGAGATGCGAGACGTGGTTCTGGGCAGGACGCAGATCCCGTCCGCTTCCGTGCAAGCAGGGGGAGGATTGGTGGGGGCCGCCGTGTTCGCCCTGTGTCACCGTCTCTTCTCCGACCTGGGCACGGTTTTGGTGCTCTCGGTCAGCGGCCTGGTCGGCGCCGCGCTCGTCACTCAGCGATCGCTGGTGGCTGGTCTGCAACAGGGGACGCGCTGGATGGAGCGACGGTTGGAGGCGCTGTGGAAGGGCAGCAAGCAGTACATCGACGTGCTGTTTGGACCGGACCCTGAGGAGCCGAAGAAGGAGGCTGGGGCCGAATCCGGCAGCGCCCCGCCAGGCCGGCGGGGGCGCCGCAAGCCCGAACTGATTGTCGACGGGGAGGTCGTCGAGAGCGCCGGCGGATCGAAGGAGGAAGAGGAGCGGCCCATCGTCCGGGACTTCTCGGCACAGTGGCAGAAGCATGCGCGGGAAAGCGACGTCGTCACCGTAGAGCAGGTGGGCAATCAACTGGTGGCCCGGTTCCCGGAGCGCGCGGCGCCGGTCAAGGAGGAGGTGCGCCGCAGGTCCGCGCCGGAATCGTATCCCATCGGGGTTCCGGTCCGCGACGACCATTATCAATTGCCACCCCTGCGCCTGTTCGCGCTGCCCGCGATGCCGAAGGGCGGGTTCGATCACCGCGAGGCGCAGGAGAACGCCCGGAAGCTGGAGGCCACCTTTGAGAGCTTTGGCGTCCAAGCCCGGGTGCTGGAGATCAGCCGCGGGCCGGCGGTCACCCGCTATGAGATCCAACCCGCCGTCGGCGTGAAGGTCTCCCGCATTCTCAGCCTCGCCGACGACATCGCGCTGGCCCTGGCGGCGCGTGACATCCGCATCGAAGCGCCGGTGCCGGGCAAACCGGTCATCGGCATCGAGGTCCCGAATGACGAGATCTCCATCGTCACGCTGCGCGAGGTGTTGGAGTCACCCGAGTTCCAAGAGGAGGACTCGAAACTCGCCTTGGCGCTCGGCCGCGACATCTCGGGTGCGCCCATTGTCGGCGACCTGCAGAAGATGCCGCACCTGCTCGTGGCGGGTGCGACGGGGTCTGGGAAAAGCGTCTGCATCAATGGGATCATCGCTTCGATCCTCGTCAAGGCCAAGCCGCACGAGGTCAAGTTTTTGATGATCGATCCCAAGATGGTGGAATTGAGCGGGTACAACGGCATCCCGCATCTGATGGCCCCCGTGGTCACCGACCCGCGCAGGGCGGCCTACGCCTTGAAGCGGGTGGTCGAGGAGATGGAAAACCGCTACAGGCTGTTCGCCGAGCGGGGCGCGCGGGACCTGGAGCGGTACAATCAGATGCTGCGGGCGGACGGGGAGGACGCCCTGCCGTATATTGTCGTCATCATCGACGAGCTGGCCGATCTGATGATGGTCGCCCCGGGAGAGGTGGAGGACGCCATCTGCCGCATCGCGCAGATGGCGCGGGCGGCCGGAATCCACCTGATTGTCGCCACGCAGCGGCCGTCGGTGGACGTGATCACCGGTGTCATCAAGGCCAACATCCCGAGCCGCATCGCGTTCGCCGTCTCGTCGATGGCCGACTCGCGCACCATCCTCGACGGCGGCGGCGCCGAGAAACTGCTCGGCCGAGGGGACATGCTCTACCTGCCGGTGGGTGCGTCCAAGCCGGTGCGGGTGCAGGGAGCGTACGTATCGGAGAGCGAGATCGAGCAGTTGGTGGAATATGTGAAATCCCAGCAGCAGGCGGTATACACTGTGGACCTCAACCGTGACGAAGAGGCTTCCGATACAACCTCCGCGGACGACTTGGACGAATTGTTCTTCGACGCGGTCGATCTCGTCGTCGACACGGGGCAGGCTTCGGTGTCGATGATCCAGCGCCGGTTCCGGGTCGGGTATTCCCGGGCGGCGCGCATTGTGGACCAGATGGAGCAGCGCGGATTGGTCGGGCCGTTTGAGGGCAGCAAGCCGCGCGAGGTGTTGATCACAGCAGAGGAGTGGCAGCGCTTCAAAGAGGGCATGCGCGGCGGACGGAGCCATTGAAACGGGGTGGCACACCGGAATCTTTCACGCCTTGGGCACATAGGCTGTACCAGTCTGTCCAAGGAGTCGATGACCATGAGAACCTTTCGGCTGGCCGACCTCCTCCCTCCGCTGGCTTGGGTGGGTGTTCTCTCGGCGATCTACGGGGTGTGCGCTGGCGGGCTGGCGGCGGAGCTCGGAGACGGACGGACGGACTGGCCAGGCGGGGCGGTGGGATCCCCTGCCGCGACAGCGGGCATGGACGTGCCCGACAACGTGGTCCAGACGGTGGCCCGCTCCGTTGCGCCCGTGTCGGGACTGGATGAGTTGGTGGTGCTGCCGAACGCGTCAGGCGGCTACACGGTGTCGGCGCAGGTAGAACTCGGGGTGGACGCGTCCGCCGCGGCGGCGGCCGAATCCCAGATGGCGAATCTCGCACAGTTGTATTTCCAAGGGGTGTACGGCGCAGGGGCGGACATCGTCGATGCCCAGGTGTATTTCATGGCCGGCGGACAGCTGGTGGGCGGCGCGGACCTCGGCCGGGACGCCTACCGGAAACTCGATGTGTCGGCCACAACCGCGCCGGGTGCCTTTCTGAAGGCACTGCAATCCCTGCCTGTCCGGACGGGAGAGGGGGCGGACGACAGCTGGGCGCAGTTCGTCACCACCCCGCCGGAGGCAGAGGGAGACATTCAGGGATCGTGAGGGGGCCAGAACGGCGCGCGTCCCTCAAGGCGCGCAAGCGAAAGGGCAGCGGCTTCCGCTGCCCTTCGTTTCACCGCCTTCGCGGCGTCCCCATCAAGTATGCCTGCACGTATCGGATATCGGCCCGGCGCACCTCGCGCACGAGGGCGCGGACAATCGGCTCGTGGCCGGTGCGCATCAAGGTCTCGACGATGGTGCTCGTGGTGAACGGTTCGTCCAAGGATTGTGCCACATCCGGGTTTTCAGCCAGGTGGTCCAACCAGCGGTCGTCGTATCGGTCACCGCGGCGCCGTTCGTAGGCGCTCCGATACAGGTCCCGCACCGTGAAGGGAAGTTCGAGCGTTTGGAGGTAAAAATCCAGTTGATACAGCGCCTTCGCGACCGACAGGTGCTCTCCGCTCAAATCTCTCATCGGTTCCCCACCCCTCGCCGTTATTATCGGCGGTTTCTGGATGAAAGGCAAGTCCGTTGTGTACGAGTCCGTGATACAATAGAAAAGACGAATCGGGTGAGCCCGAGCGCTCCCCTGCTACACAGAACAGGAGACGCGATCTTGCTGGATGCACACACCTGGAAGCGGTGGGTCCTGGCGCTTGCCGCCTGCTTCGGCGTGTCCGCATGCGGGGCACCCGACCTCGCCAGCATGCGCCCCATGCACGAGAAGCCGGCCGCCGAAGTGGTGGTGGTGGGGAATCTCCCGCACTGGTCGGACCAAGATTTGAATCCGGTATTGACTTCACCGGGGCTTGTCACACAAGTGGCGCGTGTCTCGTCTGGATCTTTGCGGCACACGCTGGACCAGGTACTGAACCAGGCGCGCGTGGGCCTGGTCGTGGTGGTCGATCCCGATGGTCCCTCCCAAGAAGCGCGGTCGGCGGCAAATGGCCATGCGAACGTCCGCTTCGAATGGGTGGGAGGGGTCCCCCAAGCGGACCAAGCCGATCACGTGGCGCAAGTCGTGGTTGACCTTGGCGATGCTGCTTACAGCTTGGGGTGGGCGGCCGGACAGTTGGCTGCGTTCCAGCCCGTCGCCACGGTGGGCTGGGTCGCGGACGGGTCTGCTGCGGTGGGCAAGGAGGTCATCACCGCCGCCCTGGCCGGGCTGTACGGCGCCAACACAACCGTACAGCTGAAACCGGTCACGGCCCTCACGGCGATGGACTCGGCGGCAGGGCCGGCACCTCTGCCGAAGGTCATTGTGACGCCGAGGCCCCTGACGCCCGCCGAGTGGTCCACGCTCCGTGCCCAGGGGATCTTGGTATTGTCACTCTGCCCGCAACCAGGCCTCTCCGGACTGGCCGGCGTCCCGGCGGCCCCAGGGGCGGCGTCAGTCGCCGGTGACTTATCGGCGTACGCAAGTGGTCACTGGCGCGGCGGCGTACGGTCCGTCAGACAGTCTCCATTCACAAAACTCGATCCAAACCTTGTCCCCGCGGGGGTGCAGGCGTCGGTCAGCAGCGTGGAACTGTCCCTGGAGGCGGGTTCCCTCAATCCGAGTGCGGCTTGGGGGCAGTTGCCCGTCCAACTGCGCGCCCAGTGGGCCGCTGTCGTCGGTTCCGGGATCGCATGAAGCGTTGAGGGGTTGGAAAACTATTGGAAAGGGGCCGTGGTGCGTTTGGTGCCGGAGGGAGGCGAGCAACCGTGCATCGAGGTGTATTTCCAATATCACATCAAGCGGGACAGGCCCGGGTTGCTCGGGGACATCGCGTCGCTGCTCGGGATGCTGGGATTTAACATCCTGCAGTTGGGCGGTGTATCGGAGCACGGCCGGGGCTTCCTGCTTCGCACGCGGCGCCCGGAAAGTATTGAAGTCTTGCGCACGATGCTCCAGGTGATGGACGACGTCGATCTGGCAGTCTTGCGCACGCCGACCTTGCGGGATCGCATCGCGCTGCGGCACGGCCGGATCATCGAACGCAGCGACACGGAGGCGCGTACGTATCGGTTCGTGCGGGATGAGCTGGGCATCCTCGTCGACTTCCTGGGGGAGCTGTTAAAGCGCCCCGGCCGCCAGGTCATTGGGATGCGAGGACAACCCCGCGTAGGCAAGACGGAGTCGATTGTCGCCGCCAGCGTCTACGCCAACAAGCGGTGGACCTTCATCTCTTCAACTCTGCTGCGACAGACGATGCTGCGGGAGCTGGGTCATGACGAGCTGATGTCCGATCAATTCGTGTACATCATCGACGGCGCGGTATCCACTTTGCGCGGTGACGAACGCCACCTGGCACTGGTCGATGAGGTGATGGGGCTGCCGGCTCCGATTGTCATCGAACACCCGGACATCTTTGTCCGCCATTCCCACTTTGGGTGGAATGTGTTCGACTTATTGATAGAGCTGCGACGGGATCCCGACGAGGCGATCCAGTATGAGGCGTACGAACAGGAGGCAGCGCGCTGGAACGGGGAGTGACCGGCTGCCGGCCGGACCTGCCATAAGGGAAACAGGAGGGTTGCGGAATGCGCGACTTGCGTGCTTTGGGCGTCCAGCTGCGGGAGCAGCGACTCCGCCTGGGCATCGGACTGGACGAACTGCAGGCGGCCACGAAGATCCGCAAACGGTATCTGGAGGCGCTCGAATCCGGTGATTGGAGCATTCTCCCGGGCGATGTGTATGCGCGCGGATTTGTGCGCAGCTACGCGGAGGCGGTGGGGTTGGACGGGCGGCAGCTCCTGGAGGCGTACGTCGATGGCCCCGCGGAGGAGATGTCCACCGATCCCGTTTCTTCTGTGAACAGGGACTCGCCTGCCGAGGCCCCGTCGCCCAGCCCGGATGTCCGCCCTGCCCATGTGGTTGCAGAGCCGGATCGGGAACGGCGGGGGCCCCGGGGGTGCAGGTACCGGCGCCGGACCCGGCCATTCCGGATACGCCTGCTGCGGAGAGAGGCCGTGGCCGATCTGTGGCGAGCCGAGCGCCGTCCCGGCAAAGGCGCCAAGACCTGCGGCCGGTCGCCCGCAGCGGTCAGGCGGAATGGCGGGGCCGAGGCCGAGCCCGCACATCCCGCAGTGGATGGGGATGGAACGCCGCAGGACAGGCGGTGGCGGTGGTGGCCGTTCTGGCCGGGTTGGCGGGCGCATGGTGGTATTTGGAGAGGCCCGGGCGCGGGACCACCGGTGCCGGAGCGAACGAGGCGGCGGTACGGGGCGGAGTGACGTCCGGATCGGGCGGGAACGCGGTCCAAAACGCGGCGGGACCGGTCGGCAATTCGGCGGGCAACACGGTGGTTGGCAGCGGCTCGCCCAATCCGACGGGGAACACGACGAACGCGGCCGGCGGAGGTACGGCTGGACAACCGGAGCTGCGTGTGGTCGGCCAGACATTCAGCAACCACCAACAAACCTATGTGGTCAGCACCACAGGACCGATGGTCGCCCAGTTGACGGCGAGTACGGGGGCGTGTTGGGTGCGCGCCACGGTAGATGGACAGGTGGTAGACCCGAGCGACACCATCCCCGTCGGACAGTCGCGGACTTGGCAAGGGTCGCAGCAGATCCGCATCCGGGTCGGCTTCGTGCCGGGAGTGACGTTGACGCTCAATGGGCAGCCGTTGGCACTGCCTGACACGAAGGACGCCATCGACGTGGTCATCGTCCGGGGACAGGACTGACCGGAAGGCATCGCGATGAAGGTGCTGGGATGAGGAGGTTGTGTAATGGCGAAGGAAGCTTCCTTCGACGTCGTCTCCGAGGTCGACCTGCAGGAGGTGCAGAACGCGGTCCAGCAGGCCCTCAAGGAGATCTCGACGCGGTTTGATTTCAAGGGGAGCAAAAGTGACATCGAGTTCGACGGCAAAGGCGTGATCACGCTTCTGTCGGACGACGAGTACAAGCTGAACGCCCTGCGGGATGTTTTGGAATCCAAGCTGGTCAAGCGCGGCGTGTCCTTGAAGGCGCTGAGGCCCGGCAAGATTGAGCCGGCCGCAGGCGGGACGGTACGCCAGGCGGTGCGGTTGCAGCAGGGCATCGAGCAGGACGTCGCGAAGCAGATCACGAAGCTGGTGAAGGATACCAAATTGAAGGTGCAGGTGTCCATCCAAGGCGATCAGCTGCGCGTCTCCGGAAAGAGCCGGGACGATCTGCAGGCGGTCATCCGCACGCTGCGCGAGGCCGACCTCCCGGTGCCGCTGCAGTTCACGAACTACCGCGGCTAGGCGTCCGGCTTTGACATGGGTTTTCCAGGTGGGCTATACTGTTGGAGATTCGGACTCGGCGGCAGGAGGATGAATGGCGTGGATGGCCGCAAATCTCCGATCTCTTCGCCGAATGAGGAGTGTTCTCATTGAATCTGGCTAACCGCATCACGCTAGCCAGAATTTTCTTGGTCCCTGTGGTGGTGTTCACGCTGTTGGTGCGTTTCAATTTTTGGACCGTCACCATCAACCATCGGACCACCACCGGCAGCGAGATAATTGCGGCATTGGTGTTCATCATCGCCGCGACCACCGACGGGCTGGACGGGTACATCGCGCGCAAGCGGAAACTGGTGACCAACTTTGGTAAATTCCTCGATCCGCTGGCCGACAAGCTGCTGATCTCGGCGGTGCTCATCAGCCTGGTGGAGATGCAGCGCCTGTCGGCTTGGGTGGCCATCCTCATCATCAGTCGCGAGTTCGCCGTCACCGGGCTGCGCCTGGTGGCCGCGGCGGAGGGCATCGTGATCGCCGCCAGCCGTCTTGCGAAGTGGAAGACGGCGACTCAGGTGGTCGCGATGGTCGCGTTGATCATCAACAACTTCCCCTTCTCCGTCATCGGGTTTCCGTTCGACACGCTGGCCGTGTATGCGATGGTGATCATGACCCTCGCGTCCGGGGTCGATTACTTCATCAAAAACAAGCACGTCATCCAGATGGACGCCTGACGGCGCCCTGGATGCCAGGGGAGCGGTGTGCAGATGAGCGAGACTTGCCGGGGTGAGCACTTGGCCGTCGGGACGGAGATCCTGCTCGGCCAAATCGCCAACAGCCATGCCCGCACGGTGTCGTTGGAGTTTGCGAACAACGGCTTTTTTATTTATCACCACAGCGCCGTGGGTGACAACTTGGGCCGAATCGTCGAAGCTTTCCGCGTCGCCGCCTCGCGATCGAACGTCGTGGTGGTCACCGGCGGGCTCGGTCCGACCGCCGACGATCTGACGAAGGAGGCGCTCGCGCAATTTCTCGGCCGCAGGCTGGTGATGTCGGAGGATGCGCTGCGCCAGATTGAGGCGTACTTCCGGTCCAGGCAGCGCAAAATGCCGGAAGAAAACCGCAAGCAGGCCCTTTGCATCGAAGGCGGTGAGCTGATCGCGAATCCAAACGGGACCGCGCCGGGCTTGTACATCGAGGCAGGTGGCGTACACTACTTCCTGCTCCCGGGGCCGCCCCTCGAGATGGTGCCCATGTTGCGCAAGGATGTGTTGCCCCGGCTGCGCCATCTGTTTCCCCACGAGCAAGTGCTCATCTCGCGCGTGTTGCACTTCTGCGGCATCGGGGAATCGGATGTCGACGAACAGATTCCGCACCTGCTGGCGCAGGCCAACCCGACCGTGGCTCCCTTGGCGGGAGAGGGGGAGATGCTTTTGCGTATCACGGCCAGCGCGCCGGACGAGGCGGAGGCCCGAGCGCGCATCGCGGAAGTGGAGAAGGAGCTTCGGCAGCGGTTCTCACGGTACATCTACGGGGTCGACGACGAGTCCCTGCCTTCCGTCGTCGGCAAACTTCTGAGGATGCGCGGCGAGACGCTGGCGGTGGCGGAAAGTTGCACGGGTGGAGGTCTTTCCTCTATGATCACGGGAGTGCCCGGCAGCTCGGCATACTACCTCGGCGGCGTGGTGGCCTACCACAACCGGGTGAAGGAACAGGTGTTGGGCGTACCGGAGGCGACTCTGGCCGAGTTCGGGGCCGTCTCGGAGCAGACGGCACGCGCCATGGCCGAAGGCGTCCGGCGATTGTTCGGAGCAGACTGGGGCATGGCCACCACCGGGATCGCAGGGCCGGATGGCGGGACACCGGAGAAGCCCGTGGGATTGGTGTATGTGGCGGTGGCAGGAGCCGGCGGGACGCAGGTTCATCGCTTGCAGCTGCGCGGTTCCCGTGAACAGATTCGCCTGCGCGCGAGCAAGCAGGTGCTGTGGCGGATGTGGCAGGCGTTGGCCGGCCACGAACCGCACGCGGGCGCGAATTGAATGGAATGGACAGGTGACAGCATGACCACATTTACGGATTTTGCGTTGAGCAAACGGGTACAGCAAGCCATCGACGACATGGGATACGAGGAGCCGTCCCCGATTCAGGCGGCCTGTATCCCGTTGATATTGGAGGGGCGCGACGTCATCGGCCAAGCGCAGACGGGCACCGGAAAGACGGCCGCGTTCGGCATTCCGGTGGTCGAGCGGGTGGGTCCGGAGGGCCACGTTCAGGCGCTCGTGCTCACCCCGACCCGCGAGCTGGCCATTCAAGTGGCGGGTGAGTTTCGCAAGATCGGCAAGTACAAGCGGGTTCGCACGCTGCCCATCTACGGCGGCCAGTCCATCGGCCATCAGATCCGGGCGGTCCAGCAGGGCGTTCAGATTGTCATCGGGACGCCGGGGCGCGTGCTCGACCACATCCACCGCGGAACGCTGAAACTGGATCACGTGCGGATGGTGGTGCTGGACGAGGCGGACGAGATGCTCGACATGGGGTTCATCGAGGACATCGAGGCCATCCTCGGTGAGACGCCTTCGGATCGGCAGACGCTGTTATTCTCCGCCACCTTCACGGACGACATCAAGCGGCTGGCGCTGCGCTACATGCGCGACCCGGAACACGTGACCGTCAACCGGGGCGAGGTGACGGTGCCGCTGACGGACCAGGTCTACTACAAGGTGCTCGAGCGCAATAAACTGGAGAGCCTGTGCCGGATCATCGACAGTGAAGAGGTGCAGCTCGGCATCGTCTTCTGCCGGACGAAGCGCGGCGTCGACGAGCTGACGGAAGCGCTCATCGCGCGCGGCTACCTGGTCGACGGGCTGCACGGGGACCTCAGTCAGGCCCAGCGGGATCGCGTGATGAAAAAGTTCCGCACCGGGGAGATTGAACTGCTCGTCGCGACCGATGTGGCCGCCCGCGGATTGGACGTGGAGAACGTGACGCACGTCATCAACTACGACATTCCGCAAGACCCCGAGTCGTACGTGCACCGCATCGGCCGGACAGGCCGCGCGGGCAAGCGTGGTCTGGCGATCACGCTGGTCACGCCGCGCGAGTTCAAGCTGCTCAAGCAGATCCAGCGCGAGACGAAGGCCCGCATGGTCGCGCGCGAGGTGCCGTCCCTGGCGGACGTGGCCGAGCGGCAGGCCGAGATGTGGCGGCAACGCATCATTGAGACCATCCAGAACGGGGGCCTCGGCCACTACCGGGCCATCCTCGACAGCATCATCGACGAGCACGATCCGGTCGACATCGCCTGTGCCGCACTGAAGCTGGCCTCCGCCGGGGAGTTGGAGGAGCGCGAGGAGGCCGACTACGATTTCGGCGACACGGGCGCCACACCGGGGATGGTGCGGTTCTTCGTCAACATCGGGCGCAGCAACCGGGTCACTCCGGGGGATTTGGTGCGCATGATCTCGGAGGAGGCGGGCGTACCCGGCCAGGCGGTCGGGAAGATCGACATCTTCGACCGGTTCACGTTTGTCGAGATCGAGCAGGATTCAGCACCGTTCGTCTACGAGTCGCTGCGCCAGAGCCGCTGGGGCGGCATGCGGGTGAATATGGAGCCGGCCAGGCCGCGCAGCCGCCGCTGACCTGGATCGGATGCGGTCTTGCGGCGTGGTCCTGTGGCGGGAGGTACCGCCGCAACGCGCCCTCTCTCCGAGGGGGCGCCTTTTTTATGCCCCAGGGGCGTCTCGCTCCGTTTGTGCTGCGCAAGACACTTCGCGAAACGCCCCTGGGGCGACGAGGGTTTGGCACACAGCGCGAAGCGGATCCCGAAGCGGAGCGGGTATTTTCTTCGCTTGTGGTGGGTGGGCGTTTTATCCCGTTTGTGCTACGTAAGACACTTCGCGATGCGTTGGGACGCGGCGCGAAGCGGCTTGCGCAGCAGAAGCGGAGCGCCGCGTCCCATCGTACGAACATATGTTTGCATGAATCTCTGAACCTGATACAATAGGAAGCAGGAAAGCGGCTCGAGATCACGAATGGAATTGGTCGCAGGGAATGAATCCGGACGAGGATGGTGCTAAATGAACGATCGACGCGCGGCATTGGACTTGGCGCTGAAACAGATTGAAAAGCAATTCGGCAAGGGAGCCGTGATGCGCCTCGGCGAGGCGTCCTCCAGCATGAATATCGAAACGGTGCCGAGCGGGTCCCTCGCGCTCGACATCGCCCTCGGAACAGGCGGGTATCCGCGCGGGCGGATCATCGAGATCTACGGGCCGGAGTCGTCGGGTAAGACGACGGTGGCGCTGCACGCGGTGGCGGAGGTGCAGCGGCGCGGCGGCCAGGCGGCGTTCATCGACGCGGAGCACGCACTCGACCCGGTGTACGCCGCGAAGCTCGGGGTCAACACGGACGAGCTGTTGATTTCGCAGCCGGACACCGGCGAGCAGGCGCTGGAGATCGCGGAGGCGCTGGTGCGCAGCGGGGCGGTGGAGATCATCGTGATCGACTCCGTCGCGGCGTTGGTGCCAAAGAGCGAGCTCGAGGGCGACATGGGTGACTCCCACGTCGGCCTGCAGGCGCGGCTGATGTCCCAGGCGTTGCGCAAGCTGGCGGGAGCCATCTCCAAATCGAAGACCATCGCCATCTTCATCAACCAGATCCGAGAGAAAGTCGGCGTCATGTTCGGCAATCCGGAGACGACGACCGGGGGCCGGGCGCTCAAGTTTTACTCCACCATCCGTCTCGAGGTGCGGCGCACGGAGGCACTCAAGCAGGGCAACGAGGTCGTGGGAAACCGAGTCAAGATCCGGGTCGTCAAGAACAAGGTCGCGCCTCCGTTCAAGACGGCCGATGTGGACATCATGTTCGGCGAGGGGATCTCTCGGGAAGGCAGCATGATCGACATCGGCACCGAGATCGACGTGATTCAGAAGAGCGGCGCTTGGTACTCGTACGGGGAAGAGCGGCTCGGCCAAGGGCGCGAGAACGCGAAGCAGTTCCTCAAAGAGCATCCGGAGTTGGCGGATGAGATCGAACAGAAGATCCGCGAGGCCTTCCAGCTCGGGGCCGCGTGGAAGGCGGATACGTCGGCGGATCCGGACGAGGACGCGTTCGATTTTGAATGACGCGGGCTTCACGGTGATCCGGGTGGAGGAGGCACCGGGCCTCCTCCATTGGATCCGGGTGGTGTTCGCCGAGCGGGAGCCGCTCATGGTGCCGCTCCGAGACTGGGTGGAATTCGGGGGGCACACCGGTATGAGGCTGACGGACGCCGACGTCGCCGCGTTGGAGCGGTGTGCGGCGGCGGGGACGGCGCGTGACCGGGCCCTGTCTTACCTGAAGGCCCGCCCGCGGACAGAGGCGCAAGTGCTCGCGTACCTCACACGGCGAGGTGTCGAGGAGGCGGTAGCCCAGCGGGTGGTGGCAGATCTGCGCACGCAAGGTTTGGTCGACGACGCGGCTTATGCACGGGACTACGCCGAGTTCAACGGCGGTCGGATGAGCCGCCGGGAGTTGGCGTGGCGGCTGCGGCAGAGCGGTGTGCGGCGGGTGGATGCTGCGCTCGTCGTGGACCACCCGGAGGCGCGGGAACGGGAGCGGGCGGCGGCGCGGAGGCTGGCTCAGGCGTATGTGAGAAAGCACGCGTCCCGGTCTGCGGACGGACTTCGGCATCGCCTCGCCGCGTACCTGCAGCGGAAAGGTTTCCCCACATCCCTCATCCTCGAAGTCTTGCGAGAGATGGATCTTGACCTGCCCGATCTGTTTTCTTGACAATGATTGCCGCGGCCGGATACAATGAAAATGCGTATCATTTACGGCCTCTAGCTCGAAGGCGTTTGACCTGCCCTGATCGCCACTGCGTCAAGGGTGAGAGCAAGGAGGCAGTTTCATTATGCAGGCCTTTGCGTGGCTAGTGATTGCGTTGGTGGCGCTGCTGGCCGGGTTTGGTGCCGGGTACGTCGTCCGGCGCCAGGTGGCCGAATCGAAGATCGGCGCCGCCGAGGCGAGAGCTTTACAGATCATCGAGTCGGCGCAGCGAGACATCGAAGCAAGGCAGAAGGAAGCGTTGTTGGAGGCGAAGGAAGAGGCGCACCGCATCCGCCAGGAAGCGGAGCGGGAATTGAAGGAACGTCGGGCGGAGATTCAGAAGTTGGAAAAGCGCATCCTGCAGAAGGAGGAAGCCCTGGACCGAAAGCTGGAATCGCTCGAGCGCAAGTCGGATAGTCTGCGCGACGCCGAGCGCCGCTTGGAGGAGCGTCAGGCGGAGGTTGAAGCGCTGTATCAACGCCAGATCGAGGAGTTGGAACGCATCTCCGGGCTGACGCAAGAGGCGGCGAGGCAGCTCATCCTCTCCCAGGTGGAGCAGGAGAGCCGCCACGACGCGGCTGTTCTGATGAAGGAGATTGAACAGCAGGCCCGTCTGGAGGCGGAGAAGAAGGCGCGCGACATCATCGCGACCGCGATTCAACGTTGCGCCGCCGACCACACCTCCGAGATCACCGTCTCGGTGGTCAACCTCCCCAACGATGAGATGAAGGGACGCATCATCGGCCGGGAGGGCCGTAACATCAGGACCCTGGAGACGCTCACCGGGATTGACCTGATCATCGACGATACCCCTGAAGCGGTCATCCTGTCCGGTTTCGATCCGGTCCGCCGCGAGGTCGCCCGCGTTGCGTTAGAACGGCTGGTCGCCGATGGCCGCATCCATCCGGCCCGCATCGAGGAGATGGTGGAGAAATCCCGCCGCGAGATCGACGAGCTGGTCCGGGAGGAAGGCGAGCGGGCGGCGTTCGAAGCGGGTGTGCACGGGATCCATCCGGATCTCATCAAGTTGGTCGGGCGCTTGAAATTTCGGACAAGTTACGGGCAGAACGTGTTGAAGCACTCCGTGGAAGTCGCCCAACTGGCGGGCCTGATGGCGGCCGAGCTCGGCCTGGATGTCAATCTCGCGCGGCGAGGAGGATTGCTGCACGACATCGGCAAGGCAGTGACGCACGAGGTGGAGGGTTCCCACGTCGAGATCGGCGTCGACCTTGCCAAACGGTACAAGGAGCATGCGGTGGTCGTGAATGCCATCGCTGCGCACCACGGTGACGTGGAATTCTCCTCCCCGGTGTCGGTGTTGGTTGCGGCGGCGGACGCGATTTCTGCGGCTCGCCCTGGGGCGCGCCGGGAGACGCTCGACATCTATATGAAACGCCTCGAGCGGCTGGAGTCCATCGCGGAATCCTTCGATGGGGTCGACAAGTGTTATGCCATTCAGGCCGGCCGGGAGATCCGCATCATCGTCAAACCGGAATTGGTCGACGATGCGGAGTCGGTTCGGCTGGCGAAGCAAATTTCCAAGAAGATTGAAAACGAACTGGATTACCCTGGCCAGATCAAGGTCACTGTCATTCGAGAAACGAGAGCCGTGGAATACGCAAAATAGAGTAGCCGCCGGGCTACTCTATTTTTTCCGGTTCGGCGGGGCGGAGGGGCAGAGGTGAGAGTACTGTTCATCGGCGACATCGTCGGAAAGCCGGGGCAGGACTACGTGCGCGAGGTCCTGAAGGGCCTGCTGCGCGCCCGGCGAATCGACTTGGTCGTCGCCAACGGGGAGAACGCGACGAATGGGCGCGGGATCAATCGGTTGGCCTGCGAAGCGTTGTACGACGCCGGCGTCGAGATCATCACCATGGGCAATCACACTTGGGATCAGAAGGATACCGAGGCTCTGCTGGAGGAGGACGCACGCATCGTGCGGCCGGCCAATTTTCCGGAAGGAACGCCAGGGCGGGGTTACACGGTGTGCAAGGTGGCGGGAAAGCCGTTTCTCGTCATCAACCTGATGGGCCGCACGTTTCTCAGCCAGTTGGATTGCCCGTTTCGCGAGGTGGATCGCATCCTCGCCGCTCACTCGCATATCCGGCATGTGCTGGTGGACATGCACGCGGAGACGACCTCGGAGAAGTTGGCCATGGGTTGGCACCTGGACGGGCGGGTGTCCGCAGTGGTGGGGACACACACGCACGTGCCGACTTCGGATGAGCGCGTGCTGCCGGGAGGGACGGCGTATATCACCGATGTCGGAATGGTCGGCCCACGCGACGGCATCCTCGGTATGGACCGGGATCTGGTTCTGCGGAAGATGCGCACGCAGATGCCGGTGCGGTTTCAGGTGGCCACCGGACCGCGTCAGTTCTGCGCCGTCGAGGTGGACCTGGACGACGAATCGGGCCGGGCGCGGTCCATCGAGCGGATCTTCCTGTGCGAGCCGGGTTGACGTCGAGCGGGTGGCTGCGGCCGAAGGAATAATCGGGGGGGCGGCGAATATCGATATAGTGTGCTAGTCCAGTCCCGAGGTCTTTCAAGGAGGTTGCCCGAGCGTGGACGTCTTAAAGGTTTCCGCAAAGTCGAATCCGAACTCTGTGGCAGGGGCTCTCGCGGGAGTGCTGCGTGAACACGGTTCCGCGGAGATTCAGGCCATCGGGGCCGGAGCGTTGAACCAGGCGGTCAAGGCTGTCGCTATCGCGCGCGGGTTTGTGGCGCCGAGCGGCGTCGACCTGATCTGTGTGCCTGCGTTCACCGACATCGTGATCGACGGAGAAGAACGCACCGCCATCAAACTGATTGTCGAACCTCGGTGACGCGAGCGGACAGAGAGGGGCGATGGTGTGACCGCGAATCGAGTGGCGGACGCTCACGTGGATGTCCTGTGGCGGATGCTCGGCGAGGGAGCCGCCTTTCACGGGGATTCTGAATTGCGAGCAAGCTATCGCCGGCTGTGGCGGGGTGGTGTGTGCACGCAGGTATTCGCCCTGTACGTCCCGCCGCATCGCCAGAGCGGGACGCAGCTGGAACAGGTGTTGACGTGTATCGATCTCTTCTACCGGGGGGTCGTCCGGGCCGGTCAGGTGGCACCCGTGCGCTCCCGTGAGGAACTGCGGCAGGTCCGTGAGCGGGGAGAACTGGCGGCGCTGTTGTCGCTCGAGGGGGGCGGCTGCCTGCGCGGGCAGACGGCCCTGTTGCGCGTTCTGTTCGATCTCGGTGTGCGCGGCGTGGGCTTGACGTGGAATGACGCCAATGAACTGGCCGACGGATGCCGGGAACCCCGAGGCGCCGGCCTGACGGAGGCTGGGCGGCAGGTGGTGCGGGAGATGGCTCGGCTCGGCATATGGCTCGACCTGGCGCATCTGTCCGACGCGGGCATGTCGGATGCGCTGGCGCTGACGGATGGCCCGGTGATGGCTTCGCATGCCAACGCGCGGGCTGTGCATTCCCATCCGCGCAACCTGCCAGACGAAGTGATCCGGGAACTGATCCGCCGTCGGGGGTGGATCGGACTGGTGTTCGAGGCCAGTTTCGTCGCACCGCTGGAGCGGGCGAGCACCGAGGACGTCTTCCGCCATCTGGATCACATCCTTGATCTCGGCGGTGAAGACTGCGTGGGATTCGGTTCCGACTTCGACGGCGCTTCCCACTCGCTTCCTGGTTTGGCCGACGCTGCGGATTACGCGCCGTTCGCAGAGCAGGTGGTGGCCCGGTACGGGCGTGATCTGGGCGAGAAGATCCTGTGGAGAAATTTCGAGCGATTTCTGATGGAATCGCTTCCCAATCGATGAACTGCAGTTCAGGGACCGCCGGCCAGGCAGCCCTGCAGTGCAGAAGAGGACCTGTGCGGCGATGGACTGAGCCCCCAGATGGGGGCTTTTTTTATGGGCACATAAACGGTGCCGGCCGGGGTTGCAACCGGGCGCGTGCGGCAGCCTTGTGCCGGAGCTGTCCACGTGCTTGGATGAGCCCGAATCTGGGATATGGCCTAAGGGCGAATGACACGCCGGGCGGGGGTTGCATACGATGTGGCGAGGTGCGCGGGGTGGGCGCACCGCCCTGGCGGCGCTGGAACCAGCGACAGGGGCCCAGCATACGGTGCAGTACGTCAGGACTGGGCGAATGCAAGGCGCGCAGGATTCGCCCGGGGCTGAGAAGGAGAGAGGAGGTTGGCGCATGGTGCTCTCAAGCAAGGACCTCAGCTACCGCGAGATCGTGGCCAACGCCGTGGTGGGGCGCGGCAGCAAGTATTCGCAGACCACGTACACCATCCGCCCTGCAAATCGCCCGACGACCATCGGCGGTTGCTGGATCATGAACCACACCTACGACGCGGAGTTGGTCGGCGACTATGTGGAAGTGCATGGCCGCTTCGACATCAACGTGTGGTACTCGTACAACGGCAACTCCGAGACGGCCGTCGCGAAAGACACGGTCTCCTACGTCGAGCAGATCGCGCTGCGCGATCTGGATACGACCGCCGACCGGGAAAGCCGCGAAGTGCAGGTCAAGGTGGTCCAGAATCCGAATTGCCTGGATGCCACCGTCACGGGCAACGGTTCTGAGATCCTGGTCCGCTGCGAGAAGGAGTTGGCGGTAGAGGTCGTGGGCCGCACCAAGCTGTGCGTGGTCACGTGCGAGCTAGCGGAGAAGAAAGAAGAGGATTTCCTTGAGGAAGACGAAGAGCTGCTCGAGGAAGTGGACATGGAGGAACGGTGACGGCAATATCCACCGGGACAATCTCACGGGCGCCCGAGCCGGATTCCCACGGGGCGGAAACGCCCCTTTTTTGTTCCATGCCGCAGATTGTACCGAGGAGCCGGTAAGGGACTGGGTGCACCTCGGCCTGTACGTGAATTTGGAGCCGAACCGGGCCCGTCCCTTCGGTGAACAGACCCGCATGTGCGCCGATCTGTGGCGCATCGGCCAGGGATACGGTGTCGAGGTGGTGGTTCTCACGCCAGGCTATGCGCGACAGGGACGGGGCTTTCAGTACGATCGCGCAAGGGACCGCTGGCAGAGAGGAGAGATCGGCCTCCCCGACGTGATTCTGCGCCGGTCTGGATCGTTTCGCGCCGCACCCGCGCTGGTGCGGGAGGACCTTGCGCTGTTCGTCCGCCGGGGCGTGCTGCACACGCTTCCCCGGGCGGTGAGCAACAAATGGACCTTTTACCGCCTGTTGACGGGTGATCGCCGGTTGCGGCCGTTCGCGCCTTGGACGCAGCTCGCGCACAACGTGCGAGATGTGTACGAGGCGCTGCGAAAAGCGCCTGACGTTTACGTCAAGCCCCTCGCCGGTGCACAGGGCATTTCCATCTACCGCGTCCGGCGGCGTGCCGCCGGAGGGGACATCCAGTGGGAAGAGCGCATCGTCCCACGCGCTGCGGAGCGGCGAAGTAAGACAATTGAACTGTCCACCCGCGTTCGCCAAGCGCATTTTCAAGACTTCCCGTCCTTCCAATCGTTCTGGCGTCGTACTGGGCTCGAGAATTGCCTCGTGCAGGAAACCATTCCGCTCCCGCACACGCGTGACGAACGGCCGTTTGACTTCCGCTGGCTGGTGCAGTACGTGGATGGACCGAAAATCATGGCGCGCGTGGCCCGTGTCGGCGCCATCGGATCCGTGACCACCAACATTCACACCGGAGGCCAGGCCACGCCAGCGGAGGAAGCCCTGTCTTCCGCGGGTCTTCCTGAGCCTGCCCAGATCTTGTCGCGCTTGGACGAAGTGGCGTTGGCGGTGGCGGAGTGCCTATGGGAACGGTACGGCCCCTATGCGGAGGTCGGGGTGGATCTGGGATTGCGCCCCGATGGGACGCCGGTGATTTTTGAGGTCAATCCCACGCCAGGCAGGCGAATGCTCAGATCGCTGGATCGGCGTGTCCGGGAAATGTCACTCGAAGCCCTGGTGGAATATGCTATCAGGGCGACAAGGGTCCATTCGCCCGGAACCACGCGGAAAGGGGAATCCACGGATGAAGGATGGTGACCAAATCCTCATTTCGGTTTTCCCAAGTCCCCAGAAAGTGATTCGTCTCCATCCTTCCCATGGCCAACTCCTTTCCCTCAGCCCCGGTCAGAATGCGTCTGTCACCTGTGGTCTTCGGAGTACAGACGCCACTGTCTGGCTCGATCCCGCTGTTCCCCCAGACCGGGTGTGGGTGAGCAGCGGGGTCTCGCAGTCTGTGTTTCTGGGACTGCCTGTCGATGCGATCCGCGCCCGGTTTCAGGATGGAATGGTACGATTCGGGCCCACCATCGGGATCCTGTGCAACCCGGTGTGGAATGAAAAACGGCAGACCCTGCGGTGGACCAAGCAACTTCCGGCTCTGGAGAAACTCGTTCAGGCCGGTCAGAAATTGGGTGCCCTGGTCTATATCTTCGGCATCCAAGACGTCGACTTTGACCGCGGTACCGTCCGCGCCTTTGTCTTCCAGGGCGGCTCGTGGCGTCCAGCCCAGATGCCCCTGCCGGACGCGATCTACGACCAGGTGGTCTCGCGGAAATTGGAACGCAGCAAAAAGTACCAGGACCAGCGGATGCGGCTCAGCCGCATGTACGCCAACCGCATTTTCAACGACGGGTTTTTCGACAAGTGGAAGGTGCACGAGTGGCTACGGAATGACCGACAGACGCGAGGGCTCGTGCCCTACTCGGAAAAGTACACAAATCCTCGGCAAGCCGCCGCATTCTTGAAACGCTATCCAGTGACATTTGTCAAACCGGTTCACGGAAGTCTCGGGCTCGGCATCGTGCGGGTGACGCGGGAGGCAGACGGGACGTTCCGATACGAAGTTCGGCACAAGTCTGGCCGGACGCAGAACAAGGTGGGCACCGCGGAAGCGGTGGTCGACGCGATTCGCCGGAGGCTGCAACAAACTCCGCACCTGTTGCAGGAGGGCGTCCCGGTTGCGCAGTTCCGCGGCCGGCCCTTCGATGTTCGCATCGTGCTGCAGCGTGACGGGAGCGGAGAGTGGAAGCGCACGAAGATGTTCGTACGGGTCGCGAGGGCAGGGGAATTCACTGCCAATCTGGCCAGCGGCGGAGAGGCGATGCCGCTCGACGCCGTCCTGCGCGAAGCCTTTGCGTCGGAGGCGCACCGCCGCCGCATCCGCAGCCAGGTCCGCCGTGCAGCGGGGTGGGTCGCCAGCGTGATCGAGAACCAATGCGGCAAGCCGCTCGGTGAGCTGGGTGTGGATCTGGCGATCGATGAATCGGGAAAGGTGTGGGTGCTTGAGGTGAACTCGAAGCCGTGGAAAGCGTCCTCCACCGACAAGGGGCGGCAGGACCTGGTGGATCTGTCTTTCACCCGTCCGATGGAGTACGCCATTCGATTGGCTCAGCAGCGCTAGACTGCCGGCAGGAAAGGAGAGGTAGCCATGGCCTGCTATCTGCTGCACGCCGGGCAGTCGTCTGCGCAGCGACTGCTGCGCCGCGTGGGGCGACTGCACGAGTACACGTCGGTCTCCGCGTTGAGGCCGGGGGACACGGTCATCCGCTGGGGTGACTCGGCAGAGTCGGATGCCCCCGAGGCCCGGGTTCTCAACCCGCAGAACGCGGTGGCGCGCACGCGATCCCGCTCCGCAATGGCCCGCTTTCTGCGGCGTGTCGGGGTGCGGGTGTTCAGCCGGGACAGGAACGCGGACACACCGTCTCTCCTGCGCCAATACCGGATTCCTATTTTTGACCTGACCCCGTTGGCATGCTTTCGCTCGGACCGCGCCCCCGTGTGGTTGAATCAGCGTCTGAAGCACGTTCAGCCGTCCTTTCGCGAGGTGCCGTTCGATGAGGAGAAGGTGACGCCGCGCGTGTTGCAATTGGCGTGCCGAACGCTGCACGCCATCGGATTGGATCACGGGATGGTGAGCATCGGCATGGCCCCCAAGGGCGTCTTGTACGTGCTCGACGTCACCCCAAGCCCGGTGTTGCTCGGCAGGATGCTCGACTTGTTCAGCCAGGCGATCGACCAATACATCGATCGCGAGGAAAGCGCGGGCCAGCCCGCGCAGGAGCCGGTCTTGATCGGGACGGACGTCGAGCTCATGCTGCGCAACGCGGCCGGCAGGATGGTGCTTGCCAGCAAGTTCCTTCCGCGCAAGGGGCGAGTGGGATGCGACGACCGGAGTGTGCAATTCGACGGTCAACGGCTGCCTCTGATGGAGTTGCGACCAGAGCCCGATTCAGACCCGCTCCGGTTGGTTACAAACCTGTACGCGGTCATGATGGAGGCCAGCGCCCGCATTTCACGGCCCGGCATTCAATGGCTGGCCGGCAGCATGCCTTTCCGACCGTATTGTACGGGTGGGCACATCCACTTTTCGAACGTGCCATTTTCCAGCCACTTCGTACGCGTCCTCGACAATTACCTGGGTCTGCCCTTGATGATGGTCGAAGACCCGAAGACAGGCCGGCTGAGGCGGACGCGGTACGGATTTCTGGGGGACGTTCGGCAAAAGGACCACGGGGGCTTCGAATACCGTACGCCGGCCAGCTTCGTCGTCAGCCCGGAGATCACGACGGCGGCATTCTGTATCGCCTATCTCCTTGCGCAGCATCACCGGGATCTCCCGGTTTTCGACCTGTACGAAGAGAACATTCAGTTGGCGTTCTATCAAGCGCGCAAGGACGTCCTGATGCCCATTGTGAAGCGCAACCATGCCATTCTTCAGGAGCTGCCCGACTACGAGCGATACCGGGACTACATCGAGCCGCTGTTCGAACTCATTTGGGCCGGCCGCACATGGGATGAGTCCGTGGACGTGCGCACGGTTTGGGGTATCCCGGTTCGGCGCCGGAAAGCCGTCCAGAGGACGGCGGGGCGGCGATCGGCAGCGCACGCCTGACCGCGGATGTCTGCATCGGTTCCCGCGACGGCGATCAGACGGGAGGTTGACGACGCGTGAGGACACCAGCGAACGGAGAGTTGATCTGGGTGCAGTCCGGGGGCCGTGTCACCATGTTCCTGTACATGTCTGCCGCCCCGGGCATCCCGCGGGCCGCCCACCGGCGGGCGCGCGTCTCGAACGTGGTGGTGCCGGTGATCCATGCCATCCCCAAACGCGGCGTCGTGTACCGTCACCCGACTCGGGTGAGCGTACATCACGGCGAAATTGCCGCGGGGCCGGTCTTTGCCGTCCTGGCAGCCGGAGACGGTGCCTCTTTCAAGGGGAACCGGGGGGACTTTCGCGCCATCGCGGCAACCGGCCGGTCCCGTCGCGCGTTCGTCTACGTCTTGCCCGCCGATCGAGTCCGGCCAGGGGACTGGTGGGAAGGATACGTGCGCCTTGGGCCGGGCCGGTGGGTCGCGATACCGTGCCCTTGGCCGGAAGCGGTGTATAACCGAATCCCCAATCGAATGTTGGAGAGGCATCCCGTCTCCGTGCAGGCGAAGCAGGTGTTGGAGGCCCTCGACATCCCGCTGTTCAACCCAGGGTACTTCGACAAATCGGTCATCTATCAGATCATCCAACGGGCGGGATTGCAGCGTTACCTGCCCGAGTCCGCCATGGACCTTGGGGCACCGGTACTGCATCAATTGTTGAGCCGCCACGAGGGGGTGTATCTGAAACCGACCGGCGGCAGCATCGGTCATGGTATCATCCGCATCGACCGCCAAGGCCGCGGGTTTCGTCTGGCCGCCTTGAAGCACGGCCGCTGCTACGTCTACATGGCTGCCAACTGGCAACAGCTCTGGCGCCTGGTCTGCCAGCACCGCCTCGCGGGTCGCTACGTCATCCAGGCGGCGGTTCCTCTGATCCGATACCAGGGGCGACCCTGCGATTTTCGTGTGCTGTTGCAAAAGCGGGACAGCGGATGGCATGTGGTCGGAAAAGGGGTGCGGGTGGCCGGACGCAACACCATTACCACGCACGTGCCCAACGGCGGCCACATCGCCAGCGCGTCGGAAGTCTTGACGAGCGTGTTCGGGGAGGATGGTGAGCGCGTGGACCAGCATGTGGACGAAATGGCCATCGCGTGTGCCGAAGCCATCGACGCGTACTACGGACAGCGGCTCGGAGAGATGTCCATGGACATCGGGGTTGACGCGGGCGGAAGTCCCTGGTTTTTCGAAGCCAATTCGAAGCCGATGAAGTTCGATGAGCCGGACATCTGGAATCGATCGCTCGCCGGCGTCCTCGACTACCTGCAGACGTTGGCGCGGCGAACCGCCCGGTAAGCGAACCGGGCGCCGGGACAAGCTCTCCCCTCCGCGTGGCGGAGCGCGAGTATGATATCATGAACGGTAGGCACGTGCCACAATGGGACAGGAATTGGCGAGGTGGACATCGTGGAGAACTTGATTCATAAATTGCGGCAAGGCCGCCTTCAACCGGGTGCCGGGATCACCTTTGGCACTCACCGCCCAAATCCAGTGGAGCGAATCCGATTTGATGCGACGGCGCTGACCGAAGGCTGCCAGGTGGGCCGCAAACCATCCGGCGAACCGTACCGGTTTGTGATTAAAACCTATGGCTGTCAGATGAACGAACACGATACCGAGATGATGGCCGGGCTGTTGTGTGCGATGGGCTACGAGCCGGCCAGCGCCGACGAAGACGCCGATCTCATCCTGTTCAACACCTGCGCCGTGCGTGAGAACGCGGAGGACAAGGTGTTCGGGGAGATCGGCCGGATTCGGCCCCTGAAGTACAGGAATCCGGAGTTGTTGATCGGCCTGTGCGGCTGCATGGCGCAGGAGCAAGGCGTGCAGAAGATGGTGCTGGAGAAGTTCCCTTGGGTCGACCTCGTCTTCGGCACGCACAATATTCACCGGCTTCCGCAGCTCGTGACGCGGGCGCGCCACAGCCAGGACACGGTGCTCGAGGTGTGGGACAAAGCAGCCGTCACCGTTGAGGACATCCCGAAGCTGCGGCAGGACCGGGTGCGGGCGTGGATCAATGTGCAGTATGGCTGCAACAAATTCTGTACCTATTGCATTGTCCCGTATACCCGCGGGGCGGAGCGAAGCCGCCTGCCCCAAGACATCCTCGAAGAGGTGCGGGAATTGGCCGCTGGCGGGGTGCGCGAAGTTACGCTGCTCGGGCAAAACGTCAATGACTACGGAGTGGACCTCGGGAATGTGACCTTCGCAGGGCTTCTCCGTCAAGTCAACGAAATCCCGGGATTGGCGAGGATCCGGTTCACGACGTCGAATCCGTGGAATTTCACGGACGAACTGATCCGGGCTGTCGCCGAATGCGACAAGGTGGTGGAACACATCCATCTCCCGGTACAATCGGGGAACAACCAGGTCTTGAAGCGCATGAACCGGAGCCACACCCGTGAGTTTTATCTCGCGTTGGTGGACAAGATCCGCGCCGCCATCCCCGATGTGGCGCTGACGACCGACATCATCGTCGGCTTTCCCGGCGAGACCGAGGCTCAGTTCGAAGACACGCTGCGCTTGGTGGAAGAAGTGCAGTTCGACAACGCGTTCACGTTCATCTACTCGCCGCGCGAACACACGCCAGCGGCAAACTGGCCAGACGATGTCAGCGATGCGGAGAAAAAGGAGCGGCTGCTGCGCTTAAATGAGCTCCAAGCGGCCATCAGCCTCCGAAAGAATCAAGCGCTCGCCGGTCAGACGGTCGAGGTGTTGGTGGAAGGCCGCAGTAAGACCAACGCTGACGTACTCGCCGGCCGGACCCGCACCAATAAACTGGTGTTGTTCCCAGGGCCCGCTTCGTTGATCGGCCAACTTGTGAACGTTCGGATCGAGCAACCGCAGTCGTGGACGCTCCGCGGCCAGTTGGTGGACGTGCCGCAGGGGGCGTTGGCATGAGCCGGGATGCCCTGCTGCGGAAAGCGGACGAGATCGCGCGAATGATCGGCTGCTCGGACGCTGCCGTACGGTTTTGGAAGGCGCGTGCGAAGATGGAGAACAACCGCCGGGCCCAGCAACTGTTTGAGACCTTGAAGCTGAAGACCAACAACAGCCTGGGACTGCAGGCGGTGTTTCCAGCCGATCATCCCCGCGTCCGCCAACTGGATGAGGAGATTGCCAAGCTGGAGCACGAGCTGTACGAGATCCCGGTCGCCATGCAGTACAAAGAGGCACAGGCCGAGCTCAACGAGCTGATGCAAGGGGTCGTGCAACTGCTGCTCAACCGGCTGTCGGATCGGGTCCCGGTAGAACGCGGTCCACGCTTGGGTTGTGGCCAGGGACCGAATGGAACCGGGTGTACCTGCGGAGAACGCGATTAGGAACGAGGGCCACAGAGGGTGCGGCCCGCGGCGCGGCGTGCTGCCGGTTGCCGCCGACCCCGCTGTGGCCTGTTCGTATGAGGCTGCTGCGGACCGCCATGAACCGGACGACGGGAGGGTACGGACGTGTCGCTGACACCCATGATGAAGCAGTATTTAGAGACGAAGGCCCAGCATCCGGACGCGCTCCTGATGTTCCGGCTGGGAGACTTCTATGAGCTGTTCATGGACGATGCCGTCACCGCCGCCCGGGCGCTCGACATCACGTTGACCGGGCGGGACGCGGGGAGCTATGGACGAGTCCCGATGTGCGGGGTGCCGTACCACGCTGCAGAACAGTACATCGCCCGGCTGATTGACCAAGGGTTTTCGGTGGCTATCTGCGAGCAGATGGAGGATCCCAAACTCGCTAAAGGGCTGGTGCGGCGTGAGGTGGTACGGGTGATCACGCCAGGAACCCATGTTCAGGAGGGGGACGCCGGCCCTCGTTACCTGGCATCTGCCGTGTACCGGGGCGGGCGTTGGGGCACCGGCGTGATCGATATCTCGACAGGGGAAGTGTGGTGCGCAGAATACGCGGATGAAGGGCCGCTCGCGGATCTGTTCGAACAGTGGCGGCCCAGCGAGGTCCTGGTGTACGAGGCGACGAAGGAGGACGCCGCATACGCATGGTTGCGGGCATGGACGGAAGCCCGCCAGGTCCGCATGACCGTGCGGCCGGAGCCCCGCCGGCCGGACGCGCAGCAGCGCCAGGCCGTCTGCGAGCAGTACGGCGTGCCGAATTTGGTTCCGCTCGACCTCGATGGACGCCCCGTCGCCGCTGAGGCCCTCGGATTTGGACTGACATACGTGCGCGAGACCCAACGTCAGCTGGTGGCCCACCTGCGCCCCCCGCGGATGCTGGAGCGGGAAGAGTTCCTCGTCGTGGATCAGACCGCGCGTCGGAACCTGGAACTGGTGGAGACACAGCGCACGCGCCAGCGCCGCGGTTCTCTCTTGGGCCTTTTGGACGTGACGTGCACGGCCATGGGCGCCCGCCTGCTGCGGCGTTGGGTCGAACGCCCGCTGTTGAATGTGGCGCGGATCGACGAACGGCTGGATGCCGTGGGAGCCCTGGCCGGGGACGCCCTGCTGCGGGCCCAGGCCAGGGAGTATCTGAAACGGGTGTTCGACCTGGAACGGTTGGTGGGCAAAGTGGCGCTCGGCAGCGCAACCCCCCGTGACCTGCTGGCGTTGGCGCGATCGCTGTCGGTGCTTCCGGACCTGTGCCGGTTGTTCACGGACAGCTCGAGCGGCCTCTTGCGCGCGAGCGCGGCGGGAATCCCCGATCTGACCGAGTTGGCGGACCGCATCCAACACGCCCTTGAGGATCAGCCGCCGGCGACGGTCCGGGACGGGGGATTCATCCGCGCCGGGTTCGATCCGGAGCTCGACGAATTGCGCCAGGTGAGCCGGAATGCAAAGGTGTGGCTGGCGGAGTTCGAACAGAAGGAGCGCGAGCGAACCGGCATCCGTTCGCTGAAGGTGGGGTACAACAAAGTCTTCGGGTACTACATCGAGGTCTCAAAGGCGAACGTCCACCTGGTCCCCGACACCTACGAACGCCGTCAGACCTTGACTGGTGCGGAGCGTTACACCCTCCCGGAGCTCAAGGAGCGGGAAGAGCAGATCCTGACGGCGGCCGAACGGGCGGTCGCCCGGGAGTTGGCGCTGTTCGATGCCCTGTGCCAAGCCGTGCTGGATCGCCTGCAGGAAGTGCAGCGGGCGGCCGAGCAGGTGGCGGTGTTGGATGCCCTCTCCGCGTTGGCCACGGTCTCGGCGGAGCACGGGTATGTTCGGCCGGAGGTGGTGGAAGAGCGAGGCATCTTCATCCGCCAGGGGCGGCATCCGGTGGTCGAGGCGGCCAATCCCGGCCGCTTTGTGCCCAATGACGCTGAGCTGGGGGAAGGGCGGGACCTGTTGCTCATCACGGGTCCGAATATGGCTGGTAAGAGCACCTACATGCGGCAGGTGGCGCTGATTGTGCTGCTCGCCCACATCGGCTGTTTCGTCCCGGCAGCGGAAGCGCGCATTGGGCTTGTGGATCGCATCTTCACACGGATCGGGGCGTCCGATGATCTCGGTGCCGGTCAGAGCACGTTCATGGTCGAAATGGTGGAGCTGGCGCAGATCCTGCGCCAGGCCAGCGACCGGAGTCTTGTGCTTTTGGACGAAATCGGTCGGGGAACGAGTACATACGACGGGATGAGCATCGCCGAGGCGGTGATGGAGGCGCTTCAGCAGCCCGGCCGGAGGCCGCTCACGCTGTTCGCAACGCATTACCACGAGTTGACCGCCAAGGTGGCCCACCTGCCGGCGGCCGCGAACTGCTCGGTAGCGGTGCAGGAGACAGCCGAGGGCATTGTGTTCTTGCACACCGTGGTCAACCGGCCGGCGGATAAGAGCTACGGTATTCAGGTGGCTCGCTTGGCGGGGATTCCGCCGGAAGTGATCACTCGCGCCGAGCAGCTGCTGGCCGTCCGTGAGGCCGCTGCCTCGGACACCGGCGGCAGCAGGGAGACCGCGGCCGCTGTGGCGGCGCGGGAGGTTCCCGGCGGAGTTGAGGCTGCGGCTGCCGTGGAGAAGCCACAGGAAGCGCCGCGGGATCGGTTGGTGCCCCTGCCTCTGGCTGGCCCGTTGGTGGACGAGCTGTTGTCGCGTCTGGCCAAGGTCGACGTGCTCCGGCTCACCCCGCTGGAAGCGATGCAGGTGCTGCACGAGTTGGCCGAACAAGCTCGGGAGGTGGCGGCGTGGGGCGGATCCAGGTAATGTCCGAAGCGCTCGCCAACCAGATCGCCGCGGGCGAGGTGGTGGAGCGCCCGGCTTCGTGCGTCAAAGAATTGGTGGAGAACAGCCTCGATGCCCAGGCGCGGCACATCGGCGTGACGTTGGAGGACGGCGGCATCGCACGGATCCAGGTGCAAGACGATGGGATAGGCATGGATGCGGACGATCTCCTGCTCGCCACGGCCCGCCATGCGACCAGCAAGATACGCCAGCCGCGGGACCTGACGCGCATCCAGACCCTCGGATTCCGCGGTGAGGCGCTGGCGTCCATCGCCGCAGTCGCCCGGGTGCGCATGGCCTCCCGGCCGCACGCGTCCGAACAGGGGATGCAGGTGGAGGTGGCGGCGAGCCAGTTGGTGTCCGGCCCCCGCCCCGTCGGCATGCCGCCCGGTACGGTGGTCGATGTGCGGGACCTCTTCTACAACACCCCCGCTCGGCTCAAATACCTGCGGACGGTGCAGACAGAGCAGGCGCGCTGCCTGGAGGTCCTGCAGCGGGCCGCCCTGGCGCGGCCGGACGTGGCCTTTCGTTGCGAGACCAGCGGCCGCGTCATCTGGCAGACTCCTGGCGACGGGAACCCCCTTTCGGTGATGGCTGCCCTGTTCGGGGCGGGGGAAGCGAAGCAGTTTTTACACGCCACTCGCCGAACGGCCGACTACGCCGTGGAGGCTTGGATCGGGCGGCCCACGCAGGCGCGGTCCTCGCGTGCCCACGGGCATCTGTTCGTCAACCGCAGGCCTATCCGCAACCTCGCCATTCACCAGGCGGTCGCGTCCGCCTTCGGCCAGCGTTTGATGACCGGCCGGCATCCCGTATACGTCTTGTATCTGGAGATGGACCCGGCGCTGGTCGATGTCAACGTGCATCCGCACAAATCCGAGGTTCGGTTCAGTGAGGAGCGCGACCTGGCGGCGCTGGTGCAACAAGTTGTACGCCAGGCCCTGGACGAAGCGTTTCTCGTCCCTTCCATCCGGATGGCCCCGCGGACCGAAACCCAGGCGGCGACCGCGCCACTGCCGCTCGAACGGTCGGAAGCCCAGCCCTCGGGACCCGTGACAACCCGGGAATTCTGGCCGTCACCGGAGCCGGTTCCTCCTGCTCAGCGTATGCATCCGGAAACGGAAGGGCGGTCGCCGGGCGTGGTACGCGAGCGCCCGGTGGTGCGGCCGGAGCCGCGCGGAGAAGCTATCCCGGTGGAGCGCTGGCAGGCGATTTTGGCGGGTGGCGCCGCGGGAGAAGCGAACGGACCGGATCCCGGGAGGGTGCATCCCGAGCAGGCGGGGAATCACATACCGGTGGCGACCCCGGGGGAGACCGCGCCCGCGGACGAGGACCCGGCGAAATCCCGTTTGGCCAAACTGCGCCCCATCGGCCAGGCGCTTGGCACGTACATCCTCGCCGAAGACGGGGAGAACCTGTATATCATTGACCAGCACGCGGCGCACGAGCGGGTCCTCTACGAGCGCTTCCGCGACCGGATGCGGGCAGCTCGGGTCGGGCGCCTCCCTCTGTTGGCCCCGATTCCGGTGCATCTTTCACCGGCGGAAGCGGATCGAATTCGCAGTCAACTGGCAGAATTGCAGGAAGCCGGGCTGGAGGTGGAGGACTTTGGGGGCAGCGACGTGTTGGTCCGAACGATACCCGATATCTGGGATGGGCTCGACGCGCCGCGCCTGGCGGAGGAGGTCGTGCGTTCGTTGGCAGAGGACGGAGCGCAGGCGGATGCCCGGGAGGCTCTGCGGGAGCGGATCGTCCTGCGCGCGTGCAAGGCGGCCATCAAGGCCCACGACCACCTGTCGGATGAAGAGATCGCGGCGCTGTGCCAGGCGCTCGCCGGGCTGGAAGACCCGTTTCACTGTCCGCACGGGCGTCCGGTGATCCTCCGGTTGACGCAACACGAATTGGAAAAGGAGTTTCGGCGCATTGTCTGATTCGGACCTCTCCCAGAAGATCGACTCGTTCTCTCTGGTGTGCGTGACGCCGTGGAACGCTTCCCCGGCCGCGGTGGCGCGAACCGAGGCCCTGGCCGAATGGTTCGCTTGTCCGCGTGTGCCGCGGAAACGCCGCAGTCTTGCGCGCATCTTCGCGGACGAGGGCGTGGAGGGCGTGCTCGTCGCCGAGGACCCGCCCCGTCTGTACCATCGGACGCGCCCGAACGAGCCCTTTTTCTTTCATCCGGGAGTCGCCCGTCCTCGGTTGGCCGCTTTGGCGCACGGGATTCCCGACCGGCTGTTGCGGGTGGCCGGCATCTGCCCCGGGGACGTGATCGTCGATGCCACCCTGGGGACGGGCGCCGACTCCCTGGTGTTGGCCGCCGGCGCCGGTCCCGCGGGACGGGTGATCGCTATCGAATCCTCCTTTGTCCTCGCCAAACTGTTCACCTGGGCGCAACAGCAGCGGGGCCACGGATATCCGGGGATCGACCGGCTGCTCGAGCGGATCGACGTCCAGTGGGGCCACCACGCCGAACTGCTGGCCAGCATGCCCGCGGGCAGCGCGGACGTGGTGTACTTCGATCCCATGTTTCGTAACCCCATCGTGGATGAGGACGGAAACATCGAACACGCCCGCCCGTGGACCGATCCCCGTCCGATATCGGACGAGGCATGGAATGAAGCGCAGCGGGTTGCCCGCCGCTGCGTGGTGCTGAAGGAGCGACCGCAATCGGACCAGTTTGCGCGCTTCGGCCTGACACCAGACAAATCCCGGGCCAAGATCGCGTATGGGGTGTGGAAGAAGGGGGGCTGAGCGGTGTCCGGATTGAAATCTCTTCAGGGGCGGCCGGTGCTGTGCATCGTGGGGCCGACGGCGACCGGCAAAAGTGAATTGGGCGTCCTGGTGGCGAAAGCGGTCGGGGGCGAGGTTCTGTCCGCGGATTCCATGCAGGTGTACCGCGGCATGGACATCGGCACCGCCAAGTTGACCCCGGAGGAGATGCAGGGCGTGCCGCATCATCTCATCGATCTGGTGGATCCCGACCAGCGGTTCACGGTCGCCGACTGGAAGGAGCGAGCCGACGCGATCATCGCCAGGTTGCACGAGGCGGGTAAGTTGCCGGTGGTCGTCGGCGGCACCGGCTTGTACATCCGGGCCATCACGGAAGACCTCGATTTCGCGCGCCAGGAAGGATCGGCCGAAGTTCGGGCTCGTTGGCGTCAGTTTGCCGCCGAGCGGGGAAACGAAGCGCTGTACGAAACCCTGCGGCGGCTCGACCCGGAGACAGCCGAGCGCTTGCATCCGAACGACGTGCGCCGGGTCATCCGCGCGCTGGAGGTGTGGGAGCTCAACCAAGAGCGCTTGTCTGAGCGGTACGACTGGCGGATCCAGGGGGGCCGTTACCACACGGTGCAGTTCGGCTTATCGATGGCGCGGGAATTGCTGTATCATCGCGTTAACCAACGGGTCGATCAGATGATGGCTGCGGGTCTGCTGGACGAGGTCAGAAGGCTGTGCGCCCGGGGATACGGCCGGGATCTGCCATCGATGCAGGCTATCGGCTACAAAGAGTTGGCTGCGCACCTGGCGGGGGAAATTTCGCTGGAGGATGCCGTTGCACAGGTGAAGCAGAACACGCGCCGCTTCGTCAAACGCCAGCTGTCTTGGTTTCGTCGCGATCCGCGCATCACGTGGATCGATCGCACGGCAGGCCCTTGGCCGGACGCTGCATTGCAAGTGGTTTTGCCGTCCGCCTTCGCCTTGAAGGCAGGAATTCACGTCCGAGGCCGAGAATAAAGATCCATACGATGGATGACGCGTGGGCGAGACGACTCTAGCAGAGTGGGGGAGCGGTCGAATGAGCAAACAGGCCATCAACATCCAGGACACCTTCCTGAACCAGATCCGCAAGGAGAAGGTGCCTGTCATCGTATACCTGGTCAACGGTTTTCAAATTCGTGGGATCGTGCGCGCCTTTGACAACTTCACCATTGTGCTGGAGTCGGACGGCAAGCAGCAGATGATCTACAAGCACGCCATCTCGACGTTCACCCCGATGCGAGCGGTGACGCTGCACTTGAACGAGCAGGCGCCGGAAACGTAAAGGCGCCTGCGGCGTCTTCGAGGCGTTCGAATGGAAGGTATTTCATCTTCGCATGGCAGAAAGAGGCGTTGACAACTCGCGCGGGGATGTGCTACATTACGTCTTGTCGCGGCGCCAGCGTAGCTCAGCAGGTAGAGCAACTGACTTGTAATCAGTAGGTCGCAGGTTCGATTCCTGTCGCTGGCTCCAAGTTTCGGAGGGGTACCAAAGTGGCCAAATGGGGCGGACTGTAAATCCGTTGCGTAATGCTTCGTAGGTTCGAATCCTACCCCCTCCACCACAACGCCGCGACGGTGGACGGGCGTCCGTCCTGTCCGGAAGTAGGGGCGTAGTTCAGCTGGTAGAACGGCGGTCTCCAAAACCGCATGTCGTGGGTTCGAATCCTGCCGCCCCTGCCATGGTGAGTATGGCGAAGTGGTTAACGCACCGGATTGTGGTTCCGGCATTCGTGGGTTCGATTCCCACTACTCACCCCACATTCATTGGGGAGTCGCCAAGCGGTAAGGCAACGGATTTTGGTTCCGTCACGCGAAGGTTCGAATCCTTCCTCCCCAGCCATCACGCCACCGGAGCATAGCGCAGCTTGGTAGCGCGCCTGCCTTGGGAGCAGGAGGTCGTGGGTTCAAATCCCGCTGCTCCGACCAAGTTTCGGCTTACCGAAATTGGGGCGTGCATCTGCGCGCGACGTCAGGCGAGGCTCCGGCGGACGCGGGGGTATAGCTCAGGGGGAGAGCACCTGCTTTGCACGCAGGGGGCCGTCGGTTCAAATCCGACTACCTCCACCAGCGCCGAGCATGCCGAGGCGTACGCGTGATGGATCGGCCAAAATGTTCCTCGATAGCTCAGCGGTAGAGCATCCGGCTGTTAACCGGAGGGTCGCAGGTTCGAATCCTGCTCGGGGAGCCATGCTCCCATAGCTCAGTTGGCAGAGCGCATCCATGGTAAGGATGAGGTCACCAGTTCGAGCCTGGTTGGGAGCTCCAGAATTGCCCGGCTGAGAGGCCGGGCATCTCATACCGCTGATCGGCGGTAACGGGGGCAATCCGGTCCGCTCTGCAGGCGGGGCGGGCGAGGGCGGTTAGCTCAGTTGGGAGAGCACCTGCCTTACAAGCAGGGGGTCAGCGGTTCGAGCCCGTTACCGCCCACCACGTGGAGTGATGGCCGAGTAGGTCGAAGGCGCTCGCCTGCTAAGCGAGTATACGCCCAAAAGGCGTATCGACGGTTCGAATCCGTCTCACTCCGCCAGATGAACGAGGTGAGCGGCTGCCTTGAGGCAGCCGCTCACCTGTTTTTTATGTCTTCATCGGCCCCGGGGCGCTCGCCGGATCGCGCGACCTGGAGCGGTCCGGTCCGCCGGACCCAACGAGGTTCGTCGTCGGCCCCTGCGCATGGAACGCGACCGCCCAGGCAACAGTACCAACAGGTTGTCTCGGGAGGAGCGTTCTCGTTGGAACCGAATGCGACCACAGTGCAGGCCGTCCCCATCTCGCCGCGCCTGCAAGACAATGTGGACTACGTGAATGACCAGATCGGTATAGGGACCAACTGGGACATCATCGCCAAGCCCTTCCAGTTCGGCGGCGTCCGGATGATGTCCTACGTGTCCAACGGTTACTTTCTCACCAACCATATGGTGCTGATCCTCCGCGATCTCCATCAGTGCATGCAGGCGTTCTCCGAGGCGCATCGAGACCGCTCGTTCACCATGCACGAGCTGATGGAGCATCTGATCCACGAGGTGGCATTCGTCCAGGTTCAAGCGTTGAACCGCATGGACGAGGCCATTCATTTCATCTTGTCCGGAGCGCTGGTCACTTTCCTGGACGGGTTTGACCAAGCCCTGATGATCGACACTCGCGTGTATCCGATGCGCAGCATCAGCACACCTGATCTCGAACGGACGGTCCGGGGTGCGCGAGACGCCTTTACCGAAACGATGCTGATCAACACGTCGCTCATCCGGCGGCGTCTGCGCGAACCGAGGTTGCGGGACGAGCTGATGCAGATCGGGACGAATTCGAAGACGGACGTCTGCATGATGTATATCGAAGGCGTCACCGATCCCCAGCTGGTGCAGGACATTCGGGAAAAGCTGCGGGCCATCGAGGTGGACGCCCTGTTCATGGGCCAGCAGACCCTGGTCGAACACCTCGGCCGCGTCGGCTGGAACCCGTATCCCCTGGTGCGGCTGACGGAGCGGCCGGACGTGGCGACCACGGCCCTGCTGGAGGGCCAGGTCGTGATTGTGGTCGACACCAGCCCCAACGTAATCATTCTGCCGACGAGCCTGTTCCACCATCTGCAGCATCCTCAGGAATATCAGATCTATCCGCTGGTCGGCACCTACATGCGGATGGTCATCCTCGTCGCGCTCATTCTGCACGTGTTCCTGCCGGGGGTCTTCCTGCTCCTGAACGCGCATCCGGACCTGATGCCCACGTGGCTCTCCTTCATGCGGGCGAGTCGGGGAGATCCGCTACCCCTGTGGGCCCAGCTGGTTTTGGCCGAGTTCGGCCTCGACATGCTGCAGCTGGCGGTCGTCAACTCGCCGAAGGAGCTGGCCTCCGCTATTGGCGTGCTGGCGGCTATGCTATTCGGTCAATTTGCGGTAAAAATTCACTTGGTTCAGGAGGGGATCATGGTATATGGGGGGCTGGTCGCCATCGCCCAGCTCGCCATGGCCTCCTATGAACTGGGCAGCGCCAACCAGATGGCTCGCTTTTGGACCATCGCCTGGACCGCCTTGTTCGGCGGATGGGGATTCGTGATCTCGGTCGCCAGTTGGTTCATCCTCCTGCTCAAGACGGAGTCCTTCGGATTGCCGTATCTGTGGCCGCTGGTGCCCTTCCAATGGAACCACGGATTCCGGCAGATCCTGTTCCGGCCTCCCATGCAGACGGTGGCCAACCGCAATGCCATCTCGAACGTGCTGCGCCGCCGGCGTGCGCACCGCGGCGGGGTGGCCTGACGGCCGCTCCGCGGATGCGGGCCACCTCTTTTGTCTCTATCGTTTGGATGGGGAATTTGATATACAATGGTGCCGAGGACAGGGAGTCGTGAGCGTGCCTTGCCGAAGCCGAGACCATCGGCGAGGGGGTGAGGCGCGCGTGGGATGGATACAAGCAGCATGTGCTGTTGTTCAAGCGGCAGTTGCTGTCGTGCGCCTCTGCCTCGACTGGATCGAGCGCAAGGGACGTAGCTAAGTAGACGCACCTTCCGGAGAACAGGAAAAGTCACCTGTGACCGCGAATCACAGGTGACCTCCGGCTAAGGTAAGGCCGCTCATCCCAGAACGATCTCCCTGTCCTCAGTATACTGTCCCTTTTGTTCGAACGTCAAACGACAATCGCACAATGTTTTGCTATACCCTGACACAATGCCCGAGACGCGCCAGGATCATCTTCCCGATCCCCTCACACCTATTGAGGTCATTCAACGGCCCCACCTGTCTCTGGGCGATCACCCAGATCCCCCTGGCTGCATAGGTTATCGTGCGCACCGCAACACGCCCATCCCCGGTTCAGGCCGGGGGCGGGTTCGTGAGGTGATCCGATTGCCTGTGGAACCGCGTCCCCCTTTTCCGAAGCGACATGCCGATTCCGTGATCGATCAATACCGGCAGGGCCAGATCGCGCTGCAGGAAGCTTTGAAACGCCTCTCGGGCGATCCCGGGTCCGAAACGGTGAAATCCCAACCTGGATTGACCAAGGAGCGGCTTGAGTCCATCCTCTCCGAACTGGACACGCTCGTCGGGCTCGAGCCGGTGAAAGCGGTGGTCCGCGAGATCTTCGCCTACCTGTATATGCAAGAGCGCCGCCGCCAGCACCATTTGCAGTGCGAGCCGGTAGTCCTTCACATGGTGTTCAAGGGCAACCCTGGCACCGGAAAGACCACCGTGGCCCGCATGCTGGCGCGGATGTTCCACGCCTGCGGGCTGCTCGAACGCGGGCATCTGGTCGAGGTGGAGCGTGCGGATCTGGTCGGCGAATACATCGGGCACACCGCGCAGAAGACCCGCGAGGTGGTGAAGAAGGCCCTCGGCGGGGTGCTGTTCATCGACGAAGCCTACTCGTTGGCCCGCGGCGGAGAGAAGGACTTCGGGCGCGAGGCCATCGATTGCCTGGTCAAGAGCATGGAGGACCACCGCAACGAGTTCATCGCCATCATCGCCGGTTACGAGGCGGAGATGGATTGGTTCCTCGCCACCAATCCAGGTCTGCCGAGCCGCTTCCCGATCCACATCACGTTTCCCGACTACGACGTCCCGGCGCTTCTGGAGATCGCGCGGCGCACCGCGGCGCAGCGGCAGTACCGTCTTAGCCCCGAGGCCGAGCAGAAGCTGCGCAGCCATTTGGAATGGGCGTGCCGGTGCGCCAAGGGAACGGAATTTAGCAACGCGCGGTTTGTACGCAACTTGGTCGAGAAGGCCATCCGCATGCAGGCCGTGCGCTTGTTCGATGTTCCCCGGCTGAGCCGGGACCAGGCGATGACACTGCAGCCACAGGATTTTCGGTGGGAGGGGATCATGCCGTGAAGCGAAGCCTCGTCATCGGCAAGACGAACGTCGGCAAGACCCTGTTTTGCATCCACTTCGCCCGCTACATGGGCGTGCGGGAGCTGCGTTGGCTCGTCGAAGAGGCAGACGGGCGCACCGACTGCCGCCTCATGTCGCTGGCGGAGGCCGAGGCATCCCTCTCGGACGCCCATCCCCACCGGACGCGGTGTCTGCAGTCTGTCGCTGTCGAGTTCCCGGCAGGGAAGACGGTTCGCCAACTGCTGTTGACCGACACCACGGGCCTGACGGAGGGGATCCACCCGGAACCGGCGCTGCGCGAGGCGATGGCCCAGACGCTGCGGGCGATGACGGACGCGAACCTGATCCTGCACATGGTCGACGCAGGGGCCATCGGCCGAGCCCTTCGCGGGCAGGTCGCTGACCCCGGCTGCGCCTGGGACGCTCTCGAATCCCAACTGGCCGAATTCGGCATGCGGCACGGGGGATACGTGCTGCTGGCCAACAAGATGGACCTACCGGGGGCGATGGACGGCTACCGCTTCCTGTGCAAACGGTATTCCCGCCAACGCGTCCTGCCCGTCTCCGCACTGCACGGGACTGGGTTTCGGGAGGTGAAGCAGGTTGTCTGGCGGTTTGCTTGAGTGGGGGATCCCGTTCGCGACCATGCTGTTGGTCGGCGCCGCCATCAAGTTGATGGACGACCACCTGGACGCCGAGTACGACGTGTGCCGCGGAGAGCAGACACTGGCCATCCGCTTCGGCCGCGCGGTCCTGCCGTACACCTTGGTGGCTGGCCTGTTGGCGGCCGCCTTCGATCACCGGCTTGCGTGCGCGCTCTTCTTCGCGAGCTACGCCGTCGGGATGTTCAACCGACTGGGGGAACGCCTCCCGACGCGGCTGCCCGCCTGGGCCGAAACCCTTCTCGCCGTTGCTCTGGCCGCCTTGGTGTCGGGCTGGCAGTTGGCGCTCTGGGCGCTCGCGCTCATCGCCGCCATCGATTGGACGGACGATCTCGCCGACGCCGCCAAGGACGCCCTCACTGGCCAGCGCAATCTCGCCCTCCGCATCGGGGTGGTGGAGACCACACTGCTTGTCCTGTTGGCGCTGTGTGTCGCGGTCGTGCTGAACGCGAAGGACACTGCGATGGCCTTCGTCGCCTTCGCATTGCTCACGCTTGCGTCCGAGGCCACGACCGTGCGGTTGTGGGATCCGGACGAGGGGGGGGAGGATCCGTGATGGCCTGGTCATGGGTGATTCCGCTGTGCCTGGCGGTCGCGGTGGCCGCATTCACGGCCGGAAGGCGGGCCGGCGTCCGACAGGGGCGATCGCGCGGTCTGGCAGAGGCACCGGTGCAGCTACGTCGCCAAGCCTTGCTGGAGGGCATATGCCCGATTTGCGACGCCCCCCGCTCGCAGTGTTACAATGAGCAGACAGGACAAACGGGGGGATGACGGTGCAAACGACGCGGGTGGTGCTCGGCGTGCGGCGGCTGCCCAGGGAACCGGAGCGGGCGTTCGAGGCGCGGGTCGCGGAGCTGATGGGGTTGTGCGAAGCGGCAGGCGCCACCGTGTGCGCGGTCTGCACGCAGACGCGCGAGCGCGTCGACGCTGCGCTGTATTTGGGCAGCGGTAAAATCGGCGAGATCCGAGCGCAGGTAGCCGCCTGCGGAGCGGAGTTGGTCATCTTCGACGGAGAGCTGAGCCCCGCGCAGGTTCGCAACCTCGAGAACCGGCTGGACTGCCGGGTGCTGGACCGCACCCAGCTCATCCTGGACATCTTCGCGTTGCGGGCGCGCACCCGGGAAGGGCGGCTCCAGGTGGAGATCGCGCAACTGCAGTACCTGCTGCCTCGGCTGACGGGCCGAGGCGTCGAGATGTCCCGGCTCGGCGGCGGTATTGGGACCCGCGGACCCGGAGAGACCAAGCTCGAAACCGACCGGCGGCGCATCCGCGAGCGGATCGACAGACTGCGGGAGGCGCTGGCAGACGTCCGCCGGACACGAAGGGTGCAGCGGGCGCGCCGCAGTGAAGCGGTGCCTTCCGTGGCATTGGTCGGGTACACGAATGCCGGGAAGACCACCCTGTTGGCCCGTTGGACGGCCGACCGAGGCGCCGGTGACGTCCCGGCCGGCAGAGAGCGCCTGTTTGACACGCTCGATCCGATCGCCCGGCGGGTCCGCAGCAGCAGTTCAGGCGAGTTGGTGCTGATGGATACGGTGGGGTTCGTTCAGGACCTGCCCCATCTGCTGGTTGATGCGTTTCGGGCGACCTTGGAGGAAGTACTCGCGGCGGACCTCATCGTGCACGTGGTGGATGCCACCGGTCCCGTCGAGACCAGGCTGGAGACGACGTACCGGGTGCTGGGCGAGATCGGTGCGTTGGACAAGCCCGTGCTGACGTGGTTCAACAAGATGGACGCGGCTCGGTGGCAGCCGGCGCCGGACCCGCATGCGGCCGTGACCTTGTACGGTTCGGCGGCTTCGGGGGAGGGCGTGTCGGCACTGTACGATGCAGTCGATCGCCTGCTCGCACTCGATCCGGTGGAAGTGCACGTCGCCGGGCCGTTGCAGGCGCAGGAGGTGTGGCGCGAGATCGCCCGCGCCGGTGCGGTGACGGATGTGCAGGAGCTGGGGCCGGGTGAAGCCGAGGCGGTGGTGCGCGTGCCGCGGCGTTGGGCGGATCGCCTGTGCAGGCGCATCCGGGCCGCGAGCGACGCGTTTCGTGTGACGGTGACAGGAGGGGTGGTTCGTTGAAGGGGAGTGCCCGGGAAGCAGCGGTGCGCCTGGTGGAGGCGTGCCGGCGCGAGGTCGCGGGAAGGCTGCAAGAAGTGGACGAGCTGGCCCTGGCCAATCAGCGCCGGGTCCTGGAGGCCATGTGGGCGGAGCGGGTCTCCGCCTCCGATCTGCACGGTTCCACGGGCTACGGATATGGCGACGAGGGGCGCGACAAGCTGGAGCGCGTGTACGCGCGCGTGTTCGGCGCAGAAGCCGCTTTGGTGCGCCCTCAGGTGGTCTCGGGGACGCACGCGCTGCGCTTGGGACTGTTTGGCGTCCTGCGCCCGGGCGACCACTTGGTGTTTGCCACGGGCGCGCCGTACGACACCCTGGAGGCGGTGGTGGGGCTGCGCCCGGCGTCGGGCAGTCTCGCCGAATGGGGGGTGTCGCACACGGTGGTACCCTTGGCAGATGATGGAAAGGTGGATTTGGATCGCGTGCGCGCGGCCCTGACGCCGCGGACGCGGGTGGTGTTCTTCCAGCGATCCCGCGGGTACAGCGACCGGCGCGCCCTCTCCGTGGCGGAGCTGGAGGTCTGCTTTCGCGCGCTGCGGGCCGAGCGCGACGGCCTGGTCCTGATGGTCGACAACTGTTATGGTGAGTTCGTAGAAGATCGAGAGCCAACCCACGCGGGCGCGGACTTGGTGATGGGGTCGTTGGTCAAAAACCCTGGAGCGGGCATCGCGCCGACGGGCGGTTACGTGGCCGGGCGCGCGGAGTGGGTGGCCCGCGCGGCAGACCAGCTGACGGCCCCCGGGCTCGGGGCGGAAGCGGGTCCAAGCCTCGGGGTGCTGCGTCTCTTCTATCAGGGCCTGTTCCTCGCGCCACACACGGTGGCCCAGGCGCTGAAGGGCTCCATCCTCGCCGCGAGGGTGTTGGAGTGCCTTGGACTGGACGTGTCACCGCGCTGGAACGAACCGCGCGCGGATCTGATCCTCGCCGCGCGATTTGAGGACCCGGGTCGCCTGTTGGCGTTCTGCCAAGCGGTGCAGGGGGCGGCACCGGTGGACGCCTTTGCGCGCCTGGAGGCGGCGCCGATGGCAGGCTATGAAGACCGGGTGGTGATGGCGGCGGGGACGTTCATCCAGGGCGGATCGCTGGAATTGTCGGCCGACGCTCCGATGCGCCCGCCTTACATCGGGTACCTGCAAGGGGGCCTGACATTGGAGCACGTGGTCATCGCCCTCGAGCAGATCGCCAGCGCGTACCTTGAGGGCACTCGCTGTGCGTCGAGAACCGCGGCGACGATGCCGGCGCCCGAGCCCGCGGACGCGTCCGGGAAGCGTTAACATTCCTGACTTGTAGGCGAGAAGAGGTGGATGTTAAGATACGCGTAAGGAACACTCGGAGGGATGCCCCGTGGACCTGAACACGCGCAAGGAGATGCCGGTGTTTTCCATCAGCGTGGTTCAGAAACTCACCGGTCTGTCGGCCCGGCAGATTCGTTACTATGAGCAGCATGGCCTCGTGAAGCCGGCGCGATCGCAGGGAAATCAACGCCTGTTCTCCTTTTTGGACGTGGAGCGGCTCCTGCAGGTGCGCGAGCTGCTTGATTCCGGGATGAACATGGCCGGCGTGCGGGCGTACTTCGAAAAGAACAAGCACCAGGTGCCTGGCAGGCAGGCGGAGCCGTCAGACAAGGAGCTGTTCCGCTGGATGGAGTCCCAGGTGCTTGAGCCCTCGTCGCGGGGGGCGGAATCGGAATTCCAAGGCGATTTGTCGCGGCTTCTGCGGCGCAGGCCGTGACGGGAATGACGCGGGATCCGGACGGCGGGGCCCCCTGGGTCAAGGGGCGCCCGCCGGGGATCCGGCTGTCCGCACCGCATCAGGGCGAAGGAGGAAACCACATGCGCACGGCGTATACGCGGGATCAGATTTTGCAGATTGCGAAGGAACAGAACGTCCGCTACATACGGCTCCAGTTTACGGATCTTTTCGGGGTTGTCAAAAACGTGGAAATCCCGGTGGATCAGTTGCCGAAGGCACTCGACAACAAGATCATGTTCGATGGGTCGTCCATCGAAGGATTCGTCCGGATTGAAGAATCGGACATGTATCTCATTCCCGACCTGTCGACGTGGCTCATCTTCCCCTGGGACTCCGGGCAAGGGCGGGTGGCACGCCTCATCTGCGACATCCATCTCCCGGACGGTCAACCGTTCCCGGGCGATCCGCGCGGCGTCCTCAAGCGGGTCCTGAGTGAGGCCAAGGCCATGGGATTCAACTCGTTCAACGTGGGCTCCGAGCCGGAATTCTTCCTCTTTAAGATGGACGAGAATGGCCGGCCCACCCAAGAGGTCAACGATGAGGGCGGCTATTTCGACTGGGCGCCGCTCGATCTCGGTGAGAACTGCCGGCGGGAGATCGTCTTGACGCTCGAAGCGATGGGATTTGAAATCGAAGCGTCTCATCACGAGGTGGCGCCGGGCCAGCACGAGATCGACTTCAAGTACTCAGACGCCGTGGAAGCGGCGGACAACATCGCCACCTTCCGGCTGGTGGTGAAGACCATCGCTCGCCAATACGGCCTGCACGCGACCTTCATGCCGAAACCGGTGTTCGGGATCAACGGATCGGGGATGCATTGTCACCTGTCTCTGTTCCGAAACGGCCAGAATGCGTTCTACGACGAAAGGGATGAACTCGGGCTGAGCACCACGTGCCGGCATTTCCTGGCTGGTATCTTGGCGCACGCACGCGGATTCACGGCCATCTGCAATCCGCTGGTCAACTCCTACAAGCGGCTTGTACCTGGCTACGAAGCGCCGAGTTACGTCGCTTGGTCGGCGAAGAACCGTTCCCCCTTGGTCCGCATCCCGGCGGCGCGCGGGGCGAGCACCCGGATCGAGGTCCGCAGCCCGGACCCTTCGGGAAACCCGTACCTCACCATCGCGGTCATGCTGGCAGCCGGCCTGGATGGCATCCGCAATCAGCTCTCGCTGCCGCCAGCCGTCAACCGGAACATCTACGTGATGACGGAACGGGAGAAGCAGGAAGCCGGCATCTGGAGCCTGCCCGAAAATCTCGGGCAAGCGCTGGAGGAGTTGAGCCGGGACGAGGTGATCGTGCAGGCCTTGGGCGAACATGTGTTTACCCATTTTGTCGAGGCCAAACGGATCGAATGGAACCTGTACCGAACCCAGGTCAGCGAGTGGGAACGCGAGCAGTACCTGAGCATGTATTGAAATACAAGCGGCCTCCGGTCATCACCGGAGGCCGCTTGGCGATTGGCACGGACACGAGGATCACCGGATCGCCCGAAATACGCCGATGACCTTGCCAAGGATTTTGACGGTCGGGTACCGGAGCGGTTCCATGGCCGCATTCTCCGGTTGCAGACGGATGTGATCCCGTTCCCGGAAGAACCGTTTGACGGTCGCCTCGTCCTCCTCGGTCATCGCGACCACGATGTCGCCGTTGTTCGCCCAATCTTGCCGCCGGACGATCACATAATCCCCGTCCAAGATCCCCGCCTCCACCATACTGTCCCCTTGCACGGTGAGCACGAAGATGTCAGCGTCCCGCGCCAGGTCCTTGGGCAAGGGAAAGTAGTCTTCGATGTTTTCCACCGCCGTGATGGGCAGGCCCGCCGTGACGCGTCCGACCACCGGAGCGAGGACAACGCCGGCCGGTACTTCTGCGGACGGGCGGCGCTCCGCGTCGTCCGAGGCATCCAGGAGTTCGATGGCGCGCGGTTTTGTGGGGTCGCGCCGCAGCAATCCTTTCGCTTGCAACCGCTCCAGATGGCCGTGAACAGTGGAACTGGAGGCCAGCCCGACGGCCTCCCCGATCTCGCGCACAGACGGTGGATATCCTCTATCGCGCACGGTTTTTCGGATAAAGTCGAGAATCGCCTGCTGACGGCGCGTGAGCTTGGTCACAGGACGCCCTCCGTTCGCTGGGTTTGGCCAAAGTATACCATGCTAACGAAAGGCGTGCAAACATTTGTTCGTATTTCTGCTTGACAGGAACATATGTTCGATCTATCATCCTATCAGAACACGTGTTCGGGGGTGATTCCGGTGATGCGAGCGGTGAACGGGACGGCGCCGAGGGGAGAGCGCTTCGTGAGAGGCCCCGTCATGTGCACCAAACCGGACGGGCGCAAGCGTGGGCGGGTACTGGCCGCGGTCATCCTGGTCGTCTGCGGTATGGCCGCTTGGTGGGGGATTCGAGGATCTGTGGCGGAGGCTCAATCGGCTCCCGTATGGTACACCGTCCAACCGGGCGACACGCTTTGGCAGGTGGCACGAGAGACGCTGCCTGGTGTCGCGCCGGATCAGGCGGTCTTGGAGATCTTGCGCGCGAATGGGTTGGCAACGGCCGTCGTCCGACCGGGTCAAACACTGCAGTTGCCGCAAGGGGCGCGATTGCCGCGGGAATGAGAATTTTCGCGATCATTTGCTTTATTTCGCCGTGTTTCGCCGCGTTCCCGCGGCGTATGACATGATTCGACTCCTGGGTTCAACGTCAGGGGTATCAGAGCAGTCCCGTTCTGCGTAAGGCGTGGTATACGCCATCTTCATGGACTGCCGCCGTGACCATGTGCGCTTGCTCCTGCACTTCGCGCGGCGCGTTGCCCATGGCCACGCCCAGTCCAAGGCCGCGGAACATCCCGATATCGTTTCCGCCATCCCCAATGTGCATGGCGTGTTCCGGGGGAATTCCCCAGGTCGCGAGGAGGGCCTTCGCACCGAGGATTTTGTCACATCCGCGCTTCTGTAAGTCCAGTCCTTCCTCGTGCCAGCGGTATAACAGGCACTCCGGAAAGTCGTTTTGAAGCTTCTGGTCCCAATGAGAAGTGGCGAACACGTTCACCTGATAGACCTCCGTTGAATCCCTGTCAAAATAAGACCGATCCACCTGCTGCACAGGCGGGAAATTGTAAGCCTGCATCATGGGCTTATGCCGTTCGGGAATGGGCTCGAGGGTCAGTGCGGCGTCAGGGGTGTGCCAGACGACCGGCAACCGGTATTCCATTTGCCAGGCTGCCAGCCGTCGCACGACGTCTGGGGAGAGCGGACTGGAGCGGATCGTCTGGTCGTGATCGACGGCCAAACCACCATTGAAGTAAACGGCACTGGCGACACCCAGCCGTCGTTGCACGGGTGTGGTGTGCAGGATCGAGCGGCCGGTGCAAAGCGCCACTTTCACCCCTCGGTGCTGCAGCCCCCGCACGGCTTGTTCCGCGCTGCTCACCAACACGCCGTCGTGCACCAACGTCCCGTCGATATCCAAGAACACGGCTCGGATCCGCGTCATCTCATTCGCTCCCATCCTCCGCACTCCGGGCCAGTGTACGGCCTTTCGTGTTGATTCGTTGCGCCGCGCCGGCACATCCAGTATTATAGCCTTTAAGTTGTATGAACGGAGGACACGACATGGCCGTCACGATGGAACAACTGGTCGCGCTGGCGAAACATCGCGGATTCATCTTTCCTGGTTCAGACATCTACGGTGGACTGGCGAACACGTGGGACTACGGACCGCTCGGAGCGGAGTTGAAGAATAACATCAAACGCGCCTGGTGGCAGAAGTTCATTCACGAGTCGCCGTTCAATGTGGGACTGGACACCGCCATCCTGATGAATCGCCAAGTGTGGGTGGCCTCCGGGCACGTCGGGAACTTCAACGATCCGATGGTCGACTGCCGGGCCTGCAAAGCGCGACACCGCGCCGACAAGTTGATTGAGGAGGCGCTGGCCGCGCGCGGCGAGGAGCGGATCGTGGACGGGATGCCGTTCCCGGAGATGGACAGGCTCATCGAGCAGTTGGACATCCGTTGCCCGGATTGCGGGGCGCATGACTTCACCCCCGTCCGGCAGTTCAACATGATGTTCCGCACGTTCCAGGGCGTCACAGAGGACGCGTCCAGCGAAATTTTTCTGCGTCCGGAGACCGCGCAGGGCATTTTCGTGAACTTCAAGCACGTCATGCGCACCATGCGCAAGAAACTGCCGTTTGGCATCGGCCAGGTGGGCAAGAGCTTCCGCAACGAGATCACGCCAGGGAACTTCACGTTCCGCACGCGTGAGTTCGAGCAGATGGAACTGGAATTCTTCTGCGAGCCGGGTGAGGATGTTCGCTGGTTTGAATACTGGCGTCAATTCTGTTACGACTGGGTGCGATCCATCGGGTTGCGGGAGGAAAACCTCCGCCTGCGCGACCATGCCAAGGAACAGCTGTCCCATTACAGTAAAGCCACGACCGATGTGGAATACAAGTTTCCGTTTGGATGGGGCGAACTGCTCGGCGTCGCCAACCGGACCGACTATGACCTCAGTCAACACCAGCAGTATTCTCACGAGGATTTTCAGGTCACGGTGGAGGGGAAGGAGCCCTTCGTGCCCTACTGTATCGAACCCTCCATCGGCGTCGACCGGTTGCTGCTCGCGGTCTTCGCGGACGCTTACGAGGAGCAGGTGCTGGAGGACGGGGATGTCCGAACGGTTCTGCACTTCCATCCGGCGCTGGCGCCATACAAGGCGGCTGTGTTCCCCCTGTCGAAGAAATTGGCCGACGGGGCTCAGGCGGTCTGGAAAGATCTGATCGGCGAATTCCACGTCGACTACGACGACTCCGGTTCCATCGGGAAGCGGTACCGGCGCCACGACGAGATCGGCACGCCGTATTGCATCACGTACGACTTCCAGTCCGAGGAGGATCGTGCGGTGACCATCCGCGATCGAGACAGCATGGACCAGGTGCGCGTGCCCATCGCCGAATTGAAGGATTGGCTGCGCGAACACGTCCGTCTGTAACATCCGAATAGCCCCCCGCCGGGATGGGGAACAACAAGCCCGGGGGTGGCGAATCATGTCAAATCAGCACACGGAGAACCACAATGCCGAGCTGACGTTCTACGGGGCCTTGCAGAAGAACGGCGTGTACGAGTCGCTGGTGGACAAACGCAATCTGATGGCGGACAGTACCGGCTTGACGCCCATCCCTTGGAAGCAGATTCACCGTGCGAACGTCCCGCATTTGGCAAGGCACTCGCGGTAACGAGGTTTTGACAGGTGTCACACCCCAATCGGCGGAGGGTCCCGGCCCTCCGCTTTTTGTCGTCAGAGGGGGTGCGCTATGCAACCGTGGCGTATGGATTCTCGCCACCTGTGTCTCCCGGATTCTCTCCGCCAAGACATCGAGGCGTCGGACACGACCATCCCGGGGGATTGGTGTTGGACGCACCTGTACGAGGCGCCTCACGTGCGCGTGGAGCGATGGCACAAGCCCGGCACTGCGGGTTGGATTGTCAAACGCGTGGACGGTGCAGCGCGCGTGTCGCGTGAGCTCGCGGTGCACCGCGCGATGGCGGACACGGGTCTCCTCCGGGCCGCCATTGTCGCGTGGCGTGAGGATGAAAACGGCGTGCTGGTGTACGCCGACGAAGGCCTGAAGCCGGTGCGGTGGAACCGCCGGACGGCCTTGGCCGTGATTCGGGAGATGGTGCGCATTCACCAGACTCGTCCAGAGGCCGTGGGCACCGCGCTCGCCTCCCTGGGGTGCGAGCCGCGTTCGCACACGCCCCACTGGCCTCGGCTGGTGGAAGAGATGCTGGCAGGAGACCCGGCGGCGGTCGTCCGGCGTTGGGCGGAGCGGCTCGGGATGCACCCGTCCCTCCGGCCCGAAGCGCGACTTTTGGCGGCTTTGGAGCGGGATCCGGCGTATCCCCTGCGCTCCGCGCGGGAGGTCCTTTGCCACGGGGACCTGCATCCTGGCAACGTGCTGTGGGATCGGTCGCGGCGGAGGCCCGCCGTCATCGACTGGGAGTGGGTCCACGTCGACTACGAATACTTCGATCTCTTTCAATGGCTCGACGCCACCAGCCCTGCTGCACCAAGGACGGTGCCGTGCCACCGCCTGTGGGCGCTGCGCGCCTACGCAACGGTGCGACAGGCGCCGGTTGCCGGGGCACCGTTACGGCGCTGGATGCGCGGATACTTGGCCTTTGCATTCGCTCACCTGGTGTGGATCCTGCAGCGGATCGACGGGGATTGGGAGCAGAGACGCTTTCCCCAGAGGGCACTGTGGCGGCAGGTCCAGGAGACGGTGGCGGGCCTGCGCCAGGTGTCCTGGCAATGGTCGCGGCTCGGCCCGGGGGCGGGGCCTGGTTGACGGCGGCCGGCCCGCTGCGAACCTGTCAATCTTCCGTATGCAGGCAGAATTGGCCTGAGTCCGCACCACAGCTGGGACAGACCGCCGGGATGCCGTCATTGCGCTTGGCGAGTTCGCCACACTCCAGGCAGCGCCAGATCAGATGCATGTTGGACGTGCGCACCTCCAGGGGGGAACGCGGGTGGCCGCTCTGCACCTTGGCTTCGTCCACCGCCCAGTGCACGGACGGAATGACCCCGTGAAAGCGGCCGTCTCTGCCGACCACCACGATGGTCCGGTGCGGCACGGCGCTCACCGCGTCATGCTGAAAGTGTTCAATGGCCGTCTCCGGCTCGCACAACAGGGCGTCCGAGCAGCATAGGGAGGACACCTTGCGGCCCGTATCGGCGGCCTGGTCCGCCAGGGCCGATTTGGGGACGGTGCCCATGTACCGCCCCGAAGCGTCCACCACCGGCAGGACGTCCAGCTCCGACCGGGCAGCGTCCGCCAGTGCGTCCCCGACGGTCATATCCGGGTGCAGGACGACCGGCGCCTGCATCATGACTTCCTTCGCGATCATGCCCGAACCTCCTCCACCTTCGGTTTTCCTGGACGAAACTGGCCGTTGGTCGATATCATCGTCGCGGTGCCCAGGTGTACGGCTGCGTCCTCGGCGCCCTTACCGCCGCCTTGGCTCATCTTCACGTGGTTCAGCAGGCCGCCGGACAGCAGGATGTCCCGCTGCCGTTCCGACACCTCGCACAGGGTGACCAGGCGCTCGCCCGACGACGTCGACACCTCAATCCGGGAGCCCCGCCGGAGCTGGCCCGGGACGTCCTCGATGATGAGCTCCTCGTCCTGCTGGATGCGGTCGTAATCAGCTTGCTCGCTGAACACCAGCGGCAGGATGCCGAAGTTGATCAGGTTCGCCCGGTGGATGCGCGCGAATGATTTGGCGATGACCGCCTTGACCCCGAGGTACATCGGAGCGAGGGCCGCATGCTCGCGGCTTGAGCCCTGCCCGTAGTTGATGCCTCCGACGATGATCCCCCCGCCGTACTGCTTCGCACGTTCGGGAAACTTCGGATCCACCCGGACGAACACGTACTCGCTGATGGCCGGGATGTTGGAGCGCAGTGGCAGGATCTTCGATCCCGCCGGCATGATGTGATCTGTGGTGATGTTGTCGCCCACCTTGAGCAGGACGCGTCCTCGGATCACCGGCTCGAGCGGACCCCGCGTGGGCAGCGGTTTGATGTTTGGCCCGCGCACCACCTCGACCTGCTCCGGGTGGTCGGAGGGAGGTAGGATCATGCCTTCGTCGTCCGTGTCGTACACATCCGGTTCCCGCTCGGTGACGTATGGACCGTCGAAGTCGCGCGGGTCGGTGAGTACCCCGTGCAGGGCGGACACCGCTGCGGTCTCCGGGCTGCACAGATACACCTTGGCGTCCGGAGTGCCGGATCGGCCTTCGAAGTTGCGGTTGAAGCTGCGGAGGCTGATGCCGCCCGACTTCGGCGCCTGACCCATGCCGATGCAAGGGCCGCAGGCGGCCTCGAGTACACGGGCACCGGCGGCGATGAGGTCGGCGAGGATCCCGTTGCGCGCGATGGTCGCGAACACCTGGCGGGACCCGGGTGTGAGCGTCATCGACACACGGCTCGCCACGCGCCGCCCCTTGAGCACGTGGGCGGCGATGGCCAGGTCGTGAAACGAGGAGTTGGTGCAGGACCCGATGCACACCTGGTCCAACGGCAATCCCTCGATGTCGCGCACGCGGACCACGTTGTCCGGGCTGTGGGGCTGTGCCACCAACGGTTCCAGCGCCGACAGGTCGATTTCGATATGTTCGTCGTACTCGGCATCCGGATCGGGCCCCAGTTCCCGCCAGTCCTTCTCCCGGTTCTGCTTGCGGAAGTATGCCCGGGTGATGTCGTCGCTCGGGAAGATGGACGTGGTGGCACCGAGTTCAGCTCCCATGTTGCAGATGGTCGCACGTTCAGGGACGGTCAGGTCGCGGACACCCTCGCCGTAGTACTCGAAGATCTTGCCGACCCCGCCCTTGACGGTCAGCCGACGCAGCATCTCGAGAATGACATCTTTGGCGGCCACCCACGGTTGCCGCCGTCCCTTCAGGTGTACGCCTGCGATTTTGGGCATCGGCAGGCCGAAGGGGCCCCCCGCCATGGCGACCGCCACGTCCAATCCGCCCGCGCCGATGGCCAGCATGCCGGCCCCGCCGCAGGTGGGGGTGTGCGAGTCGGATCCGAGCAGCACAAGCCCTGGTTCCGAGAACCGTTCCAGGTGCACCTGGTGGCAGATCCCGTTGCCCGGCCGGGAGAAGTAGACGCCGTACTTGGCGGCGAAGGTCTGGAGAAACACGTGATCGTCCATGTTCTCGTATCCGGTCTGCAGCATGTTGTGATCGACGTAGCTGACGGACCGGCGGGTGCGCACGCGCGGTATCCCCATCGCCTCGAACTGCAGATAGGCCATGGTTCCGGTGGCGTCCTGCGTCAGGGTGTGATCGACCCGGATCAGGATCTCCCGGCCCGGCTTCAGCGATTCCGGTGCGGAGACCAGGTGTTCGCGCAGGATTTTCATGGCCAGACTGTCTCCCATCGGCCACCCTCCTTCGGTTGAATCAGAGGTATGTTTTTCCCACTTTGGGTTGATTATGCATCTTCTGGCAGGCGATTGGGACAGGGGGACGTCCGAACGGCACGGCGGTTGAATCCCCATGCTGGGTGGGGGTATAGTGAAGGGGAAAAGTAGAGTTGGAAACTTTCAAAGTGGGGGAAGTTGGATGGACTTTGGAGTGAAAGGAAAGTCCGTGCTCGTCCTGGCGTCGAGCAAGGGGCTGGGCTATGCGACAGCGAAGGCGTTTGCAGCCGAGGGTGCGCGCGTGATGCTGACCAGCCGCAGCGAGGAGGCCCTGCGCAAGGCGCAGGAGGAGATTCGAACCGCCACCGGCAATCCAGACGTCGCCTACTGCGCCGCCGACGTGTCCAAAGCGGAGGATATCGAACGTCTGTTCGCCGAGACGGAGGCGACTTTCGGCGGGGTGGATGTGCTCATCAACAACGCGGGCGGCCCGCCGCCGGGGAACTTCGACGCCATCAGCGAAGACCAGTGGATCCTGGCGCACGAGTTGACCCTGATGAGTGTGGTGCGTGCGACGAGGCGTGCGCTGCCGCACATGCGGCGGAACCAGTGGGGGCGCATCGTCAATTTCACCTCATCGTCCATCCGTCAGCCGATTGAGAACTTGATCCTGTCGAACACCTACCGGGCCGGCATCCTGGGGCTGTCCAAGAGCTTGGCCATCGAGTTGGCGCCGGATAACATTCTGGTCAATGTCGTCGGGCCCGGCCGCATCGCCACCGATCGTGTGGCACAGCTGGATGCCAATCGGGCGCGGCAGCTTGGCGTCAGCATCGAGGAGGTCGAACGTCAGAGCAAGGCCCAGATCCCGCTCGGCCGGTACGGAACCCCTGACGAGTTCGCTGCCTTGGCGTTGTTCCTCGGCTCCGCGGCCAACGGGTACATCACCGGGCAGGCCATCCTCGTGGACGGCGGGATGGTCAAAAGCCTGTGACCGAATCGGTCCGGACCCATTCCATAACGGCCGCATCTCGGGGTTCGCCCGGGTGCGGCCGTTATGGTCGAACCGGTCGTGTGGGGTGCGGGCCGACGCGCGCCGGGTGGCGGCTCCTGCGCATGCACCGGCCGCGCAGCGAATTGCAGAGGAAGACGGGCAGGAGCCCTCACGCCGGTTGCCGGCACCGTGCGAGGAAGGCGCAGATGCGCTCCATCCCTTGACGCAGCAATTCGTCGCTGTTGGCGAGCGAGACACGCACGAGTCCGCGCCCGTCGCGGCCAAACGCTTCGCCGGGTGCGACCGCGACTTTCGTCTCGGCCAAGATCGCCTTGGCCGCCGCGTACGAGTCGAGGCTGTAGTCGGACACGTCGACCATGATGTAGAAGGCCCCTTGTGGGGTGTAGTGATAGAGCCCCTGTTCGCGCAGAATGTCTACCGCCAGGTCGCGCCTCCGCCGGTACGCGTCTCGCATTTCGTCCACGCACGCCTGCGGCCCCGTCAAAGCCGCGACGCCCGCGCGCTGCGTGAGGCTGTTGGTGCTGGAGATGAGGGGCTCCTGGAGCTTGATGATCACGCTGGCCAGATCGGGCGGCGCGACCGTGTATCCCAAGCGCCATCCGGTCATCGCGTACGCCTTGGAGAACCCGGAGATGGTGACCGTGCGTTCGGGAGCGAACCGGCCTGGGCTGACGTGCGGGCGATCGAACACAATTGCCTCGTAGATCTCGTCGGAGATCAGCCACAGGTCGTGTCGCCTGCAGAATTCCGTGAGCGCGAGCACCGTCTGCTCGTCGAACACGGCGCCGGTCGGATTACCGGGAGTGTTGACGAGCAGCGCTTTCGTGCGAGGGGTGACCAGCCGTTCGAGCTCCTCCAGATCGGGCAAAAAGCCGTTTTCGGCGCGCAGGCTGTAATGGACGGGCACGCCTCCGAAGAGGCGGACGTTCATTTCCCCGTTTGGCCACGAGAGGCCGGGGACCAACACTTCGTCGCCCGGATCGACCAGAGCCAGCATCACGCTCGCGATGCCCGTCACGGCACCGGGGTGGACGCACACCTGCTCGGGCGAGACTTCCATCCCGTTGTAGCGTTTCATCTTGGCAGCGATGGCCTCGCGCAGCTCGGAGATGCCTGCATTCGGGGTGTACTTATGGAATCCGCTGCGGGCCGCGTCCACGGCAGCCTCCACGATGTGGTCCGGGGTCGGAAAGTTCGGTTCACCCACCTCGAGGTGGATGCAGTCGGGCACTTGCCAGGCGAGGTCCATGATCACACGCACACCTTGCGGGGGGAGTGCTGACGGAACGGTTGCGAAGGGTTTCATGTCCACGATCTCCTGTTCATCATTTTCATAGGATTGCGGGGATTCTGCTGGCAGCGAATCCGTACTATTCGCAGTATAGCAGGTTTGGGCCGCAGCGGATACCGTGAATTCCGGCGCAAGTCCGCGGCGGACGTCTGGTGGCTGCGGGACGGTGCCTTCTTGGCTCTGCACCCCCGCGCCGTTGTACAATGGGCGGCAAAGTGTCTCAGGAAAGGTGATTCACAAGGGAGGGCGCGGCAGTTGCCAGGGTTCACGGTGTCTTTGGACCTTCGCGGGAAGCTGTGCGTGGTGATCGGCGGGGGGCGGGTGGCGGCGAGGAAGGTCGAAAAACTGGTGGCTGCGGGCGCGAAGGTGCGCGTCATCAGCCCGGCTCTGGAGCCACGGATCCGCGTTTTGGTCGGACGCGGTGACGTGGTCTGGGTCGCTCGACGGTACGAGCCCGGGGACTTGTCGGGAGCCCGGCTGGTGATCGCGGCCACCGATCAGCCGGAGGTCAATCAACAAGTGGCGGCCGAAGCGGAAAGGATGGGGTGCTTCGTGAACGTGGCGGATCGGGCGGAGGCCTGCACCTGCATGTTTCCGGCCACCGTTCGGGTGGGGGACATCACGGTGGCGATCTCGACGGACGGGCAACACCCGGGGTTTGCGCGGAGCCTGCGGGAGGCGCTGGAACTCGACCTGTCGGACGGGGGACGGCGATTTCAAGCCCTGTTGGAACAGGGCCAGCTTCCGGTCCGACGCCCGCCTGCAGCAGGAGGCGTGAGTATCCCCGAGTCCCCGGGAAGAGAGGACACCGATGAGCCCAGCGAGGGGCCGGCAAACTCGGCAGGGCGTTAGCCCGCCCCTCACTCAGGATGGCGGATGCGCCGCGCGGCCACGGCTCGGTAAGCATAGCGCGCGGCCGCACGCAGTCCGGGGATGCCGTACGGGACGCCCAGCCACCGGTAGCCGGGCAGTTGGCTCATCACCCACACGATGGCATCGGCACCTCGCCGGACCTCGCCGGTGTCGGACACGACGTGTATCTCCTCCAGCACGGCCTTCGGATCCAAGCGGCAGGCGCGTACGAAGGCGATGTCCTGTGCAGGTCGGAAGTGGAGTTGTCCGGATTTGTCCCGCTCCCGCAGCCAATTCGCCGCCCGTTCGCAGAGCGGGCACTGGGCGTCGTAGAGGACTGTGAATCGCCGCGCTGGCATCATGAGCCCTCCCTCTCCAGGATGGCACACGTTCCGGACTGTGGCAACGGCAGTTGTCAAGTTCATCGACACGCCGTACAATAGGAAGGACGTGAGGAGGGGGGTGCGCCATGGACGCGAAAAAGCCTTTGACAAAACAGCGGCAATTGGTGTACCACACCGTCCTCCACGGCGACGATCACCCGACCGCGGCGGACATCCTGGAGCGCCTGCACGCTGCGGGACACCGCATCTCGTACGCGACCGTCTACAATTCGTTGCGGTACCTCACGGATCACGGGTTTCTTCGGGAGCTCAAGGTCGGCGAGACCGTCAGCCGGTACGATGCAAGGGTGGAGCCGCATCACCACATCGTCTGCCGGGTATGCGGCCGGGTGGATGAGGTGTTCGCCCCCATCCCAGACCCGTTCCTCCACCAGGTAGCCGTGGACACGCGGTACCGCATCGAGGACGTGGACCTGGTCATCCATGGGCTGTGCCCCGATTGCGCGCAGCGCTCCGACAGGGATACGGCGGCATCCGCCGGGCATTGACCTTCCCATCTTCCTGTGTGCGAACCGGTTGCCGCCGGTTTTTTTCATACCTTTCGTACCTCGCCTTGTTCCCCGTTCTACAGAGCCCATCAGGTACATACATGTCGGATGGAGCTGTGTTTTTTCCTCTTGCGATCCGCGATAGCTATGCTATATTTGATTTTAGACTTAGTCTAAATATGATTTGGAGGTGCCTGGATGAGCGAACCGACCAAACTGACGACGGCGTCGGGCGCACCCGTAGCCGACAACCAAAATTCCCAGACCGCCGGGCAACGCGGTCCTGTCCTGATTCAGGACTACCACTTGCTCGAGAAGCTGGCCAACTTCAACCGGGAGCGAATTCCGGAACGCGTGGTGCACGCCAAAGGCGCGGGGGCGTATGGGTACTTTGAGGTGACGCATCCGGTCAGCCAGTGGACGAAGGCGAAGTTCCTGAGCGAAGTCGGCAAGCGCACGCCGGTGTTCATCCGCTTCTCCACGGTAGCGGGGGAGAAGGGGTCGGCCGACACCGAGCGCGATCCGCGCGGCAACGCCATCAAGTTTTATACCGAAGAGGGCAACTATGATCTCGTGGGTAACAACACGCCGGTCTTCTTCATCCGCGATCCCCTGAAGTTCCCGGACTTCATCCATTCTCAGAAGCGCCACCCGGCGACAGGCCTGCGCGATCCGAACATGGCCTGGGATTTCTGGTCGCATTCGCCGGAGGCGCTGCACCAGATCACCATTCTGTTCAGCAACCGCGGCACCCCGAAGTCGTATCGCCACATGCACATGTACGGAAGCCACACGTTCATGTGGTACAACGACAAGGGAGACGCGGTGTGGGTGAAGTACCACTTCAAGACCGACCAAGGCATCCAGAACTTCCGCCGCGAAGAAGCTGTGCGCGTGGCGGGGGAGGATCCGGATTATGCCACCCGCGACCTCTACGAAGCGATTGAACGGGGTGACTACCCGTCCTGGACGCTCTACGTCCAGATCATGCCGCTGCAGGACGCGGAGACGTATCGGTTCGATCCGTTCGATGTGACGAAGGTCTGGTCCCACAAAGACTATCCGCTGATCCCGGTAGGCAAGCTGGTGCTCAACCGGAATCCGGAAAACTACTTCGCGGAGGTGGAGCAGGCGGCCTTCTCTCCGGCCAATCTGGTGCCCGGTATCAGCTTCTCGCCCGACAAGATGCTCCAGGGCCGGCTGTTCGCCTATGCGGATGCACACCGCTACCGGTTGGGCGTCAATCACCATCTGCTGCCGGTCAATCGCCCGGTCGCCCCGGTCAACAACTATCAGCGGGACGGGTTCATGCGGTTCGATGGGAACGGAGGTGGCCAGGTGAACTACGAACCGAACAGCTACAACGGGCCGGTTCAGGTGCCCGATGCGGCCGCTCCACCGTTGGCCGTGTCCGGTTACGCCACCAGCCACCGGTATCCTCAGGACGATCACTACACCCAGCCGGGAGACCTGTACCGCCTGCTCGATCCGCAGGAGAAGGCGGACCTCATCGACAATATCGTCGCCTCGTTGAAACATGCGCGACAGGACATTCAGCTGCGTATGATCGAACACTTCCGCAAGGCGGACGAAGAGTATGGCGCTCGGGTTGCGGAGGGACTGGGACTGGTTTCGGTTCGCTGAGGGAGATCCCTCTGGCGATACAAACAGGCCATGGCTCACCGGAAGCCGGCCCATTGGGGCCGGCTTCCGGCATGGAGCTCGCCCCGTATGAATTGGCCCGCTGCTGCCATCCTAACGTTGAATCCAAGGCCGATCGACGGCCGGATGGAGGGGAGCATATGGGCGACAGCAAGACGTACAATTACCCGAAGGCGAACTCCACCCACACGAGTTCCCAGGCCGGACACGGGTCTCAGGTTCAAGGGCGGAAACCCGCGCCGCACATGAAGCAGAACCTGCAGCAGGAGGGGACGTCCCAGACCTGACCGGCGCCTCAGCGGCCTGCGTTGTGAGACCGGCCGTCTCGATGGTTGAACGAGCGGCCGGGCTGTAACAACGTCCTCTGACTGTCGTCTATAGTGTGGAAAAAAGGAGAGGAGGGCATGGTCCGTGAGAGGATGGATGGCTCGCGCCATCGTGACGGGATCCGTGGCCGCGGGGTTGCTGATGGCGATCCTCGGGACCACGGCCGTGATCCAAGGGCCATCGGTCACGCGGGGAGACGAGACGGCCTCAGCCGCACCCGGGCGACCCACTCCTGCGAAACCACACACCCCGCCGAACGCCCGTCTGCCGGTGACGCCCGGCGGACCCCTCGACAGGCCTAGAGTGGATCCCGGCATCGTGTCGCCTTATCGCAGCGGATCCAAAGACAGCGGGATCGCATCTCCATGGCAACCGGGGAATGTGGACCGAGGCATCACACCGGTGTATCCGCCGCCGGGGCCTCCTCACGCCCAGTCGCCGCAGGGCCCGTGATGCTCCTTGTAGGTATCTTTGCAAAGCCGCACCGGATGAGAGGAGGTGGGGGTCCGGGCCTCGGATGAGTCCCGGATACCCCGAATTCGCCTTTCATCACCTCAGGACAACACCTGCTTCCACACCGCAAGCGTCCGCTCACCGGTGAAGGTGAGCAACCGATCTCCCTGCTGGAACACCACCTGCGGATACGCCTGGATCACCTTTTTTCCGACGTTCGTATCCAAGAGATAAGCGTCGAACCGGATGTGTTGCAGATTCAGTCCCCGGATCTCGTCCGCCTCAATCTGCTTCGCCTGGTCCAAGGGGGTACCAGGTTGGAACCCGGTGGCGACGATCACCGGCTTCACGGCCAGCTCCGACCAGTGCTGATCCCACAGCACCAAGGTACGCTGGCAGTGGGGGCACCAGTAGGCCAAAAATACCACCGGCCGGTTCGAGGGGGCCAGGGTAATTGGAGTCCCCTCCGGTGTCAAGGCCGGGATGGAGGCGTAGACGGCTGGATCCGCGGGCTTGGCATTCAGCACATTGGCTGGGGTGGTCGGCAGGGCATTCAACCGATTTTCGAACGGTTGGTTGGCTGGAAAGTGGCGGTCAGAAGCGGCCGCATTCGTCGTATTTTGAGCGGCCGTCCCCGTGTTGGCGGGCGGCGACCCAGCGGTGTTCTGCGGCGCGGGACCCCCTCCATTCGGCTGAGCGCAACCAGCGAGGGCTGTGATGGCAAACGTGATCGTCATCCAAGACATCAGGCTGCGAACGGGTGGCATCGAGCATCTCTCCTGTCCAAGGGCGGGCCTGGCCGTTCCCAGGCGTTTCTGTGGACAGCTTACCACCCGGCGGGCGCAGAGTACAGTGCCGGGACGCTGCTCCGAGGGGAGCGAGATTCATGGGCGTCCGCCGCTTGGCGGATCTGTCCGCTGTGAAGGAAATCTTCGAATCGATGAACATCGATACAATAGAATTGAAAGAAACCCATCATGGATGAAAGCGGGGAAGATGCAATGCGCAGCGTGGACACGGTGCGGGTCGCCGTCGTGCAGGCGGCATCGGTGATGATGGACCTGGAGGGGAGCGTGGAGAAGGCCTGTCGGTTGCTGGAAGAGGCGAGCCGGCAGGGAGCGGAGTTGATTGTCTTCCCGGAAGCATTTTTGTCCGGTTATCCGCGCGGACTGTCGTTTGGGACGGTGGTGGGTCACCGCAGCCCGGAGGGGAGAAAGGACTTCGGCCGCTATTGGCGCAGCGCGGTCAGCATTCCGAGCCCGGCCATCGACCGGCTGTCAGAAGCCATCTCACGGTCGCAGGCGTACGTGGTGATGGGGATCATCGAGCGGGCCGATCACGGCGGACAAGGCACGCTGTACGGCACGATGTTGTACTTCGGCCCGGACGGAACGCTGCTCGGCCGGCATCGGAAGTTGAAGCCCACCGGATCGGAACGGTTGATCTGGGGCGAGGCGGACGGCAGCACGCTCACCGTGATCGACACGCCGTTCGGCCGCGTCGGCGGCCTCATCTGTTGGGAGAACTACATGCCACTCGCCCGCGCAGCGATGTACGACAAAGGGGTGACGATCTACATCGCGCCGACGGCGGACGCCCGGGACACGTGGCAGGCGACGCTGCAGCACATCGCCTGTGAGGGCCGTTGCTTCGTGCTGGCGTGCAATCAGTACGTGACGAAGGACACATATCCGCAGGACCTCGCCGGCTATCATGAGTTGGACGCCTGGCCGGATGAGATGTGCCGCGGTGGGAGCGCCATTGTCGGTCCGCTCGGTGAATACATCGCGGGGCCGTTGTACCACCAGGAGGGCATCCTCTATGCCGACCTGGACCTGCGGCAGATTGAAGAGGCGCGGTATGACTTCGACGTGACGGGTCATTACGCACGTCCAGACGTGTTCACTCTGGTGGTCGACGAACGGCCGATGAAAAACGTGTCCAGCACATGAGCTTCAGCTGTCCCCCGGCATTCCGTGCAGGGGTCCGTTTGGACGTGACGTATGGTCCATCCGGCCTATGAAAAGAGGATACAGATTCACCTTTCTGTCCGCAGGGCGCCGGGTTTACCCTTGAACTGTACCAGCTGTATGATTCTCCAGCACTGGTACAGTCTCTCCCCAGTCGCATCAATTCCCGGTTGACTGCGGGATCGGGGGTGAATGTGCCGTGAAACAGGTGACAGAGGGTGCAACCCGTCCATTCCTGGAGATCCGAATGGAATCCATCGGCGGGCTGGGGGCCAATTTAGCCGGCAAGATCCTCGCGGAATCGGGCGTGCTCCGGCAGGGATGGAACGGATGGTATGCGGCGTCGTACGGATCGGAGAAGAAAGGTACCCCGGTGAAAGCGTTTGTCCGGTTCGCTCCCCAGGAGGTGGAGATTCGGGGGACCTACCCGGTGGATGAACCGGACGTCGTGGCGGTGTTCCACGAGGCGCTGCTGCGTACGCCATCGACGTTGTCGGGATTGCGTGCAGGGGGCACGCTGCTCGTGAACACCAAGAGACGGCCGGAGGAGATTCGGCAACAGGTGAAACGGCCGGACGTGAAGGTCGCCTGTGTCGACGCATTAGGGATTTCGGTGCGGGAGGGTACCCGCATCAACACCGCGATGCTCGGCGCCCTGTGCCATGTGGTCTCCCAGTTGGATCCGGTGGCGGTGCGGGAGGGGATTGCGGAGGCGTTCTCGGCCCGCTATCAGCACCTGTTGGACGCGAATCTGCGCACGTTTGAGGCGGGCAGGACGGAAGTGGTGGAGGAAGAGCCGAGTTCCAGTAGCCCCGTCCGGGGTCAGACGGATACCCCAAGGCATGCGCCCGTGCTTGGCTATGCAACCCAGTACATCGGGGTACGATTCCCAGCGCAGGCAACTCCGTCGTCAGGGACCTCAGCGTGTCCCGTCAGGGGTTCATTCCGGATCTGAACCTCGATTCGTGCATCCATTGTGCAGCCTGCGATCAGGTCTGCCCAGACGCCTGCTTCGTGTGGGAGACGCGTGACAACGGAAAGGGGCGGATGTTCCAGTATCTCGCCGGGATCGACTACCAGTACTGCAAGGGATGCCAGAAGTGCGTGGCCGCCTGCCCGACCGGCGCATTGTCCACCATCCCGGAGACGGAGGAATACGTCCAGCAGCACCGCGTGCCACACCGGTTTTGGGCTGAGAAGGAGGTCCTCGTGTGATGAGCATGAACGTCCTGGAACGGCCGTCCATTCAGCAGCCGCCCGAGGAAAAGGCGTTGCAGATGGAGGAACTGCGGTCGGGCAATGAGATGGCGGCCAAAGCGGCTGCCCAGATCAACTACCACGTGATGGGGTACTTTCCCATCACGCCATCCACCGAGATCGCAGAATACCTGGATGAGATGCGGGTCCGAGGCGAACACGACATCGTGATGATCCCGGCGGACGGTGAACACGGTGCCGCAGGCATCTGTTTCGGCGCCTCCACTGGCGGAGGTCGAGTGTTCAACGCCACCTCTGCCCAAGGGTTCCTGTACATGTTGGAGAATCTGCCGGTCCAATCGGGGACCCGGTTTCCCATGGTGCTGAATCTGGTGACACGTTCGGTCTCCGGACCCCTGAACATCCACGGGGACCACTCGGACCTGTACTACGGTCTCAACATCGGCTGGCCCATCCTCCTCGCCCGAGACCCGCAGGCGGTGTACGACATGAACCTGATGGCGTTGCGGGTCGCGGAACACAGCGAGGTCCGGCTGCCGGTGATCGTGGCATACGACGGCTTCTTCACGTCCCACGCCAAGCGGCGGGTGAAGTTCTTCCGGGATCGCGAAACGGTGCAGCGTTTTGTCGGGCCGGTGCCGGAGCCGCCGGTCACGACGCTCGATCCGCGTCATCCGGTGACGGTCGGCCCGTACATGAATGAGCCGGATTTCATCAACAACAAATACCAGCAGTCCATCGCCATGTACCGGGCGGCCGACGTGTTCTCAGAAGTTGCCGCAGAGTTCGCCGCGATGTCGGGCCGCCGCTACGGGCTGCTCGATCTCTACCGCATGGAGGACGCCGAAATTGCACTGTTTATCCTGAATTCCGCTGCGGAGACGGCCCGCGTGGCGGTGGACGAGTTGCGGGCGAAGGGGATCAAGGCAGGGATCGTGTCCCCCAACATGATTCGGCCGTTCCCACTCGAGGCGGTGCAGCAGGCGCTCGCTAAGACGAAGGTGGTCCTGGTGGCGGAGCGGGCGGATTCGTACGGCGGACATGGTCCGAATTTGACTCACGAAGTCAAGGCGGCCCTGCAGGAGACACACGCTCCCGTGCATGTGCTCTCCCGGGTGTTTGGGCTGGGGGGACGGGAGTTTTACCCGGCCGACGCCATGAACCTGTTCCGCGAATGCATCACGTGGTTGGAAGGAGGAAGTGTGGCGTCTTTCGACTATTACGGTGTCGAACCCGGCGATCCGGATGCCGTCCCGTTTGCCCCTGGGTTACCGCCGATCACCCGGGAGGAGACGAGCGGGTTCGTGTCCGTGGAGCGGGACGAGCAGACGGGAAGTCTGCGGGTGAAGGTGCCGAACCTGCGCACGTTGACTAAAAAACCGCGGCGCCTGGCGCCGGGCCACGGGGCGTGTCCCGGCTGCGGCATCTTCCCAGGTGTGGAGACGTTCCTCAAGGGGATTGAGGGCGATGTGGTGGTGTTGTATCAGACCGGTTGCGCGATGGTGACCTCCACCGGGTACCCCTACACTTCGCACCGGGTGACGTACCTGCACAACCTGTTCCAAAACGGTGCCGCCACGCTGTCCGGGCTGGTGGAAATGTTTTGGGAGAAAAAGCGGCGGGGCGAGATCCCGTCCGGGGAAGACATCACGTTCATCATGGTGACGGGGGACGGGGGGATGGACATCGGGATGGGGCCGGCCCTCGGTGCGGCCCTGCGCAACCACCGCATGATCATCCTCGAGTATGACAACGAGGGATACATGAACACGGGTGCGCAACTGTCCTACTCCACGCCCTTGGGGCACAGGACGTCCACGTCGGGGGTGGGCGAGAAGGGGGCAGGGAAGACCTTCCCCCACAAGGATACCCCGCAGATCATGGCGGCGGCCAATATCCCCTACGTCTTCACGGGGTGTGAGGCGTTCCCGCAGGATCTCATCAAAAAGGCCGCGAAGGCGCAGTGGTATGCGAAGAACGAAGGCCTGGTGTACGGCAAGATTCTGATTGCCTGCCCGCTCAACTGGCAATCGAAGGATGACCAGGGCAACGTGATTGTGGGGGCGGCGGTGAAGAGCTGCTTCTTCCCGCTCTACGAGGTGGAGCACAGCAAGACGGTGATCACGTACGACCCCGAGGCCAAAGGAGAGCGCATCCCGGTGTCGGATTGGCTGAAGATGATGGGCAAAACCCGCCACATGCTCAAGCCGGAGAACAAGGACCTGTTGGCCCAATTTGAGGCGGAAGTCGAGTGCCGTTGGCGGCGTCTGCGCGCCAAGCACGAACACCCGGATCTGTGACCCCAGACCGGATACGTGACCCGGGGCTATGACATCGCGTTTTGGAGTTTGGCCTGGAACATGGTCTATACCTTTGGCACACCCCGTTCAACAAACAGACTCCAGCTCCTCGCTGAAAACCCGGCGAGGGGCTGTTGAGATCACCGTGATACGGCCAGGAATATATCGTGAACGTCTGCGGTGTATTATGGGTGTATTAACCAATAGATAAGAAGAGCGGCTATTGGCGAGGGGCTCCAGGGTGCCTTCGTTGTGCAGGTGCAACGACCGGGGGTTTCCACGACAAGGATACATCATGGACCTGATTACGACCTCGAATAGGAGTGATTCTGTGACAAAGTTCGTGGCCATTCTGAAAGACAAGAAGAAGGGACACTTGACAAGAGATCTGCTGCAGGCACATGTCAATCATTTGAGAACGCTGAGTCAGAGTGGAAAACTTCACCTCTGCGGCCCCTTCACAGAAAATGATGAAGCTATACAAGTTCTCGTTGCGGATTCATTGGAGGAAGCAGAAGCACTCGTGCAGCAAGATCCATTCGTTAGATCTGGATATTACGGTTCCTACGATCTCAACGAACTCATCGAAGCCAATGAGTCCAACAATTGGTTGATGGATATCCCTCAAACGAAAGAGAACCTTGGAGATTTAGAGCAGTAGCACCAAGAGATCACACAGTGGTGGGCTCGGAAATCTGCAAAACCCGAAAGATGAATCATTACGCACGGGGCTTTGGCACCGCTCCGCGCCCTGTACCATCATGCGTCGAAGATAATACTTGCACAACGCAATTATTTCGGCAACAATCACGGTGGAGGGGAGCGCGATGGAGGAGTTACGTGAACTGTTTCAGAAGTTTGCGCGCAATTTCAGCATGCTTGACGCCACATCTTGTTCACGTTGTTGTGGCGAAGACTTGTCTCTCATCCAGAGCCATATCCTGTTCGAGGTAAGGCGCCGCCATCTTCCCTCGATGCAAGAGGTCGCGAACGCGCTCGGTGTTGACGTGACAACGTTTAGCCGTCAGGTCAAGGCATTGGTAGAAATGGGGCTGGTCCAGACCACACAGGACCCAAACGACAGACGAGTAAAGTTGTTGTCTTTGACCGAAAAAGGACAAGACATTGAAAGACAAATTAGCGATTTTATGAACCGAGCCATTTGTAAGATTTTGGATCGCATGACTCCGTTTGAACAACATGTGGTGATTTCGTCGCTATCCTTGCTGAATACGGCTGTACGCGAGGCACAAATCTGGTCTAGATAGTAGGGGTCGAAGGATTATTTAGTTGCATACATCAAGTAAAGTGGAGGGGTTACCGTGAATATACGATTTGGACGATTGGAGGATGTTGAGTCCATTCTGCTGATCTATAACCAGGGGATTGAAGACCGCATTGCAACCTTGGAAGTCGAGAAGAAGGATATGGAATATATGACGAAATGGTTCAACGGTCACACGGAGCGCTACCGTGTATTTATTGCTGAAAACGGTGGCGAGGTTATCGGTTGGGCATCGCTGCACCCGTACTCCCACCGATGTGCCTATTCCGGTGTGGGAGAAATCTCCGTGTATGTCCGGCGTGACTGGCGGGGCAAGGGAGTTGGGCAAAAGCTCCTTTCTGCACTTGAAGAGTTTGCCAAAGAACAAGGCTTCCACAAACTCGTGCTCGGAACCTTTCCATTCAACGAGTTGGGTCAAGGGCTGTATCGAAAGATGGGTTTTTACGAGGTCGGGACCTTTAAGAAGCATGGCCAACTGGACGGTAAATGGGTTGACGTCATGTGGATGGAGAAGTTGCTGTTGTAACGCGTTTCGAACGGTGTTTGAAGGACGTTATCTTCTTAACAAATGTACAATGAACTTGAGAACTGATCCGTAATTGGGTGGTTCGGGCAAGAAGGATTCGTGGAGGGTGTGGAGGGATCATGATGAGAAAACCGGTGGTTTACTTCTTATGCACTGGGAACTCGTGTCGCAGCCAGATAGCAGAGGGATGGGCCAAACACCTGGGCAAGGACAAAGTTGAAGTATACAGTGCAGGGATAGAAGCACACGGGCTCAACCCTCGTGCCGTAGCCGTGATGAAAGAAGCAGGGGTAGACATTTCCACGCAGACATCTAAGTTGATTGATCCCAATATTTTGAACAAAGCTGACTACGTCATCACGTTGTGTGGTGACGCGAATGACAAGTGCCCTATGACACCACTGCACGTTCACCGCCTGCGCTGGGGATTTGAAGATCCTGCGCAAGCGACAGGTACAGAGGAAGAAGTGGTGGACAAATTCCGCGAAGTACGTGACGCGATTAAAGATCGGGTACCAAAATTTTTGGAGGAACTGATTCGTTAACCATCCTGTTGAGCGAGGCATCTGCAAAAACTGATAGGACACTCATCGCGCCAGATTTTCAATGGGTGAGGCTCACAAACAAAGCACGCAAGGTACCATGGTGTCAACAGCGGGGTCATACATCTAAGCGTAAGTTAAAATGCAAACTCTTAGGTATGTCAATCGGGAGTGACAAGCCTATAGCCTACACCAGGTTCCGTGACCAGGATCTTTGGTCGAGTTGGGTCATCCTCTATCTTCTTCCGCAAATGTCCAATATACACACGCAGGTAATGAAGTGCCGATTCATAGTTTTGGTCACCCCATACTTCTTTGATGAGTTGTCGATGAGTCATCACTCTTCCGGCGTTTATGGCCAACACTTTTAATAGGTCGTATTCAATCGGTGTTAATTTGACTGGCTGACCGGAACGCTCTACAACGCGTTGTGCCAGGTCGAGAGTGAGTGCGCCAAGAATCAATATCGGTTCGTCAGTCGTTCCTGCTGTATGCCGAAGAGCGACTCGAATACGCGCCAGAAGTTCACGCATGCTAAATGGTTTCGTGACATAGTCGTCGGCTCCATTGTCCAGTGCGAGTACTTTGATTGCTTCATCGTCCCGAACAGTCAAAACGACGATTGGCACACTTGACCACTCTCGAATTTGAAGTAATACTTGGGTTCCATCTATATCCGGAAGGCCGAGATCCAACACAACGACATCCGGTCGCGACATACTGGCCTGGATGATACCATCTTTCCCTGTTCCAGCTTCTACCGTTGAATAGCCATGGGCTTCCAGAGTGACCCGTAGGAGTTTACGGATCTGGGGTTCATCGTCGACAATTAGGATCTTTGCTCCCATCCATTTCATCCCCCACGTTTCACATACCACTTCACTTTAAGAAAATTGTACTTCGGTCACCGTTACAACCCGGTATTCTCCTTATGCTCAGCATCGTCGGCAGGCAGTTGAATTGTGAAGATGGTTCCCCCGGTTTTCGCAGGTTGAGCCCGTATATTGCCGCCATGTGCGTCCACAATTCCCTTACAAATAGCTAACCCGAGACCTGTTCCAGGAATCTGGCGGGTCGTATCGGAACGATAGAATTTCTCGAAGATCCGTTCCGCCTCTTCGGGGCGAATGCCTATACCCGTGTCCCGAACCTCGATGAAAACCACATTGTCATCGCATTTAGCCGAAATATAGATCTCGCTACCGTCGGGAGAATATTTGATCGCATTACTCAAAAGGTTTACGAGGACCTGCTCAAGCAGGACATCGTCTACGTAGATGGCGGGCAGATTGTCCGGCAGAGAGACATGGACACGTCGATGTTGTAAGGCGTCCTGCACTTCCCCAAGAGCGACACCAATCATGTCCGAGATGTCGCACCAGTGCTTGTTCAGACGAAGCATCCCGCTTTCGAGGCGAACCATTCCGAGCAGATTTGTGACGAGCCGATTCATTCGCATTGCACCATCCCGTACCGTCGACAACAATTCACGCTGATCTTCAGATGACAAGACATGAGCGCTTTCAATCATTCCGGTGATCGCTCCCATAATCGTGGCCAGCGGTGTGCGCAGTTCGTGAGAGATGGAATCGAGCAGTGCCGTCCGGAGACGTTCCGACTCGGCCGCGACTCGGGCAATTTGGGCCTCTTCTTCGAAGTGGATTCTTGCGATGCAAACTGCAGCCAACCCAGCCAGTGCTTCTATCACGCGCAGTTGCTCGCCGGAGAACCCATTGCCCCGGTTGTGTTCTGTACCAATGCACAGCACGCCATGCACCTTCGTCTCGGTTTTGAGCGGGACGTAGAGCAGTGATGTCTCGGAGTATGCACGTGTACCATAGCCCGCCATCTGGGCATGAGTGTACACCCACCGTAAGATGGCCGGCTCCACGATGCTCCGCTCTCTCGATGGAGAAAATCCGTGTTGCACACGGATTTCGAACATGTTCTGTGCAGCAGGCAATACGACAGCGGCAGGTAGGCCAAACGTCCGAAATGATTGACGTGTAATTTCATTGAGGGCAGTATCTACATCGCGAACCGCCGCTACATGTCGACTCAGAGCATACAGGGTGTACGTGACCTTTTCACGCTCCGTAGCTTCCCGGGCCCTTTGCTTCAGTTGCGTAGCCAGTCCCGCAGTCAACGTCGCGACTGCCAGGAAAACTGCAAACGAGATCAGGTATGCCAAGTCACCCACAGTGTAGCTGAAAATGGGCGGAACGAAAAAATAGTCGAACGCGAGGAGACCGATGCCGGCGGCAAGAAAAGATGGCCACAACCCCCAGCGAACCGCGCTGACGAGAACCGGAATGAGATACAGCAACGCAATATTCACCGGTTCAAAGATGAACCTGACTTCCCACAACATTGCCGTGAGTACGGCGACCATGAGCGTGGACGCAGCATACGGAACCAAGCCGTGCAACGAGTTCCGTTTCCGCTGCCAGCTCTCCGGGACTGGCCATGAATCGATCGGCGCCCTCAGAACTCTCCACTTTGGTCGAGAAGAACGCTTGCGTTTCATCCATCTCCGCTCTCCGTTTCAGAGCTACTTATCCGTTATAACCCAGAATCTCGATATCCTTAGTCCACAGTTTGACAACCGCTTTATTTATCCACTTGTTCAAAGCGACAATGACACCTTGAGTCAGGTGCAGTTTGTTGGCTCAGCAATCGTTGTTGCATGCGTGGCGGGGGATTGGCCTTGCCATTCACTTTAGCATTCAGCTAGGAATACGACTATCCCTGCCTTCCCCAAAAAGGGAAACACAACGAAGACGGTGAGTGGATCCTGCCGCTCGCCGTGCTGCAATCCCACCAAGCTTTTGCTGAGCCAACAGATAGTTCTGATTCAGAAGGAATCACCTGTCTAGGCTAAAATGAACGATTCGCGGTCTTGACAGGATTACTGTCTACCGCAGACGTTACATGCACACATCCGACATGCATTCGCGGAATAGTATGTACATTTACGGTGCTGGTTTTATGTTTTTTTTATGCCTCGGACGGAATTCCCTCATCTACTCTTTATACGGATCGGCAATACAATCGGCATGTCGGAACCCTGCGGATAAGGAATGTGGTTCCACATGCAGGGAATACTTTTCCATGATTGTGCTTCAGACAGGAGGAGATGGTCCGTGGGGGATATTGTATCGATGGCGCTCATCGCAGTCACCTTTGGCCTTTTTGCATTGCTGATTCGAGTTTTCGGCAAGGCGTAAGTGGCCTCTGCCTTTCCGGCCACTCCGGATCGTTTTGCTGAGCCAGGAGGGAAGCATGATGTGGGTGTTACTGGTGATTGCTGTGGTACTCATGGCTTACCTCACATACGTCATTTTCAATCCTGAGAAATTTTAGTCTGACGGGGTTTGGATGTTGACAAAGGAGTGGGTTTCTTTTGACGCTTCAGGGAAGTATTCAAATATTGTCCGTCGTAGCCATCATTCTGGTTGTCGGGATTCCGCTCGGAGGATATCTGTATCGTGTGTTCACAGGTCAGCGCAGTTTGCTGGAATTCATCTATGCACCCTTTGAGCGGGTGTTGTACCGGCTCATCGGAGTCAATCCTGCGGTCGAGATGGATTGGAAGGCATACATCAAGAGTCTGCTGCTCGTGAACCTGGTCATGATGCTCTTTGCGTATTTGATCTTTCGCACGATGGGATATTTGCCATTGAACCCGGATCACATCAAGTCCATGCCGTGGGACTTGGCCTTTAACACGGCCGCCAGTTTTGTCACGAATACGAACTGGCAGAACTACGGTGGCGAGACAAGCATGACCTATCTCGGTCAGATGATGGGCATCACCTATTTGCAATTCACTTCGGCAGCCACCGGATTTGTCGCCGCGATTGCGGTTGTTCGGGGACTGGTGAACAACAAGTCTCGATACATCGGCAACTTCTGGGTGGACTTCGTAAGACATCCATGTCGAACTTCGACGCCACGGGAGCATGAAAATGAGGAGATATTGCGATACGATCGCGTCAGCAGCCGCCAGAGCTCGTTTGACGGTGGTGCATAAAGCCCGATCGTAAGACGGAGCCGGCGACCTCGAGAACCACGGTTTGTCGCTCCCCTACGGGATGCACGCACAGTAGAATTCGGATCATCGGTCGCCACGCGGTTGCGATTGTTCGCTCGATGGAGGTGCCCGTGGAATGGAAGTCGTGCATGAACGTTGCTGCGGGCTGGATGTGCACAAGAAGAAGGTTGTTGCGTGTGTACTCACCCCTGAAGGCAAAGAGATTCGCACATTCGGCACGATGACGGAAGATCTCCAAGCGATGTGCCAATGGATTCGCCAACACGGCTGCACACATGTGGCGATGGAGAGTACCGGCGTGTACTGGAAACCGATTTACAACCTATTAGAGGACCAGGGGCTTGAAATTCTTGTAGTGAACGCACAGCACATCAAACAGGTACCCGGGCGTAAGACCGATGTCAAAGATGCGGAGTGGATCGCGCAGCTTCTGCAACATGGACTTCTGAAGGGCAGCTACATTCCCTCGCGTGAGCAACGAGAGTTGCGTGAGTTGATTCGTTACCGGAAGTCGCTCATTCGCGAGCGTGCGAGTGAAGTGAACCGACTCCAAAAAGTCCTAGAAGGCGCGAATATCAAGCTGGCATCGGTCGCTTCGGACGTGCTCGGTGCGAGCGGGCGTGCGATGCTGGAAGAACTCATCGCTGGGAACACCGACGAACAAAGCATGGCTGCTCTCGCGAAAGGCCGATTGCGGAACAAGACGAAGGAGCTTGAGCAGGCGCTCAAAGGCATTGTGCGTCCTCATCAGCGGAAGCTGCTGGCCATTCAGCTTCAACACATTGATGAGTTAGACGAGTTAATCGAGGAAGTGAGCGCCGAGATAGCGCGGCGGATGCGCCCTTTTGAAGAAGACCTGGCGCGTCTCGAGGGGATTCCGGGGGTTGGGCGAAAGGCGGCAGAAATGATTGTGGCGGAAGTCGGGACGGATATGAGTCGGTTTCCGACCGCAGCGCATCTGGCATCCTGGGCAGGACTGTGTCCCGGGAACCACGAGAGTGCGGGAAAACGATACAGTGGAAAAACACGCAAGGGTGACGGATGGTTGCGAGAAACGATGATCGAATGCGCACGCGCTGCCGCCCGAGGCAAAAACACCCGCCTTTCCGCCCGATATCACCGGATTGCTGCGCGCCGGGGAACGAAACGTGCAGCGGTCGCTCTGGCGCACACCCTGCTGGTCATCGTATACCACCTGCTTAAGCACAAGGTTGCCTATCAAGACCTGGGACCTGATTACTACGATCGGCAGAATCGAGAAACGTTGATTCGACGCCACGTGCATCGGCTGAAGCAATTGGGCGTACAAGTTGTCATCACTGGGGAAGCCTCCTGAATCAATATACATAAATAACCATTCGAGAACTGCACAAGAGGGAGTATTCTCTTTTTTGTCCATTTTCTCAGTAGAGTCCATACACGTGTGCTCTTACCGATGGCCTTTGTCGCTGCCGTCGTTTTGGTTGGACTCGGGTTACCGGAAACGCTGCTCGGCGCCCAAACGGTTCATACCCTGCAAGGTGCTGCTCAGACCATTTCTCGCGGACCGGTCGCATCCCTTGAGGCCATCAAGCAACTCGGCACGAATGGCGGTGGATTCTTTAACGCGAACTCCGCCCATCCCTTCGAAGATCCATCCGCCTTGACGACAGTCATTGAAATTTTTCTGATGGCACTTCTCCCGACAGCCTTGATCGCGACGTTCGGGAAGTTTCTCCGTAACCGGAGACAGGCAGCGGTGCTGTACGTGTTTTTGACCGGCATGTTGCTGGCAGGCGCTTTTCTCGTGTACGGAAGTGAAGCGGCGGGCAATCCCATTCTTCAACACATGCTGGGTATTACGGGTCCCAACATGGAAGGGAAAGAAGTGCGCTTTGGGGTACCGCTCAGCAGTTTGTTCGTGGCGGTTACAACGGCTTGCACCACAGGCGCTGTGAACACGATGCATGATAGTTTGACACCACTCGGCGGCTTCGTTCCATTGCTCTTTATGATGTTCAACATGGTGTTCGGTGGTGATGGCGCTGGATTGCTCAACATCATCATGTTCCTCATCATCACGGTCTTTTTGTCGGGACTGATGGTGGGGAGAACACCGGAAATCTTCGGTAAGAAAATCGAAGCGCGGGAGATCAAGCTTGCCACCATTGCGATGTTGGTCCATCCGTTTGTCATCCTGGTCCCGACTGCCATTGCGGTCGCGACCAAGACCGGTGTGTCATCGATGGCAAATCCGTACTTGCACGGGTTTTCAGAAGTGCTTTATGCCTTCTCATCCGGTGCCGCAAACAACGGTTCGGCTTTCGCTGGATTAACCGGCAATACAACCTTCTATAACGTGTCCATTGGATTGGTGATGTTGCTCGGCCGGTACATTTCCATCATTGCGATGTTTGCCATCGCCGGGTCTCTGGCCAACAAGACAGTGATTCCGGACAGCCCGGGGACCCTGAAGACCGATACGTTCTCGTTTGGTGCGATTTTTGTGGCGGTGGTCATGATTGTTGGAGCATTGACGTTCTTCCCGGCGCTCGCCATCGGCCCAATCGGTGAACACATCCAGATGTGGGCTGGACAGCTCAGCCAATAGGGTGTCTGGTGCAGGGACAGAACGGAAAAAGGAGATGTATGAAGTGGCCAAGAGTGCAGTGAAAACCCTGTCTAAGGACATTGTGAGCCGGGCGATTATCGACTCGTTCGTGAAGCTAGATCCGAGAATCATGGTGAAAAACCCAGTCATGTTCGTCGTAGAGATTGGGTTTGTCATCACGCTCCTGTTGACATTTGCCCCAAACCTGTTTGGCGGCCATTATGGCCCGGGGCAAAGAGTGTTTAATCTCGTTGTTTGCATCACACTTTTCATCACGGTGCTGTTTGGCAACTTCGCCGAGGCGATTGCCGAAGGCAGAGGTAAGGCTCAGGCGGAGTCGCTGCGGAAGACAAAGACCGACCTGATGGCGAAGCGAAAGAAAGCAGACGGAACGTTTGAAGAAGTCCCCGCCACGGCGCTTCGCAAGGGTGACATTGTCCGGGTGGAAGCCGGTGATATGATTCCCGCGGACGGCGAGGTCTTGGAAGGAATCGGAAGCGTGGACGAGTCTGCGATTACCGGTGAATCGGCACCGGTCATTCGGGGCGCTGGAGGAGATTTCAGCTCCGTGACAGGCGGTACAAAGCTGCTGTCCGATGAACTCATCATCAAAGTCACCGCGGATCCCGGGGAGTCGTTCTTGGACAAGATGATCCGTCTCGTCGAAGGGGCGAGCCGGCAGAAGACACCAAACGAATTGGCATTGTCCGTGCTGCTGGCCGGACTCACGCTCATCTTTCTGATTGTCGTCGTCACGCTGGAGCCCATGGCTCATTACGTCAAGGGATCCATCGACATCGCGACACTGATTGCCTTGTTGGTTTGTCTGATCCCTACAACCATCGGAGCGCTCTTGTCCGCGATTGGCATCGCTGGAATGGACCGGGTGATTCGATTCAACGTCATCGCAAAATCGGGCAAAGCGGTTGAGGCCGCTGGTGATGTGAACACCTTGATCTTAGATAAAACGGGAACGATCACGGTCGGAAACCGTTTGGCAAGTGAGTTTTTACCAGTAGGTGCCCACAGTGAAGCAGAGTTGATGGAAGTCGCCGTGTTGTCGTCCCTGTTCGACGAGACCCCCGAAGGGCGATCTGTAATCGACTTGGCTAAGAAAAAAGGCGTTACCATTCCCCGTGAAGCCTACACCGATGCAGAGAACGTGGAATTTAGCGCGGATACGCGGATGAGCGGGCTCAATCTGGCAGACGGAACAAAGGTCCGCAAAGGCGCCGTCGATGCCATCAAGAAATACGTGCATGAACGAGGCGGCTCTGTGCCTGCAGACCTTGACGCCAAGACGGAGCGTATCGCCAGAGAAGGTGGAACTCCTTTGGCGGTGGTCAAAGACGCTGAAGTTTACGGTTTGATTTACCTGAAGGATATCGTTAAGCCCGGTATGCGTGAGCGTTTCGAAGAACTGCGGAAGATGGGTATCAAAACCGTGATGTGCACAGGGGACAATCCCTTAACCGCTGCTACCATCGCCAAAGAAGCAGGGGTGGACGACTTTATTGCGGAGGCGAAGCCCGAAGACAAGATGCGTTTGATCAAGGAAGAACAGGCAAAAGGCAAGCTGGTCGCCATGTCTGGGGACGGAACCAACGATGCGCCTGCGCTGGCACAGGCGGACGTTGGACTGGCAATGAATACGGGCACACCCGCTGCCAAAGAGGCGGGTAACATGGTGGATTTGGATTCCGATCCCAGTAAGTTGATCGAGGTGGTATCCATCGGCAAACAATTGCTGATCACCCGTGGAGCGATCACCACATTCTCGATCGCGAATGACGTGGCCAAATACTTTGCCATCATCCCGGCGATGTTTGCTGTGGTCGTCCCGCAATTGCACGTCCTGAACATCATGTTTCTCACCAGTCCACACAGTGCGATTTTGTCTGCCTTGATTTTCAACGCCATCATCATTCCGCTGCTGATTCCTCTCGCCATGAGAGGAGTCAAGTATCGGCCAATGAGCGCAACGGCGATGCTTGTACGCAACATCCTGATTTACGGTGTCGGTGGCGTGATCGCACCGTTTATTGGCATCAAGATGATCGATCTCATCATCACCGCACTTGGCCTGGCCAATATTTAACCCGTTCAATGACACGAGGAGGAAACCGTCATGGTCAATTTGTGGCGTTCGATACGGTTCACCCTTGTTTCTGCCATCCTGCTGGGGCTCATTTATCCGCTGGCTGTGACCGGAGTCGGCAATGTGCTCTTTCCATTTCAAGCTAAAGGAAGCATGGTTCAGTTCAACGGGCGAATTGTCGGTTCGGAATTGATCGCGCAACCCGTCACGGATCCCGGGTTGTTTTGGCCTCGACCGTCGGAAGTCAATTACGCAGCAAACGGGTCCGGAGGATCAAATCTGGGGCCCACGAACCCAGCACTGGTGAAGGAAGTACGCGATAACATGAAGTCCGCGGGCATGTCCGGTACCGTTCCAGCTGCATCCATTCCACCTGACATGGTTGAGACATCTGCATCCGGATTGGATCCAGATATTTCGGTGGAGGACGCGATGCTACAGATTCCTAGAATCTCCAAGGCAACCGGCTTAAGCGAGTCTACCTTGAAATCGCTGGTTATTCAACATCAAAAAGGTCCGTTCTTGGGCCTGTGGGGTGCGCCGATGGTGAATGTCATGGACCTGAACTTGGCCTTGGAGAAACAACTGGGCCGATAAGGCCTTCATTCAAGGGAACCGAGGTCGAAAAAATGTTTACTTCGTCGCAATTGTACTTCGGATCTGAGCCGTGTTGTCTTGACATTTTTACGCTCAGATATCGTTGGTTTGGTGCCATCTGGAAATACGAAGGAAATCATCAAACCGTACTCGGTTTCTGGTTTGGAGATAACAAACGAGATGTTGTCGAACAAGCACACGATGCAGGTTGGATTTCTTTTGTCGATTCAAACGATCCAGAGGCCACTCGTTCCGTATATGAACATATTCGAAATCGGCAAAGGGAACACGACTGGGGTCAGCGATCGCGTTTGGCACTGTACACGGCGTTCATAAAACCGTGGAAAGATGTCCCTCCGGGATGGTACGTCATTCGCTCAGATAGTCACTTTCCATTTTACGTTGCGGCTATCCGTAAGACCAGGTTTTTCGTTTGGTTGGAACATGTGAGTGTTTGCGAAACCCAGCGGGATGTGGACATATTTCTGGAACGAGTGAATCGAGAACATGGCGTCAAGTTGCAGGTGGTCAGCCGGAATATGATGATTTCGTGTTTAAGGAGCCAAGGAAAAAGTTCATCTGCCGGGGACGGGCAGTGTCGTCGTCGAACCAGGCGCAACGACGCTTGAAGAGAGAAATGGATGTAGGTCCATACCGTAACGGGACAAACGCTGGCCTGTAACAGGGCTGGCTGAGCACGACTGTAGTTTGATAACGTAAAAGTTGACCACGTGGGGGTACATTGACAACCATAAAGTTGACCACCCCGGCACCTCTTTCCTGTACTCTGGAGTTTGGTTCGAACTCTGGTGGGCAGGAGGAAAGGAATGTGCTCGAGATGGTCGACAAGGAGTACATCAGAAAGCGGTACTATGTGGACGGGTGGTCGATACGTAAAATCAGCCGGCAATGCCAGGTGTCGCGACAAACGGTGCGCAAGATGCTGGCCGATGCTGAAATCCCCAAGTATCGACTCACCAAACCACGCTTCCGCCCAGCTATGGAACGATGCATCCCCGTCATCGAGTCCTGGCTGAGGGAGGAGGAAAAGGCGGGAGCTCCCAAGAACCAGCGATATGTGTCCTCAAGAATCTACGAGCGGCTGCAGGAGGAGTATGGCGAGGAGTTCACCGCGGCTGAATCCACCGTCCGGTACTGGGTGAGCAGGCGGAAGAAGCGCCGCCCAAGAGGCGTTCGTCCCTCTGACCTCCGACGCTGGTGAGCTGGCGGAGGCCGACTTCGGACGAGTCGTCGTCAAGATGAACGTGAAGAAGACGGAAGTCAGTCTGTTCGTGATGAGGCTGCGGTCCAGTGGTGTCATCTTGGCGTGCGCCTTCTCCACCGAGAAGATTGAGGCGTTGCTGGAGGGACATCACCGAGCGTTCGAATGGTTTGGCGGGGTGCCGCACAGCGTTCGCTACGACAACCCCAAGACCGCGGTCACCAAGATCCTGGCTGGCCCCGCCCGGGAGGAGCACGTACTGCTCTCCAACCTGCGTGCTCACTACCTGTTCGACAGCGACTTCTGCCAACCCGGCGAGCCGCACGAGAAAGGCAGCCTGGAAAACCGCGTGGGCTACGTTCGCCGCCACACGTGTGTTCCTGTTCCGGATGTCCCAGACCTTGAGGACCTGAATGAGCTGATTCTTCGGTAGTGTGAGAGGGAGCGCAACAAGCGCTGGGCAGCGTGGGAGCAGGAGCGTCCGGGGCTGCTGCCCAAACACCCGCACTGCTGCCCCACGACGCGGCCCGTCACGGTCAACAAGCTGTGCCTGGTGGCTTCGACCAGTGGTCAACTTTTCGCTTGACAAACACAACGATCACGTAGACTGGGGGCTGCTTATGTGGTTCAAGATCAGACCGAGGTTTTCGGAACAAAGCCCGGACAGTTAAAGGTATTCATCGGAGCCGCCCCGGGCGTGGGCAAGACATACACAATGCTACGGGAGGCGGTGTCGCTCAAGGAGCGGGGCATCGATGTCGTCATCGGATACGTGGAGGTGCATGGGCGCCCTGAGACGGCAGCACAAATCGACGGACTTGAGGTTCTGCCGAGGAAACGCATTGTGTTTCAGAATCGCGTCTTCGAAGAGGTTGACATTGAAGCGATTTGCAAGAGGGATCCAGACGTCGTGGTGATCGACGAGCTGGCTCATACGAATGCACCGGGTTCCATGTTTCCCAAACGGTATATGGATGTAGAGTACCTGCTCGACCAAGGAATTTCGGTGTTGACTGCTGTCAATGTGCAACACATTGAGGGGATCCACCAAGAAGCCGAGGAGATAACCGGTGTACGGATTCGTGAACTCATACCCGAGTCATTTATCAAACGAGCCGATGAGGTTGCCGTCATTGACGTAACTCCGGAAACGTTGCGTCAACGATTGCGTGATGGCAGCATCTATCCTCCGGATAAAGTGAATCAGGCATTACAAAATTTTTTCCGGAAGCCCAATTTGTCGGCCTTAAGGGAGCTGGCCTTGCGCGCCGTGGCCGAAGATGTCGACGATCGTCTGCAGCGTTCTTATTCAAGGCGCAAAATTCCCGGCCCGGTAGGTGTCCGGGAGGTCATTATGGTATGCATCAGCGACTATGCCCGTGCGATCAAACTTCTGCGGCGTGGACGCCAGATGGCATCACGGATGAAAGCAGACCTGTATGCCCTCACTGTCGCCAATACAGCAGAGAATTTGCTATCGGAGAAGCAACGACAAAACCTGGAAAAACTCAAGGAGTTAGCCGAACAATACGGAGCCGAGTGGGTACTTGAGCCTCTCAATGACCGGCAAATCGGGGCGGTTATTCTAGAGACCGCAGATCGCCTGAACGTCACGCAAATCGTGATCGGACAACCCGTACCTGTGCGGAAATGGAAATACGCGTGGAAGGACAATCCGGTGAGATATTTATTAAGAAATCTACGGTATACCGATCTCCGAATCGTCGGCTGGAAAGACGTTCCGTATTCGCAGGGCAGGGGGGCCAGGCGTCGGCGCACCACTCGGGATACGCAACGAAATCACGGCGAACATGCGCGCTCTCGCGGCAAATTGACCATATACATTGGGGCAGCGCCTGGGGTCGGGAAGACCTACAAAATGTTACAGGATGCCCAAGATTGGAAGAACCGCGGCTGGGATGTCGTCATCGGACTGATCGAGACGCACGGCCGGCAAGACACGGCAGCTCAGATCGGCGACTTGGAAGTGATTCCAAAGAAGCGAATCGAATACGAAGGACGTGTGTATGAAGAATTGGACGTCGACGCCATTATCCGGCGGAATCCATCGATTGTCCTGATCGACGAACTCGCACATACGAACGTCCCGGGGAGTCCCCGTGAAAAGCGCTATCAGGATATCCTATATCTGCTTGAGCACGGGATCAATGTTGTAACAGCGGTGAACATTCAACACTTGGAGAGTCTTCATGACAAAGTCGAGCACATTACGGGGGTGAGAGTACGCGAGCGGATTCCGGATTGGTTCGTGAAGCAGGCCCGTGAAATTAGATTAATTGACGTCACGCCGGAAACCCTGCAGCAGCGGCTCATCGATGGAAAAATTTATTCCACGGACAAAATTCGATGGGCTCTCGATCACTTCTTTCAAACCGCAAATCTGGCCGCCCTGCGGGAGTTGGCACTGCTCGAGGTGGCGGATGATGTGGATCAGCGGATGACAGATGACCGGTCGGCACACCGGCACCCCCAAGAACGAGAGCGTATTCTCGTGTGTGTGAACTACCGGCCCCACTCTGAAAAACTGATTCGGCGCGGTTGGCGCATTGCAGATAGACTCAACGCGGAACTGTATGTACTGGTCGTCCTGTCTGGAGACACGCTTAGCGACCAGGAAAGCCGCGACTTGGAGCGAATTGAGCGGCTGTGCGAGCAATTTGGGGCCCGCTTGATCAAACGTTCGCCTATCAAGAATCACGTCGGTTTGACGATCGTCAGAACCGCGGACGAACTGCAAGTATCGCAATTGGTGGCAGGACAACCTGTTCCACCGAGTAACTTCATCGCCCGGCTGCTAAGGAGAAATCCCATCGATTATGTGTTAAACCATGCCGAATTCGTAGATCTCCACATAGTGGCAGCACAGAGGCACTGACAGAGTTGGTGAAATGCAGACCAAACGTTGTAAAACAGAGCGAAATTCGTTGCAACGCACTCAGGAACGCTCCGATGCGCAACTCAATGCGAAGGGAACCCCGGCCTCTTTGGCCGCAGCGAAACAACGTCCGATAATATATATTATGTTAAGTTAAAGCCGAATCTGAGGAGAACAAGGCGGCCCACATACCTGAGCCTTTGACTACGGCCGCGGCCGTTGCGACATCCGATCCTCCAAGCCCGCGTCGTAAGGGCTGTCAAGAGCGCGTGCCAAGGCATGGTCGTTGACCTGTACCTGGACAGTACCGCACACAACCTTGATGAATTGTTGCCCATCCGGCAGCCTGATCTGGAAGTCGATGTGGTCAACTTTTCGATTGAGGTTCATCCACCCTTATGTTCGGCGAACCGCATCTAGGGCATCGAGATGGGACTTCGTATGCTTCAAGGATATTGAAGCCGGACGGAAGACGAATCAGCTAGTTTGTCGGATTTTCTTGGCTTCTTTATATGCTATCCACGTTGCTCCTGAAATTGTGACGGCAATCACGAACAGGAGGAACAGTACGATCCTCATGTCAAAACACCCTTCTGATGCTGTCGTGATTGTGCGTTGAGTGCCGAAGTTGGATTCATAAATTCATGTTGCATAGAGCAAAATTCGACGTGGCTACGGATGTCGACCTTTGCACTTTTCATCCGTAGCCCACGTCGATCCCTGGTTCGAATCCAGCTCTGCAGGTGGCGTGGTCGCACCGGTCCCAATATATCGCGATTATGGTCAGGAAAACATCAGTCATGCCAAGGAAGTGTAGCTCACTGGCTCTTGGCGAGGTTTAACTGCCATGAAACACCGAATTTATCGGTAACCCACCCAAATTTTTGACTCACTGGCGAAGGGGTTAACGGCATCAGAACCTGCCCGCCTTCAGATAACTTCTCGAAAAGTTTGTCTATCTCCTTCTCCGTATCGCACGTCACAAACAGGGACATGGAAGGAGTGAACGTAAAATCATGTTTGACGTTGCTATCGATGCACATAAAGGTTTGTCCCTTTAGTGTGAACGTTGCATGTAATACTTTCCCATCTTCAGAATGAATGATGTGATTGATTTGGGATTCCTCAAATACTGAAGTATAGAATTTCATGGCTTCTTCAGCCTGACCGTCGAACATGAGAAACGTCGTGATTTTTGACAGTTCAACCAATCTCCTTTCCATTCGGCAACTCGGCAACCGTTCTACGAAACCACATGCAATTGCAATATTGCAAGAAGGATAACACACAATCATGCTTAACGCCGAGCGTCAGGCCGCAGGAATGGAGGTTCCACTTTCTGGTCCACCAATGCAGCATACGCACGTGGCTTTCGATAGGCATTTCCCCACGCTTCCCGTTCTCGATATCTTCGCAACCCTGCTAAGTCAAACTCCGCGATCCATACCCCTTCACTTTCATCCGCTTCGATGACCAAAGGATCGACGGTGCGTCCCTGCTCATCAAATACACACGGATGGTACGCGGCGGATCTTCCCCACCCCACCCCTGCGTAGTTCGCCATGGCCACACCGACCATATTTTCGAATGCACGGACGGACAGCTGCCGCAAGCGTATATCGTTCATTTCGCATGCATTAGGTACCAGAATGATTTCCGCTCCATTCAACATCAGAATACGTGCGCTTTCGGGGAACTCTCGGTCATAGCAAATCATGGCCCCCACACGGACAGGGCCGGATGCCGTGTCGAGCTCACAGACCGGGAAGTCTGTTCCCGGTGTGCACAGGGCCTCCATTGAAAAATCGCACGTATGCACTTTGGCATACTTCAGCACCGGACTTCCAGTCCGATCAATGAGCAGCATCGTGTTGCGCGGAGCCTCTGGCCAACGTTCCAAGTAGGTGATGGCAATCGCCATCTCCAAGTCGCGCGCAAGTTGAACAAAATGTTGAATATACGGGTGTCCTTCGTCCACTGCGCGCAACTTCCAAGCCGTGCGTTCCTGTTCTTTATCAGGGCGCCAGGGATCATTCCAGGCCTCGGGAAATGGTGGCGCGTATCCAATATTCCACATCTCCGGGAACAACGCGATGTCCGCGCCCCGGTCCTTCGCGGTTCTGCACGCCCAGTCAGCCCGATTCAAATTCGTCCTTTCATCCGCACTTTCAGGTAGTAACTGCAACAACGCAATGCGTAACTGGGACATCGGGTCTCTCCTTGCGGACATGATTTGGGAAGTGCATTTCCGCCCGGCTGCAGCAAACTTCCTTCTTACAAGTTCGAGTGCCCCTGCGTCCATTCGGGATCGGTCAAGGTTCACTGCCCGGTGCGAAACGCCACTGCAGATCGGAGACCTTCCACGCGCCGTCAGCTGTGTGCTGCAGGGTGACTTGAAAGTCCACCAGGTTGTGCGGTGATGCGGGGACGTATCCGCTGGATCTCCACTGTGCATACGACGCCCACACGTCCCCGGCCCCGCTCACGGTCGCCGAGTCACCGTGTATCTGCACGCGCGTCCACGTCAGGCTGCGGATGCCGGCGTCGATGGTGACGTTGGACCCGCCGGCCGCGGCGGTGATCTCGCTCACCATCCGCGATTCCTTTTCGTGGGCCGAGCTGCCGGGGACGAAAAACCGGTTCACCAAATGGCTGGCTCTGTCTCTTCAGGCCTGCACGGTGTCGGAGGTGAATGCGATCTCGGTGGTGAGATCGGGCGTCTGCGCCAGATGGCTGATCACGGTGTGTGCCGGTTGCGCCTCCGGGATCGAATCGAAGGCCGGCTCCGGCTCGACGTGGAGGTTGCCGCCATCCTCGTCGGTCTCCAATGTGCGCCAGCAGGAAGGTAGGAGGTGATCAGACGCACAACTTCCCTCTCCCCTCCATCCGTATTCCCTCACGCCTTCGGTCCATCCGTGCCGACGCTTCCGTGTACAGGGCGATCCGCCACCTCCCCCGACCAAGCGAGGGAGGGTGCCCCTTTCATCCTACGGACTCTATTCGACAAACAGGATAAAAATTCCTGGCGGGACACCCCAAAAAAAACGCCCGCCTGGGATGGACACGCCATTCGCCAGACGGGCGCGAACGTGCTGCCGGTCAGACCGCCCTCCCGCCTTCTCCTGCGGAAGCGGCCTTGCCCGTGGATGCGATGTAGGCGGCCAGTTTGCCAGTGTCGAGTTCTCGTTCCCACTTGGCGACGGCGATGGCCGCCACGGAGTGGCCAAACACGTTGACGCCTGTGCGCGCCATGTCCATCACCCGGTCGACCGCGGCCAACAGGGCGACGCCTTGAATCGGCAGCCCGAAGGCCGTCGCGGTCGTCAGGAGCACCACGAGCCCGGCCATCGGGACGCCCGCGATGCCCTTCGAGGTGACAATTAAGATGAGGATCATGGTGATCTGCTGCCCCAACGTCAGGTGCAGGCCGGCCACCTGCGCGACGAACAGGCTCCCCACCGACAGGTACAAGCTGGTCCCGTCCGCATTCCAGGAGATGCCGAGCGGGATGACGAAGGCCGCGATGGAGCGCGGGACGCCGATCCGCTCCGCGAACTCAATCAACTGCGGCAAGACGACCTCCGAGCTCGTCGAAGAAAACGCGATCAGGAACAGGTCGACGACGCCCCAGAAGACCTTGAAAAACGGCACCTTGAGCACCAACCTGCAGACCAGCGGGAACAAAACGAACACCACGATGGCGAGCCCAAGGTAGGTGACCAGGATCACCTTCGCCAACGGGAGGAACACCTTGTACCCATACTTTCCGGCCGCGTACGCCGCCAGCGCGAACACGCCCACCGGGGCCGCGTGCATCACCCAGCGGATCAACGTGAACGACGCCTGCATCAGGCCCTCGAAGACCTGCAGGACCACTTTGCCCTTCTCTTTTACCGAGGCGATCGCCAAACCGAGCATCGCGGCGAAGAACACGACCGAGATGACGGCGTCCTTCTGGAAGGCGTCGACGATGTTCTTCGGCGGGATGTTGACAATCATGTTGACGATGTCGATCTTCTGCTGCTTCGCAACGGAGATGTCGCCCGCTTTCGCACTGGCCAATTGCACGCCGGCCCCGGGCTGCAGCAGGTCGGCAAGGACAATGCCCAACAGGATGATGACGGTGGTGATGATTTCGAACCAGACGATGGTCTTGAGGCCGATCTTGCCCATCCGCTTGATGTCGGCGACACCCGCCGCTCCGACGACGATGGCGAAGAACACCACCGGCAGGATCACCATTTCCACCAGGTTGATGAACATGGTGCCGAGCGGCTGGATGGCGACGCCAAAGCTCGGGAAGATCAATCCGACGATGGCCCCGAGGACTAGACCGGCGAAGATGAACAACGCCAGGCGTTTGCTCATGGACTCCCCTCCTCAAACAATGCAGACAACGCCTTTACGCGTCTGTGACATCCAGTAGAAGACACTGGACAGGCCTGATTACACCCGATGGACGTCGTGGATCACCCCCTCCCGTGCCTCGCGGCCCCCAAAGGCCTCGCGGACGATGGCGCGGGCGAGGAGTTCCGTGGGATCGATCATGACGGGTACTTGCTCAGGCGTGAGGACGGCCGGGATCTCGGTGCATCCCGCGATGACGGCCTGAGCTCCGTTTTGGACCGCGTGATCGATCACGCGGCGAAACAGGGCTTCTCCTCGGCTCAGGTCCCCCAACTTCACGGCCTGAATGCCCTCCTGGACCACCTGCTGCAAAGTGTCCGGCGGCGTGACCGTGGCGATCCCGGCCGCGGCCAACGGCGCCTGGTAGAGACGTATGGCCACCGTTGCAGTGCTGGCGAGTAACCACGCCTCGCGGATGCCTCTTCCTTGCAAGGCCCAGGCCACTTCCCGCGGCATGTGGACGAACGGGATGGGTACCGCCTCCTCCAGCGCAGGCAAAAAGTGATGCGCGGTGTTGCAAGCGATGGCCAACAATTCCGCCCCGGCGGCCACCAGGCGCCGGGCGGATGCGACGAGATGCGGTGTGGGATCGGGCCCGCCGTCGAGAATGGCCGCCACCCTGTCCGGGATCTGCGGATAGTTGTCGACGATCACGTGGAGATGGTCCTGATCCCGCTCCACCGGGGTGTTGAGGACGATTTTCCGCATCAGGTCCACGGTGGCCAGCGGCCCCATGCCCCCGATGATCCCCACCACTTTCGCCATTCGCTTCACCTCTGTGGTCTCTTCTCTCCATCGAATGAATCAGAAGGCAAAGGTATGACAAAACTTCATGACGTCTGCGCCCAAATCATTTTTTCATGTCGGTTTACTGAGAATATACCTGGACGGGCGATTTTGCGCAATGGAAAAAGCGTGCTTCATGCGCCCGCCCGTTGCAACTGGTACGTCGTGCCGGGTTGATCGAGAATGAACCGGCTGGGTGCACCGAGACAACCGATCCACAGGTGATGCATGGCCCGGGTGCACACGGTGTACAACAGATACCGGTCCCCCTCCGTGTGGTACGCCTCTTGGGAGGCGTCGTACACGACCACGGCGTCGAACTCGACGCCCTTCGCCAGATAGGAAGGCAAGATCAGAATGCCGGGTGCGAACTCCGGCGTCAGCGCGTCGACCAGCACCGCGCCCAACCCGGGTCCCAGCGCTTCGTGCACCTCCCGACTCTCCGCCGCGGTCTTGCAGATGACGGCAATGGATTGGCATCCGCATTGTTTCAGGTTCTGGACGGCGTCGACGATGGCCCGGTGCAGGGAGGTGCGATCGAGCGCCTGAACCACTTGCGGCCTTTCCCCGGTGCGCTCAAAGGGGACGATCGCTTCTCCGCCCGGTACCATACCACGGGTGAACTCGACGATCTCCCGGGTCGAGCGGTAACTCCGCGTCAACCGGATGACCTCCGTCTCCTGCGGGCCATAGAGCTCCAACAGGTCGTCCTCGTTCCCGAGCGCGCCCCCGTAGGGCGAGATGGTCTGGTTCAGGTCGCCCAAAAGGGTCATCCGGGCGCGCGGAAAGAGGCGCTTGAGAAACTCCAATTGGAACGGTGAGTAATCCTGCGCCTCATCCACCAACACGTGGCGTACTGTGGTGTTCATATGCACCCCCTGCACCAACTCCTTGAGATACAGGTACGGGGTGGCGTCTTCGTAAGGCAGGATCCGCTGATCCAGGTATTTCAAGGTCTGTTGGCAGATCTCGGGCCACTCCGCGGGCAGGCCATCGGTCCCCGCCAGCCGCTTCGCGAACGACGGATCCTGGAAGAGTCGCCGGTACAGAGCCGTTGGGTTCACGAACTGGAACCGTTTGACCCGAGCGCGGATGGGCCGAAGATAACGTCTGAGCACCATTCGTGCGAGCATCTCCCGTTGCCGGTCGTAGTCGTCCGCACCACTGGAGAACGGAGACTGGCGCATCTGCTGATAGGCCCTCCGGTAATCCGCGGGATCGAGCGCCTCCACCTCCCGTTCGACCCACTCCGCCTGCCATTCCCGCTCCGCGAACGCGGTCACCTGCTTGAGCAGCCAATCCCGCAGCCACTCGAGCCGCTCCGGCATACTGCGGGGCGCGCCCGGCTGGTAGAACTGGCGCTTGATCTCCTCCGCTGACACGATGACCCGGTCCTCCAGCCGGATGGGCCGGAACTGCATCCCCTGTCGGAGCAGGAATTCCTGGTAGGCGCGGATCAGGCGGAGGAATGCCGTCGAGCCTTTGTACCGGATGGCTGCCAACCGTACCGCGTGTTCCGGTGCGCCGGATTGGGTGAGGACGTATTCCAGTTGGTCCAACGGGTTCTCCACCTCAAACAGCCGGCCCAGCCGGTGCACCAGGTATTCGTGGAACGTCGCCTGGCGCATGTTTTCCTCTCCCAGCTCGGGCAACACGGTGGAGACGTAGCTGCTGAACAGCGGATTCGGTGAGAACAGCAGCATTTCGTCCGCCGTCAACGTTTTGCGGTACTTGTACAACAGATAGGCCACCCGCTGCAGAGCGGCTGACGTCTTGCCGCTGCCTGCCGCTCCCTGCACCACCAGCAGCCGTCCGCGGTCGTGCCGGATGATGCGGTTCTGTTCCTTTTGAATCGTGGCGACGATGTTCCGCATGTGGGCGTCCGCGTGACGGCTCAACACTTCCATCAGCAGTTCGTCGCCGATGGTGACGCTCGCGTCGAACAATAACCGGATGGTGCCGTCGTGGATCACAAACTGGCGCTTGAGCGACATGGTCCCTTCCATGGTCCCCCCGGGGGCTTCGTAGGACACCGGGCCGGGGGTGTGGTCGTAGTACAGGCTCGCAATCGGCGTGCGCCAATCGTAGACGAGGAAGGTGTCGTCATCCGCCTTGAACGACGCGATGCCGATGTAAATCGGCTCCGTGCGGTCCGACCCTTTTTCCTGGAAGTCGATCCGCCCGAAATACGGGGAATCGGCCAACTTGCGCAGAATCTTCAATTCCCGGGTGCCCTGCCTGTGCATGCGTTCCCGGTCGGCCAAGATCTCCGCCTGCTGCCGGATGCTGAAGTGGGTTTCCACGAGATCGTCGAAGCTGCTCAAGTTGATGGTGACTTCGTCCCAAAAATTCCGCCGGAACTCCACCACATCCGCCCGCACGTCTCCGAGATGCGCTTCGAGTTCAGCCGCCCGCCTCCGAATCTGCCCGACGACGTCGTCAACCCGCCGCTGCTCCCGTTGCCATTCCTGCTCTGGTACGCTCACCGCCGAACCTCCCATGTGCCGCCCACGCGCCGGTGCCCAAGCATTGACGCGCGGCACCGGATGCGGTAACATCTCAGTTAGAAAACGCAATCAATCTATGAAAGTCCATATCGGCAGATTGGAAGCGCTGCCGATCTTTGATGTTACTACCCGCCGGCTCGTGCGTCAAACGGGTCCGGCGGGTTTTTCCATATCTGCACATCGGGGATTGAAGCGTATTCCGGGCGGTCCCAGACGCATCCGCCGCGAAAATGGGCGGCTGAACCGTGCGGGCGGGGCACTTGTGCCATACGGTAGATCACGCAAATCCAGGCTCGAGCCATATGGAAGGGACGTGATCCACGTGTGGAAACGGATGTATGAACTTGCCCTGAGGTTGCTTCACCATCCGGTGGTGATCCACCACATCAGCGGCTTGGTCTACCACGGCATCCTGATCCGCGTCACCAAAAAGGGAATGTATCTGATTCCGTTTGGCGAACCGGTCCCGGCCGCGGGTCAACCAGGCGTCGCCGCCCGGACGGCGGACCTGGGGCCGAACGCCACAGGTACTCCGCCCGTCGACGCCCGCCCGGTGGTCTTTGCCCCACTCTTCTTTCCGTTCGCCGTCGTCGCGTCGTTCGCCGCCGGTTCGTTGCTCGGGGCAGCGGCGTCCCGGCCGCCTTATCCGTATCCGTATTACCCGCCCTACGGTGGGTACCCGTACGGTTGGTGAGCGCGTCAACCGATACGAAGGCCGATCTTGCCGAACTGTTCCCCGTCTCGCAGCCGGCGCAGCGCCTCGCCTGCGTCGGCGAGCGGGTACACGCGGTCTAACACCGGATGGATCTGATGTTCTGCGACAAAACGGAGCATCTCCCGGAACTCGTCCCGGCTGCCCATCGTGGTGCCGAGGAGATTGAACTGACCGTAGAAAAACGAACGGATGTCGATGGTGACATCGTCTCCTGTCGTGGCGCCGAACGTCACCAGCGTGCCGCCCGGCTTCAGGGCCGCCAGGCACTTGCCGAACGTCGCCGCGCCGACGCTGTCGATCACGATGTCCACCTTCTCTCCGCCCAAGGCGGCTAGCCAGTCGGTCTCCGTCGGGATCGACACGTCCGCGCCCAGCGCTTCGGCGCGGCGCCGCTTCTCTTCGCTCCTGGACGTCACCACCACCCGGGCTCCGGCCGCCTTCGCGAACTGCACCAAGAAGGTGGCGACGCCGCTGCCTGCTCCCGGAATGAGGACCGTCTGCCCGGCCTGCACGCGGCCGCGCGTGAACAGGGCGCGGTAGGCCGTGAGGGCCGCCAGCGGCAGGACGCCGGCTTCCTCCCAGGTGAGGTGGGCCGGCTTCGGTTCGACCTGTCTCGCGTCGATCACGATGAACTCGGCGAACGTCCCGTTCGTGGGAGAACCGAGGATCTCGTGGTTCGGCGGCGGCGCCGGGGCATTTTCGAACCAATTCAGGCTCGGGTTGATCACCACCTCGTCTCCTGCGCGTACGTTCGGCACGCCCTCCCCCACCTGGTCGATCACGCCGGCGCCGTCGGACCCCAGGACGACCAGCGGATCGCCCGGCTTGGCGAGGTTCGTGACACGCAGGTCACGGCGGTTGAGTCCCGCAGTGTTCAGCCGTACCCGGACCTGCCCGGGCCCGGGCTGGGGATCCGGCACATCGGTGAAGCGGGTGCCCGCCAGGCCCGGCTCGCCGAAATGCACAAACGCCTTCATGGCCTTCCCTCCTGTCGCGCTCCTCACGCCAAGTAGCGGCGAATGACGGTTTTGTAAACGTCGATGGATTGCAGGAACGCCTCCAGTTCGACCGATTCGTCCGGCTGATGCGCCATGTGGTCGTCGCCGCCGCCTAGAATGACGAGCGGCACTGGCTTGTACGGCGGCGCCAACGCAGCGCCGTCGGTGTATCCGTTCATGCCCCGTACCGCAGGATTGCGCCCGACCACGTCGCGGACAGATCGGATCACCGTCTGGACAAACGGGTCGTCCGGGTTCGTGCCCACCGGCGGCAGATCGTTGAAGACGCGCACTTCGCCGCGGAACGCCGCGTCCTCCTCGTGCAGTCCGTCCAACAGGCGGTTCAACCCGGCGACGATCTCCTCGTGCCGCTGCCCTGGCACGGTCCGAAAGTCAATCTGCACACTGCACCGGTCCGGCACCACGTTGGTCTTCACGCCGCCCTCAATCACGGCGACGTTGAAGGTCGGGCGGCCGAGCACCGGGTCCGGCTCGTACACCATCTCAAATCGTTCGAAGAGGGCGTTGAGGAAACGATTCATATGTACGATCGCGTTGACGCCCTGGTCGGGGGTCGACCCGTGCGCGGTCTTGCCATAGCAGGTCACCTCGACCCAGAGGGCGCCTTTGTGCGCGATGACCACATCGTGGCGCGTCGATTCGCCGATCAACAGCGCGCTCACGCCCTCCATCTCGCCGCTGTCGAAGAAGTGCTTGGCGCCGAATGCGCCCGCCTCCTCCCCGGCCGATGCGAGAAATTTGACGTCTCCGTTCAACTGGGCTCCTTCCGCCTTCAACTCGAGGAGGGCGAACGCCAGCGCGACGAGGCCGCTCTTCATGTCGCTCGCCCCTCGCCCGTACAACCGTCCGTTCTCGATGTCGCCGGAAAACGGGTCCCGCTGCCACCGCACTTGCCCCGGCGGCACCACGTCGGTGTGGCCGGACAGTGCCAGCACGCGCCGCCCCGATGCGGGCCCCTGGCCGCGCAGCCAGGCCACCAGGTTGGCGCGGTTGTCTCCGAGATCGATCAACCGGTTCTCCACCCCGTGCGCGTCAAACAACTCCTTCAGCGCCAACGCCACGGGTTTCTCATCCCCCGGCGGGTTGACGGACCGGATGCGGACCACCCGCTGCAAAAACGCGATCGCCTGCTCTCTCATAAGCACCCCTCCCGCGTGACATCTCCCACCCCATCGTACCGCGAATGGGCGGGAATGTATATCACCGGGCGGCAGATCGATCGGCGGATCGGCCACGCACCGCCGTCCACCCGAGCCACGCGGCGAGGAGCAAAAACAGGACGAGCGACACCCACCCGGGGGCCAAGGGATTGGCGGGCAGGGAGATTTTGACGGTGACCAGGATGGCGAGCAGGATGCCGAGCAGCGACTCGCCGGCGATGAGGCCGGACGCGGCCAGGACGCCCCGTTCGGCGATGTTGGCCTGGGTGTCGGCGTTCCCGTCTCGCCGCGGGCGGGTCACCCACCAGCGGACCAGACCCCCGAGCAGCACGGGGATGCTGGTATGCACGGGTAGATACAATCCGACGGCCACCGGCAGGGCCTCCACCCCCAACAGCTCGATGGCGATGGCCATCGCGACGCCGATGAAGATCAGGTCCCAGGGCATGCTGGCGTTCATGATGCCTTCGATGATCATCTTCATCAGCACCGCCTTGGGTGCAGGCAGGTCCTTCGATCCGAAGCCGTAGGCATCGTTCAACAACACGAGCACCCAGCCGATGGTCAGGCCGGATGCGAACGTCCCGATGAGCATGGCGGCCTGCTGCCGACTGGGGGTTGCGCCGACGAGAAACCCGGTTTTCAGGTCCTGAGAGATGTCGCCCGCTATGGCGAGGGCCGTGCAGATGATGGCCCCCACCACGAGGGATGCCACCATCCCCCGCATCCCTGTGAAGCCGGCGGCCCGGTACGCGGTGGCCACGATGAGCAGGGTGGCGATGGTCATGCCGGAGACCGGATCGGAGGAGGATCCCACGATGCCTACGATCCGCGCCGACACGGTGACGAACAGAAAGCCGACGATGGCCACGCCGAGGGCCCCGATGATCCCCACGTCCAGCTGAGGCAGAAACGCGATCAACAGGAGGATCGCCACCGCCAGCGGAATGCTCACCCGGCGGGGGATATCCTGCTCGGTGCGAAGCAGCCCGTCCGCCGTAGCGGCGGCGGTGTCGCGGGCTGCCGCGGCGGTGGCGGCCAGCGTCCGCCACAGGGTCGGAAGCGTGCGGATCAGGCTGATGATGCCGCCCGCCGCCACGGCACCCGCGCCGATGTAGCGGATGTAGCTGTCCCAGATGCCCCACGCGTCCAGCTTGGACAGGGGATCGCTCCCTGGCGGCACGACGCCCGCTCCTTGGCCAAAGTAGGCGATCATCGGGATCAGGATGAGCCACGCGATCACGCCGCCCGCCGCCATCAATCCGCCGATGCGCGGCCCGACCACGAAGCCGACGCCCAACAACGACGGAAGGGTATCCATGCCGATCATGCCCTGGCGCAATCCGGCCACACCCGTCGAGATCTCGGACGGGAACAGCTTGAGGCCGTCCTCAAGAAACTTGAAGACCGCGCCGAGGCCCAATCCTTTGAACACCAGCCACGCGCGCTGGCCGCCCTCCTCCCCGGCCATCAGGACGCGGGCGCACGCGGTCCCTTCGGGATACGGAAGTTTGCCGTGCTCGCGGACCACCAGCATGCGGCGCAGCGGGATCATAAACAGGACGCCGAGAAAGCCGCCCGTCAACACCACCAGGGTGATGCGGAACAGGTCGGGGTTGACTTTCCACAGAAACAGCGCCGGCAAGGTGAAGATGGCGCCGGAGGCCAGCGCCTCACCTGCGGTGGTCATGGTCTGGACGATGTTGTTCTCGAGAATGGAATTTCTCCGCAGCAGGCCGCGGATGATGGCCATCGAGATGACCGACGCCGGAATGGAGGCACTGATGGTCATGCCGATAATCAAGCCGAGATACGCGTTGGCGGCCCCGAACACAATGGCCAGGAGAACGCCCAAGACGACGGCCGTCACGGTCAGTTCCGGCGGCCTCTCCTCGGGTGAGATGAACGGTTTGTAGTCGCTCCCGTTTGCCATGAGATGCCTTCCTCCCCGCGCGGTACCAGATAAGGACGCCGTGTGGCGGCTGTGGTGACGGATGGAAATCCGCGCTCGGGGATAGGTTGAACATTTCTGGCTCGCTCCAAACGTATGGCGGTCACGTCCGCCACTTGGGCGGGACGGCCCATCATGAAGTCTCAGTGCGCCTGTCCGGAGAACCTTTGCTTCAGGTTGGAAACCTCTTCGTCAGAGATGCGGTGAAACAGGTATGGTGGCACCGTGAAACGTCGCCCGGCCGACAGGCCGTTCAAATCACGTAGCGGTCCGGCAAGAAGCGGCCGTCCGCAGGCGAGTACACCTGCGCGATGACCCGTTCCTCGATGAACCCGTGCTCGTTCAACCTCGCGTAGAAGTGTTGTGTCAAGTCCCGGTTTTGGGCCGACGAGCTGCGTCCAAAGTGATCGAACGAAAGCCCGAAACGCCGGTAGATGTCAGCCTGTACACGGTGCATCTTGGCGCAATATTCCGCGACGGGAAGCCCGGCTTCCAGCGCCGACAGTTCGGCGGGGGTGCCGTGCTCGTCGGTCGCGCAGATGAACAACACCTCCTCCCCCTCTCGCCTCAGAAAGCGGGCGAACACGTCTGCAGGCAAGAGCGATCCCGCCAGGTTGCCCAGGTGTTTCACGCCATTGATGTACGGCAGTGCACTGGTGATCAGGTACCGAGTCATGGATACGGGGTCTCCTTTCCGTATGCGTTTGAGCAGAGGGTGTTTTTATACGGGCTGGAAATACAAAAGCGCCACGAGCACGATGGCCCGTGGCGCGGCTCTGCAGACGACCATGGTCAGTGTCGCATTCGCGTCCGCGGGCACGAGAAGGCCATGCGCATGCCGCACATGCGCATATCGTTCAGATTCGGCATGGCAAACGGCAGATGCAGCATCTCGTACCCACGTCCTTTCCGTGCAGTTTGGATGAGTTGGCTCGATTGTATCGCGTCCACGCTGTGCGATCAACGCCTCAACGGAATGTTGAGTAGCACCCGTTCTGTTCATTGAAATTGGCCTTGTCGAACTTCGCTTTGTTCATCCGCCGCCGACACCAGGCGTCGGTTGTGCGGGAGAGACACCAGCACTAATGAGCCAACGCTGACTGCGCACATGACGATGGTCATCGCCACCATCGCGCGGCGTACGCCGAAATGGGCGGTTAACGCGCCGCCTGCGAGAATGAATCCGATGCTGAGCAGCTGCTGCACCGGTCCCAGTACATTGTTGATGCGTCCCATCCATGACACCGGAACCGCGTGCTGCATGTAGGTCGTGAAACCGACGTTGGACAGCGACCCGAACAGGCCGAGCACCACCAACCCCGTCACCGCTGTCCAGAAGCCGTGTGCCAATGCGTACGTCAGGTAGCCTATCGCAGACAATACGCTGCCCATGCCCAACAACCACTCGGTGCGTAATCGGTTGGCGATCGCGCTGACCAACATCGAACCGCTGACAAATCCGATCCCGGCCGCGGTGACCATCATCCCGTAACCGAACGCGCCCAGGTGCAAGGCTTGCTCGGCGAATACCACTTCCTGCGCGTCCGCCGCTGCGGCCGCCAACAGAGCCAGTGCGTTGCACGTGAAAAGGGCTGTGAACAGCGCGTTCTCCTTGAGGAACTGCATCGCTTCCGACCAATCCCGGCGAAGGACCGACCATGCCCCAGCCCCGCTGGATGTTCCTCCGGCGCGGCCGTAATCGGGCAACGCCATAAAGGTGATGGCGGACACCAAGAAACTCACCGCGTCGACCCACAGTGCGGCCGACGCACTGCCCGATTGCAGCATCACCCCAGCCACGGCGGGGCCGACGATGAATGCGCCCGATCGCAGCGTGCTCGCCAGCGCGTTGATGCGCTTGCGGTGCTCAGGCGCGACGAGCCGTGTCTGATACGGGAGAAAGGCGTTGTTGAAGAACGTTCCGCAAACGCCAAGCAGGAACAGAACCAGGTAGATTCCGGCCAAATTCTGTAGCGAGGCGAGCAGTCCGACCAAGCCAGCACGTGCCAACTCTGCGACGATGAGCTGCTGCCGATGGGAGAAGCGGTCGGTCACACTGCCCGCCCAGGGCCCGACAACGAGTGCCGAGATCTTGCCAATCACCCACAGGCCGGCCACCGCTGCAGCCGATCCGGTGGTGTGCAGCACAAACACATTGAGCGCGACCAGGTACACGAAGTCCCCGATGCTGGACACCCCGATGCCGGTGAGCAGGATGGTTGTCCACCACCGATGCCGGTTCACCGTAAACACGCCCCCTCCGCCACGGTCGGCTCCGTGTATACACGCTCACACCCGCTCGCACATGGCCATCCACTCGTCCACGGTGATGGCCTCCACTCGCCCCTCGTCGATCTCGATGTCAAAGCAGGTGCGTACACGGTCGGGCGCAGACCGTACAAAGGCCTCCACTTCAGCGGCGTGGTGATCCGAGGTCGCCATGCGCCTGACCCAGGGCATAAACTCGGCTCGCTTGCGGCGGGTGCGCGAACGCACCAGTCGCAGACCAGCACCGGACAGCCATTCCTCCCACTCCCGTACCGACGGGCAGCGGACGTGGCTCGGATCCCGCAGCTTTTCCAGCGCATTGAGGAAGGCGGCGCACTCGGCATCCTCTGGTGCAACATTGTCGATCAGCAAAAACTTTCCACCTGGCTTGAGCACCCGTGCCGACTCTTCGACAAACCGGTCTGGATTCGGGAAGTGGTGCGGTGCGATTCGGCAGGTGACGGCGTCAAAGGTCGCTTCGAGAAACGGCAGGTTCTCTGCGTCTGCGATCACGAAGTCGACGTTGTGACAGCCGGCATCCCGCAGATGGCGGCGGGCCGCGTCGAGCATCGCGGGCGTAAGGTCGCTCGCCACCACCCGGGCTACACACGGCGCCAACGCCTTCGCGACGTGTCCGCCGCCGGTGGCGATGTCCAGGCAGTGCCAATTCGGCTGAGGATCGAGCCACTCCACGAGGAGCGCCAGGTCCGGGCCTCGCGCGTGCGTCGGGCTGGTGACGTAGCGGTCCGCCGTGCGGCCGAACTGTTGCTGTACGGTGTGCTTGACGTCATTCGAGGAAGGCACGGTCATCACCTCGTGGCAAGAATATACCATCCTGCATCCGGAGCGCGTCATCGCATATGCAGATACCTCCATCGACTTTTGTGATATATAAGGGAAAGACCGTAAACACTCTGCCAAACCGGGTGATTCCCTTTGATCTACACAGACGGCATTCACCTCATCTCGTCCGAGAGCCTCGAGGAGCTGCACGCATTCGCGAAGCGCATCGGCCTGCCGCCGCGCTGGTTGCACAACTCTCCAAGGCACCCGCACTACGATTTGCTCACCGCCTGGGCGCGGGAAGCGGCGATTCGCGCCGGTGCCGAGGTGAGGAGTTCACGTCAGCTGGTCGAAATTTTACGCACCTGTACCTACCTCCGGCGGCGTTAAACAGCCCCAGAAGCCGAGTTCCCCTGCGCCGTCCGCGCTTGCGCTTCTGTCGCTGTTTTGTCACCGAACCTCACCGTCTTTGGTGATGGGATGCGCATGACCTGGGAAGGATGTCCGTAAAGGGGTGACCGACCGTGTGGAAACTGTGGAACCGATCCCGAGGGAATACTACGCTGGCGACGGACGTGGGTGCGTGGGAACGGTGGCTGGACGACGCCACCGCGGACGGCGCACCCTGGAGCGACGATGGCACTGTCCCGACCATCGGCCAAGCGCCGTCAGTCGATGAACCGACGCAGTCCTGACGATGGGAATTCAAAGGCGGCATGTAGACACGACACACAGGCCGCTTCATCGCGTGACGAGGCGGCCTGTGTCTTTCGCCCGGTTCAGGATGAGCTTTGCGACCCTGCTTCACGGCTTGTCTGAGGGTGGCTGGACGTCATTCGTGCCGTGAAGCTGTGACACACCATCCCCAGCACCACCATCCCCATTCCCACGACGGCTCTCGGCGAGGGTCTGGCGTCAGGAAGCAACAGCCATTCCGCAAGCGCAGTGAACAACACCTCACCGGATTGGGTCGCCTCCACCGCGGCCAATCGGATCGGATCGCCGTGTGCCTGGTCCGTGGCGGAAAAAAAGAGGACCGTCGCCACCACACCGGACAAGACGGCCACCAGCAGGGATTGCACCACCTGCCCCAAACTCGGGGGGCCGTCGATGAACATCCCATAGGCGGCCAGGGCCAACCACAGGGGCAGGCTGGCGAGGGTCATGCCAAACGTCCGCTCGTAAGCGTGCAACCGTCCTCCACACAGAGCCATCATCTTGCGGTTGCCAAGCGGATACGCGAACGCGGCGACCAGCACGGGTGCCGCCGCGAGGATGGCGTCACGCATAGGAACGCTGTTCGCTTGCTGTGACTCGACGAGGGCGATGCCCGCCAGGATGACGAGAGACATCGCGAGACTGGCGAGTGGGATGCGCGATGGAGAACCACGCCGCCGGATGACAGGCTGGGCGGCGTCCCCCGCTGGCTCGTGGATCCAGGGTGCGACAAGGGATCCGGCGAGGATGGTGATCTGCCAGGTGCAGGCGAGGAGCCACGCGGGGCCGTAGGCTGCGGAAAAGCACAGCGGAACGTAGAACAGCCCGAATCCGACGCTGCTCCACACCAGCCACTGCACAGGGTGGCGGCGCATCTCCCGCCACAGATCGGGTGTCCGCCTGCGCATCGCCACCACAGCGCCTAAGATCGGCACCATCCACAGGTAGCGTAAGGACGCGCTCCACACCCAACTGCCGCCGGACAGGCTCATCGTTCGGTTGAGGAGAAACGTCGCGGCGAAGAACGCTGACGATAAGACGCCGAGCACGATACCTCTCATGCGGACCCTCCCATTCCGAGTGGCCGGGGCCAGTTCGTGTGTCCAGATGAGGTATGGGCGACTTTCCCAAACACCTCCAGTATACGGGAAGGGTCTTGACCGAGTGTCGTCGCGCCCCAGAGGGTCGTGAAAAAACCGCCCCAGGTCCGGGGCGGATGTGAAGCGCGTGTGTCGTTGTCTGGGTGTTCCGCAAGAGCAGGGTCTGCAGCGGCGTTCAATACGCCTTCGCGAACCAAACGGAGTGCGCGGCTGGCTTTCCGCACACCACACAATGGGTGAGGTGGGTGGGCGGATCGAACGGGATGTTGCGGCTGGTGGCCCCGCACGCCTCCTTGACGGCCTTCTCGCAGGCGTCGTCTCCGCACCAGCCCGCGAGCACAAACCCGCGTTGGTTCTGGATGATGTCCGTCAGCTGGTCGAACGACTCGGCCACGTGCTCGTTGGCCTGGCGGAAAGCCAGCGCCATCTCATACAGGTTCGACTGGATCTCGTCGAGCAGGGCCGGCAGCCGGTTGAACAGTTCCCCTTCGGGAACCGGGATCTTCTCGCCGGTGTCGCGGCGCACCAAGACCACCTGGCCGGCGTCGAGATCGCGCGGTCCCAGCTCGAGCCGTACCGGGATGCCCCGCATCTCGTATTCGTTGAACTTCCACCCTGGGCTGAAGTCCTCGCGATCGTCGATCCGCACGCGCAATCCGGCTGCGGCCAGCCGCCGGTGGAGATCCCGCGCGTGGCCGACCACCCGCTCGCGCTCCTTCTGGGGCCCGATGGGGATCACGACCACCTGCGTCGGCGCGATCCGCGGCGGCAACACCAGGCCCCGGTCGTCCCCGTGGACCATGATGAGGGCGCCGAGGATGCGGGTGCTCATGCCCCACGACGTGGTGTACGCGTACTTCAACGTGTTGTCCCGGTCGAGGAACTGGATGTTAAAGCTGCGGGCGAAGTTTTGGCCCAGGTAGTGGGAAGTGCCGGCTTGGAGGGCCTTCCCGTCTTTCATCATCGCCTCAATGGAGAACGTGTCGACGGCACCAGCGAACTTCTCGAGCGGCGTCTTCTGGCCCCGGTAGACCGGTATCGCCAGCACCTTCTCCACGAAGTCCGTGTACACGTCGAGCATCTGCATCGTCTCCGCCCGCGCTTCCTCTTCCGTGGCGTGGGCTGTGTGCCCTTCCTGCCACAGAAACTCGCTCGTGCGCAGGAATGGCAGGGTGCGTTTCTCCCACCGCACCACGTTGGCCCATTGATTGATCAAAACCGGCAGGTCACGGTAGGACTGAATCCACTGCGCGTACATGTGGCCGATGATGGTCTCCGACGTCGGGCGCACAGCCAGGCGCTCCTCCAGCTTCTCCCCGCCTGCCTCGGTCACCCAGGGCAACTCTGGATTGAAGCCCTCGACGTGCTCCTTTTCCTTCTCGAAGAAGCTCTCCGGGATGAACAACGGAAAGTACGCGTTGCGGTGACCCGTCGCCTTGAAACGCTGGTCCAGCTCACGCTGGCAGGCTTCCCACAGCTCATACCCATCTGGCTTGAACACGATGCAGCCGCGCACCGGCGAGTAATCCATCAGGTCCGCCTTGCGGATGACATCGATGTACCAGCGGGAAAAATCTTCGCTCTGGGGCGTGATCTCTTTGACGAACTCTTTTTCCTTTGGCATATGTACCTCCTGCGGCGCCGTGCGCCATGACAAGATCAGATTGTCCACCCCGCGCGGGCCGTTAAACCGACAAAGCCGATCCGGTTGCCCGCCTTGGCATGGCGGACGGCGGCGAGCCGGGCTCGCCGCCGGGAGACACCTCACCAGGGCCAAGGCCCCCGGGGCCCAGGCCAGGGCCGCGGCAGTGGCCGCGGTAGCCCGATGGGTCGGCCCAACCCATGCGGCAGGCCGCAGAACGAGCGGATGATCGCAGCGTCGTACATGGTGACACCTCCTGCTCCATCCCATGCACATCGCCCGCGGACGGTATCCACACCCGTCCAGGCGACCATCCATCTGCATTGGCGGCGCCTCGGATCACACGTCCGGGAACAACTCGTAGAAGGCGTTGTACCGCTCGTCCCGTTCCGGTTTCTGCGCCGTCGACCCGCGGCCCGGACGCCGGTCCGACCGCCCCGCGGCGGACTCCTCTTTGGCCCGTGCCCGCTCGCGGTGCTGTGCCTGGTACGCCTCCAGGTCCGCCCGGCTGCGGATGTGGTGCCGCTGCCAGTCGTACAGTACGCGGTCGATGTATTTGAAGCTGTATTTGTTGGCCAAGACGGCCTCGCGCAGCGCCTCGACGATCATCCACTCCGGGTGCGCGTCCTGCTCCAGCCAGTGCCGGATCTGCTCGCACTCCAGACCGGACAGGGGACGGCCGAATTCCTCCTCGAACAGCGTGACGATGTCCTTCGTCCGTTCCAGCTCGGCCGCCTCCGCAGTGGCCCGTGCCGGCTCCCGCGGCCGCAGGGCGGCCCACAGCGGGCGCAGGTCGAAGTAGTTGCTGTGCGTGCCATCGGGTTCCATCCGAACCCCGATGGCGAGGAGATTGGCTTCGACCAACAGGCCGATGGTCTCCGCTACATCGTACGGGCTCATCCCGCAACGAGTGGCCAGTTCTTGGGGCGTCAGAAAATCCTTTTGTTGCACCTGGCTCGCCGCTACGATTTGCAGGAGGACCAGCAGAGGGGCGGGTTGGATGTCCAGCTCCCCCACCTGCGCCAGCAATGCGTACGGAATGCTGACAAACGGCCCGGCGAGCACGTCCGCTTCGACCGACTGGCGTTCCGGCGGTTTCATGCTGCCACTCTCCCTCCGGCGAGTATTTCGAAAGGATGCAGCTTATGGGTACAGCCGGTACAGCATGCGCGGAAACGGGATGGCCTCCCGGACGTGTTCGAGCCCGCAGATCCAGGCGACCGTCCGCTCCAGCCCGATGCCGAATCCGGCGTGGGGCACCGACCCGTACTTGCGAAGGTCGAGATACCAGCCGTAGGTGTCCATCGGCAGGTGGTGCTCTTCGAACCGCTGGCGCATCAGATCGTAATCGTGGATGCGCTGGCTGCCGCCGATGATCTCGCCATAGCCCTCCGGAGCGAGCAGGTCAGCGCACAGGACCACCTCCGGCCGAGCCGGGTCCGGCTGCATGTAGAACGCCTTGATCTGGGTCGGGTACCGCTCGATGAAGACCGGGCGATCGAACTGGGCCGCCAGCTCGGTCTCGTGGGGCGCGCCGAAATCATCCCCCCACCGGATGTCGTGTCCGTGCTGTTGCAGCCACGCGATGGCCTCATCGTAGGACATGCGCGGGAACGGCGGCTCAACCCGTTCCAACTTCCCGATATCCCGGCCGATGGTGGCCAGCTCCCTTTCGCAGTGGGTCAGCACGTGGCGCACGATGTGACTGACGAACGCCTCCTGCAACCGCACGTTGTCCTCGTGCGTGTAGAACGCCATCTCCGGTTCAATCATCCAGAATTCGATCAGATGGCGGCGAGTCTTGGAGCGTTCGGCGCGGAATGCCGGGCCCATGGAGTACACCTTACCCAAGGCCATCGCCGCGGCCTCGAGGTACATCTGCCCGCTCTGGGTCAAATACGCGTCCTCGTCGAAATATTGGGTGTGGAACAGCTCCGTGGTCCCTTCGCAGGAAGAGGGCGTCAACACCGGCGGATCGACACGCGTAAAACCGTCCCCGTCGAGAAAGTCGGCCATCGCCCGCATGACCTCGGCACGCACCTTGAGGATGGCGCGCTGGCGCGGCGTGCGGATCCACAGGTGGCGATGGTCGAGCAGGAAGTCGACGCCGTGCTCCTTGAGCGTGATCGGATAGTCGGTGGACGGGCCGACCTGTTCCACGCGGAGGATGGACAATTCGTAACCGCCCTTGGCGCGCTCGTCGCGACGGACCACGCCCTCCACAATCAGGGAGCACTCCTGGGTCAGCGCGTCACAGGCCGCAAATACCTCGTCACCGACCTCGCTCTTGACCGCGACGCATTGGATCACCCCGGTGCCATCCCGCACCTGAAGGAATTGAATTTTGCCGCTGGAGCGTTTGTTGTACAGCCACCCCCGCAAGGTGACCGCTTGTCCCACGTACTCTCCGACTTTGTCGATGGTCGTAATGGGGCTCACGATTTTGCCTCCTAAGACTTGCGATCAAACGGATTATACCACAACCGTTCCTGTCGAACGGGGTCGATCACGGTCCCTCCCACAGACGTACCGAAAAGGCCGCGGACCCATCCGGATCCACGGCCTTGCTTCGGCGAATGGCAAAGGACAATCCCGAATTGGGTGCGCTCGCCCTGTGGCGCACCCGCGCGACACGTGCGACACGTGCCACACAGGATGGACGTGGGCACCGTTGCATTACGCGCCGGCCTGCAACCCTTCCGCCCCCTGCACGTTCCGGCCTGCGTCCGAGGCCAGCGCGGCCGCACAGGCGGCGTCTGCCTCCGGTTGCGCCTTCCGCGCCTGCACGCCTTCCAGCCACCGTCGAAACGCCTCGCCGTCGACACTCTCTTCCTCCACCACGTGGTTGGCGAAGGCGGCGATATCCTCCTTGTACGGGGTGAGCAATTCCCGCGTGACCTTCTCCTGTTCGGCCAGGATGTGGCGCACCTCCGTGTCGAGCACCGTCTCCGGCAGGTTTTCCTCGTCGACGATCCCGATGCGGGACAGTCCGCACCGGACCATCGTCCGCGCCAAGGAAGAAGCCTGCATGAAGTCGTTCTGCGCGCCGGTACTGCGGTTCCCGTAGTGCAATTCCTCCGCCAGGCAACCAGCCAACGCCACGTTGATCTGCTGCTCCAGCTGTTCCTTGGTGTACAGATACCGGTCGCTTTCCGGGATCTGGCGGACAAAACCGAGGGCGTTGCCGCGCGGCGCGATGGTGATGTGCGACACCGTGCCCGGCCGCATCAACTCACTGACGATGGCGTGGCCGAGCTCATGCACCGCCACCCGCTGCAGCTCCTCGGGCGTCGGTTTACGCCCCGTCTTCTCACCCATCAAGACCTTGTCCACGGCGTCGCGGAACATCTCCTGGGTGATCTCCTGCTTATTTTGACGCAACGCCATGATGGCCGCCTCGTTGACGAGGGACTCCAACTGAGCGCCCGAAAATCCGTAGGTCTCCCGGGCGATATGCTCCAGGTCGACATCGGCCGCCAACGGTTTTCCCTGCGTCTGGATGCGCAGGATGTGCAAGCGTCCTTCCTTGTCCGGGAGATCGACCTTGATCTGCCTGTCGAACCGCCCTGGCCGCAGGAGAGCGGCATCCAACATGTCGGGGCGGTTGGTGGCCGCCATCACCAGAACCATCGGCGTTTGGGTGGTGGACATGCCGTCCATCTCCGTCAGCAGCTGGTTGAGCGTCTGATCGTACTCCTGATGGCTGTGCTGGCCCCGCCGTGCCCCAAGGACGTCGATCTCGTCGATGAAGATGATGGCACTGTCCTTTCCTTCCTTCTTCGCCAGGGCGCGCGCCCGCCGGAACAGCTCGCGCACGCGCTGCGCGCCGACACCCACATACATCTCCACGAACTCGCTGCCCGCCGCCGACAAGAAGACGGAGTCCGTGTACGTCGCCGCAGCCTTCGCCATCAGGGTCTTGCCCGTACCCGGCGGCCCGGTCAACAGGATGCCCTTGAGCGGACGGATCCCGAGGGACCGGATGCGATCCCGGTACTTCAGGAAGTCGAGCGCCTCCATCAGTTCCCTCTTCGCGTGCTCCTGGCCGCCGATCTGGTCAAACGATACCTGGTGCTTGACCTGCGCCTCCCGCGGAGCGAGCGAAACCGCGCCGCGCCGGTCCAACATGTACCACAACGCTACCGAAATCGCTGCGAGGAAAAAGAGCGGCAGCACGTTGTAACCCAAAACCGCCAGGAACACCAGCACCGCGATGGCGACACCGACGATCCACTCCTTGATCAAGACGATCCACCTCCTTGGTGCAGCGTGTACGGGAGGACCTTGTACAGGTAGTGGTCGCCGCTGGACAATTGGATATAGATGTTGTGTTCGTCCATGGTCACCTTCGCCTGAACCCCCAGGCGCTTGGCCTCGTCGGCCGCGTTGGCGATCATCTCCCTGTATCGGCCGCTGGCGACACCTTCCATCAACGTAGGCGTCAACGATTCGTAGGCCGACACCAGCTGAGGGCTGCGCCGGTCCTCTATCAACAAACTCTCGGGCCCGCTGATGGTGCCCGAGACGGTGTGCACAAGATCCGTGTAGGCGGTCTGGAGATCAGGCACCGGCCCCAACTGGACACGGATCACCGTGGGATTGCCAGCCTCCACTTCGACCGACTGCACGCCTTCGACCTTTTGCAGATTTTCCTGCAGCGGGCCGACGACGTTCAGGTGTTGATACACCCGCCATGCCCCGAACAGGATGGCGAGGCTGAGGATCACGATGAAGATGACCGGTACGAGGCGGATGCGCAACATCCCAGACCGCCTCCTCGCCGTTTCAGAATTTCTGCCATGTCCTCAGTATAGCATGGACAGAAGTTTTATGTTGACAACACTTCTTTCCACAGTTCGCCGGGATCCTGCCCCTTCAGAGGACCAGAGGTCCATAAGAGGTTACCACTGCGCCCATCGTAGTACAGAAAGATGCGGTGGTCGCCAGTGTCCGTCGCCTCTACCTCCCACACCACGCCGGAATCGGCATGAAAAGCGGAGGCGGATTGTGGATCCACATACCCGACGTGCGCGCTCGTGACGCGGAGGTGGTCTTTGGCCACGCGCCTGGCGATCTCGTTCGCAGGCATCACCTCGTCCGCCTGCACGGACTTCACCACGAACGGGGCGGCTTCGCCGCGGGGAGCGGGCATCACGAAGGCGTACCAACGGCGTCCGAACACGTCCTTGCCGGTGAACACCTCCTGTACGCCGGCGCCGGTGAACAGGTCGTGTCCGTCGATCCGGTCGATGGGGGAGTGATCGAGGGCGTATTGGGCCGCGGCCGTCTCCTGCCGCCATTCGCTGTCAATGTTGTTCCAGACCGCGAAGAACAGGGCTGCTGTGCCCAAAAGAACGACGAGGACGGCAGTGGTTAACCAAATTTTCCATGCGCTCATGCCATCACGCCCTGTACAGGGTCAGCACCATCTTCCCCTCCGCGTCCGGCGCTTTCGACAGGCCGAACACGACGTTCTTGTCCTTGAGATTTCGATTCAAAAAATCCACCAATTGATACAAATCTTCGGTGGCGGTCAGGATTTGGGTTCCAATCACCGCCAGTTTTCCATCCGGTTGGGTTTCCGCCATCTGTTCAGCCTCCACGATTCCACGGTGAGCGGGCCATCCACGTTTCCAGCGTAGCAAGCCAATCCTGATTTGTAAATCGGTAACGCAGTGGCGTGACACTGATCGCGCCGGTTTTCACGGCGATCACGTCGGTGGACGGTCCCCTCCGTTCCTCCACCGCCTCGCCCGCATACCGGTAGCACAGCTTGCCTTCCCCGTCTACCTCTTTCCGGAACGCGTCCCGGTAGCCACGGGCACCCAGTTCGGTGGCCCGCCAGGGCGCTTCCCTTAGACCGTGGGACGGAAAATTCACATTCAGAAAGGTGTCGGCGGGCCAGCCGTCTCGCTCCTGCATGAACGCTTCCACCAATGCCAGGGCCGCTTCAGCTGCCTCGTCGAACGGCCAAGGCGGGCCGCACAGGGAGAGGGCCATGGCAGGTACCCGCTGCAACGCGGCCTCTCCGGCTGCGGCCACCGTGCCGGAGTACAGCACATCCACCGCCAAGTTGGCGCCTTCGTTGATCCCAGAGACCATCCAATCGAAAGGCAGGTCCCTGCCCAGGACCGTGATCGCCCACTTCACACAATCGACGGGTGTGCCGCTCACCGCGTACGCCTCAGTTTCGCCGGCCCCGAGTTCCACCCGCTCCACATAGAGCGGACGGTGGAAAGTGATGCCGTGGCTCGACGCACTCCGCTGGCGATCCGGCGCCACCACGAACACGTCCCCCAACCGAGCCATCCGGCGTGTCAACGCGAGAATGCCTGGCGCCCGCACACCGTCGTCGTTGCTGATGAGAATTCGCATGCTGGCCTCCTCTCCTGCCATGAAACGCATGTGTATCGGAGACCGCCTCGCCCATACTAGCTGTACGCGAGGAGGTGCACGTCATATGCGGTCCTCACCACCGCGGGCCCAGCGCACGCCCGCACCCGATGCCCGGACGGACGTCCAAAAGGCCGGCGAACTCCGTCTCTGGGCGGAGGCGGTGGCGTGTGCGTTTTCCTTCGGGCACCCCCGCATGACGTTTGATTTTCGCAACTCCCTGCTGCGCGGTTGATCCATCGCACCGAGCGCTCCGGGAGCGGGCCCGCGGGTTTCCGCCCGCGGGCTCATGCCTGTGAGTCCCTGCCCGTGCGAATGTGCCCACGGATTCAAGCCCGCGGACCCAGGACCGCCTCGAGGCGGCGTACTTCGTGGCGAATCCGCTCGACATCGAGGGTGACGGGCTCCCCCTGGCGCAGCAGCGGCTGGCCTGCCACGAACACATCCGTGACATCGCCCGCCCCCGCCGCGTACACGACGTTCGACAAAAGGTCGTAGGTGGGCAGGAAGTGGGCGCTGTCGAGCGACAGCAGGACGATGTCCGCCCCAGCCCCCGGGTGCAGCGTCCCGTGTCCGTCCGGCAGGAAAACACACCGCGCTCCCGCCGAGGTGGCCATCGTGAACGCCTCGCCCGCCGTCACGGCGGTGGCGTCCTGCCGGACCCCTTTGTGCAACGTGGCCGCCAGGCGCAGTTCTTCAAACAGATCTAGATTGTTGTTGCTGGCCGCGCCGTCCGTTCCGATGCCCACAGTGACGCCAGCCTGCAGCAGCTCGACGACGGGCGCGACACCGGATGCCAACTTGAGATTCGACTGCGGATTGTGCGCCACCCGCACGTCCCGTTCGCGCAGGAGGGCGATGTCCTCTTCCGTCAGATGGACGCAGTGCGCAGCCAACACGGGGCGATCCAGCAATCCGCAGCGTTCGACCAACTGAATCGGCGTACAGCCGTGCTCCGCGATGCACTCGTCCACTTCTCGCTTCGTCTCAGACAGGTGGATTTGGATGGGGACGCCCAGCTCCGCCGACAGCTCCGCCACCACGGCCAAGTAGTCCGGCGGACACGTGTACGGCGCGTGCGGACCCAGGGTGACCTGGATCCGCCCCTGTGCCGCCCGGTGCCACTGGGCATGGAACGAACGGCTGTTTCGGATGCCCTGGGTCCTGCTCTGCTCGTCGAAACCCACCATGCCCCACGACAGCACCGCCCGCAGACCGCTCTCCTCCACCGCACGCGCGGCGTCGTGCATGAAGAAGTACATATCGGTGAAGCAGGTGGTCCCCGACTGAATCATCTCCCAGCAGGCCAAAAGCGTCCCCCAGTAGACCGCCTCACCCGTCAGCTTGGCTTCGGCGGGATAGATCCGCTCCGTCAGCCAGGCCTGGAGCGGCAGGTCGTCCCCGATGCCGCGGAGCAAGGTCATCGCCGCATGCCCGTGGGTATTGACAAGACCGGGGATGGCCACCGCCCGCGGGCGGGAGATCACCTCTACCTTGTCGCGGGGTCCGGGGTAGACACCGCGGCCTACCGCCAAGATCACGCCGTCCTGCCAGAGAATGTATCCGGGCTCCGCGATCACCGCGTCCGCAGACAAAACGAGGGCGCCGACCTCCAACAACACTTGGCTCATCCCCTGTCTCCTCCCTCTGTCGCACTTTCATTGGAACGCAGCACGGCCGCCACGCGCCTGTCGTCCGGCCGCTCCACCACGCCCTCCTCGGTGATGATGGCGGTGATCAGGTCCGCCGGGGTCACGTCGAACGCGGGATGCGCCGCCCGCACGCCGGACGGTGCCAGAGGATGTCCGAGTACGTGCGTGACCTCGTGTTCCGACCGCTCTTCAATCGGGATGTGATCTCCAGACGGGATGGTGAGATCGAACGTGGTCGACGGCGCAGCCACGTAAAACGGAATGCCGTGATGGCGGCACAGCACGGCCAATCCGTAGGTGCCGATTTTGTTGGCGGTGTCGCCGTTGGCGGCGATGCGGTCGGCGCCGACCACCACGGCGTCGACCTGCCCCTGCCGCATGAAGTGGGCGGCCATGTTGTCCGTGATGAGCGTGAATGGGATCCCGTCTGCGAGCAGTTCATACGCGGTCAAGCGCGCCCCTTGCAAAAACGGGCGCGTTTCGTCGACCCAGACATGGACGAGCTTTCCGTCCCGATGCAGAGATCTGATCACTCCGAGGGCAGTCCCGTACGCCACCGTCGCCAGCGATCCGGTGTTGCAATGGGTGAGGACCCGCGCTGGACGCGGGAACAGGCTGGCACCCAAATCCCCGATGCGCCGGTTGACCGCGATGTCCTCCGCCGCCATCGCGTCCGCCTCCACCGCCAGGCGCGCCGCGATGTCCGCCGGTGGAAGCGATCCCGCCTGTTCCAACACCGCCTGCATCCGCTGCATCGCCTGAAACAGGTTGACCGCGGTCGGCCGGGTGGCGGACAGCCGGCGGATGGCGGCCATCACCTGTGCCTGAAACCCAGCGGCATCCGCCTCCGCTGCCTCCTGGGCGGCCAGCACCACGCCGTACGCGGCGGCGATGGCAATGGCCGGCGCGCCGCGGACCCGCATCTGCTCAATGGCCTGCGCCACATCCTCTGCCCTCTGGCAGGTGATCCAAACGGATTCATGCGGCAAGCGCGTCTGATCGAGCAAGCGCAGCGCGGTCCCTGTCCAATCGAGCGCCTTCAGGGCCGTGTCTCCCCTTCCGACCGCCCCGTCAAGGGCGTCTGGCCGCCGACCGCGTGCGGACACCGGCAGTTCCGTTCACCGTCCAGATGGGCGATGGTGTCGAAGAACAGCGCCCGGATCCGGTGCACGTTCTTCGCCATCTCTTCCACGACCTCCTCGTGGGTCAGCGGCGTGGGACTGATGCCCGCTCCATAATTGGTCACCATGCAGACGGTGGCATAGCACAGTTCGGCCTCCTTGGCCAGAACGACCTCGGGCACCGAGGTCATGCCGACCACGGCCGCCCCCCACGACTGGTACAAACGGATCTCCTGCGGGGTCTCGAAGCGCGGTCCCTCTGCACAGACGTAAGTCCCCCCGTCGTGAATCGGGATCCCCAACCGCTCCGCCGCCTGTTTCACGGCCTGGCGCAGCCTTCCGCAGTACGGGTCCGTCATGTCCACGTGCACCACCGGCCCCGATTCGAAAAACGTGTTCGGCCGTGACTTTGTGAAGTCGAGGAAGCCGTCGATCAGCACCAGGGAGCCCGGTTCGTACTTCATCTGCAGCGAACCGACCGCCGCCGTCGCCAAGACCTGGGTCACCCCCAGCTGCTTGAGAGCGGCGATGTTGGCCCGGTAGTTCACCTTGTGCGGCGGGATGCTGTGGCCCGTCCCGTGGCGGGGCATGAACGCCACGGACTTCCCCTCGAACGTGCCCAGGGTCACCTGGGCCTGTCCGTACGGCGTGTCGACGATCTCCGTGGTGGGGGATTCGAGCAGCGCCGGGTCGTACACCCCGGTGCCGCCGATGATGGCATACTCAGCGCGCACTCGCGTCCATCCTCCTCGCCCGCAGCGGTGCCCGCTGCGCATTCACACCCGATTATACCAAAGCCTGGCCTGCTCACCAGGCCGTTACCGGGTGTCTCCGGAGGAACGACACGATGGGCCGGAGGTCGGCTCCTGGCCCGCACTGCATCAGGTCGCCCCGCTCCTGGACGCGCAGCGGCATGTTGTGCAGGGTGAAATCCTCTGGACGGCTGCCGCGGCCGAGTTCCAGGAAAGTCAGGGGCGCGGATACCGTCGCCTCCCGGCGGGCCCGTGGACTGTATGGTGCGATCAGCGTGCGGGTTGCGCCGTGTTGAAGGTAGTCGACGTACACTTTGTCGCCACGGTCCTTCACCCGGCGCTCCAAGGTGACCAAGTGCGGCAGGCGCTGCAGGGCGTACTCTGCCACGGCGCGCGTAAACACCCGTGTCTGCTCGTACGTGTGCCCCGGGGCCAGGGGAATGAACAGCTGCAGGCCCGTCGCCCCGGAGGTCTTGACGGTATGCGGAAGGTCGAGCCGCTGCAGCAGTTCGTGCAGGCACATCGCCACCGTTCGTACCGGCTCGAATCCCGGAACCGTGGGATCGAGGTCGAACGCCACGGATGTCGGCTCGTTCGGTTTGCCCACTGTGGAGAATCCCACGTGCATCTCCAGGCATCCGATGTTGGCCAGCCACAGGAGCGTCGCGACCGAGTCGACGATGACGTAACGGATCCGTTCCTGGCGATCCTGTGACCACACTGCTTCCGTCCGCACCCACTCGGGCGTGCCTGCCGGAGCATCCTTTTGGTAAAAGGAGTGCCCGTGGATTCCGTCCGGGAACCGGATCATCGTCAGCAGCCGGTCCTGGAGGTGCGGCAGCATCACCGGCGCCATCTGGGCCAGGTAGCGCATGTACCCGAGTTTTGTGATCCCCGCCTCAGGCCAGAGCAGTTTGTCCGGATGAGTGACCGTCACCGGGTGCTCCGCAGGGATCTGGATACCCGCGCCCGCGTTCACGACGTCTTCTTCTTCCGCGCTTGGCGCTTGGGCTTCGTCTGTCGGATGCTCTCCTGCAGGGCTTCCATCAGATCGACGATGTTCTCCGTCCGGCGTCCTGTCACCGCCGGTTGCGCCACTTCCTCGTTGGCGATCTTGCGCTCAATCATGGCGATGACCTCGTTGCGGTGTTCATCGACGTACTTCTCCGGTTCGAACCGGGTCGACAACTGATTGACCAGGGTCACTGCCATCTCCACTTCGCGATCGCTCAGCGCGGCTTCGGCGTGCAGGTTCGGCAGTTCCTCGGTCGAGCGCACCTCGTCCGGCCAGAACAGGGTTTCCATCAGGATGACGCCCTGATGGACGCGGACGCAGGCCAAGGTCTCGCGGTTCCGCAGCACCGTCCGTGCAATGGCGATCTTTCCCGTCTCCCGCATCGCCCTCTCCAGCAACCGGTAGGCCTTGACACCAGACGACTCCGGAGCCAGGTAGTACGTCCTGTCGAAGTAGACGGGGTCGATCTCGGTCAATTCCACGAAGTCGACGATGTCAATGGTCTGGGAGCGCTCCTTTTTCAGGGCCTGCAGGTCTTCGTCGTCGAGCACGACGAACCGGTTCGGCTCATATTCAAATCCGCGCACGATCTCCTCCCACGGCACGGGCCGGTTGCACGTGGGGCAGGTGCGTTGGTATTCAATCGGGGTCTTGCATGCCTTGTGCAGATAGCGGAACTTCACGTCCTTCGACTCCGTGGCCGCAAACATGCGCACGGGGACGTTGACCAAGCCAAAGCTGATGGAACCTTTCCACATGGTGTGCATGGGGGCACCTCCTCGCGTCCGCTCACGCTGTAGTGTGGGCAAGCGCGAGGGGTTCATGCGGCCGATCTGTCCCTTGACCGGGTCGGGGCGACACGATACGCCGGACCGGCTCAGCCCGGGGTCCTCTGGCCGCGCAGAAAGGCGGCCGCACGGGCGAGGACGTCCCGCTCCCGTCCGGTGACGGCGCGCAGCCCGGGGATGGACCGAATGAATGTGCGGCCGTACGCGTGCGTGATGATGCGCTTGTCGAATACGACGACGACACCGCGATCGTCCACGGTGCGGATCAGGCGCCCCACTCCCTGCCGGAACCGGACGACCGCGTCGGGCAAGCTGTGGAATGCGAAGGGATTGAGGCCTTGGGCCTCCAAACGCTCGCAGCGCGCCTGGTGCACGGGATGTGACGGCGGCGAGAAGGGCAGCCGCACGATGACCAGGGCCACCAGTTGATCGCCCGGCAGGTCGATGCCCTCCCAGAACGATTGCGTGCCGAACAGGACCGAATGCGGATTTTTCCGGAAGGCGTCGAGCAGTTGGGTGCGTCCCCCGTCAATGCCCTGGGCATACACGACGATCCCGTGCGGCGCGAGCGCGGACCGCGCCCGCTCGGCGGTCGCCCGCAGCAGCGCGTGGCTGGTGAACAGGGCCAACAGGCGCCCGCCGCTGACCCGGGCGAGTTGGACGATGGATTCTCCCACCCAGGGCGCCGCTTCCTCCGGTTCCATTCGGGCCAGCTCCGGGACGTCGGTCGGCACGCACAACAGCGCCTGGCGCGACATGGAGAACGGCGAGGCCACCGTCAGCGTCCTCAGGCGCCCTTCCCGTTGTGCGCCCTCCAGGCCGAAGCGGCGGACGGCGTGGTGGAACTGCCCGTCGACGGTCAGCGTCGCCGAGGTCAGGATCACCGACGGCGTGGCGTCGAACAGGTTCTCCTTGAGAATGGACGCCACGTCGATGGGGGCGCGGTGCAGACTGATGCGCAGGTGGCCGGACGATGACCCCTCCCGAGGTCCGGCCTGCACCCAGGTGACCCAGGCCTCGTCCGACAAATGGGCGCCCTCGATCAGCACGCGGAGCTGATCCGTCAGTGCAACCAGGAAGCCGCGGGCGTCCACCAGCCGCCCGGAGAGGTCGGCATCGTCCACCTGGGCCACTTCCTCAAGGCGCGTGGCTATCCGCTCGAGTTCCCGAATTTGGTCGCCCAATTGCTGCGTCTGTGCCTGGTACGCCTGCCATGCCGTCGACGACTGCACCGCCGGCGTCAGGCGAAGCTCCGATTGACCCTGCGGCATCAAGGCCGCCAGTGCCGTGAAAGCCGCCTCGACGGTTCTGCGGACGTCCCCGAGCCGCTCGAGCAGGTTCTCCAAGGGACCCGCTGCCCGCTGCGCCGACGTCTCCGCCCCCTGCAGACGATGGATCAATTCCGGGATGATGCCGCTCCGGCCGCCTTCGCGCGCCAAACGTTGCATCATCGCCGCGATGGCGCCCCAATGCACCTCATCCCCGAGATGGCGGGTGGCCTCCTCCTCCAAGTGGTGGGCCTCGTCGACAATCAGCTTGTCATAGCGCGGAAGCACCCGGCGTTCCGCCTTCAGATCGGAGAACACCAGCGAATGGTTGGCGATGACCACATCCGCTTGATACGCCCGGCCGCGGGCACGGAAGTAGTAACAAGGTTTGAAAAACGGGCACCGTTTGCCGATGCACGTCTCGGTTTCGCTCTGCACGCGCGACCACACCTCGTGCATCCGGCCGTGCACCGGCAGCTCCTCCCGGTCCCCGGTCTCCGTCTCCACCAACCAGGCCAGCAGCCGCAGGTACACTTCCAGCTCGCCTGGGTCGGTCGCCAAGTTGGCGGTGTGGACCTCCTGCTGGAGCTTGCGCATGCAGACGTAGTGCGTCCGTCCCTTGAGCACCGCCAGCTCCAACGGGTGTTCGATCACGCTGCGCAGCAACGGAAAGTCCCGGTGTTCAATCTGATCCTGCAGGGCGATGGTGTGCGTCGAGACCACCACGCGGGTGTTGCGGGAGAGGGCGTACAGGGCCGCGGGCACGAGGTAGGCGAGGGACTTTCCGGTACCTGTCCCGGCCTCCACCATCAAATGCGCGTCCGCGTCCAGCGCCTCGCGCACGGCGCGCGCCATCTCCAGCTGTCCCTCCCGGACCTGAAACCCAGGGAGGCGGCGTGCGAACGGGCCCTCAGGTCCCAGCAGATCCTCGGCCAAGGGCCACGCCTCCTCCTCCCCGTCCGCCCCCGCAGCGGATCCGTCCGGCGCGTCCGCCACGGACTCGCCGGACTCGGCCAGCGCCGCGGCGGGATCGTCGCGAAACACCAGGGACTGAATCTGCCGGCAGCCTTCCGGCAAGGCCAAGCCTGCCTGCGCCTGGCGCCGTTCGGCGGCCCATTGGAACCACTCCGCCAACGGCCTGGACAGAAACGTCGCGATGTGCGCCATCTGCTGGAGGGTGTGTGCCGGCAGTCGCAGGGCTCGGTCGATCAACGCGTCCCACATCCGGCGGACCGGGTTGTCCGGCGCGGCGTCCACCGCGTCTTCTGCCGCCTGCAGGGGCACGCCGGAGACCCACTCCGGGGCCAGAATTCGCGCCATCTGGGTGAGATCCAGGACGTCGGCGGCGTCGGGCCACAGCACCGCTCCACCGGAGATCTCCGCCAACCGCTCCAGCGTGGCCGTGCTCTCGAAGGCCAGTGTGGCCTCGGCCAGATGTTCGGCGAAGGCCGCCCAGGCCGCATCCGCCGTGCCCTCACCCCGTTGCGCCCCGCGCCCGCATGGGGGCGTGGTCCGTTGCAGGGTGTATGCCCACACCCCGTCCTGCCAGCATGCGGCGTCCAGCCAGGGTATGGAAGCGTCGTGCCGGGTGTCCAGGTGAACGACGATGACCTTCACCCATCCGCCTCCCCCGCGTGTCCGTCCAATGTCCTTCCCATTGTACCAGACACGGCGACGGATGGCGGCGATGTCAGGAGGGGTCCGGGGATTTCAGCTGGCGGGCGCGGTCCTGCCACTTTTCCGCCTCGAGCGGGCGGCCGAGCCGTTCCGCCGTCTCCGCCAGCGCGGAGAGGATGGCGGCATTCGGCGCTCCCCAGGCGGCAGCCGCCTTCAGATACCGTTCCGCCTGCTCGGGGCAACCCGCGTCCAGCATGGCCCGCCCGTACCAGTACAGGGCCAGCCTGCGCACTGCCGGCCGGGTGTCTTTGGCGGCGCGCAGGAACCGGGTATGCGCCTTACGTGGCTCGCCCCGTTCCAGGCTGACCTTGCCGAGGGCTATCCAGACGAGGGATTTGTTGGGGTACTTGGCGAGACAGCGGGTCAACACCCGTTCGGCCCGATCCAGATCGCCCGCCAGGAGCAGCACCACGCCGAGCTGCACCATGGCCGCGGCGTCCTCGCGGCAGGCGGCGAGCCGCTTCTGCAGCAACGCCTGGGCTTCGTCCGTCTTTCCCTGCTGGAGCCTGACCCATGCCAACAACGACCAGGCCGAACCCGCATCTGGATGGGCGCGGATCACCGCCTGGCAGGCCCGTGCACACGCGTCCCACTCCCCCTTGACCCGATGGAGGTGCGCCGTGAGCAGCATGAGATCCGCATGTCGGGGGTGATAGGACAGCGCCTGGCGGCAGGTGTTTTCCGCGTCGGTGATGTGGTTGCGGGCGAACTGGACGGCGGCGAGTACGCAGGCGGCCTCGGCATCGCAGGGATCGAGGGCAAAGGCCAGGGCCGCACACCGCTCGGCGGCCGCGAGGTCGCCCAACTTGGCGTAACACAGGGAGAGATTGAACCAAGCGTCCGGATACTTGGGGAGTGCAGCCGTGACGCGGGCGAGCGCTTGCAACGCCAATTCCGTCCGCCCCGCGGCCAGATGGATCTGCGCTTCGATCTCGCGCATGGCGCACGCGACGAGCGGGTCGGTGACGTACTTGCGCAGATGCTCCAACTGTGCCATGGCGTCCTCGCTCCGCCCCTCGGCCGCATAGGACGCGGCCAGGTACAGCCGGGCGAGGGGCGTCTCCGCCTCTTGCACAACCTGCTCCAGGGCCGCGGCGGCGTCTCGGAACATGGCGAGATCGAAATAGCCGAGCCCTTTTCGGAACTGGACGGACACGGGAGGGGCGTCGTCGAAACCGAGCTCCGCCCACGCCGGCGCCGGTGGCGGATCCACCTTGTGACCTTGCCCGGCCGCCAGCCGCACCGCCGGCTCCGCCGGAGCCGGGAGGCGATGGGCGTGGGCCGTGCGGCTCACGGTGGTGCCTGGTCCGGACGCTTTGGCTTGTACGGGCGCCGCGGCCACCGGCGCCTCGGCGGGTGATGCCGGTTCGGGCAGATCATAGGTGTGGATCAAGTCGATGATCTGCTCCTCCAGCGTCATCCAGTGGTCGATGTACTGCTCGCCCAATTGGCGCAGGCAGTACAACTCTTCGGCGAGATAGCGGCGGAGGTCGGCGTCCGCCGTCGCTAACTGCTTGCGGATCCGGTCCACGGCGCGAAACAACAAGGCGAAACCCGCGTCAAACACGCGCCACTCCCCCTTTTGTCCGTAGATTGAACGGACATCTGGAGCATTATGCACGTGTTTCCAGGCGATGTTCGCCCTCCATTCTTCAATGGGAGAACAGGACTTCCCCGGTGTGGATGACGAGCCGCCTCCCGTCCGCGGCATCCACCTGCAGAGCTCCGGATTCATCCACCGTGAGGGCCCGGCCTTCCACCACCCCGCGCGGGGTCTCGACCTGTACCCACTGACCCAGGGTGACGCAGGCTTGGCTCCACTCGTCCATGACGCTGGCGAACCCCTCCCCCGTCTCGGCCAGTCGGCGGTACAATGGGTCGAACTGGTTGCACACCTCGGCGCACAGAAGCGCGGGCGGCACTTTCCGCCCCGTCACGGCCAGGAGGGAGGTGGCGCGATCCCGCAGTTCAGCGGGGAACGCGTCGTCCGGGATGTTGGCGTTGATCCCGATGCCCACCACCGCGTGCTCGACCAGCTCCCCTTCCGCCCGGATCTCCGCGAGGATGCCGCACATCTTTCGCCCCTTCATCAACAGGTCGTTCGGCCACTTGATGTCCGGGGCCGCCTCGGCCACACGCGCGATCGCCCGCCGGACGGCGACGCTCGCCAGGAGGGTCAGCTCAGGGGCGCGACGAAGCGGCAGGGGGCGCGTGAGCACCAGCGAAAACCACAGCCCTTCCGGGGGCGAGAACCAGGCTCGGCCGCGACGGCCGCGTCCGCCCCGCTGGCGGCCCGCCGCGACGAGAAAACCGTTCGAAACGCCGCGGCGCGCCCATTCACTGGCCAGCGTGTTGGTGGAGTCCACTTCGTCGTACCAGATTCCCCGCCTGCCCAGCTCTGTCCCGGGCGCCAGGTGGCGGCGGACGAGCACTGGCAGGGCCTTGTCCGGAACGGCCTGCAGCCGGTGGCCCAACCGCGGTACCGACTCGATGACGAAACCTTGCTCCATGAGGGCCTGCACGTGTTTCCAGATGGCCGTGCGCGACAGGCCGGTCTTCTCGCTCAGCGCCGTTCCGGACACGAAGGTGCCAGAGGCGTCGAGCAAGGCGGCCGCGACGGCCTCGCGCGCCGCCTCCGCGTCGGCGCGGCGCGGGTCATTGATCCACGCTTCTCCCACGGTGCTCCTCCTTTCGCGTCCTTTGCGCCTCCTCCGCCTCCGCTGCCCATCGGCGCGCCAGAGGAATTAGCTCGACGGGGTCGTTCGCCACGTCCCCGCGGAGGACGGCATCGACCAAACGGTCTCTCACCTGGCCGATGGCCGGGCCCTGAAGGCCGAGGGCAGCCAGGGTACGTCCGTCGACGGCCAGGTCCCCGATGTGGCGCAGCGGCTGCCGGGCGGCGTATGACTCGTAAGACTCCGTCCGCGTGAACGGGCCGTCCGGGCGCTCCCACCAGTCGAGGAGGCGGCAGGCGATGGCCAGCGCTGGAGGATGTTCGCGCCACAGGGCGAACCGCCATTGAACCGGAGAAAATCCGGCGGGGTCGTCGGCCATCGCCGCCATCGCTCGCGTGGCCAAGCGGCCGATCCGGACCGGCCAGCGGACGGAACGGGCCAAGGCCGCAGCCGCCTGGGGCGGACAGCCGGAGGCGAACGCCCATACGGCGAGACTGGACGCCTGCCGCTCCTCCCCGCTCCAGGGCGGAGGCCGCCTCACGGCACGCGGCCATGCTGCCAGGTGTTTCGGCAGACCGGCCAGCCGAGCGAACCCCGGATACAGGTCCGGCCAAGGCAGCGGCAACTGGCGCAGGTACGAACCGCAGGCTAAGGCATCGGCCACCGTACCCCAGGCGGCCTGCGCGATACGCGCCAGTTCCTGGCCGATCCGCTCGAGGGAGATCCGTCCCAGCCTGTCCGCTTCCCGCTCCATCGCGGCCTGCGTCGCGGGATCCATCGCGAACCCGAGCTCGGCCGCGAACCGGAGTCCGCGCAGGATGCGCAGACCGTCCTCGGTGAATCGCTCGCCCGCCTCCCCCACCGCCCGGATGCGGCGCCGCACCAGGTCCTGCGCCCCGCCGAACGGATCCACCAGGTGTCCGGCGCGGTCCATCGCCATGGCGTTGATGGTGAAATCACGCCGTGCCAGATCCGCCTCAATCCGGTCCGTGAAGCGGACCCGGTCGGGATGGCGCCCGTCCGAATAGCCGTCCTCCACGCGAAAGGTCGTCACCTCGACGGGCATGCCGGGCGCCGAGGCGGGCAGGACGGTGACCGTCCCGTGGCGAACTCCAGTGGGGATGGTGCGCTCGAAGAGTGCGGCCACCTGCGCCGGCAGGGCGTCGGTGGCGATGTCGTAATCGTGGCAGGGCCGCCCGAGCAAGCGGTCGCGCACCCCGCCGCCGACGACGAACGCCTGGAATCCGGCGGTCTCCAGCGTCCCGAGCACCTCTTCCACGTGGGCCGGCCATTCTGTCCCTCGCCCGAACGCCATTACACGGGCTCCCCTTCACACAGGGATTGGTACAAGCGTTCGTACTCCGCGACCTTATCGGCCATGGAGAATGCCGATCGGGCGCGCGCCACGGCCTGGCGCGACAACCTCTGGTGCAGCGCATCGTCCGATAGCACCCGGACCGCGGCTTGCGCCATCCCCTCCACGTCGCCGACGGGCCGCAGGAATCCCGTCTCTCCGTCGCGCACGACCTCCGGGATGCCGCCCGCGTCGCTGGCGATGACGGGCACGCCGCAGGCCATCGCCTCCAGGGCCGCCAACCCGAAGCTCTCCTGTTGCGATGGCAGGAGGAACAAGTCGGCCACCTGGTAGAGGGGGACCACGTCGTCCTGCTTGCCGAGGAAGACCACGTGCGGGGCGATGCCGAGGGTCTCCGTCAATTGGCGAACCTCCCAAGCATCCGGCCCTTCCCCGACGAGCACGAGCCGGGCTGCCACCTTCGTCCGCACGCGCGCGAACACGCGCAGCACGTCGGCCACGCGCTTGACGGGGCGGAAATTGGAGACGTGCAGGAGGATCGGCTCGCCGTTCGGTGCCAGCGCGCGGCGGAGGTCCGGTAGCTCTGCCGGGCGAAAGACGTGCGGATCGACGAAGTTGTGGATGCAGTGGATAGGCCGCTCGAGGCCGAACCGCGCCTCCGTCTGGGCGGCGAGGCTGCGGCTGACGGCGGTCACCGCGTCGCTGTGCAGCAAGCCGAAGCGGACGAGGTCGAACAGGGTGCGATCCTGGGACAGCAGGGTGACATCCGTCCCGTGCAGGGTGGTCACCACCGGTACGCGCCGGCGCGGGGCCATCTGCCTGGCGAGAAACGCGCATACCGCGAAAGGAAGTGCGTAGTGGACGTGCAGGACGTCGATCCGATGCTGCTCCATCACCCGGGCCATCCAGGCGGCCAGAGCGAGATCGATGGGCGTGCGCCACACCGGGTACGACACCACGTCCACTTCGTGCACCTGGACGTGCGGATCGAACGCTCCGAGGCGGAACGGGATGTCCGACACGATGAAGTGGACCTCGTGCCCGCGCCGGCCGAGGGCTTTGCCGAGTTCTGCCGCCAGCGCCCCAGAGCCGCCGACGGTGGGATGACAGCTGATGCCGATGCGCATCCGTTCGCCTCCCCGCTCAGCGGTCCGCACCGTCTCCCGAATCGTCGTGGAGCACGCGCCGCCAATCGAGATCGCCCCGCTCCAAGCCGCGCAACAGGGCTTCGGCGGTGGCCAGGTTGGTCGCCACGGGCACGTTGTGGACGTCGCACAGGCGCAACAGGGCGGTGATGTCCGGCTCGTGCGGCTGGGCGGTCAGGGGATCGCGCAGGAAGACCACCATGTCGATGATGTCTTCCGCGATGCGCGCGCCGATCTGCTGGTCGCCGCCGAGCGGCCCGGAGAGCACCCGGTGCACCGTCAGTCCGGTGGCTTCGGCGATCCGCTGGCCCGTGGTGCCGGTCGCGTACAGCGTCGCCTGAGCGAAGATGTGGCGGTAGGCGATGACGAAGTTAACCAGGCTGTCCTTCATCCGGTCGTGGGCAATCAGGGCGATATTCATACCGCGTTCCTCCTCACCACAGCAGGTGTTCGAGCCCATAGACCATGCCCCGGACCTCCAGGACGCGGGCGCAGGCCAACAGCACGCCGGGCATGAAGCTGGTCCGCGACAGGGAGTCGTGGCGGATGGTCAACACCTCGCCGGCCCCGCCGAAGATGACCTCCTGGTGCGCGACCAGCCCGGGCAGGCGGACGCTGTGAATGGGTACGCCTCGATAGGACCATCCGCGCGCGGGGGGCGCGTCGGCGGCCGCCGCGCCCTCGGCGGAGACGGGATGGGCGGCGGGATCGCCCGCGGCCTCTTCCCGGTGAGCGGCCATCTGTTCAGCAGTGCGGCGGGCCGTTCCCGAAGGCGCGTCCTTCTTGCCGTCGTGATGCATCTCGATGATTTCGGCGCGGGTGAAGAACCGCGCCGCCTCAGCCGCAAAGCGCATCATCAACAGGGCGCCAATGGCGAAGTTGGGGGCGGCGATGCCACCGATGCCCTGGCGCAAGCACGCCTCATTCCAGCGCGCCACATCCTCCGGCGTGTAGCCAGTGGCGCCCACGACCGGAGAGACCCCGAAGGCAATACAGCGGTCCACGTGGCCGACGACGCTGCGGGCGTCCGTAAAATCGAGCCAGACGTCCGGATGAACTTCCATCAACAGGTGCTCCGGGTCGTCGTACGCCGGGCATGGGTATCGCCCCGATGCCTGGGCTTGTCCCGCGTCGCGCACCAAAACCGCGACCGTGTCGAAGCGATCGTCCGCCGCCAGCGCCCTGAGGGCTTCCGAGCCCATTTTGCCGGCAGCGCCGGCGACGGCGACCGTGATGCGATGGCGAGAAGCCAACCTCATTCCTCCTCTCCCAGCCGCACACGGACTGGGTCCTCGATGGTGTCGCTGTCCGGCGGCGCGTCCGCGGCCGCAGTCTCGGGGTAGGCCGGATGCGCCTGCACCCAGGCCGCCTGCACCCGCCGGACGTGTTCTTGATAGAGCACGTTTTCCGGGTCCAACCGGGCGGCCTCTGCCGCCCAGGCCAGTGCAGGTTCCCAATCTTCATTGCGCAGCGCGGTTACGGAGGCGTGAAAATAACATGCCGGGTTGTCCGGGTCGCAGGCGATGGCACGCCGAAATGCCTCCATGGCGCGGTTGAAGTCGCGAATGTATAGGTAGGAAAAGGCCACCTTCAACCAACGTTCCCCGAGCATGGCCGCCACCTCCCGCTGCCATCGTATGCGCGGGCCAAGCAGCGGACTGTACCCTTGCCCAAGCCCCGCCCGTCCTCAAGGCGTGTGTCCGCGCCCCGCCTCTCCTTGCCGGGACTCGTCAGACGGCGATCCGATGCGCGTCCAGCGGTCGCGATCGCGCGTGCGAAACTTGTCCATCACGCCGGTGAATGCCTGTTCCAGGTCGATGCCGAGGCGATTCGCGAGACACGTGATGACAAACAGGAGGTCGCCCAGTTCCAGTGCAATGCTGCCCTCCGGTTCGTCCGGTTTTTTCGGCTTTTCCCCGTGCAGGTGATTGACCTCGCGTGCCAGTTCCCCCAACTCTTCCGCCAGGCGGACCACCAGGGTCATCGGCGTGAAGTACCCTTCCTTGAACTGGCGGATGTACGCGTCGACCTCCTCCTGCATGCCGCGCACGGTCAGCGCCATCCCCATCCCTCCTGTCCGCACCTTCACGTTCCTACCTTACTATACCGGGGGGCGCCATGACAAACCGGCACGGGCACAGGCGAACATAAACGCCGGGCCTGACCAATATGATGTTATGGACCATCCAGGGGACAACTCCGGTAAAGGAGATGACACCGTGAACGCATCGCGGGCTCGACACCTGTCGACCTACCTGTTGGGGCTGGCCGTCGTGATCTTCTGCGTCGCGCTGGTCGTCTATCCCAAGCCAGGATTCGAAGCAGGCATCGCTGGCCTGCGCGTATTCTGGGACGTCGTGTTTCCGTCTCTGCTGCCTTTCTTCATCCTCTCCGAACTGATGCTTGGACTCGGCGTGGTCCATGGCCTCGGGATTCTTCTCGAACCCCTGATGCGGCCGCTGTTCAGCGTCCCCGGTATCGGCGCGTTCGCCCTGTCCATGGGCTTGGCCGCCGGTTACCCCATGGACGCCGTGATCACCGCACGTTTTCGTGAATCGGGCATGTGCACACGGATCGAGGGAGAGCGGCTCCTGGCCTTCACGAATACCGCCGATCCCTTGTTCATGATCAGCGCGGTCGCCGTGGGGATGTTCAAATCGCCAGAACTCGGCATTCTGATCGCCGTGGCGCACTATATCTCTGCGTTTGTGGTCGGCGTCAGCTTCAAGTTCTGGGGTCGGGGCAAAGGCGAATCCCCAAAGGCCGAGACGAAAGCTCAGGGCAACATCTTCATCCGTGCGCTGCGAGAGATCCCACGTGCTCGGGCCGAGGACGGCCGCCCGTTCGGCAAACTGCTGCGGGAGGCGGTCACGGAATCGATGATGACGCTGTTTATGATCTGCGGTTTCATCGTGTTTTTCGCGGTGATGATCGAGATTCTGCACCTGTCGGGCATTCTCGCCCTCCTGGGGCTGCCCGTGGCGGCCGTCTACCACCTGCTCGGCGTGCACAGCAGCCTCGTCAATCCGACGTTGGCCGGTCTGCTCGAGATCGACATCGGCAGCGCGCAGGCCGCGGCTGTCTCCAACGCACCGTTGCTGCAGCGCGTGGCCATCGTCAGCGGCATTGTCGCGTGGAGCGGTCTGGCCGTACATGCGCAGGTAGCGAGCGTCATCACAAACACCGACATCCGCATGTTTCCCTACTTCCTCGCCCGCTTCGCTCACGGCGTGTTGGCGGCCATCCTGACGCTCGTCCTGTGGGCATTTGGTCTGGGGAAGCCCGCCAGCGCCGCTCTGGCGCAGGCCGTCCCTGTCTTCGCTTCGTTCCGGGCCGCCTCCGAAGGCGCCCCGTGGTGGCAGGTGATGGCGCTCGGCCTGACGACCTGGGTCTGGTTGTTGGGAGGGCTGCTCCTCCTCTCCGTCGTCGTCTATCTCCTGCGCAAGACCCGGATCATCGCCTGGCGCGTCAAGATGCACCGGGCCTGAATGGCGGCTCGGCCCGCGCCGCCGGTGATGGTGACGCAGCATCGACTTGCACATCCTCCACAGATCGGGGGGCTGGCGCTCGTGCGCCAGCCCCCCATCGCTTCGCCGGCGGGTGTTCCGTGGCCGGCATGCCCTCGTGAAATGGTGCTCACCACAGGGGCGGGAACCAACGGTGGTGGAACAGCTGATCGATGAACACGAACTCGGCCAGGATCCACACGTACCAAGCGAACCACTTCATCTGCGCATTGCGCAGCAGCCACAGGGTGAACTTCACCGACGCGTAGCCTGCCACCAACGCGGCGACGGTGCCACTGATCATCGGTCCCCAATGGATGGCCGTCCCGCCGGCTGGGTGCTCCAGCACCTCCTCCAGCTCGACCAAGGTGGCCCCGAGGATGGCCGGAATCGACAACAAAAACGAGAACCGGCCCGCTGCATCCCGGTCCATGCCACGCCACAGCGCGGCCGCCATGGTCAGACCGGAACGCGACAATGCCGGGAGAATGGCCATTCCTTGCAGGGTGCCCACCCACAGCGCGTCCGCCGGCCTCATGTTCTGCTCCGTCTTCTCGCCTGAAGGCACGGTGTCCATCCACCACAGAATGATCCCCGTGACGACGAACTCGATCCCGAGGGTGACGCCGCTGGCAAAGAGGTTCTCAAACAACTCCTCGAACAACGCGCCCACTATCGCCGTCGGGACCAGCGCCAAAAGGATCATCCGCGTCGTCCACGACCAAGGGTGGCGGATCAGCCAAGCCACCTCCCGGCGGAACGCCCACACCACGGCCACCAGGGTCCCCAAATGCACGAAGGTGATGAACAGCAGGGAGTCTCCGGAGATGTGCCATATCTTCTGCAACAACACCAGGTGCCCCGAGCTGGAGATCGGCAGGAATTCGGTCACGCCCTGCACCACGCCCAGCACGATGGCTTGCAGATGGGTCATTCCACCCCCTCCTTTCCCCTCCAAATTGGACGGCTGCCCTAGGGGGACAACCGCTGGTTCTATGTATATAGGCCCTGTGACGGGGACATGTCCCGCCTCCAACATCTTTGGGACAGACCCGCCATATGTTGAGAGAAGGAGGTGACGCCGGTGCGGCGGACCGAGTGGTGGGCGTTTCAGGTGGGTTGCGCGTACATCGGCACGGTGGTCGGCGCGGGGTTCGCGTCCGGACAGGAGGTTTTTCAGTTCTTCGCACGCTACGGGAACTGGGCCTACCTCACCATTCTTCTGTCGTTCATCCTGTTCGCCGGAATGGGGTACCGGCTGATGCAGCTCGGCGCGGTGTGGGGCGTGCGCTCCTATCACGAGTTGAACGAACGCCTGTTCGGCCCCGGGCTCACGGCGTTGCTCGACGCCTTGATCCTCACCATGCTGTTCGGCGTGACGGTGGCGATGATCGCCGGATCGGGCGCCTTGTTCAAGGAACGGCTGGGCGGTTCATTCCAGACGGGTGCGCTGGTCACCATGGGGATCGCCTTCCTCACCGTCCTGTGGGGAATTCGTGGCATCCTGCGCGCCAACACCCTCATCGTCCCAGCGATGTGCGTCTTCGTGCTGTACGCCGCCTGGCACGCGTGGCACACCCATGGGTGGCAGACCGCCTGGCACAACGGCCAGGCGCTGGGCGGCTCCGGCTTCGCCACAGTGGTGTCTGCGATGTTGTACGCGGCATTCAACATCGGCCTGTCCGCCGGCGTCCTGCTCCCGCTCGGCGCGGATGTCCGCGACCTGCGTACCCTTCGCTTCGGCGCCCTCTTCGGCGCCCTCGGCCTGGCCGGGATGCTCGCCGCGGTGACGTTTACACTCCACACCTACTTCCCGCGTGCGTTGGGGTACGACTTACCCATGGCGTACGTGGCGGAGCACCTGGGTGCGCTCCTGCGCTGGGGCTTCGTGTTCGTCTTGTGGGCGGAGGTGTATTCCACACTGGTCGGTGACCTGTACGCCCTCACCGCCCAATTGGGTGCCTCCTCCCCCCTCCGCCATGCGGTCATCACCGCCGTGGTGCTGGTGCTCGCCTACCTCGTCAGCCAGGTCGGGTTCAGTGCCGTGGTGCAGTACGCCTACACGGCTTTCGGGTGGATCAGCGCGGGTCTGATCCTCTTGCTGCTCTGGCCGCGGGAAAAGTTGCCACGTGGGTGAACGGTTCCGTATAATGAGGCAACACGGACGAGCCTTGTCTCGGCCCAAGGGGGTGTCTGCACCACACATGACTTGGCCTGCGGGGCCCCGGTGGATTTGGAAGTGGTTGTCCATCCTCGCCGGCGCCCTCATCTACGCAATCGGGTTAAACGCCTTTTTGGTCAGCAATCATTTGGCTGAGGGCGGATTTGTCGGCATCTCGGTGTTGTTGCTGTATCTTCTGCACTGGCCGCTCGGTCTGACGTTCTTCCTGCTCAACATCCCGCTGCTGTGGGTCGGCTGGCGGGTGTTCGGGCATGAATTCATTGTGCTCACCACGGGCGGGGTCGTGGCGGTGTCCTTGTTCAGCTCGCTGACCGCCCGCATCCAGCTGCCGACACACGATCCGTTGCTCGGCGCCCTGTACGCCGGCGTGGTGACCGGGTTTGGGCTCGGCCTGATCTTTCGGACCGGCGCGACCACCGGCGGCTCAGACATCATCGCCCGCCTGGTCCGCCACCGGTACGGCGTGAGCATGGGCCGGACCCTGTTCGTTATCGACGTCTGCGTAATCGGTATCGTCGCGGTGCTCATCGGCCGCGAAACGGCCATGTATTCGCTTGTGGCGTTGTTCGTGGCCAGCCGCGTGATCGATTTCGTCATCGAGGGAACCCGGCGCGGCAAGGCCCTGACCATCGTCTCGGACAACCCGGAGGCCATCGCCGACGCCATCCACCGCCAGTTGGAACGCGGTACGACGCTGTTCCAGGCGGTTGGCGGCTTTACCGGCACACCCCGCCAGGTGGTGTACTGTGTGGTGTCCCGCGAGGAGGTCGTGCGGGTCCAACAGATTGTGTACGCCGCCGATCCCCGCGCCTTCGTGGTGGTCAATGATGTACACGAGGTCCTTGGGGAAGGATTCACTTGGTAATGGACGCCCGGTGAAGGACACGCCGTCCGGCGCGAGAAGAAAACCCGGTGCCGCGTCGATGCGCGGACCGGGTTTCTCTGTGCAGCCGGGCCATACGGGCCAGATCAGCCCTTTTGCTTGGCCAGCCAGTCGGCGACCTTCTGGACGTCGGCGTCGCTGGAGAGGGTGCCCTTCTTGGGCATCCCCGGCGCAGGATTTTCGATGAAATCGTACAGCTTTTTGGCATCCCAGTACTTTCCGATCGCGTAAATCGGGGGCCCCGCGCCGCCTTCCCCGCTGTGCCCGTGGCAGTTGGCGCAGGTGTTCTGGAACAGCTGGTACCCCGGGTCGGAGGTGTCCACCAAGTGGATCTGGGACGCGTCGATCTTCGGAATGACCGGCAGCCCTGGCGTCGCCTGGCCGCTCGCCGCGGCGACCTCGGCCGCGTGTTGGACCGCCGCTTCGTTGGTCAGCCAGATGACGAGAAACGTGGTCAGCACCATACCCGCCGTTGCCAGCGGACGCTTGTACGGGTGCCGCGTCTTTTTGGTGTCCAGCCAGGGGGCGAACAACAACAGAAGCGCGCCCACCATCGGGACCAGGATGGTGCCGAACAACTCATTGTCGCCCGGAAAGTATTTCAGAAGCTGGTACAAGAACAGAAAGTACCAGTCCGGGACGGGGATGAACGACGTGTCATCCGGATTGGCCTTCGAGCCGAGGTCGACCGGATTGAACACAACCCACAGCATGAAAGCCAGCAGGAACACCGAACCGGCGATCCACTCTTTCAGCAGAAAGTTTGGGATGAACGGCTCGGTCCCCGGATTCTTCAGGTGATGATGCCGGTACCGTGGAGTACCCGGAATCCGTTCGCCTCCAGCAGCCAAAATGTCCCCTCCTCGCTCAGCGTTCTCGCGAAGGCACGGCTTATAGCGGACCCGCGATGTGTTGCGCGCGGATCATGATGAAGTGCAGCGCCAGCAGCACCAGCAGGGCAGCCGGCAAGAAGAACACGTGAATCGCGAAGAAGCGCGTCAGCGTCAGAGCGCCCACCGTGTGGCTCCCGAGCAGCAGCGTCTGGATGTAAGGCCCGATCCACGGAATGGATCCCGCCAACTGTGCCCCGACCGCGGTCGCCCAGTACGCCTTCTGGTCCCATGGGAGCAGGTACCCGGTGAATCCGAAGCCGAGGACGACGAAGAAGATGAGGACGCCGACCACCCAGTTCATCTCGCGCGGCTTTTTGTACGCCCCGGTGAAAAAGACGCGCAGCATGTGCAAAAACATCATAATGATGACCAAGCTCGCGCCCCAAAAGTGCATGCCGCGGACCACATTGCCGAGCAGCACCTCGTCGGTGATGTACTTGACGCTGTACCACGCGTTGGTGATGTCCGGCGTGTAGTACATCGCCAGGAACATGCCCGACAGGATCTGGGTCGTGATGACCAGAAACGTGAGACCGCCGAAACAGTACACGAAGGCGGACATCTTGATGGCCGGATTCACGTGGGCCGGCACGTCGTGATCGGCCACGTCCCGCCACAGCGGCGTCACGTTCAGCCGCTCGTCGATCCAGTCGTACGCCTTTTTCAACATGTTACGATATCACCTGCCCCGAGCTGTTGCGTTGTTGCAGCGGTCCCAAGTACAGGTAGCCGGCCTCGTCCACCTTGACTTTGTGCACATCCAGCGGGCGCGGCGCCGGCGATCCCGGCGATTGGATGCCGTACACGGTGTACTTGCTGCCGTGGCACGGGCAGTGAAACCACCACTGTCCATCCTGGGACGGTTCTGGTTTCCCGTCTGGACCCAGCGTGCCGTTGACTTGGCAGCCCAGGTGCGTACAGATGGGGGACATCGCGAGCGGCGTGCCGTCCTTTTGCAGGATGACCCATGCGCGTGACGGGATGTCCGCAGAGTTCCATCCGTCGTCCCGATGCGCTCGAAACTCAATGAGTTGTGGCAGCGTTTTATTAAATTCCGACACCTTGTGGCCGGAGTTGACGAAGGCGTTCGCGCCTCCCCGGCGAATGGGGTCGAACGTCTCCACAACGAACGGGACGGCGACCAGCGATGCCATGAACGCCCCGGTTCCACCCAGCGCGTACGTCAAAAATTGCCGCCGGCTCAGCCCTGGCTGCTGCTCTTGTGATGCTCGTTCCTGGAAGTCGGACACGTGTGTGGCCCTCCTGACCTCCATCCCGCATCCTGTGAAAAGCCAAAAAAGATATGTAGACCGGGCACCAGCTGCACGATACAGATCTTATGCCTGGCCGATCCAGTGTGTCAAGCAATGCCAACGGTTCGCTAGACTTCGAAGGATTCAGTTTCGACAATTCGTCATAACCCTGTCACAGGATGCGGTCCGGACGTAGTTGTCGTGGATTAGGATGGCCAGAACACCCCGGACTATGCCCACAGCGCCAAAATTTGCTGGCACAAGGCCTCCTCCATCGCCGCAAACAGGCGTTGCCCCTCGGCGGCCATCGCGTGCATGACGTCGTCCGGCAATCCGAGGCTTTGGCGCTCCTCGCTGGCAGCATAGGCAGGACAGGCGTGGTTGAGATATGCCCACGCCTCCGGCAGGCGAGCCGCCGGGACACGCCGGCGGAGCCACTGCCACCAATCGAAGATCAGCCAACCGGTGCCATCTGCGTCCGCCAGCCGCAGCACCTCCTCCATCAAGGTTCGGTCCGTCACCAGCACGCCGTGACGGACACCGTAGGGAAACCCCCGCCGGAGGTCGGCCAGCCACTCTGGATCGGATGCCCGGACGAATGCGTTGTGGCCGAGCGGCCACAGGGCGGTCCGCCCTTGGAAGCGGCCCGCCGCCGCGTCCGCCAGCCGCTGCCCGATCCAGACCGCCGCCAGGTGGCTGACGGCGGGATCGAGCGGAAGCGGGCAATAAGCGCTCACCAGGAGGGTGTCAAAACCGTCCTGGATAGGTGCGAACTGATTCGGTGTGAGGCGTTCGAATCGCATGTCCTCCCCCCTCGGTCCCTGCCATGAGAAACGTATCACAGAGCCTGGGGTGGGACAATCTCAACGGCTTCCGAACAGCAAGTACGCCAAGATCAACCCCGCGATCACGTTGACGATCACGACCGTGGTGAAGAGCGCGATGGCCCGGCCGCCGACCTCCCGGATCTCGCGGAAGCGGGTGTTCAGTCCCACTCCGAAGAAGGTCAGCGTGAACAGCCATGTGCGGACCGCGTTCAGGTTGGCCGTGAAATCCGTGTTGAACGCCTTTCCGTAGGCGGCCTGCCACCACGTGGCCAAGAGGGACGCGATCACGAAGGCCAACACGAACCTGGGGAACCGGCGCCACAGTTCGCTCCAACGCGACGGTGTGGGACGAGCTTCCTGATTCCACCGGGCGGCGGCGACCGCGCCGAGAATCAGGCAGATGACGCTGATCAACACGTCCCGGCTGAGCTTGACGAGCGAGAACGTATTGACCGCCGAATCGCCGAGCATGGCCGCGGCGGCTGCGCCGGACGCGTCTGCCAGTTCCGAGCCGCCGATCCACGCCCCGCCGACGGTGTTGCTCAGGCCGAGCAGATGCACCAGGGCGGGCAGCAGGAACACCAGGATCAATCCGTAGACCACCACCAGCGACACCACGTAGCCGACCTTTCGTTGCGGGGCCCGTACGGCATTACCGACCGCGATGGCCGCTGACACGCCGCACACCGATGCCCCGGCGCCGAGGATCGAGATGTACAGCGGATCGACCCCCAACCGCTTGCCGACGATGAACGCGACGGTGAATCCGAGTCCCACGATGACCAGCGCTTCGAGAAACCCGCGGGGGCCAGATCTGGCGATGATGGAGAACGGAAGATTGGCGCCCAACAGAACGATGGACGTCTTGATGAACAACTCGGTGCGCCCGGCGGCCGCCGCCAGCCACCCGGGCAGCCGCACGACGTTCCCGATCACCACACCGAATAACAGTGCCCAGAACGGGTACTCGAGGCCGTAGGTCTTGAGTGTTTGCTGGCTACCGATGACCAACACCATCCCCGCGAGGACGAACAGCACCGTGAAGCCGGCAGCGTAGGGAAGAAACGGCGTGCCGAGCGCCCGCGCGGCGACGCCGGTCAACGCCACCAGGACCAGCCACAACGCGGCGTAGGCCAATCCGTTTTGTGCGAAGTGCTGCCCCAACGCGTGCGCCGGCCACGTCACTGGAACGGCCTGCTGAAAGACGTCCAACGGCTTCTTGAGCTGATACGCGGCCCACACGGCAAGGATGAGAATCAATCCAAGTACGATCGACCAAGTGTCTTCACTCCACCCTCCTGCCACACGCTGCCCGGATGTACGCATGTTCCCGATTCTCCTCTCCTGAGTGTACAAACCTTAAATTCTGATTAAAATTATTTATGTTTATGGATATTCGGATTTGAGAACAGGATACAGGAGGCCATGCGGACTTTGTCAAGAGGGTGAAGGAGAAGTTAGGGGATCCTACTCGTGAAAGGTTTTGTGGGAAATGGATCATGTTAAAAAAAAAGAGGGGCCGTCACCGCCCCCTGTATACGACCGCTCGTCAACCGGACATCGCGGCGGACGCGCTGGCGTCGAATTCAATCAGACGGCGGCTGGCCTCCAAAAACGCCTCCCGATCTCCTCGATCCAGGGCCTCGTCGACGGCGCGCATGAGGTGCTCCCGCTGATAGTTGCGCACCGCCTGTTCGATGATCCATTCGGCCTGCATGGTGATGAGCTCTTTGACGGCCGGTTCCAATTCGGCCGGCGCGATCTCCTCCAACACGGCCGAGTACGCGGCGCTGGTCGCCCGGTCTTTGAAGTAGAGATTGACATACACGTCTTCGTCCGGGTGTTGATACAGGTCCAAGAACGCCTGTTCCACGTCCGTGGACACCGGCTTGTTGCGCCGGTAATACCGGAAGGGGGCGGCTTGAACACAGGTCGTGGACACCACGATGACCCGCGGCAACTGCCGGAAGCTGTCGACGAAGTGAACCCGGCGCAGCACGCTCTCACGGGTCATCATGTAGCGGATGAGCATCTCCGCCTCCCGACTTTGCAGTTGGTAATTCGACAGAAACCAACGCAGAAAGTGTTTCTTTTCGGCGACCGTTACGGTATTGCCCATTGCCGTCTCCTCCCTGATTGGTTGTAGCCGAATGTCCGGTGATCCAGAACGTCCACAACCTGACCCCAGCGGCGAAGGTCCCGTGTGAATTCTTCGAGTATTTTATTCGACTGGCGCTTCATTTTTTCCTTCCACACCCGCCCGGAATGGCTCTCCAAATCCATCCGTGGCTCGCCGGCCAACGTAACGTCAACTCGTCAGACTGTTTTCGCCCATCGCTTGCTCCTCCTGCATTCGCCCCCATTCCAGCAGCGTCCGCTCGACGTTGCCCGGCACCGGAGTCTGGGCGTGCTGATGCAAAAACTCTAACCAGGCAGACACGAGCCCTCCGGACGCCATTCCCCGGCGGACGCTCGCCTCGGTCAAACGGTAGACTCGGATGGCGCCCGCCTGGCGCAAATCGGTGAAAGCCGCGAGTTCGTTCGTCACCAGCGGTTGGTCGCCCGTGACGACGATGTCGAAGTTCGGCTGCACAATCAAGATGCGCTGGCGCTCCCGCGTTTGATCCGGGGTCGCTGGTAAAGCATCCGGTGTAATTAATTGTTGACCGAGTTTCGTGATTTGAAACCACTCCCTGCCCGCTTCGTCCTGTCCGATCCGCACCAAACCGAGGTGCATCAGCATTTTGAGGATGCGCGTGCGCCAGACCTGCTCCCGGTCGTCGTAGTAGTACGGCGTGACCAGATTCGCCAGCGCGTCAAGGGTTTCGGCGCTGTCCAGCCAGTCGACTGCCGCATGTGCCAACAGGTGGACCACCTGCGGGAGGCGGGCAATGGGTCGCCGATACAGGTGAATGTAAAACCGCATCAGCGTTCGAGCCTGCTCGACCTCGCTGAGGCGGTACCAGTCACTGCAATCTTCCGCGGCGTGCAGGTACCCGTCCTCGCCTTCGACAATCAGGCGGGCGCTGTACGCGTAGTCGTAGAGCAATGCCAGCCGGTCGGGGTAATCGTGAAACCGCCGCCCGTAGCCGAAGCGCCACCCGCCCTGAAGGGGCTCTTCCCGTACCTCGAGCAGTTCCAGCACCTGCATCAGATTTCTCTTGTACATGCTGCCGCCGGTCGTCAGCGGAACCGTATGGTGGCGCACGTACTCGAGGAAGACATCCAGGTCTCGTACGAGGGCAAGACCTTCGTCCTGAAACAGCAGGGGCCCTTCTTGCGAGCGGTGCAGGTTCCGCACGAAGCGCGCGACGAACTGGCGTCGCATCGCCGCTTGCAACTCCTCGGGGATGTAGTAGTAGAGCCGTCCTCCGTACCGGCTGCTGGGAAACAACCAGCCCTCGCGGATGGCCTCGTCGATCACCGCTTCCCCGCCGCAGGATTGAAAGATCCCGCGTAACTCCTCGGCCGAAAATCGGCTCCGCGTCTCCAGGCACAGGCGGATCATCGCCTGTTCCCGGCCTTCCTGCCACTGGGCGATGGCCTCTTCGAGAAAGCGGCCTCGCCGGAATGCGTACAGAAGCTCCTGCAGCAGCGACAGCTTCGAGTGCTTGGAGCAGGTCAATCCGTAATGATCCGAGATCTTGCGCAAGGTGTCGATGTCAGCGGTGCTCAGGCACTCCGACAGCTTCATCTTCATCCACCCCTTCCGGCAGGTACTCGTCGCTGTCGTATACGCTGTATGTGTAGCCTTGCTCCACCAAGTAGAGCTGGCGGTGCTTGGCGGTTTGGGCCTCAACCGTCCCTTCGCTCACCAAGGTGTAAAAAACCCCCTCCTGGGTTTGCGGCCGCAGCAGCCTCCCCAAGCGCTGCGCCTCCTCTTGGCGCGAGCCGAAGAGGCCGGACACCTGGATCGCCACAGACGCACAAGGCAGGTCCACGGCCATGTTGGCGATCCGGGAGAGCGCAATGCAACGGATGCGGCCGGTTCGGAATGCTTCGAACCAACGCTCCCGCTCCGGCTGTGGCGTGGTGCCGGTGACGAGCGGGCATCCGATTGCGTCCGCGAGGGCGCGCAGGGGCTCCAAGTAATGCCCGAGGATGAGCACGCTTTCGCCCGCGTGCTGTTTCAACAGGGCCGCCACCACGCGCCGCTTGGCGGAGTTCGAAGCCGCGATGCGGTGCTGTTCGCGGATTCCCGCCGCCAGATACCGCGCCCGTTCCGCGGCGGGCAGCGGGACGTGCAGCTCGACACACCGAACCGCAGCCAGATATCCGGCCTGCTCCAGCTGTTTCCAAGGTACCTCGTAACACTTGGGGCCAATCAGGCTGAACACGTCGGCCTCAGCGCCGTCTTCCCGGACCAAGGTGGCGGTCAGTCCCAGCCGGCGAGCCCCTTGGAGATCGGCGGCGAGCCGGAACAGTGGAGCGGGCAGCATGTGCACCTCGTCGTAGACCACGATCCCCCAGGGATGGCTCGTCAGAGACTCCAAGTGTCGCCGCCTCCCCCGTCTGTCCTGCGCCGCCACGCGCTGGTAGGTGGTGATGGTGACGGGCGTGACGGGGCGTCCAGGCCGATACAGCGACACGTCCTCCGGGCGCAAGGTGGTCCGATCCAAGAACTCGCGCTGCCATTGGCGCGCGGCCGTCTCGCTCGGCGTCAACACCAGGGCGTGCAGCCCGAGCGCCTGGATCACGGCGATGCCCACGAGCGTCTTGCCGGCGCCGCAGGGCAGGACGACCACCCCGCTCTGTTCGCGGCCCTGCTGCAGAAACCGCCGGACCGCCTCCTCCTGATAACTCCGAAGACGCGTCTCCTCGCGCAGGGAGAACGACAGGGCGGAGGCCGCCTGGTAGCCCACGTGATCGATCACCGGCAACCCGGCGCTGGCCAACACCCGCTTGACCCGAGCCCGATCGGAGGCCCTGAGGACCAGTCCGTCGCTCCGGTCCACGGCCGTCATGGCCGCCAATTCCGGTACGGCGCGGGCTGCGGCCAAAGCGTCCGGATCTCCGCGCAGTACGATGCGCCCTCGAGCGCCCCGGTGCAGGGTCAGCCGTCCCCACTTCGCGATCTCTTCCACGACGGTCCGCTGGAGGTCGTACGGGACAGGGTGTGCCGCGTGATCGCGCAGGAAGGTCAGGATCTCGCGCGCAGTGCAGCCGAGGCTCGCTGCCTGCCACAGAGAGATGGGACGGATGCGGTAGATATGGATGGGGTCCATCCGCTGGGCCATCTCCGCAAACGCCATCAGGCGCGGCCGCACGGCCTCGTAGCGTGGGTGATCCGATTGCACCAACAGGGTCCCGTCCTTCTGCACGTACAGCAGTGCGCGCATGCGGCTCCCCCCTGTCGATTCCTGGCCTCCGCACGGGAGGCGCTCAATACTTCCCATTTCCAGTATGAGTTGGACGGCAATGGGGTATACGGTCCGAATGGAGCTTTGTGGGAACCCACGGCCTGTGCCGCAGGAGGCTGAGGAATAAAAAAAGCGGGAATCTGCCCGTAACAGATTCCCCAAGCGTTGCTAGGAGTGGAGAGAAATCAGACACAACACCCTTCGATTCACAGCATAACGCAGTATGGAAGCGCTGTCAAGACGAAATTTTCTGATTCGCACAGCCGCACCCTGCCGGCGGTGAGCCGGCAGAGCGGTGGAGGGATGCGCAGGGCGGCTTGTCATTCAGGCCGCGCCTGCAAAGACGCGCCGAGCTGTTCCAAAGTGGCCGCAAAGGTGGGATACGAGATGTTTACGCAGTCCCAACCGTGCACGGTGACCCCGCGGCGGGACGCCAGTCCGGCGACGGCGAAGCTCATGGCGATCCGGTGGTCACCGTGGCTGTCCACCACACCGCCGTCCACCATCCCTCGTCCGTACACCGTGAATCCGTCCTCCGCCTCGTCGACCAGGACCCCCATGGCTCTCAGCCCTTCGGCCACCGCGGCGATGCGGTCGGTCTCCTTGACCCGCAGTTCCGCGGCCCCGCGCACGCGCGTCGTGCCTTCCGCAAACGCCGCCAACACGGCCAGGACCGGAAGTTCGTCGATGAGCGAAGGCACTTCTGCCGGCTCAATCTCCACGCCAGTGAGCGGCCCGTGTGTCACCGTGATGTCGCCCACCACTTCCCCGGATACCTTGCGCAGGTTACCCAGTTCGATGCGGGCACCCATACGGCCGAGGACCCGGAGAAAGCCGGTGCGCGTGGCATTGAGGCCGACGCCGGTCACCGTCACGGCGGAACCGGGAACCAGGGCCGCCGCCGCGATGAGGAAGGCGGCCGATGATGGATCGCCCGGCACCGCCACCGGTGCACCGCGAAGCACCTGTCCCGGCTCCACCTCGATGCGGTTGCCCGCCGGCGACGACGTGCGTTTGACGTGCACGCCAAAGGCCGTGAGCAGGTTTTCGGTGTGGTCCCGGGTCGCCTCCGGTTCCGTCACCGCCGTGACGCCGTCGTGTGCCAACAGGCCTGCCACCAGGATGGCCGATTTCACCTGCGCACTGGCCACGGGCAGGGTGTAGTCGATCCCGCGCAGGGGGCGGCCCTCCACCGCCAAGGGCGCGAACCGGCCAGAGCGCGCGTAGATCGCCGCTCCCATGTCTGTGAGCGGATCGATCACGCGGCGCATCGGCCGCCTGCGCAAAGAACCGTCCCCCGTCAGCACCGCGAACGGAACGCGCGCTGCGATGGCGCCGAGGAACACCCGCATCGTCGTGCCCGAATTGCCGCAGTCGAGCACATCCTCGGGTTCGCGCAGATGCCCCCCCGTTCCGGTGATGACGAGCCTGCCGTCGTCTGCCTCGGCCACTTCGGCGCCGAGCATCCGGGCCACCCGAAGCGACGAACGGCAATCGCCGGCGTCGAGCCAACCGGACACCTCCGTCCGGCCCGCGGCCAGCAGGCCGAACAGGATGGCCCGGTGCGTGATGGACTTGTCGCCCGGCACGGCCACCGTCCCCCGCAGCGGGGATCCGGGGAAACAGTGCATCCCCTGCTCAAGGGGTCGTTTCTCCGCCATGATTCACCTTCTCCTCCCATGCGAGACGGGCCATTCGGGCTTCCGTCAACCGCTGATGCAGCGCGTTCACGTCGGCTTCCTCCAGTGACCGGGCGAACGCGTTCAACTCCTCTGCGAGGGCGCGCAGATAGACCGTGACATAATCCCGGTTCGCCGTCAGGGTCGGCACCCAGAAGTCCGGGCCCGAGCGCGACAGGCGGGTCACATCGCGAAACCCGGGTCCCGCCAGGATGGCCCAGTCCCCGGCCCGTCCACCGGCCGTGCGGCGGTACGCCAGCATGGCCGAGAGGGACGCCAGGTGTACACCGTGGCTGACGGACGCCATAGCGGCATCGTGATCGTCCGCGGACGGCAGGCGAACCCGTCTCGCCCCGGTTTCCTCCAGCCAGGGGGTGACTGCATCACATGCCGGCCAGCCGTCCAGCACAATCCAGGTGCGTCCGTCGAACAGGTCCGCACGGGCGTGGGCGGGCCCCGAGTCGGCCGTTCCGGCCATCGGGTGGGTCGGCGCGAAGACCGCCTTCAATCCGGCAGCCTCCGCGGCCTCGACCAAAGGGCGCTTGACGCTGCACACGTCCATGACCACATCGGCCAGCCTCGCGGTGGCGGGCAGAAGAGCGCACGCGGCGTCCACAGGGACCGCCAGGACCGCCAGTTCGTATCGCCCGCCTCGCTCGGCTTCAGCCAGATCCGGCAGCGCCGGAAAGACCTCCGCAAACGCGCCGGTGGCCAGTGCTTGCCGGCGGTGCACATCCGAGCGTTCCACGCCGTGCACCACCAGGCCGGGGCGGGCACGGTGCAGCGCGAGGGCCAACGAGGTCCCGATCAGGCCGCAGCCGACCACCAGCACGGTGGCCGGGCGTGCCCCGACCCGTCCGTTCACCGGCCAGGGACGTACACGGGGGCTTCTACGCCGTGCACTGCCTCCGCGACGCGCGTGACCTCCCTCATCATCTGGTCGAAGTCCTCGAGCGTCAGCGACTGCTCCCCGTCCGACAAGGCCTCAGTCGGGCGCGGATGCACCTCGACAATCAGCCCGTGGGCGCCCGCCGCGATGCCGGCACGCGCCATCGCCAAGACGTACCGGGAATGGCCGACCCCGTGGCTCGGATCGACGATCACCGGGAGGTGGGAGTAGTACTGCACTACCGGGACGGCGTTGAGATCGAGCGTGTTGCGGGTGTACTTCTCAAATGTCCGGATGCCGCGCTCGCACAGGATGACGTTGCGGTTGCCTTCGGACAGGATGTACTCTGCCGACATCAACCACTCTTCGATGGTGGCCGACAGGCCGCGCTTGAGCAGGACCGGTTTGTCCGTCTTCCCGACGGCGCGCAAGAGCGGGAAGTTCTGCATGTTCCGCGCGCCGATCTGCAGTACGTCGACGTACTCCAGCATCATCGGGAGCGCCTCGATGTCCATCACCTCGCTGACCACCGGCAGGCCCGTGGCCTCGCGCGCCTCCGCCAGCAGCTTCAATCCCTCTTCCCCGAGGCCCTGGAACGAGTACGGGGAGGAACGCGGTTTGAACGCCCCGCCGCGCAGCATATGGGCGCCAGAACGCTTCACGGCGTGCGCGACTTCAAGGATCTGCTCGCGCGATTCCACCGAGCACGGACCGGCGATGACGACCGGATTGGCGCCGCCGACCACGTGCGGCCCCACCTGCACCAGGGTGTCCTGAGGGTGGAACGCGCGGCTGGCCAGCTTGAACGGATTGCTCACCCGCACCACCTTTTCGACGCCCGGCATCGACTCAATCGGCATGCCCAACACGCGCTCCTTGGGCCCGATGATGCCGATGATGGTCTTTTCCGCACCCTGCGACAGATGCGTCTCCAGCCCTTTGCCCTGCAGCAGGGAAACGACGGCCTGGACCTCGTCTTCGCGCGCCCCTTCCTTCATCACGACAATCATTTCTCTCCCTCTCCTCTCATTGCAAGGTTGGTGTCGCCGCCGCACCAGTTCTGTGCAGGGCTTCTATCAACGCACCGGCGAAGCCGGATACGGATTCCAACAGTTCTTCGTCCCCGCGGCCCGCCGCTACGGCTTCTCCAACGCGCCGCACGATGGCGCTGCCGACGATGACGCCGTCGGCGAATCCGGCGATCTCGTGCGCTTGCTCCGGCCGGCTGACCCCAAAGCCGACCGCGACGGGCACCTCGGTGTACCGGCGGGCCGTCTGGACCAACGCCTGCAGCCGGGCCGACATGCGCGCCCGCTCGCCCGTCACGCCGAGGGACGACACGCAATACACAAACCCGCGGGCCTGCCGGCAGATCTCTGCGATCCGGTCCTCCCCGGAAGTGGGTGCCACCAAAGGGATCAGCGCGATGCCGTTTTGGTCCGCCACGGCTCTCACCGGATCGCTCTCCTCAAACGGCAGATCCGGGATGATCACGCCGTCCGCGCCGGCCGTCCGGGCGTCCGAGAAGAACCGCTCCAGGCCGTACTGCACCACCGGGTTGACATAAGTGAAGAGCACCAGGCCCGCATCGGTCTCGGGCCGCAGCGCGGACGCCGCCTCGAACACCTGCGGCAGGCGAAATCCGGCCTGCAGGCTGCGCAGCGCCGACGCCTGGATCACCGGACCGTCTGCGAGTGGATCAGAATATGGCGCGCCGATCTCGAGGATGTCGGCACCGGCCCGCAGCACCGCGCGAAACAGCTCCAACGAGCGGTCGAACGACGGGTCCCCGGTGTTCAGGAACGGGATGAACGCCGCTCTGTCCGCATGCCTCCGAAACGCCCGCTCAATCCGTTCCATCCGCCATCCCTCCCGCCATTTTTGCGATCTGTTCCACGTCTTTGTCGCCGCGGCCCGACAGGCAGATGACCAAGATCTGGTCGCGGCCCATGCGCGGAGCCTCCTTGATGGCCTGCGCGACGGCGTGGGCGCTCTCCAGCGCAGGGATGATGCCCTCCAGCTTGGAGAGGAGGTAGAAGGCATCGAGCGCCTCCTGATCGGTGATGGGCACGTAGCGGGCGCGCCCGGACTGATGCAGCCAGGCGTGTTCCGGACCGATGCCCGGGTAATCCAGCCCGGCCGAGATGGAGTGCGCCGGTGTGACCTGTCCGTACTCGTCTTGAAGCAGGTACGTGAGCGCCCCGTGCAGGACGCCGGGCCGGCCGCGGGCGATGCTCGCCGCGTGCCGCTCGGTCTCCAGGCCGTCTCCCGCCGCCTCGACCCCAATCAATTGGACGGAGTCGTCCTCGATGAACGGATAGAACATCCCCATCGCGTTGCTTCCGCCGCCGACGCATGCCACCACCGCGTCCGGCAGCCGTCCTTCCCGTTCCAGCATCTGGCGCTTGGTCTCATCGCCGATCACGCGCTGAAAGTCCCGCACGATCCGAGGGTACGGATGGGGGCCGACCACGGACCCGATGATGTAATACGTATCCTCCACGTGCTCGACCCAGTGGCGGATGGCCTCGTTCGTCGCGTCCTTGAGCGTGCGCGTCCCCGTCGTCGCCGGCACCACCTCGGCGCCGAGCATCCGCATGCGGAACACGTTGAGGGCCTGACGGCGCATGTCCTCCTCGCCCATGAACACGGTGCAGGCGAGGCCAAAGCGGGCCGCGACCGTCGCCGTGGCCACCCCGTGCTGGCCCGCGCCCGTCTCCGCGATCACGCGCTTTTTCCCGGTCTTCAGGGCGAGCAGCGCTTGCCCGATGGTATTGTTGATCTTGTGCGCACCGGTGTGATTCAGGTCCTCCCGCTTCAGGTAGATGCGCGCCCCGCCCAGGTGCTCGGTCAGCCGTTCCGCGTAGTACAGGGGTGTCGGGCGCCCGGAGTAATGGGTCAGGTAATATTGCAGCTCTTCCTGAAAACCGGGATCGGCGGACAACCGCAGATAGTCCGCCTCCAGCTGGTGGAGGGCCGACATCAACGTCTCCGGGACATAGCGCCCCCCAAAGGGGCCGAAGCGGCCGTACGCGTCGGGATATCGCCCACCCGAGGGCATCTCGGCCACAGCGGGAGCGGCGTCGGCATGGGTCTTCCTCACGGTATCGCCTCCTCGGAGGTCACGGCACGGGGTTCGTGCTGGCGCACGAACTGCTCCGCTTCTTCCGCGTAGCGAGCCGCTCCGCAAAACGCCCGTACCGTCAGTTCATTCAACAAGGCTTCGATGCGCCGGGGGTCTTTCCGGCCCTCGGTCTCCACACCGGAGGACACATCGACGCCATCCGGTGCGAACACCGAGAGCAGGTCTCCGATATTGTCCGCGTGGATGCCGCCTGCCACCCAAAGGGGAGGCAACGCGGTGCGCGTTCGCGCCACCCGGATGGCTTTGGGCAGCACCCGCCAGTCAAACGGCCGTCCGTGCCCACCGTTGACGCCGGCCGGGGCCGACTTTGGCGGTGCCGCGTCGAGCAGCAGGGCGTCCACGTGAGGGGCAAACAACGCGATCCGGGCGGCAAGCGCCTCTGCATCCTCACCCGACGACGCCACCGAGAGGGACTTCCAGACTTGCAATCCCGCCTCGCGCAGGGCGTCACACACTTCGGGTCCCTCGTCTCCGTGCAGCTGCGCCACCCGGATGCCGCTCTGCACCGCCGCCGCCCGAACCGCTTCGGCGCCGGCGCCGGCGAACACCCCGACTGGCTCGGCGCGCCCATCCAGTTGCGCCACCATCTTTCGCACCGATTCCGGTGCCACGTACCGCCGGCTGGCCGGGACGAAGACGAACCCCACGTGGCTCACCCAGGGGGAATCGGCGAACGACAGGTCGTCGCCCGGCCGCAGGCCGCAGATCTTGACTCGCACCGTCACGGCGAGGACACCCCGGCCGGCAGGGGGACCCGGAGGGATGCGAGCCGTGCCGCGATGGCCTCTGGATCGCCCGCGCGCATCAGGGACTCGCCGACGAGGATGCCACGTGCCCCGTACGCCGCCATGCGGGCGGCATCTTCTGCCGAGTGGATGCCGCTCTCGCCGATGGCCAGGACGCCCTTCGGGACCTTGGCCAACACCAACTGCGTCGTCTCAAGGGAGACCTCGAACGTGCGCAGGTCGCGGTTGTTGACGCCGAGGACGGACGGATTCGCCGCCAGGGCCGCCGGAAGTTCATCCGGATGATGCACTTCAACCAGGGTGTCAAGGCCGAGGGTCTTCGCATACGCAGCCAGTTGGAGCAGCCGGTCGGGCGGGAGCGCCGCGCAGATGAGCAGCACCGCGTCCGCGCCGGCCGCGCGCGCCTCGTCGATCTGCACCTCGTCGATGATGAAATCCTTGCGCAGCACCGGCACCGTGACCGCCTCGCGCACCGCCTGCAGATGGGCGATGGACCCGCGGAAATACGTCTCGTCCGTCAGCACCGAGATGGCGCTGGCGCCGGCGCGCTCGTAGGTGACGGCGATCCCCACCGGATCGAAGTGAACCGCAATCAGCCCCTTGGACGGGCTGGCCTGTTTCACCTCCGCGATCACCGCGAGCCCGGACGCCTGCCGGAGCGCGGCTGCGAATCCGCGGCAGGGCGGCATCTCCCGCGCCTGCCGGGCCAGTTCCGCGGCCTTCGGCCGCAGGCGCGCGACCTCCTCCCGCTTTGTCTCCAGGATCCGCTGCAAGAACCCGCTCACTGGGCCACCTCCTCGCGGTGATACCGGTGGGACGCCCGGACGAACCGATCGAGGGCCGCTGCCGCATCCCCTCGGTCGATGGAGTCCTCCGCCCGGCGCACTCCGTCCTGGATGGACGCTGCCAGTCCGGCCACGTACAGCACCGCGCCCGCGTTGAGGGCGACCACGTCCCGCTGCGGCCCGGGCACCCCCTGCAGGATGCGCCGGATGATGCCGGCGTTGTGGGCCGCATCCCCGCCCGCGAGCGCGGACAGCGGCGCCCTGGCCAGACCAAATTGCTCTGGTACCACCGTGTACGTACGCACCTGGCCGTCCTGCACCTCGGCCACCAACGTCTCTCCCTGCAGGGAGATCTCGTCGATCCCGCCGTCCCCGTGCACCACCAGCGCGTGCGCGGTGCCCAGCCGGGCCAAGGCCTGAGCCACCTTCTCCACCAGGTCCGCCCGGAACACCCCGAGTACCTGGCGACGTGCTCCTGCCGGATTGGTCAGCGGGCCGAGGATGTTGAAGATGGTGCGGAAACCCAGCTGCTTGCGAGGCTCGGCGGCATGTTTCATCGCCGGGTGGTAAGACTGCGCGAACAGGAAGCACAGGTTGGTCTCCTCCAGGCAGGCCAGCGCTTCATCCGCCGACAGCTGGATGGCTACGCCCAGTTCCTGCAGCACGTCCGCGCTGCCGCTTCGGCTGGAGACCGCGCGATTGCCGTGTTTCGCCACCGGCACACCGCAGGCGGCCGCCACAATCGCCGCCGCTGTGGAGATATTGAACGTCTGCCCTCCGTCTCCACCCGTTCCGCAGGTGTCCACCACGTCCAGTTCCGTGGCCAGGCGCACGCTGTGCGCGCGCATCGCCCGCGCGAACCCGACGATCTCGGAGACCGCCTCCCCGCGCACCGCCATCGCGGCCAACAGCCCGGCTGTCTGCACGGGGGTGATGTTCCCCTCCATCAGCTCGTGCATCACTTGCTCCGCGACATTCTCGTCCAACACCCGACCCTCCGCGACCTGACGCAGGACATCTCTCACGAACGTGCTCATCTGCCTCTGCTCCTCTCTACTGGACTCGCGGGCGTCGCCGTGGCGGCGGCTGCGTCGTACCGGCGTTTCTGGGTAATAAAAAATCCACACGGTAGGAGAGCTTCCTATCCTGCGGATGGTCAAAGCCGATGACGATACCCCGACCCTGCGAACCAGGGCCACCGCTCATCTCCACTCCACTCCGCTCCGCTCAGCTCAACCTGACTCAGCTCTCAACTCAACCAAACTCTGCTCTTGTCATTACGATATATGAGGAATCATACGGTAAGCCCGTTCATTCGTCAATACGCATTTGCCCGGATGGGCGGGCGGGTCACTCCGTGCCGCCCTGTCCCTTTTTCGCCTGCGCGTGCTGCACCATGTCGGGGCGGAGCGCCACCGCCTCCCCAAGGTACATGTGCACCATCTCCTCCTGGCTGCGGTCCGTGTTGACGTGCATCAGCAGCCGGATGCACCGGGGCATCGATCCCGGTACGGCCAGCTCCGTCGCGCACATCAAGGGAACCCACTGCCACCCATCGATGCTGCGCACCGCCTTGGCCGGAAAGTCGGCGTTCAAATCCGGGGTCATCGTCAGCATCACGCTGGCCACGTCCTCCGGATGCAGGTCATTGGCCTCGATGACCGCGAGCATCAGCTCGCGCGTCGCGCGAAAGATCTCCTCCGGCGTGTTGGCCGCTGCAGTCGTTGCGCCGCGCACCCCGCGCACCACCCGTGTCATCTCTGCTTCTCCTCCATCTCCCGCCACACCTGCGTCACTTCTTCGGGGCGGACGCCACGCGCGATGGCCACCTCGCCGACGGCCCGCGGCAGTGCGAACGTCAGCCCGCCCTGGGTGTGTTTTTTGTCCAGCTGCAAAGCCGCCCACACCGGTTCAAACGGCATGTCGGGCGGAGGGGCGACCGGCAGCCCGTGACGCCGGACGACCTCGACGATGCGATCCCGCTCGCTCGCTGCCAACCACCCGCGCCTGACCGCCAGTTCGGCCTCCAGGCACATCCCGATGGCCACCGCCTCACCGTGGTTGAGCCGGTATCCCGAGGCGTGTTCGACGGCGTGACCGATGGTGTGGCCGAGGTTCAGCGTCATGCGCAGCTCCGACTCGCGCTCATCCTGTTCCACGATGCGGATCTTCACCTGACACGCCCACGCGGTCAGCCGCTCGGCCGCCGCCGCTCCTGGGTACTCGGCGCAGGGAGACGCCTCCAGAGCGGCGAACAGGTCCGGCTGCCCGATGATCCCGTGCTTGATCACTTCTGCCATCCCGCCCCGCCACTCCCGCGGCGGAAGGGAGGCGAGCGTCTCCACGTCGTACAGCACCAAGAGCGGGTGGTGGAATGCCCCGACCAGGTTCTTCGCCTCGGCCAAGTTCACCCCCACCTTGCCGCCGATGCTGCTGTCGTGCGCCAACAGCGTCGTCGGCACCTGGACGAACCGGATGCCGCGCTGGTACGTGGCCGCCGCGAAACCCGCGAGATCGCCCACGACCCCGCCGCCCACGGCGACGACCAGGCCGTTGCGCCGGATCCCCGCCGAGAGCATCTCGCGGTACAACCGCTCGGCCATGGCGAGGGATTTGCTCTGGTCTCCCGCCGGCACGCTCGTCACGGCGGCCGGGATCCCGGCCTCGGCGAGCCGCCGCGCGACCTCCTCCGCATATCCCAGCGGCCGGATGTGATCGTCGGTCACCACCATCGCCCGCACGCCTTCCTCTGCCCCCGCCTCACGCACCAACTCCCCTGCGCGCGCGAGGAGTCCCCCGCCGATGTAAACCGGGTAACGTGCGGTCGGCGTCGTCACCTCCAGGCGTGTGGTCATCGCCGGGCCACCCGCGCCCGGTAGGCGCGCACGTGGTCCTCCATCTGCTCGATGGAGTCTCCGCCGAACTTCTCCACGAAGGCCTCCGCCACCACCCACGCCGCGACGTTCTCGCCGACCACCGACGCCGCCGGCACGGCGCAATAGTCGGAACGCTCCACCGCGGCCGGCTCCGGCTGCTTGGTCTTCATGTCGACGCTCATCAAGGGCGTGTAGAGGGTGGAGATGGGCTTCATGGCGACGCGGACGACAATCGGTTCGCCGTTGGTCACGCCGCCCTCCAGGCCGCCCGCGCCGTTGGTCGGCCGCAGGTAGCGGGACCCGTCGTGGGCGATGGCGTCGTGCACCTGCGACCCGAACCGGCGGGCCGCCTCGAACCCCAGGCCGATCTCGACGCCCTTGATGGCCTGAATGCCCATCAGCGCCCCGGCCAGCCGCGCGTCGAGGCGCCGATCGGGATGTGCGTAACTGCCCAGGCCGATGGGGCAGCCGCGGACGATGATCTCAAAAACCCCGCCGACCGTGTCGCCCTTGGCCTTCGCCTCGTCGATCTTGGCCACCATCCTGGCGCTCGCCTCTGCGTCCGCGCAGCGCACCGGCGACGCGTCCGCCGCCTGGATGAGGGCGTCCCACTCCGCCGGGACGTGCTCTGCCCGCACGCCGCCGATCTCCACCACGTGGGCCGTCACCTCAATCCCGAAACGGGCGAGCAGCTGCCGGGCCAGGGCGCCGGCGGCCACCATCGTCGCCGTGTTGCGGGCGCTGGCCCGCTCCAGGACGTCGCGGATGTCCTCGTGATCGTACTTGATGGCGCCGGCCAAATCTGCGTGGCCGGGGCGAGGGCGGGTGACCTGTTTGAGGTTTTCCGGGGGTGTGTCCCACACCGCCATCTTCTCCGTCCAGTGGGTGAAGTCGCGGTTGGTGATGTGCATGGTGATGGGCGTGCCGAGGGTCTTTCCGAACCGGATGCCGCTGGTGACCTCGACCCGGTCGGATTCAATCTGCTGACGCCGGCCGCGCCCGTACCCCTGCTGGCGCCGGCGAAGCTGTTCGTCGATCTGCTCCCTCGACACCGGCAGGTTGCTCGGAAATCCTTCCACAATCACCGTCAATCCGGGTCCGTGAGACTCCCCGGCGGTCAGGTAGCGTATCATGGCCATCCGCCTCCTCCGCGTGGGCGTTCGTGCTGACGCGCGAACGACTCTGTTTGTGCTTTTCGCAAGAGACTCCGTGAAACGCCCACGCAGCCTAGGGTGCAGAGCGCGGCACGAAACGCCCGCGCGGTGCACGAATTTGGGAGCTATTATAGCACGGTTGCAAACCGGGGGAACCCCCTGGGCGTGGGTGTTTTGAACGCCTGGTCAAGGGGCTGTGTATGACACCCCTCCTATATCCGTGAACGGAGTGGGGCGCTGCGCGCAGAGGCTTGCGCAGCAGAAGCGGAGCGCAGCGCCCCACCCGCCCCTGCTCACCAGGAGCGCGCCGCCTCCACGACCAGATGGACCGCCCCCGCCACGTCGCGCAGGTCAATCACCTGGGTCAACCCGCCCAGTCGCCGGGCCGGGTACGACACGCCCCCGACCTTCACGCCGCTCTGCGACAGCTGAATCGCACCTGCGTCCGACAGCCCGCGCGGCCACACCTCGTATTGGATCGCCAGCCCGAGGCGCTGCGCGCTCTCCACCAGATGGGCCTTGACATCCAGCGGCACCACGGCCGTTCCGTCCATGATCTTGACGCAAGGCCCCCTCCCGAGGGAGAGCGCCATCCGCGGCGCCTCCGGCATGTCCCCCGCCGGCGCCGCGTCGATCACGATGGCCAGGTCCGGTTCCAACTGGAAGGCCGCCGTTCCCGCCCCGCGCGCACCCACCGCCTGCTGGGCGCTGAACACCACCGTCACCCGCCGGCCCAGGGCCGCCAACTGAAGGAACGCCTCGGCCGCGACGGCGCAGCCCGCCCGGTTGTCGAGGGCTCGCCCGGCCAGCCGGTGCGGGCCGATCTCCGACAGCGGTTCCCACACGACCCCCGCCGTCCCCAACGGCACTTGCGACCGGGCCTCCTCCTCCGACTCCGCGCCGATGTCGGCGTACAGGTGCTCGAAGCCGATGTCCTCACGCTTGACCTTGCCCTCGACGCCGACGACGCCGGTCACGCCGTTCGTGAATCGTACCTGCCGGCCGACCAGCTCGTGCGCCGGCACATCGCCGATGGAGATCAGCCGCAGGAACCCCCGCTCGTCCGCGTGGATGGCCATCACGCCCGGTTCGTCCGCGTGCGCGACGAGCACCACGTGCTGGCCCTCGCCCCGCTTCGTGGCGATCCCGTTGCCGAGCACATCCACGCGCACCTCGTCCGCCGCCTCGCGCACCGCGCCGAGCAGCGCCTCCTGCAAACCGCCCTCGCTGCCCGAGGGCGCCACGTACCCCGCCCACTCGAGAATCCGTTCCTTCATCCGCGGAAGCCTCCTTCCTGCAGCTCCATCAGCACCGCCTGCACCAGGCGGACGGTGTTGCGATAGTCCTCCAGCGACATCACCTGCGCCGGGGCGTGGATGTAGCGCACCGGGATGGAGATGGACCCGCCGGTGACGCCGGCCCGCGAGCGGTGGATGGCGCCGAAGTCGTTCGATCCGCCCTTCACCCGCCTGAACTGGTACGGGATGCCGTGTTTCTCGGCGACGTGGATCATGAATTCCAAGAAACGCCGGTCGGCGAGCGTACGTCCGTCCTGCAGGGTGAGCGCCGGGCCCCGCCCGAGCACCGTCCCCTGCCCGTGCCCCGGCGCGTCCACCACGTCGAAGCACACCGTGCCCTCGATGGCGATCGCGATGTCCGGCTGGAGCCGGTACGCTGCCGCGGTCGCCCCGCGCAGGCCGATCTCCTCCTGCACCGTGAACACCCCGTACAGCGGCAGCTTGTATTCCCTACGCAACACCTCGGTCAGCACCGCGCATCCGGCGCGATCGTCGAACGACTTGGCCTTCGCGCAGCCTTCGCCGATCTCCTCGTAGCGCGTCGCGAACACCGCCACATCGCCCAGCTTCACCGCCGCCAGGGCGTCGTCCTTATCGCGCGCCCCGATGTCGATGTACAGGTTCTCCAGCGGCAGCGGTTTGCGCCGCTCCTCGGGCTTTTGTAAGTGAATCGGCTTGGCGCCGATGACGCCAAAGCGCTTCTCAGGCCCGATGCGCACCGGCTTGGAGACGAGCACGCGCGGATCGACCCCGCCCAGGGGCCGGAACCGGAGCAGGCCGTTGTCCTCCGCGTGCACGATCATCAGCCCGACCTCGTCCATGTGCGCGTCGAGCATCACCCGCGGCCCCGGCCGGTCCATGCCCTTCTCACAGATGAGCGTCCCCAGCACGTCCGTGTAGACGCGGTCGACGTGCCCCTCGACCTCGGCGCGCAGCACGCTACGAATTTCGTCCTCGAAGCCGGAGGGCCCCATCGCTTCCGTCAGCCGTTTCAGTAGCATGTCAGTCGCGCCACCTCCTCCGCCGTCACGCCGGCGATGTAGTGGGCGAGCAGCCGCCCGCACTCGGCGATGTCGTCGTAGGCGGCCGTCTCCACGGAACAGTGCATATAGCGGATGGCCACCCCGACGAGGCCACAGGCAATGCCCGCCCGGGCGATCTGGAAGGCGCGCGCGTCGGTGCCGGTGGGCCCCTGCGTCAGCTCCAGTTGGTACGGCACCCGGTGGCGCTCCGCCGCGTCGCGCAGGCCCCGGAACACCTTCGGGTGGATGTTCGGCCCGAACGCGATCGCAGGGCCCTTGCCCATCTTGAAGCTCTCGTCCGGCGCCTGGCCGGGCATGTCGGCGAAGGTCACGTCGATGGCGATGGCGATGTCCGGCTCGAGCGCGTGCCCGGCCGTCGTCGCGCCGCGCACGCCGACCTCCTCCTGGACGCTGGCCACCGCCAAGACGTCCGCCGTGTGCCTCAGCCCCCGGAGGACCTCCAGGCACTCCAGGATGACCGCGATGCTGGCGCGATCGTCGAGGGCCTTGCCGGCGATGCGGCCGTTCAGCAAGTCCATCGCCTCCCGGTGCAGGGTCACCCGGTCCCCGATGGTCACGAGCGCCCGCACCCGTTCCTCCGGCATCGCCAGGTCGATGAACAGATCTTCCAGGGGCACCGCCTGCTTGCGCTCCTCTGGCGTGGTCAGGTGAGGCGGCTTGGAACCGACAATGCCCCGCAGCCGCTGCCGTCCGTGCACGACCACCTCCTGGCCGACGAGGGTGCGCGGATCGAACCCGCCCGCCTGCCACACCCGCAAAAAGCCGCCTTTCGCGATCTCGGTGACGACGAGCGCGATCTCGTCCATGTGGGCACTGAGCAGAATCCTGGGCCGCGGCGCCGGCCCGTCTCCAGGGATGCGGGCGATCACGTTACCCATCCCGTCCGTCACGATGTCGTCCGTGTACTGGGCGAAAGCGTCCTTGACGCGGGCCGCCACCGTCTCCTCAAACCCCGGCCCGCCGTGCAACTCCATCAACTCACGCAGGGTCTCCCGATGCGTCACTGCTCCGCCTCCTTTCTCCCATCCGTCCGTCACGCCAGGTCAAACCGCCAACCGGGCGGTACGGCCGACGGGTCGGCCATCAAACGGTCCCACACCCGGGGGTCACCTCCCGCCTCCCGCCAAAAGGTCCGCATGTCCTCCGGCGGCGGCGCCGTCACGCGCTTCACCTCGCCCGTCACCGGGTGCTTCCACATCAACTGCAGGGCGTGCAGCGCCTGGCGCGGAAAAGCGAGCAGCGGGGCGGCAGCGGGATCGCGCTCGGCCCGGCGCCAAACCGGGCCCCCGTATGCCCGATCGCCCACCAGCGGCATATCGACGGCCGCGAAGTGCACCCGGATCTGGTGGGTGCGTCCGGTCTCGAGCACGATCTGCACCACAGAGATCTGATCTGTGGAAGCCAAGGCCTGGTAGTGGGTCACCGCCCGCTGGCCCCCAGCCGCCACCACCCGCCGCGTCGGTGTGTTCGGGTCGGGCGCAATCGGCAGGTCGATGGTCTGCCACTCGCCCATCCGCAACGGGACAAACGCTTCTTTATGGTATACCACCGCGCAGTAGGTCCGGTGCATCCAACCGGATCGCAGGGCGCGGTCGAACAGGTGATGGGCATGTGAATGCTTCGCGTACAGGATCACGCCCGACGTATCCCGATCCAGCCGGTGCACGGCGTGCGGCACCTGCCCCGCTGGTGCCAGGTACGCGGTCAGCCCGCCGAGCAGCGTGCCCGTGCGCTCTTTGGACGACGGATGGGACAGCATGCCGGGCGGCTTGTTGACCACCACCACCTCGTCGTCTTCGTAACGGATATCCAGGTCCATCGGCTCGGCCTCAATGTGCGTCTCTTCATCAGGCAACGTAATATGTATTTTGTCACCTTTGTGCACCACCGACTTCAGGCGGGCAGGTTGCCCGTTCACCAACACGCCGTCACGCAGCTTCAGATTGCGCACCAGGCGCCGGGAGAATTTCAGCTCGCTCTGCAGCACGCTGCGCAGGGTGTGCCCGTCGTGCGCCTCGTCGATGACCAGCTCGTACGCCTGGGGTTCTCTGTCCGCCACCTCACCACTCCCCGTTCGATGAGATGTGTCCGGGCCTTGGCAGGGACTTGCGAAGCCCGGCCAGCCTGCGTATAATACTACTACAGAAAGACGGTCCACTGAACGCGCGGATGTAGTTCAATTGGCAGAGCGTCAGCTTCCCAAGCTGAATGTTGCGGGTTCGAGTCCCGTCATCCGCTCCAGAATGAAGGGGTATCCCGAGTATCGTATGGTGTGAAGTCTTGTGGCGTCTGCATCGGACTCAAAGTGCGGAGCCATACGATATGAGGGTATACCCCTCTTTCGTATGTTCGACGCTATGCAGCAGGTGTTCAGCCTTCGAGCAGGGCGTCAGTCTTCCCTCTCGTAGATGTTCGACGGTGTAGACGCTCGGGTCATTCATCGCCTTCTTCCTGACTTGCAGCAGGATGCTTCCAACCTCGTCCCCAGGGGTCTTGACGGGAACGAGGTTGGCGATGCCTTTCTTCAGGAAAGTCCTTCCTGCTGGAATCGCCTCAGCAATTCCCTGGTCTGTTCCCTTCTCAGACGGCCCATTCCGCCTCCGGGAGGTCTCCCAACAAGGGTTGAAAATCCACGTCGTACCCGAATGCGCGCGGCCCCACCACCTCCAGCGCCCGCGCTGTCTTCAGCTTCCGCGACGCCGGAATGCCAATCACATTCAGGCGCAACCCGTATTTCAACGACTCCGTGCCGACTGGCAGACCGCTGTCGGCATCGAGGACACTGATGAGATCCGGCACAGTGGCCACCGGCCGCCCATCCAACCAGCCGATGAGGAATTCGTTCTGAATATCCACGTGAAATTCCGACCCAGAGAACGCCCCCAGGCCCTCCAATACCATCCTTCCACGTGCGAATCCCCCGGTGGTCTTGCGTTCAATGTCGACCACTTTGCCGAAAAAGAGATGCTTCAACGGGAGGACCCGTGAGACCGCCTCCAGCACATCTCGCTTGCTCGCCACCGCATCGCGGATGGCCTGGCCGATGCGCAGACTGAGAGAGAGGGTGCCGTGGATGGCATACGCCTTCACCTGCCTGCCGGTGACGACCGGCAGCGCCAACGAACTGGAACCTCCCATTGCAATGGTAAGCGCCCGCCCGTACCGCTCCGCAGTGCGGGCGTCCTGCACGTGCAGGACGGCGGCATTGCCGTGACCATCGTAGAGACCAAACGGGGAAGGCGACACGCCGTGGATCATGAACGTGTCCATCTGCAGTTCAGGAAACGCCCGGCCCATGGGATCCGCGTCCACCACGGGCAAGCCCGAATAGGCCCCGGCAATCAATCCCTCAAGGGCATTCCCGCCGCCAATTTCGCCGATCACCACGAACGAAAACTTGACGTGCAGGTGATCCTGCAGCGCCTTCGCCGCTTGCCACATTTCGTCGCCCACCGGAAGCTTCTCAATGCCGATGGTCGGAGCCCCCATGCCGGACACCCCGCACCCGACCGCGTCCTCGGGCAGCTGATGGGCAGGAATCACCTTGACGGTCTTGCCTTGTCGCAACAGTTCAATCAACTGCAACTGGGACAGGTACGGGTCACCGCCTCCGCCCGTACCCAGGACACCCGCGCCGATGGCAATCGAGCGGACCTCATCTTCCGTCAGTGACCAAGTCATTCACCCGCGCCCCTTTCAGTTCTCCAATCGCCTTCACGCGGATGCGCGACGCCCGGCTCGGCAAATAAGCGAGCGGAATCTCCTGTAACTCCACGATTTCGATGGTCGCCGGGTCCGCTCCCGCCTCCATCGCCCTCAGGATGGCCTGCTCCTTGGCTTCATTCAAGACAGACTCCCTGGACCTCCCCTCAAACGAGTACACGCGGTCCACCTCGCCGCCGACCTGGGCGATGGCGGCACCGATGGCGTTTGCCACGGCGTGGTACTCGGGGCGAACGATGGTAGACACGCCCTTCAGCGAGTCGCGGATCAAAATCGATCCTCCGCCGACCACGACCGCCGGCATGTCCGCGCGGCTCGGCTTCATCCGGTCCACGCACTCCGCCAACATCTCGTCGGCCTTGTCCAACACACGCTGCGCCTCCTGGGGGGTCAGGGGAACCCTGGACGGGTCACCGATTTCCGCCAACCCAGCGGCCACCACCACATCGGTCATGGTTAAGGTGGAGCCGCCGAAAATCAGGGCCTCTTCGCGGATGCGGTACCCAACACTCGTCGGGCCAATCACCGGGGTTCCGTCCTCCGCGAAGCGGACGCGGCTGCCTCCGCCCAGTCCGAGGGAATACACGTCAGGCATCCGGAAATTCGTTCGGACACCCGCCAACTCCGTGGTGCGGGCGGCGGGCCGTGGAAAGCCGTTCACCAGCACGCCGACGTCGGCCGTCGTTCCGCCCACGTCGATCACGATGGCGTTTTTCAGCCCTGACAGGTAGGAAGCGCCACGCATGCTGTTCGTCGGTCCGGAGGAGATGGTCAAAACCGGAAACCGCCGTGCGTAGTCCGCGTTCATCAGCGTGCCGTCGTTTTGCGTCAAATAGAACGGGCAGGTGAGCCCGAGCGAGCGCAGGGCTTGCTCTAGGGCGTCGACGATCTCTTCGGCCAACAACACCAATGAGGCGTTCAAAATCGCCGCGTTCTCGCGTTCCAGGAGGCCAACGGACCCAATGTCCGCCGAGATGGTCACACGAATCCCGGGACATTCCTCGTACAGGATGTCCGCCGCACGGCGCTCCATCTCGTCGTTGATGGGACTGAATGGCGAGGACACGACAGCGGTCCGGATGCCGGCCGCCCTGATCTCACGGGCGGCCGCTCGCACGCGCGACTCGTCAAACGGCGTGATCTCACGTCCATCAAATTCGTGTCCTCCCGGCAACAGATACACCGGTCCCCGAATCACTTCCCGCAATTCGGCCGGGAAGTCGACGAACGGTGGAAGCGCGGCCCCATACGGCAGACCGAGCCGCAATACGGCCGTCTTGGACAGGCGATCGCGTTCGACCAGGGCGTTGGCGAAGTGGGTGGTACCCAACATCACGGCGTTCACGGCTGTCGCCGGACACTCCGCCAGCACGGTTCGCAAGACCGTGAGGATGCCCGTTAGAACGTCTTTCGTGGTCGCGGTCTTGGCACACGTGACCACCCGTTGGCCGTCCATGACCACCGCGTCCGTGTTCGTGCCGCCCACGTCAATTCCGATTCTCATCGTCGACACTTTCCCTCCCCTGCGCGGCGTCCGCCGGATAACCGTAAATACGCCTGGCGTCCTCCGGGGTCAAGAATCCGTTCGCCAAGTCCTCCTGCACCCGTGCCGGGTCCCGCAACTTCGGGTCCCCATATCCCCCGCCGCACCCGGTCACGAGCGCCACCACGGATCCCGCCTCGAGCCGCATGCCGTTCACCCGTCCAAACCGGCCAAGGGGACGCCCATCCGCGGCGTGGACCTCGACGTAGTTCGGGGTGCCGTTCCCCCCGTCGTGTGAGCCCCAGGCGGGAAAACGATGACGGCCAAAGCTGGCGGTGAGCGTTGCGGGCTGCAACAGCTGTAAACGGCGGATGAGTCCGAATCCCCCCCTGTATTTCCCGGCCCCGCCGCCTGGGACGATGTTCAGCGCGTACTCCAGCACACGCACAGGGTACGTGGCCTCCAACACCTCTACAGGAATGGAACAGGTATCTCCGTCGCCAATTGGAACCAGGGCGCTCTCGCCGTCCTGCCCCTCACTGCCACCCCAACCCCCGGCCTGCGGCTCCACGAGAATCGGCAGCCCCACCGTCGGGGATTGTGGGTCGCGTTCAAACGCCAGGATAGAGCCGCAGACGCTGAGCGAATGGCCCGCCGGCATGAGCTCTGGAATGTGCGGGGCGAGGGCTTTTTGCACAAGGTCCGCCGCCATGTCGGACGCCTCCCAATAGGTGGACACGGGCGTCGGGGGTTGCGCCGTAAACACCGTTCCCGGCGGACAAATAATGGACAACGGCGCGAACATCCCGTCGGAAGTCGGCTCCTCGCTGTCGATCAGCGCGCGAAACGTCGTCCGCACGCCGCACTCCAAGCTCGGCCAGGTGGCGTTGATGGTGCTCGCCACGCTCGGAGAACTGCCGGTAAAATCCGCCGTGAACGTGTCGTCATCAATGGTCACCTTGACACACACGTAGACCGGTTGATCCGTCGCCCCGTCGGAGTCCAGGTAATCCTCCGCGAAATACGTCCCCTTCGGCAGCCGTCGCAAGGCCCGTAATGCGGCTTTGCGGCCACGGTCGAGAATCGATGCCATCGCCTCCAGCACGGTCTCCGTCCCGTACTTGGCGGCCGCCTCGGCCACCCGGCGTTCACCGATCACCAGCGCACCCAGTTGGGACTGCAGGTCTCCGAGGGTGTAGACAGGGGTTCGGACGTTCGCCGCAATCAGCGCCATCAGGGTCTCGTTGACCACCCCGCGGTCCACAATCTTCATGAGCGGAATGTACAGACCCTCGGCGTATACATCCGCCGCGTCGTTCGACCAACTGCCGGGTTTCGCACCACCGATCTCGGTCCAGTGCGCCTTGCTGGCACCAAACCCGAGCAGGGTTCCGTTGTGGAAGAAGGGACGCACGACGGTGACGTCGGACAGGTGGCTGCCGCCCGCCGTGTACGGGTCGTTGACGATGAACACGTCGCCCGGCCCGATGTCTGTGTACTTTTGCAACACAGCCTGAACACCTGAGGACAAACTGCCGAGGAATCCGGTCACTCCGTTGCCTTGCACCACGAGCCTGCCATTGGCGTCCGTGATGCCAGTGGCGTAATCGAGCACCTCGTAAATGATGGGGCTGTAACTGGTCTGGCGAACCACCTGAAACATCTCATCGCTGGCAGCGACCAGCGCTCCCTCGACAATCGACAAAGCGAATGGATCCAAACACTCACCCCCCGACCTGGATGATCATGTTGGCGTATGCGTCGACGGTCAAAACGGCCTCCGGCGGCACATAGGTGGTGGTGGTCTCCTCCTCCACCACCGCCGGTCCGGTCACCACGGCCCCGGCCGCCAATGCCTCCCGCCGATATACGGGCGCCTTCCGCCACCCGTCATGGGTCAGCACCTGGCGCATCCCAATGGCGGCGGCGCCGGCTTGTTCCTGTCCCCGGGGTTGTACCTTGGCGCCAAACGTACCGGACTCGCTTGTCTCGTCCTGGTCGGTGACGACCACGTGGACCCCGGTCACCTCCAATGGTGCATCGAGCGTAAACCCGTACTTTTCTCGATGCGCCTTGGTGAACCGCATGTGTACGAGGTCCGCGTCATCCGCTTCCACGGTGAGCGACCGGGCCTGTCCCACGTAGCGAACCTCAAGATACACCCGGGCATGTCCAGCACGTCTGCCCATGGACTGGATCTTGGAGACCGCGTCGTCGCGCAGCGCGGCACACACGGACTCCACCTCTGCTCGTCCCTCCGGCCACGGGGCGTTCACCGTCTTCATTCGGTCCACCTGGTACGGCGCATGAATCATGCCCCACGCCGCAAACACGCCGGCGGCAGGCGGAATGACGACCCTCCGGATGCGAAGTTCCCTGGCCAGCGCCACGGCGTGCAACGGCGCGCTTCCGCCATACGCAATCAGGTCGTAGTCCCGCGGATCCTTCCCCCGCGCCACCGTGGCCAAATGGACCACGCGGGCCATTTTGGCCTCCGCCACTCGCAGGACTCCGCGTACGACGTCTTCCAGCGGCATGCGCAGGCGCTCCGCCAAGGGAGCAAATGCCGCACGAGCCCGATCGCGGTCGAGTCTCAGGCCGCTGGCCAACACCTCGGGCAGGCGTCCGGCGAGGAAGTTCGCGTCGGTGATGGTGGGCAAGCGGCCCCCGCGCCCGTAACACGCGGGCCCGGGCATGGCACCAGCGCTGTCTGGGCCGACCTGAATCGCCCCGTCCTCGCTGACGCGGACGATGCTGCCGCCCCCCGCCCCAATCTCCTTGATGTCGAGGGAGGGGACCAGCAGCGGATACCCGCCCGACCTTGGCCCCGGCTCCAGGATGTACTCCTGCACCCGTTCCGGCTCCCCGTCTTCCACCAACGCGGCCTTGGCGGTCGTCCCACCCACGTCGAGTGCGATGAAGTTTTGGATCCCGCACCAACGGGCCACCCGGCGCGCCCCGGTGACCCCGGCGGCCGGCCCAGATTCAATCAGGTCGATGGGCCACCGGCTGGCTTCCTGGAAGGTGGTGCGGCCCCCGCTGGACAACATCATGGTTAAGGGACGGCTTCGGCCGATGTCCCGGGCTGTCAAACCGTTCGCAAGCCGCTGCAGATAATCTGCCACGGAGGGACCGACGTAGGCGCAGCATACCGTCGTGTTGGTCCGTTCGTATTCTCGCCACAGTTCAACCTGGGAGGAACAGGCCACGAACACACCCGGCAGGTGTTCCCGAATGTACTCCATACACTGCAGTTCATGAGCAGGGTTTCGATACGCGTGCAGAAAGGCGATGGCCACCGCCTCATACCGGCCTTCCCGCAAATGGTCCACCACCTCGGACAGCTCCGCCACGTTGAGTGGCCGGATCACCTCCCCCCTGGGCCCAATCCGCTCGTCCACCTCGTACCGGTCCTTTCTCTCCACAAAGGGCTTCGGCTTCCGGTAACGCAGGTTGTACAGGTCGGGCCGGTTGGTCCGTTGAATGTCCAGGTTGTCCCGGAAGCCCTTCGTGGTGATCAGGGCCGTCTTCGCCCCTTTTCGCTCCAGCAGATGATTGATCACCACCGTCGACCCGTGAATGAACGCCACAGTCCCGGGGTCTTGCAGGCGCGGGCGCACCTCGTCCACCGCCGCCAGCACACCGTCCTCGAACCTTCCCGGCGTACTCGGGCACTTCACCGTCCTCGTGGCACCCGTTTGCTCGTCAAACAGAACCAGGTCTGTGAACGTTCCTCCCACATCCACCGCTAGTCGCACGTCGGATACCTCCTCTCTCGTTCGGCTGCTGGCTCCGGTACGGCGGCCATTCCTTCACGGTCCAACGGGAAATGGCACGCCACGCGTTGGGCGCCGAACTGCACCCACGGCGGTTCCTCCATGCGGCACACGTCGCCAGCCAGGGGACAGCGGGGATGAAAACGACACCCTCGTCCCGCCGCGTCTTCCCCAGACACGGGGTGTCGCAGCACCACCGGTTCCCACGGGACCCTGGGATCCGGGTCGGGCACCGCACTCAACAGCGCTCTTGTGTACGGATGACGGGGATTCTGGAACAGTTCGTCCACTGGCCCCTCTTCCACAATCCGCCCACGGTACATCACCGCCACACGATCGCACAAGTGCGCGATCACGTTCAGGTCGTGCGAGATCAGCAAATACCCGATTCCCCGCTCCCTGCGAAGGTCGACGAACAAATTCAGGATCTGCGCCTGCACGGACACGTCCAGGGCCGAGGTCGGTTCGTCGAGAATGAAGAAGTCCGGGGAAGACGCCAATGCCCGCGCAATCGCCACCCGTTGCCGTTGCCCGCCCGACAGCTCGTGCGGGAACCGGGTGCCCGCGTCTTTGTCGAGTCCCACACGCCGCAGAAGCTCGTCAGCCACCGATCTCCGCTTTGCGGCAGGCACGTCAGTCAGTCCAGACAAGACTTCCATCACGCTCTGCACCACGGGTTGGCGTGGGTCGAGGAATCCCGACGCGTCCTGAAATACCATTTGGATCCGCCGGCGCAGCGACTTCGGCCAGTCGCGGGCGGGAAGCGGGCCGCCGAACAGCCGGACATCCCCCGCCGTGGGCTTTTGCAACCCTGTGAGCACGCGGGCCAAGGTGGTCTTTCCCGACCCAGACTCACCGGCAATGCCGAGCGTCTCGCCGGGCTGGATGGACAGGCTGACGCCATCCAGTGCAACGACGCGTTGGCGTCTGCCCATTCCGCGCCCCTTGGAAACGAACTCCACCCGCACGTCCTTCAACTCAACCATGGCTGGCGATTTCAACACCGCAGTCCTCCCATCGAAAGCACGCCACCTGGTGCTCTTCCACCCCCGGTACTGCCGTCAGCGCAGGTTGTCGTAGCCAGCACTCGTCACCCGCCACCGGGCAGCGTCCGGCAAAAGCGCACCGTTCCGCATCGGAATGGCTGCCTGCGGGCGGGGACGCCGCAGACGCGGCCGATGCGCCGTGCCCCCAGGTCGCCAGGGCCTGACCCCGATTGGACCAACGGGGGATGGATTGAATCAGCATGCGGGTGTACGGGTGGCGGGGATTCACCAGCACGTCGCTGGTTCGCCCGGATTCCACGACCCTTCCGCGGTACATCACGTACACGCGCTGGGTCATGTGCGCCACCAGTCCCATGTTGTGCGTGATCAGGAGCATGGCCAGCCCCTCCTCTTGCTGCAGCCGCTTGAGCAACAGAAGAATGCCAGCCTGCACGGTGACGTCGAGAGCCGTCGTGGGCTCGTCCGCGATCAGGAGCCGCGGCCGTCCTGCCAGCGCCATGGCGATCAAAACGCGTTGCCGTTGTCCCCCCGACAGCTCGAACGGGTAGCGGTAAAACAACCGTTCCGGATCCGGAAGCTCCACCCGTTGCAACAGCTCGAGACTACGTTGGACAGCCTCCCGTTTCCCGACCTTGTGGTGTGTGCGCACCAGATCGGTCAGCACCTTGCCGATGCGAAACACCGGGTTCAGCGATGTACTCGGGTCTTGAAAGACCATACCGATCTCGCGTCCGCGCAGGCGCTCCAACTCCGGTGCGGAGAGTTTCGACAACTCCACCCCGCGAAACCGGACCGACCCTGTGTTCAGCCGAATGGCGGGAGAGGGGAACAGGCGGGTGACCGCGAGCGACGTCAGCGTCTTTCCCGACCCGGTCTCGCCGACCACGCCCACGGACTCCCCTTCTTCCACGTGAAGGTGTGCGACATCCACCAGATTGCGCCACCCGCCCAGCGTCTTCACATCGATTCGAATGTCATTCATGTCGAGCAACATCAGCGGTAAGCCCCTCTCTGGCGCGGGTCCAGGACATCGCGCAAACCGTCCCCCACCATGTTCAAGGCGCCTGCCGCCACGAGAATCGCCAGTCCCGGAAACGTCACGTACCACCAGTCGGACAGGATGTAGGACCGGCCTTGGGACACCAGCAGTCCCCATTCCGCACTCGGCGGCTGGGCGCCCATGCCCAGGAAGCTCAACCCTGCCAGCGTGAGGATGACAGAACCGAGGTCCATCGACGCTTGCACAATGATGGGCGTGAGCGCATTGGGCAGGACGTGCCGCGTGACAATCGCGGCTCTCGGTTGACCCGCCAGTATCGCCGCTTCCACAAATCCGGCTGTGCGCACGACGGCCACCTGGGATCGAACCAGGCGCGTGTACCAGGGCCACCAGGACAGCGCGATCGCGAGAATGGCGTTGGTCAGGCTCGGTCCGAGCAAGGCAGAGATGGCAACCGCCAACAACAAGGCGGGAAAACTTAACACAACGTCGGTGAAGCGCATGATCACCTCATCCACCCAGCCGCCGGCATAGCCCGCCACCAACCCCAGCGGAACACCGATGCACAGCGCGCACACAATCGCAATCAAGCCCGCCGAGAGGGAGATTCTTCCGCCAAACAAAACCAGAGACAGCAGGTCCCGCCCCACAGAATCAGTGCCAAACGGGTGCCTGGCCGACGGCGGCTGGAACGCCTCTGCAGAGTGCGCCTGTCCGTGTGCATCTCCCGGGTAAGGGGCCAACCAAGGGGCGAAGAGCGCCGCCAGCGCCATCGCCAGGATGACCAGCAGGGCGGCGAACGCCAGCCTGTTGTTGCGGACGAAAGCCAGAGCGCGCCTTCCCGTCATCCGGTCCACCTCACTCTCGGGTCAAGCAGCGAGATACAGACGTCCACCACGAGGTTCAGAAACACATACGCCATCCCCGTCAGCAGGGTGATCCCCATGATCGCCGGGTAGTCGTTGGTGACGAGCGCGTTCGCCGTGTAGTTGCCCAACCCCGGCCAACTGAACACAGACTCTATCAGGAACGTGCCGGTCAGCGCGTACGCCATCGACAGGGCGATCACGGTCAATGTCGCGGGCATCGCGTTTATCAGCGCGTAGCGAAACGCGATGGTACGCGACGGCATGCCCAGCGAGCGCAGCACGCGCACGTGGTCCTGGGAGAGCACATCCAGCATGACGGCGCGGACCATCCGCACCACCAAGCCAAACGGGTACGCCGCCAGGGTCAGCGCCGGCAGGATCAGATGCGCCGCAGCATCTGAAAAGGCACTCCAGTTTCCTTGCAGGGCGCTGTCGACCAGGTAAAATCCCGTGATCGACTGAATGGGATTGAGCGCCTGCGTGAGATCGGACACCCGTCCCGCCACCGGCAACAGGTGAAGGACGCCGACGAACAGGAGTTGCAGGAGAAATCCCAGCCAGAAGCTCGGGAACGAGACCCCCGCCACCGCGAACAGGCGTCCCAATCCGTCGGCGAGTCCGCCGGGGCGCATGGCGCCCCACACGCCGATGGGAATCCCGAGCGCGAGGGCGATCACCAGACTGCACACCATCAGTTCCAGGCTGGCCGGGAGGGCGTTCAGAACGTCCTGGCTGACGGCGTGATGCGTGTCAATCGACACCCCGAGGTCTCCGTGCACCAGGCCCGCCATGTACTTTGCGTACTGAACCCACAAGGGCTTGTCCAGGCCCAACTCGATGCGCGCCTGCGCGATCTCCTGCGGCGTGGCCCGAGGACCTGCGAATCGGGCCGCCGGGTCAGCCGGAACCACTCTCGCGATAAAGAAGGTGATGACAGACAGGCCAAACATCACCACCACGCTCAACAGCAGTCGACGCCCGATGTATGCAAGCACGCACGCCTCCCTCCCTTCCGGGGGATTCGCCTTGATCTATCCACTGTGCGCATGCGCTCACTGTGGACGCACGTCGTACCAGAACACCACGTTCGGATAGCTCGGGTTGTCCACGAATCCCTGCATGGACGAGCTCACGGCACGCACGTAGTCCTCATCAAAAATCCAAATGGCTGGGTTGTCCTTCACCAGCATCGACTGCGCCTGAGCGAACAGCTGCTCCGCAGCAGTCCGGTCCACGCCCGCCTTGACGTTGCCGTCGTCGATCAACTTGTCATACTGTGGATTCTTGTAGTACGACAGGTTGAAGTTCACGGTCTTCTCCGAGTGGAACAGATTGTACAAGAAGCTGTACGGGTTGGAATAATCGGGCCACCAGTACATCAAAAAGATGTCCTGCCGCTGCTGTGGATCCGAAGCTTTCGCCAAGTTCCACTGGGCGTCCCACGGCATCGACCGCACTTCCAGATTGACCCCGATCTGCTGCAGACTGGCCTTGTACAGCGAGGCGATCTGTTCCTCATTGGCGTCGCCCGCAGTGTAGGTGAGCGTGAGCGACAGCTTGCCGGGCTGAATACCGGCGTCCGCCAGCAGCTTCTTGGCGGTGTCGAGATCGTAGTGATGCACCGGCAAATTGCCGTCGTGCCCCCACAGCCCGTCCGGGATGGGACCCACGCTTTGGCGGGCCTGGTTTTGCATGACGTCTTTGATCACCTGGTCGTACGGAAACGCGTCGCTCAAGGCCTCGCGCACTTTCGGGTCGTTGAGCGGCTTCTTTTCCGTGTTGAAGAAGGCAATCAGATTTTGGAACGACGGGGTGCGGACGATCCGCACGTTGTGGTCGTTGGCGAGGGCGTCCAACTGTTGCACCGGCAGCATGTCCACATAGGTCAGGGTGCCGGACTTGACCATTTGCGCTTTCGTGTTGGCATCACTCACCGTCTCGAACACGACCTTGTCGTAGTGGGGCCCGTTCCACCCTCCCCAGTAGTCGGGAAATTTCTGCAGCACCAACGGCTTGTCCGCCGACCAACTCTGCAGCATGTACGGGCCTGTCCCAGCCTCGTGTCCGCTCGCAAACCAGTTGTCACCGTTTTTCTTCAGCACGTCCGTGTCAAAAATGAAGGCGGCGTACGGCGAACTGGCGATGAGATCGATGGGGGCGGGGTATTTCAGCACGAACTTGACCGTTTGCGGGTCAGGTGTCTCGATGGACTTGACGGCATCCCAGATGTACGCGGCTCCCTTTCCGCGGTGGATGGTTCTCTCAATCGAGTTTTTCACGTCCGCGGATGTCATCAACTTCCCGTCGTGGAAGTGCACGTTGTTCCGCAAGTGGAACGTCCACGTCAGGTTGTCCTTCGATTTCTCATACGACGTCGCCAGTACCGGAATGAATTTGTCCGCCCTGGGGTCGTAGCGGAGCAGGGTTTCGTACATATTGTTCATCGCGACGACTTCATTGGAAAAACTGTCCGAGGGATCCCAGAAAATCATTACTTGGCTGGTCGCCCCGTAAACCGCGGTGTGGTTGGCAGCCTGTTGATTTTGGCCCGACTGCGGGGCCGCACCACAAGCGGTGACGACCAGCGCGGCGATCCCAGCGAGCGCAAGTGTGGCAATGTTTTTTCTCACGTTCGTCCCTCACTTCTCAATCATATCCATCGAGCCATTCGTAGCCGAACGTCGCCGGCCCCACGCGCCGTCTGCGACGGTCCTCCTGCCAGATCCGCGGGGCAGGCATCGTGACGACTGCGATCTCCATGCCGTACGCCAGTTCGGACGGTGTAATGGGCTGCAATTGCGAAAGGTCGATCACGCTGATGATGTCGGGTACCGTCGCGATCGATTGGCCGTCCCGGCTGAGCAAGAGAAACTCGTTTTGAAAGTCCAACCGGATGTGCGACCAGTTTGGATACGTAGTCTCCAGGGTGCACATGCCGTACGGATAGTGGCCCTGGAACTGTTTTACACACTCAGAAACCTTGCCCACAAACAGCTCACACGCCGTCCACTCTTGCAGTGATTCATACAGAGAATAGATGTCGCTAGAGTGTTCCAGCGCCACGCCAATTCGATGGGCCGTGGTGAAAGACCCAAGGTTCAACCGCTGGCCATGCACCCTTGGCAGCAGAGGACCGATGGCGACAGCCGCCACCCCGCCAAAGTGGCGTGTCATCAACTCCGCGATCTTGTCCACGTACTCCCCGTCCTCGCCGGGGATGACCAACGTGTGTCCGACCGCGTCGGCGAATGCCACGAACTGGCGTCCCGAATGTTCTGGCAGAAACCACGAAGACATCGACAACAGCGGGAAGGCTCGTCCCATGGTGTCCGCGTCCAGCAGAGGCAGCCGCATCCGGGCCGCCGCCACCACTGCAAACATGCCGTTGGAACCCCCGATTTCGAGCGCTCCGACGGCCCTGCAGTCCCCGTCCACGTAGGGCGCGAGGCAGTCCACAGCACGCAACAGCTCATCGCCCGAGGGGAGCTTCTCCTCATCGATGTTTGGCGCACCAATCATTCCGACCACCACCGCTGGACCGGACAATTCTTCGTAATCCAGCAGGCGCACCGGCCCGCAGGTGTCCAGGGCATGTCGAGCCAAGTACATCCCGAGCCTCGGTGATCCACCTCCCCCGCATCCGAGGAATGCGGCGCCGAGCGCCAGTGCCCACATGTCGGCAGAGCGCAAGCATTGCATCATATTGCATTCTCCTATTATTTTTATGCGGTCCGTTAAGAAACCCAATTGACAACATGCCCAAAAATGAGAGAAGTATTGTGCGGATCGCACAAAGCCGGCGCAACAGGTGCGCCCGAGCTCGGCGCAGAGAGCCTGTCGATTCAACCAGACCGCCGAGGGTTGGGGTCAAGCGGAAACCCGTGGGTTCGGAAAGTCAGAATCGCGAGATGAACCAGCCAGGTCCTCTCCGAATCGTCCAACCTGAACCCGAGAAGCCGCTCGATCTGATCCAGGCGATAGCGCAGGGAATTGCGGTGCAAGTTCAGGGCTCGCGCCGTTTCCACCAGTTTGCGGTTGCATTGAAAAAACGCGGACAACGTTCGGAAGAACTCCGTGTGATGGACGCGGTCACTCTCGATGATCGGTTGCAAGAGTTGTTGTGCCAACGACATGGCAAACGGAGAGGTCAGGAGTGCATAAAAGAGGCGGTCACCGCTGATGTGGGCGTACTGCATGACGGAATCCGGCCTGTCCAGCGCCCGCCCCACCACGGCCGCCTCCAAAGCCTCTTGGAACAAGCGTCCCCCTTCCTGCAACGGCCGTTCACTGCTGAGGCCAATGATGATGTCGGGTGCCGCCCACTGCTCGACCAGCGTGCGAAGGCCCGCCGCCCGTGTACAGTCTGCCCCCGCTTGGCGATGGGTCCGGTGTTGGACCAGAACCACGGGGTGACCTTGATAATACCCGGCCAAGTTGGGGATCCCCAGGATTCGGCACCGCTGTTCCGCTTCCACCAACCGGTCGTGCAATCGCAAGGGGCTCTCCAACGAATGATCGAAACGCTGCAGAAAGACCACGGCCTGCGTCATCGCGGTCGCATCCAGGCGCGCCTGGTGGGCCACCCTCAGACGAACCTCCACATCCGCCCGGTCGTCCAACAATACCTGCAGGAGGTCCGCCTGGTAGTGGGTCTTCACCTGCACCCTGGCGACGTCCGCATAGTGTATGGCCGCAGCCAAGTGGCCTATCCACCGCAACACCTGATCGGTGACCCGTTCGGCAATCCCCCGCTCAACCAGATATCCTGCCGTGTTCCGGGCGACGGTGACCCGGTGCGACGCTGCATCAGAAACGGGCTGCACCTTCCATTCCAACCGCAGGCCCATGCGATTGCCGACCTGCTCCAAAAACTCGTTGACCGACGCACATTCTGAAGCTAATTCGGCAACCGCCCGCATATCGTCTCGCAGCCGTTTCAGCGCGTCCATCTCGTCGCTCGCATACCGCTGCAACCCTGACGTCCATACGCGCGACAGCTCCTCCACGGGGCAGATCAGCAGGTTTGTGCCGAGGCGCTGACATACGGCCACTAGATGGGAGGGCGCTCGCAGCCCGGGTTCCGTCTCAGACTTGGAAACGACAAGGGCGACTCCGGCCGCTCCATCCCGTGACGCCCTTCTGACCAAGCTTTCCAATGCGGGATCATAGAGGGATTTCTTCCATGGGAAGAAGTACAGTACAGACGGTTTCCACTCGTGTGGCACATCGAGACAGAATTCCAGTTGTTCGACGGACACATCCGGGCACATGACGCCCTCGGTCCGCACCACACGCCAGTCCTCCACCGCCAAGAGATCCTTCAGGTGCACTGCCACAGTTCATCACCCCTCTCGTCGCCTTGGAATGCCACGGTGACCTGGGGGCCGTGGATCCTGGCTGCCCTTCACTCCGCCAGGCTCCACGCGATGCCCCGCATGGCCTCTTCCGCCTGCCGCTCGTCGCCGATGTCGACGGCGTACTCGAGGATGAGCACGGACGCGTACAGCGCCCGGAACCGCGCAAGACGGCACACCATGTCCGGCACCGGTCCATAGACCCGCCAGAACGCCTCTCGCGCCTGGGGCGGCAGGAAACTGTACACCACGGTCAGGTCGATGGCCGGGTGGCCGATGTGCGCGTCTCCCCAGTCGATCACGCCGCACAACGCCCCTGTTTCATCCACGAGGAAGTTGCGGAAATTCAGGTCCCCGTGCACCACCGCCATGGGGCCGGTGCCAGCAGCATCCCCCCAGCTGGCTGCGGACGCCGCCATCTCGAGCACCGGGGCAACATCCGTCAGGACGCCCTTCTCATGCAGGGTCTGTGCCCGCGCCGCCAACTGCGGTGCCCGCCGGGCGACGTCCAGGCGGCCGATGGCGTCCGAGTCCGCGATGCCCCAGCGGATCGCATCCGAAACCGGAACCTGGTGGAGCGCGCGGAGAAAGCGAGCCCACCGACCGGCACTGGCCGCCCGCTGCTCCTCCGTCGGACGAGCCTCATGGGGAGGCCGTCCGGGCAGCTTGTCGTATCCGAAAAACGCAAATGGAAATCCATCGCCGGGCGTGCCGAGAAAGCGCGGATTCGGTATCGCGGCCGGCAATCGCTCCGCCAGATGCGGCAGGATGCCCAGTTCCCTCCGGAGGAGGTCCACGGCCACCGCACGCCTGGGAAACCGAAACACGTATCTTTCGTTGACCTCGAACAAGGTGTTGTCCCATCCCTCGTTCCACCAGCGAACGTCCGCCGGGGCCAGTTCCGGGAACTGCCGTTCGATGACAACGCGCGCCTGCTCCCGCGTGATGGAGATGTCCGCCGCCCAGATCCGATTCATTCACGCTCCACCCCTTCTCGGCCCGCTCCCCGTCACGCGCGAATCTGCATGCGCTGCCATGATGAAGGCCATCCCCTATTTTACTCCCGCAGGCAAGCACGCTTGAGCCGGAGGTAGAAACGGAAAGCCTCTGTGAAATCTCGTTTCGATCACGCTGCCATTCCGACCAACCGGTTGGTACCGATTCAAAAATCTGCTATGATATGAGTAGGTACATGTGAATCTTCCGTAGTTTCGTAACAGGAATGCTCCTGGGTTCGGATTCTGGTCCTTGGGAGGGGATTGTATGGCAGTCGCACATTCGATTCCGGAGTTCGGTCTGTTCGTGGACGGACGGTGGACCGCCGCGGACAGCGGCGAGTCGTACACCGTGATCAACCCGGCCACGGCAACGCCGGCCGCAGTCGTGGCGAAGGGCGGCCTCACGGACGTGGAGAAAGCGGTGACATCTGCGCGCCGGGCGTTCGAAAGCGGTGTGTGGTCTCGCGCCACACCGGCGGAACGTGCGCAGGTGTTGAACCGGTTCGCCCAGCGGATCGCCGAGCACGCGGCGGAGCTGGCCTACCTGGAGGTCATCTCGTCCGGCGCCACCATCCGCCGGGTCGCGGCCTCGGACATTTTGCAGATCGTCGATCTGCTGCAACAGACCGCGCAATTTGCCCTGGAGTACCCGTACGTCGAAACGCTGCCCGTGCGGCCGTTCCCGGCGCCGAGTCACAATCAGGTGTGGCGCGAACCCGTGGGCGTCTGCGCCGCCATCACGGCGTGGAACTTCCCGCTCATCCTGGCCATGTGGAAGTTGGCCCCCGCCTTGGCGATGGGCAATTCCGTCGTGATGAAACCAGCGTCCAACACACCCCTGTCGACGCTCAAACTGGCCGAGCTGGCGGTAGAGGCGGGCCTGCCACCCGGGGTCTTCAACGTGATCGCGGGACCGGGAGCCACGGTCGGCGAGGCGCTTGTACAGCATCCTGAGGTGGACAAGGTCGCTTTCACGGGTTCGACGGAAGTGGGGCGGCGCATCATGCAGCTGGCCGCCCAGTCGGTGAAACGGGTCACGCTGGAGCTGGGCGGCAAGTCCCCTGCCATCGTGCTCCCCGACGCGGACCTGGAGCTGGCCGTCCCGGGCCTCCTGTTCGGCGTCTTCCTGCACTCCGGCCAGATCTGCGAGTGCGGCACGCGCGCATTTGTCCACCGGTCCATTTACGGCGAGGTGTTGGAGCGGCTCGCAGGGCTGACCTCGCGCATTCGGCTCGGCAATCCGCTCGACGAGGCCACAGGAATGGGGCCCGTCGCGTCCGAGGCACAGCTGAAGACGGTGCTGGCCTACATCGAAGCTGGCAAGCGGGATGGCGCCCGGCTCGTCTGTGGCGGACGGAGGGCCACCGGCGGGGCGTTGGACGCGGGCTATTTCGTCGAACCGACCATATTCGCCGATGTGGACAACCGGATGACCATCGCGCAGGAGGAGATCTTCGGCCCGGTGCTGTCGGTCATTCCGTACGACGACGTGGCGGACGCGGTGCGCCTCGCCAACGACACCATCTACGGCCTGGCCGCCGGCGTCTGGACGCGCGACCTCAACCGAGCTTACCGCATCGCCCGCGATCTGAAGGCCGGCACGGTGTGGATCAACGACTGGCACATGTTCCGCAGCGACGCGCCCTTCGGCGGATATAAACAGAGCGGGTTCGGCCGCGAGATCGGCCGGTACGCGCTCGACGAGTACACCCAGCTCAAGCACGTGCACGCCTCCCTCGTGCACGAGCCGGGCAACCGACCCTGGTACGGCATCCTGTTGTCGTGACCGCGAGACGATCGCGCAGGTGAAGCGCCATCAGATGAAGCCGCCATCGCTTATCAAACGGAAAGGGTGGGCTGTGAGATGCCATATGTGACCTCGTTGTTCCAGTTTTCCGTGCGGACGAGTGTGACGAGCGGAGCGGGATCGCGCGCGCTGCTGCCAGAGACGGTGCGCGGGCTCGGTGGGCGCCGCGCCGTACTGTTCACCGACAAAGGTCTCACCAACGCCGGCATCACGGAGAAGGTGGCAGAGCTGTTCCGGGTGATGCCGGGCCCCGTCCAGTTGGTGGGGGTCTTCGACGAGATTGAACAGGACGCCAAGGCCAGCATCATCAACCGCGCGGCCCGCTTTTACAAGGAGTGTGCCGGGGACAGCCTGGTCGCGCTCGGCGGCGGCAGCGTCCTGGACACGGTCAAAGGCGTGAAGTGGATGCTCCACAAGGGCCTCACGGACATCCGCGAGGGTCTGACGGGCAACGTGATCGAGACCTGGCCGAAGGCCCAGTACATCCCCATCCCGCACGTGGCCCTGCCGACGACGGCGGGGACCGGCGCCGAGGTCTCGCCCATCGCCGTGGTCTTCCATGATGAACTGCAGGTCAAAGTGAACCTTATCCACCCGTTCGTCAACGCCGATGTGGCCCTGCTCGATCCGGAGCTGACCGTCGGCCTCCCGCCGCGGGTGACGGCCTTCACGGGATTCGACGCCCTGACCCACGCCATCGAAGGGTACTTCTCCCCGCAGGCCAATCCGATGGCGGACGCATACGCCCTGCACGCGGTACGCCTGATCCTGGAGAACCTCCCCACCGCCGTGCACCGCGGGGAGGATCTCTCCGCCCGGGCGAACATGTTGGTCGCGAGTACCCTGGCTATCACGGCGTTCAGCATGGCCCTCAACGCCATCCCGGTGCACAACATGGCGCACGCGTTCGGCGCCCGGTTCGGCATCCCCCACGGCCTGGCGAACGCGGTCCTGTTGCCGAACGTCATGGCCGCACTGCCACCGTTCTATTTGCCTCGCATTCAGAGCTTCGCGCGCGACGCCGGCTTCACGGAGGTGCCGGCGGATGCCGAGGGGTGCTTGGCGCACGTGATCGAACGGATCCGCGCGTTGCGTGAGGCGGTGGGACTACCGGAGACCTTCGCGGAGTTTCACATCCCGGAGGAGGCGCTGGCGCATATCGTGGACCTGGTGCACGCCGATCCGGCGGGGGTGACCTTCCGTCTGCCCGACGCGGTCATTACTCGTGTGGCACGCGAAGTCGTCCCTGCGGAAGTGAAGTGACAAAACGCCACGCACGTACAGGTCCTCTCTCCGCGACCTCCCCCCACCCCCGGGGGGAGGTCGCCGGCAAACCGGACCGTGACGCCGTGGCGCTGCTCGTCCTCTATTTCGAATCAGCGCAAGCGATGCAAGGGATAGGAGAAAGGCCCCAGCTCCATGTCACAACACAACGGTGCGGTAACTGCCGAGCACGCGAACCTCGTGGCCGATGGTCTCTATCACCGAGATGGCCTTCGCCACCGCCTCCTCGTGCATCCCGCCGTCCACGTCGAGCAGGAATTGATACGTGCCCAACCTGCGGCGGGTGGGTCTGGATTCAATCCAGGTGAGATTGAGGCGGAATGCGGCCAGGACGTTCAACAGGCTGGCCAATACCCCGTAGTGTTCTTCGCACGGCGTGATGAGCAACATGGTCTTGTCCGCGTGGGGGTCCACCGCCGGGCCCCGGCGGAGCACCCCAAACCGGGTGTGATTCGGCTGATAGTCCTGGATGCCCCGCTCCAAGATGTCGAGTGAGAACGTCTGAGCCGACAGGGCCGGCGCGATGACCCCCACTTCTGGACGGCGATCCCGGGCCAATGCCATTGCGGCCGCCGCAGTGCTGTCGAACGTCTTCACCTCGACCCCGAGCTGGCGCAAATACCGCCGGCACTGAGCGATGGCCTGAGGGTGCGACCAAACCTCCCGAAGGTCTGCCTTCTTCGCGCCAGGCAACCCGATCAGGTTCTGTTCGACGGGCAACACCATCCCGCCCTCGACGAACAGATCCGGATTTTCAAGCAGTCCGTCCAGCGTCAAGGTCACGGATCCTTCGATGGAATTCTCGATCGGCACCACCCCGCGGTCGACCCGCCCGTCCAGCACCGCGTCCATCACCGCGACAATGGACGGAAAAGGGGTCAGAACCACGTCATGGCCTTGATAATACCGGGTCGCCGCCTCCTCCGTGAACGTCCCCCGAGGCCCCAAGAACCCGATTCTCACAGCATCTCCTCCCCGCCGCCCGCGGGCGGGCAGCCCATTTTTTCGCCCATGGCACAAACGCCCGGCCCAATCCGCCGCACACCACATGTGCTGTTGACGTAGTCACCCATTGTATGCAAGGAGGGACCTCGATATGGTCGATGGCGTGTTCGGCGGTTACACCCGGTGGGCCGTCGTGTTCCTGATCATCTTCGTGCTGTTCATCCTGCTGGTTCCGTACGGTGGCATCGCCGCGGCACCACCAGTCGCCACTTGTTGACGGCAAGCACGCAGTTGGTGGAAGGCTTCTGGGGTCTTCCACCCTATCTCTTTGTGGACAACCAGGCCGCCAACAGGTTGATCTGGGATTGGCTGAGGATGGCCTGCCCACCCGGTCCATAGGCGGGCATCGGCCCGCCGCCCTCGGCGATGCGCCGGGCGATCTCGGCCTCGCTCAGCCTGGAACCGACATGGGCCAAACTCGGACCGACACCGCCCTGCAGGTCGTTCCCGTGGCAGGAGTTGCACCCGTTCTGGTAGAGCTGCACCGCTTCTGCGAATCGCCCGCTCCGGTCGGCGTCCGTGATCCCGGCGCTGGACCGGGTTCCGCAACCCGTGCACAGTGCGATGCCCACTGCGGTGCACCAGAGCAGCAGCCCGAAACTCAGCCTGCGGCCAGCGCCCATGCCAACGCCCCCTCTCGCGGATCAACCCCGTTTTTGATACAGAAAGGGTCCCACACTGGACAACCCAAACCGTTCCCCGCCGATGAACTGCTCTGTGCTCCCGACAAACAGAATGCCGCCCGGGGCGAGCGACTCGGAAAATCCCTCTATCACCCGCCGTTTGGCCTCGTCCGTGAAATAGATCAGCACATTCCGGCATATGATGAGATCCAGCGATCCGGGATACGGATCGGCGAGCAGATTGTGCTGCATGAAACGGACATGCCGCCGAAGGCGGGGCGACACGATGTATGCATCCCCGTCGCGCCGGAAGTACCGCTCCAGCCATTCCGCCGGCAGGGTGCGGACCTGATGCTCCTTATAATAACCCTGCTCCGCCCGGGCGAGTACAGACCGATCAATATCCGTCGCCAAGATGTCATATCGCGTACCGCCGCGTTCTTCCAGCAACAGGGCCAGGGTGTAAGGTTCTTCACCGCTCGCGCACGCCGCGCTCCAGGCCCGAAGACTACGGCCCGCCACCTCGGGAAGATGTTGCATCAGCGCGTGCCAACGCTCGGGATTGCGCAGGAACTCGGACACATTGATGGTCATCTTGTCCAACAGTTCGTCCAGAATCTCCGGCTGCGCCGCCAATGCGCGGAAGTAGTCCTGAAAACGGCGATACCCGCGTTTTTCACGCAGCGCCGTCAACCGCCGCTCCATCTGCGGCCGCTTGTACAGCGTCAGGTCGATCCCGGTCAACCGTTCCAACTGCCGGGCGAATTGCAAAAATTCGTCCATTGGTGGCCTCCCATGCCCGTACATGATGTCATCGCCACAAACGGACCTCAGCCCGCGGGAGGTGTTTCCCTTGTCTGGCCTCACGCCCTTACGTCCCTTGGGATTGGCCCTCAGCGGTGGCACCCTGAAGGCCGCTGCTCACGTGGGAGTCCTGCAGGCGCTCGAAGCGATGGGCATCCGCCCTGACTGCGTCGCCGGGACGAGCGCAGGTTCTCTCGTCGCGGCCCTCTACGCGCACGGAGTGCGTCCAGACGGGATGATGGATATCATTCGACAATTCCCCGGCCCATTCCTGTTGGACTACGGATTTCCTCTGCTGTCCTCCCTGTTCGCTCTCTGGAGCCGCCGTATCCGACGAAGAAACGCGTTGCGCCTGCCCGGCGGATTGGTCCGGGGCCAGCGTCTGGAGCAGTACATCCGACATCTCCTCGGGCGCAAAGAGGCCCACATGCCCTACTATATCATCGCCACCGATCTGTGCACGGGACAGCCGGTGACCTTGACGAACGACCCGGCAGCGCGCGAACTGGGGTTCGATCCGGTGGTCGACGCGGCCCTCGCGATCCGAGGCAGCTGCTCTCTCCCGGGGGTGTTCTCCCCCGTTCCCTGCGGTCAGCGCCTGTTGACCGATGGTGGCATCCGAGACTATGTCCCCGTTCGGGTCCTTCGCCAAGCCGGGTGCCGGCGGATCATCGCAGTCAATTTGCACCAATTGAACGAGGATTGGAACCCAGACACGTTCGTACACGTCGTGGCACGCGCGATCGACATCCTGCTGCAGGAGGCCGTCGCAGCCGACACGGCTGGAGAGGACGTGATCACCTTGACTCCCCGACTGTCCTCCATGACCTGGTGGTCGTTCCACCAACTGACCGCTTGTGTACGGGCCGGACGCCTGGCTGTGTGGGAGAACCGGGATCGCATCCTTCGACATGTGTGCGGTTAAGACCGCCGTTCAGGGATGAAAAAACCCCCCGGAGACCGGGGGGCTCGCCGTCACGCCAACCAGACGTCCACAGACCGTTCGTACGAGAGCAGGTCGCCGCCGAACCACAGGGCGATCTCACGCTCCGCGCTGGCGGGCGAATCCGAACCATGGATGATGTTCATGCCGATGCTCAGCCCGTAATCGCCCCGGATGGTGCCCGGTGCGGCTTCGGCAGGATTGGTCTTCCCCATCATGCTGCGGGCGATGGCGATGGCGTTCTCGCCTTCCCACACCATGGCGAACACCGGAGACGAGGTGATGAACGAAACCAGGTCCTTGAAAAACGGACGCTCTTTGTGCTCCGCGTAGTGCTGCTCCGCCAAGGACTGCGACACAGACATCAACTTGGCACCCACCAGCTTCAAGCCCTTACGCTCGAAGCGGGAGACCACTTCTCCGATGAGACCGCGCTGTACGCCGTCCGGTTTCACCATCACAAAAGTCTTTTCCGTCGCCAAACTGACACGCTCCTCCACTCGAACCTGGCGGACGGGAGGCCGAATGCCGTTCCCCGCCCGCGCGACACTCTGCTATTGTAAAAAAAAGCAGCCCAGCCATCAAGGCCGGGCCATCGCACCGTTCCGTACGGCCTTCGCGAATCGGCTCCTTGTGCGGGGCCTGCAATGAGCCTCGTGCTCCTCCCGCGACGGCCCCTCAGTATGCCCGGCCGTTGACGAAAGCTGCGACGACCGCCAACTCTTCCCGTTCCACCCGATCCTCCAGACCTGCCAGCACGGCGATGGCCTTCTCCCGGTACCGGTCGGCCAGTCGTTGAACATAGGCGATGGCGCCACTCTCCTTTACGATGTCCACCGCCTTGGCGACCTCCGCTGCGGACGGAGCGTGGCTCAACAGCTGCGCCAGCTCCTTCCCGCGTCCCGCCTGCTGGGCCGCGTACAAAGCCGGCAGCGTCAGATTGCCCTGCATCAGGTCTCCGCCGACGCGCTTGCCGACGACCCGCTCGTCGCCGACGTAATCGAGCACATCGTCGATCATCTGAAATGCCATGCCCGTGTAGTAGCCGAATCTGCGCAGCGTTCGAACCACATCCACGGGAGCGCCGGCCACTTTCGCACCCAGTTGGCAGCTGACGGAGATGAGCAGTGCGGTTTTCCGCTCAATCCGCCGCAGATAGTCGCGCAACGTCTGCCGCCAGTTGTGGAGATCGCGGATTTGATCAATCTCCCCCTGGCATATGCGAACCATGGCCCGCGCCATGTCCCGGTGCAAATCCGGCCGTTCCACGGTGGTCAGCAGCTGAATCGACTTGGCGAACAGAAAGTCACCCGTGTACATGGCCGGCCGATTCCCAAACCGCACGCGGACAGTGGGTTGTCCTCGTCGGAGAGAGGCATCATCCACCACATCGTCATGAACCAACGTGGCCATGTGCACCATCTCCAAGGCTGCGGCCACCCGGAGGACTCTGGTGCGGTCACTCGCGGGATCGCCGAAGCGGCTGCAGATGAGGGCGAACAGGGGACGGATGCGTTTGCCGCCGGCCCGGATGAGCTGTCCTGAAGACTCCGTCAACGCGTCCTCGCCCACCCGCAGTTGATCGAGGAGGATCGCCTCGACCTGATGCAGCTCCGGACGGTAACGCCGGTACACTTCTTGAAACTCCATCCTCAGTCCTCCGCTTTCACCCCGATGTGCAGCGCGGCGATCCCGCCCGTCAACGGATAACTCTTGACATTCCGCAGTCCGGCCTGACGGAACAAATCCTCGAGCCTTCTGCGATCCGGAAAGTCCGTCAACGACTCCGGAAGCCACGCGTACGGTTCCCTCTTGCCTACCGCCAGTGAACCGATCCAAGGTACGACGCGGTAAAAGTAAAAATAATACACGCTGCGAAACCAGCGCGACTCGGGTTTGGACAGTTCGAGGGAGATCACCTGCCCGCCCGGTTTGACGACGCGCGCCATCTCGCGCAGCACCGTCAACACATCCGGAACGTTCCGCAAGGCGAATCCGATGGTGGCGACGTCGAAGGAATTGTCCTCGAAGGGCAGATCCATCGCGTCCCCTTCCACCAGCGTGACCTGCTTCGGGCTGTAGCCTCGCCGCTCCATCTTTTCCTGGGCGACGTCGAGCATTTCTTTGCAAAAGTCGAGCCCCACCACATGTCCCTCGGGACCCACGGCCTTCGCCAACGACAGCGTCCAATCCCCCGTGCCGCAGGCCACGTCGATGGCGCGTCCGCCGCGCCTCAGATGGGTGTGACGCATGGCGAAACGGCGCCACAGTTTGTGCTGCCAAAAGCTCAACAGGGAATTCATGACGTCATAACGTTTGGCGATCTGCGAGAAAACGAAGTGCACGTGGGCAGACTTCGACTCTTTGGCGTACATCAGCGGTTCCCCTCAGCCAATGATTGACTCTCCAACGACGACTTGATGGCCCCCAAGTATTCCATGACGTACGCCGCGAACGGCTGCTGACGCACATTGGCCTGCAGCCGCATCACCCGGTCCCGGGCTTCCACCAGCCACTCATGTGCTTGCCGCAGGGTGACGTGGCGGGGGGTAACCGGGTCCGCGGTCTCACGTTGGACCACGTAGCCGCGCACCAGCGATTGGATCTGCGTGATCCAGCCGCCATCCGGAAGGTAGTGTTGGGCGAGTGCGAACAACAGCGCCCCCTGGATGACTTCCTGCAGCTCCATGTACCGCCGCGGCGGGATGTCCGGCATCCCCAAGTAACAAGCCATCTTCGCCTCATTGATCCGCACGACCGCTTCGCAGAGCGTCGCCAACAGGTCTTCGTCTCCGACCTCGGCCAAGATGGCGTAGTACCAACTGCTACAGTAATCTCCGGCGAGCACGTACAATTGGCGGTTCAGGCCGTCGACGCGGTCGACGTCGTCATGCATCGACAGGCCCGTCTGCAGCAAAAGCACAGCGCTCAGCACCGGAATGGCGGTGTCCGAAGGAACCTCTGCCGCCTGCAGAATGGTGCGGGCTGCCCCAAAATGAAATCGGCTGGCGGTCGGACGAACCTGGGCAGCGCGAAGGTACGCGTGGTCGATATACCGCTGCACCCAATCATTTACATCTTCAAAACTGAGGTCGCTCAGATTCGTCCACGCCACGCCGCGCTCATCCTCCCTGTTGCCAACGAGCGCATCGGCCTGTCCGCGTGCGCTCCCACGACATTATACCACATCGATGCGCCGGCGCCGGTCTGCTGTACCCGTAGTATGGCGGCTTTTACCCCTGAGAATCGGTGTTTCGGATCACGCCGTGCTTCGTATAGATGCACACCTTTCCCCGGATCTTCATTGCGGAGGTGTGTTCGGTGAACTGAGCCACCATCACCTCATTCTTGTCCAGTTTCTCGGCATGATGAAAACGTGTCTCCGGCCCCCGCGTCAATCCGATGACCTGAACGCCGTTCTCCAGTGCGTGTATCACAAAGTATTCGCCCAACACCGGTGAAGAATCCGCCACGTGTCCCACACTCCTCCAAATATTCATGGATTTCCTCATTTGAAACGAAAAACCAGCGCTCATCACGCTGGTTCGTTGGTCGGAATGCCGGGATTTGAACCCGGGACCTCTACCTCCCCAAGGTAGCGCGCTACCAGGCTGCGCCACATCCCGTCGTACGCTGACGCGCGTCATTCATTATAGCGGACCCCGCCCAAGGATGCAACGGTGAATCTCAGGAGAATATGAAAAAACCCGCCGTCCTCGCGCCCAGGCGGGAGGGAACGGCGGGTTCGGAAATCCATCGCGGCACCCGCGGGTGTCACTGGATTCCTTCACGGAGCGCTTTGCCTGCACGAAATGCGGGCACCTTGCTGGCGGCGATGTCGATGACCTCGCCCGTCTGCGGATTGCGACCCTTGCGGGCAGCTCGCTCGCGAATTTCAAAGTTCCCGAATCCGACGAGCTGAACCTTCTCCCCGCGCGCCAAGGCCTCAGAGATGGCGTTGAACACAGCCTCCACCGCCTGCGTCGCGTCCTTCTTGGTCATGCCCGTGCGATCGGCGACCGCCTGAATCAGATCCGCTTTGTTCATATTGAACACCTCTTCATGACACAGACTATTACCGTTTTTTCCGCAATCGGCCCGTTTATACCTGCCATGCGAAAATTTTCTCAGGCGAAAACGTCCAAAGCGGGGCGCTCAGCCCCACGTTGGACGGATGGGAGGATCTCGCAGGTCTATCCGGATATCGAGGGCAATCCGACTTCCCCTGAACAGGTTACAGGATGATGGCGATCAGCCCGCCGCTGCCCTCGTTGATGATGCGCTGCAAGGTCTCGCGCAGTTTGTACTGGGCGTTCTCTGGCATCAGCGACAGTTTTCCGGAAATACCCTCGCGTACGATCGCCGCAAGTGACTTTCCAAAGATGTCGCTCTCCCAAATCTTCAGCGGATCGTTCTCGAAGTCCTGCATCAAATACCGGACCAGTTCTTCGGATTGTTTTTCGGTACCGACGATGGGCGCGAACTCCGATTCGACGTCCACCCGGATCATGTGGATGGATGGCGCCGTGGCCTTGAGGCGAACGCCGAAGCGTGAACCCTGCTTGATCAACTCGGGTTCGTCCAGCGTCATCTCCTCCAAGACAGGCGGCGCGATTCCGTAACCGGTCATCTTCACCATCTTCAGAGCGTCCGCGACCTTGTCGTACTCCTTCTTCGCGTGCACAAATTCCTTCATCATGCGCAGCAGCTGGTCGCGGCCGGTGATCTGAACGCCGACCACCTCGGTCAACACGCGGTCGTACAGTTCGTCCGGAGCAGACAGATCAATCACTGCGACGCCTTTGCCCATGTCCATGTGCGAAAGCCCGGCGTAGGAGATGAATTCGTAATTCGAGAAATTCGTCACTACTCGGTCGATATCGCGGATGCGGCGAATGTCGCGAATGGTCTCCTGAACGGAATCCTGGAACTGTTGACGGAGCCAGTGGTCCTCGTCGAGGACCATGACCCAGTTGGGCAGATTGACATTGACCTCCTTGACCGGAAACTCGTACAGCGCTTCCCGAAGTACCGAGTGGATCTCGTGCACCGTCAACGTCGCACAGGACAACAGGAGAACGGGCACATCGTATTTTTCGGCTAACTCGGCACGCAACGCCTGGGAGCGAGGGTGCTCCGGATGGGCGGAGTTGACGATGACCACGAAGGGTTTGCCCAACTCCTTCAGTTCTTGCACCACTCGTTCCTCGGCGGACACGTACCCCTCCCGCGGGATCTCCGCGATGGTCCCGTCGGTCGTGACCACCACGCCCAGCGTCGAATGATCCGCGATCACTTTGCGCGTGCCGATCTCCGCCGCTTCCTGGAACGGAATCGGTTCATCGAACCATGGGGTGGTCACCATGCGGGGCCCGTTTTCGTCCTCATATCCTCTCGCGCCCTCTACCGCGTAACCCACGCAGTCGACGACGCGCACATTGACATCAAGTCCCTCGGCGACCGTTATCTCGACGGACTGGTTGGGAATGAACTTGGGCTCCGTCGTCATGATGGTCCTCCCGGCCGCGCTCTGCGGCAGTTCGTCGGTCGCGCGTACTCGGTCCGCCTCCTCCTTGATGTTGGGCAGCACAATGAGCTCCATAAACTTCTTGATGAACGTGGACTTGCCAGTGCGTACGGGGCCGACTACGCCGAGATAAATGTCGCCCCCTGTCCGCTCCGCGATGTCTTTAAAAACGTCGAACTTCTCCACGCGTTCCTCCTCCTCGTTTGCGGGCCCGAGCGGCTTCCGGACGCCCCGTTGGAATCCGTATCGGAGCACAGCCCAACCCGCTGGACACCAGGCCCCCCAAGTTTTCGGCGTAGACAGCTCCGCCCGTACACCTCCCCGGGCCACTGACAGTCCCAGGATCTGTCCCATGCGGTGGGACGCTAACATATATATGCAGGGAATGTCGGCGTATGCCGGAGAGGGCCCTGCCGCCGCTGACACCCTATGTATACTGTCCGAGCCGTGCCGGTAGAACCACCAGAACAGGACAGCCCGCAAGCTTCCGCTTGCGGGCTGTCCCAAGGGTTGACGTGGGGCGTTGGCCTTCGCAACGCCTGTGCACGGGCGCCGAAGAGAAACGCCTGAACCCAGCGATGACGTGTCTTTTCCTCAGCCGCCGATGTGCGCCTGGTACCCGGCGGCATCCAACAGCTGGTTCAATTCCTCCGGATTCGACATCTCGATCACAATCATCCACCCGTCTCCGTACGGGCTCTCGTTCACCTTTTCCGGGTTGTCGGCGAGCGCGCCGTTGACTTCCACCACCTTACCAGATACGGGGGCGAACAGATCCGAGACGGTTTTCACCGATTCCACCGTGCCAAAGGTCTCATTGGCCGTGACCTGCGCGCCGACCTCCGGCAGCTCGACGAACACGATGTCCCCCAGTTCGTCCTGCGCGAAATCCGTGATCCCGACGTACGCCCGATTCCCTTCGACGCGTACCCACTCGTGCTCTTTCGAATACTTCAGATCCGCAGGTATTTGGCTCATGCGCATCCTCCCGCCTGACCGGTCCCCTGGCGCAACTCCCTCACGAGGCTGCTGTTCGACCGGGTTGTCCAACCTTGAGCCATTTTACCAAACCCGCCAATCGACATCCAGTGTCACGTCCGCAGCCAATCCGGCGGGACCAGATCGCGCGCCACTTCTTCGAGCTCTCGTCCGCGCTCACGCCCCATCAGGTCGTCGACCGCTTCCTCAGGTTGTTTACCTTGAAACAGGACCTGGTAGATGGCTTGGGAGATGGGCATTTCCACCTCGTATTCGGCAGCGATCTCGACGGCTGCCCTCGTGGCGGTGACTCCCTCGACCACCATACCGATCTCATTCAGCACCTCCGGCAACGGCCGGCCTTGGCCGAGCATACGGCCCGCCCGAAAGTTTCGGCTGTGGCGGCTGGTGCAGGTGACAATCAGATCTCCGACCCCCGACAGGCCGGCAAAGGTGAGCGGCGAAGCCCCCATCGCGCGGCCCAGCCGGCTGATCTCGGCGAGCCCTCGGGTCATCAGGGCAGCCTTGGCATTGTCCCCGTAACCCAATCCGTCGGCGATGCCCACCCCGAGGGCGATGATGTTCTTTAAGGCCCCGCCCAACTCCGCCCCGACGACATCTGGATTGGTATACACGCGGAGCGTGGCGTTCATCAGGGCGTCCTGAACCATCTCTGCGGTCTGGCGTGAGTAGGCCGCTGCGACGAGGGTGGTCGGCATGCCGCGGGCGACCTCCTCCGCATGGCTGGGGCCCGTCAGGGCGCACACCCGCGAGGCCGCTTCCGGGTGCGCTGCCAGGATCACCTGGGACATCCGGCGATGCGTCGCCGGATCAAACCCTTTGACGGCATGGACCAACAGCGCCTCGTCCGGGATCCACCGGCTCGTGGCCTCCACCACCTCCGCCATGGAAGCGGACGGCACGACATACACCACCATCTCCGCGCCGGCGAGGGCTTCCGCTGCATCGTCTGTCGCCGACAATCCCGCGGGCAGCCTCACGCCTGGAAGGTAATGATGATTGGTGCCCATCGTGCGGATCTCGTCCACCAAGCCGGGACGACGCGCCCACAACGTGGTCTGGTGGCCGTTGCCCACGAGCACCATCGCCAGTGCGGTTCCCCAACTGCCAGCGCCCAGTACCGAGATGTTCATCGCAGCCCCTCCCCGTCGCCTGGGTGCTCCCATTCATGAGCCTGTCACGATTTTGAGAATACCTTGTGTTCTTCCCCGCGCCGCAGACGGCCGATGTTTTGCCGATGCCGGAAGATGGACAGTGCGGCGATGACCACCGCAAAAGCCACTTTCGGCCAGGGATACCCGAGCAACAGCGCCGCCACCGGGGTGAGCACCGTAAACGTCAACGCCCCGAGCGACACGTAACGTGTCAAGACCACCATAAGGATGGCGATCGCACCGGTGATGGCCGCAGGCGTGAACATCACCAAAGCCAGCACCCCGATGGTGGTGGCGACGCCCTTTCCACCTCGAAAACCGAAGAATACCGGCCAATTGTGTCCCGCAATGGCCGCGAGACCGGCGGCGTAGACCGCCCAAGGATGGCCGTGTCCAAGGACCTCCGCGATCCCGACGGCGGCCATGCCTTTCAAAATATCGACAGCGAGCACCAAGAGGGCATACCGAAGACCCAATACGCGCAATGTGTTGGTCGCCCCAGCGTTGCCGCTGCCGTGCTGCCGGATGTCCAAATCGGCCGCCCATCGAACCACCAAGGTGCTGGTGGAGACGGACCCTAACAAATACCCGACGATTGCGCACAGGAGAATCACCCGTCCTCCTCCTCAGCCCCGCCTGCTGGCCCATATCCTGGGTGCATCCGCTTCCGGTCTGCGGTCTAGGAACGGGTTCGGACCAAGAGCCGAATCGGCGTGCCCTCAAATCCGAACGCCTGCCGCAGACGGTTTTCCAGATACCGCTCGTAGGAAAAGTGCATCAGTTCGCTGTCGTTGACGAACAGGGCGAACGTCGGCGGTTTCACCGCTACCTGTGTCCCGTACAACAGTTTCAACCGGCGCCCGCGGTCGGTCGGGGGCGGTACACTGGCGGCCGCGTCCTGAAGGACCGTGTTGAAGGTCGACGTGGCGATGCGCATCGCATGATTTTCCGCGACCTCACGGGCGAGAGGGAGAATCCGGTGTACGCGCTGGCGGGTCTTGGCAGAGACGAACAAGACGGGTGCCCAGCGCATGAACGGAAATTCGTCGCGAATCCGCTTCTCAAATTGGTGCGCGGTCTTGTCGTCCTTCTCCACTACGTCCCACTTGTTCACGAGAAAAGCGCACGCCCGGCCCGCCTCCACCGCGTATCCCGCGACGCGTTTGTCCTGCTCCGTGATGCCTTCCGCGCCGTCGAGCACAATGAGCGCCACGTCGGTCCGCTCAATCGCCCGCAATGCGCGGAGCACGCTGTACCGCTCGATGTTCTCATAGACCTTTCCGCGCCGCCGAAGGCCGGCCGTGTCAATCAATACGTACCGCTGCCCGTCCGACTCCAATGGAGAATCGATGGCATCCCGCGTCGTACCGGCCACATCGCTGACCATCACCCGCTCGTGCCCCAGCAGGGCGTTGACCAGCGACGACTTTCCGACGTTCGGCCGGCCGATGAGCGCCACCCGGATGACGTCTTCGTCGTAATGGTCGTCGTCCCCCGGCGGGAGCAGCCGGACCACCTCGTCGAGCAGATCGCCCGTCCCGCCGCCATGCTCCGAGGACAGGGGAATGGGATCGCCAAACCCGAGTTCATAGAACTCGTACACTGCCGGATGGTGTTTGGGATGATCCAGTTTGTTGACACCGAGGACCACCGGTTTGCGCGAGCGGCGCAGCAGCTCCGCCACCTCGCGATCGGCCTCGGTCAGCCCCGCGCGGCCGTCCACCAAAAACACGATGACGTCGGCCTCGTCGATGGCGAGCTGCGCCTGCACTCGGATCAGGTTCGCCATGTCGTCCGCGCCGCTGATTTCGATCCCGCCGGTATCGATGACGTGAAACTCGCGGCCGTTCCAATCTGCCTTCGCGTAAATGCGATCCCGCGTGACGCCGGGCACATCCTCCACGATGGAGATGCGCTGTCCGACGACGCGGTTGAACAACGTCGACTTGCCCACGTTCGGGCGTCCGACGATCGCGACCATCGGTAATGCCATATCCTCAGTCCCGTTCGCTCAGTTTCCTCAGCCATTCGATGCGGCCAACGGGGGCTCCTCCTGCGGAGCCTCCATCACCCGCAAGGTCGCCTCGTACCGCCGTCGAGGCGGAAGTGATTGCGTATATCCCATGGCGCCGAACAGCAGTCCGCTCCCGGTCGCCGGGACCACCGTGACAGGCAGGGACAACTCCTCCTCCACCCGTTGCACGGTGTAGTCGTCGAGAAACACGTCCGCATCGTCCTTGAGCATGATGTCCGGTAACAGCAGCGTGTCCAGGTCGTTCACCTGTCCCTGAAGCTGCTGCACGATATCTGTGCCGGTGATGAGCCCCGTCACGGTGACATGGTGTCCGTAAAAATCGTTGACAATCGGAAACACCCGGGTGACCAATCCGGGGACGCCCGACAAGCGTTCCAACGACTCGCGGATCACTTTTTGGGCGGACACGCCAGTGATGACACCGACGCGGCGAGGTTCCCGCTGCAGCCTGCGCGGCACGCGCGGCCACACCTCTTCCAGTTCGTCGAGGAACGTGCGGATGACGCCGACGCCGTTCTCGGTCTGCGCGAACTCGTCGTAAAACCGGGCCGGCGGCACCGGAACGTCGGCGAGCACGTAAAATTCGTCGGCCACGTGCACGAACGACACACCGAGGGTCTCCTGGAAGTGTTCCTGCCAACGGGTGACCTGTTCGATCACCTGTCGGGCTTCCTCGGGCGTGTAGGGGCGCAGTTTGTGGAGGCCGCGGCGGTGTTTCGTCAGGCCGACCGGTACCACCGACAGGGTCCGGACGGCAGGATAAAAAGGCGCCAGTTCACGAATGGTCCGGTCCAACTCGTCACCATCGTTCCAACCTGGACACAGCACCACCTGGGTGTTCATCTCGATGCCGCCCTTAGCGAGTAGGTCGATCTGGCGGAGGATTTCGCCCGACCGCCGGTTGGCCAGCATTCGCACGCGCAATTCCGGGTTGGTGGTGTGCACGGAGATATTCAAGGGAGACATCTTCAAGCGGATGATGCGCTCCAATTCTTCGTCCTTGACGTTGGTCAATGTGACGAAGTTCCCATGCAGGAACGAAAGCCGGTAGTCGTCGTCCCGAACGTTCAGCGTCTGGCGCATGTTGGACGGAATTTGATCGACAAAGCAAAAGACGCACTTGTTGTGGCACAGACGCACGCGGTCGACCGTCGGGTGCTCCCAATCGACCCCGAGCCCCTCGTCGTATCCCTTTTCCACCTCGAGCACCCAGATCTCGCCATCCCGTTTCTTGACCTCAAGTTCGATCTCTTCTGCGGCGAGTGCGAACTGAAGGTCCACGATATCCCGAATGGGTTGCCCGTTTATCTTCAACAGTTCGTCGCCCGGCTCCAGTTCCAATTCTTCTGCGAGGGAGCCGGGATGAATGCGCTGGATTTTCGGCACCGGCAGCACTCCTGACTTTCAAAACTCGTCATTTCCTCATTATGCGGCAGGCGGGCGACCCCAGTCAAATGGAAGGTCGCGGTCGACCGCCCGTCATCTCGCGCCTCCAGCAGGCTAGAACCGTCCAGCCGAGTACCAGCGCCGCCGTCAACCAGGTGACATTGCAGATCAACGCGGATGCGTTTCCGGCAGCGGCCCACCCCTCCCCTGCCATCGCCAGGCCTACCCACGTCTGGGTGGAGCCTCCCAACGCCAGCCCCCCCAACGCCACGAGGCGTTCCCGGGGGCGTTCGCAAGCGGCGGCGATCCCCCACCCGCATCCGGCAGACAGGAGCCACAGAGAGGGAAGCCCGTGCCAAACTGCGAACGGGTGCTCCTCCCAGACACGAAGGACGGTCCATCCAGCGACGATTCCGATGAGGGCAGCGCGGATTCGGCGCGACCAGGGAACGCCGCGAACGCCGGCCAACGCCGACATGCCCGCCACGGTCAGCCCCCAAACGGGGGTGGCCCACTGCGGGTAGATGAAATAGACCCACAGCGCCAAAAGGTACACGGCCCCGCACCCGCCCAAGGCGAAGCGGCCCGCCTCCACCCACGCCGCGAGCCGCTCCGCGCGTGCGAGGGCGGACAGGCCGATCAGCGCTGCGCAGCAGACGAACGACGGATAGTAAGTGTCCACTGCGGATCTGTCTCCCTCCTGGCAGACGTTCACGATTCCCAGTGTACCCCGGCCCCCGCCGCTTATCCGAAGTCAAAACGGGATCCGGATGTCCGGATCCCGTTTTCGGCCCAAGGGCCCCCACCAGGGGGCTTCAACGGCGTCGCTCCGCCTCGGTTCAACCCTTGTTGAACAGATCACGGAACAAATCGCCGATGGTCGCACCTGTGCTTCCGGTCGAGCGGTCCTCGTACGAAGTGTGGCGCGGTTCCCGCCGGCCCCCGCCGCCACCGCCGCGGGACTCCGCGTCCTTGATGGACAAGGAGATCCGTTGACGCTCGGGTTCGACCGACAACACCTTGACCTTGACTTCCTGGCCTTCTTGCAGGACGTCCGACGCCTTGGCCACGTGCTCGTACGAAATCTGCGATACGTGCACCAGCCCTTCCAGTCCCGGTTTGAGCTCGACAAACGCCCCAAAGTCGACCACACGGCGCACCACGCCCGTCACCACGTCACCCGGGTGGAAATCGTACGCGGCCGTCTCCCACGGGCTCGGCGAGGCCTCTTTCATGGAGAGGGAGACGCGCCCCGCCTCCGGATCGGCCCGCAGAATTTTCACCTTCACCTTGTCTCCCGGCTTGACGACTTCTGACGGATCCGCCACATGATGCCAGGCCAATTCAGATACATGGACCAGCCCGTCGACGCCGCCGACATCGACGAACACGCCGAAGTTGGTCAGACGCTGAACCGTACCCTCGACGATGCTGCCGACTTGCAGCGAGGCAATGGTCTTCGCGGCCTCCTCCGCCTGCTCCTGCTCAAGAACCGCCTTGCGGGAGAGGATGAGCTTGTTGTTCTCCGGATCGATCTCCACCACCATCACTCGGATCTTCTTGCCCTTGAACGACTCCAGGTCGTCCACGAACTTCAGATCCACCAGCGACGCTGGGATGAATCCGCGCACGCCCACATCGGTCACCAATCCGCCTTTGACCACATCGTGAACGGTGACCTCGAACGGTGTACGGGACTCGTACTTCTGCATCAGATCCTCCCACGCTGTGCGAGCCGCGGCTTCGCGTCGGGACAGGATGACCGCTTCGGAGTCCTCATCAAGCTTCAGGACGCTGGTCAAGACCTCATCGCCGACGGCGACCACTTCACTCGGGTGTTGAATGCGCAGCGGGGATAACTCACGAATCGGAATGATGCCTTGAAACTTGTACCCAATGTCCACGATCACTTTCTTGTCGTCGACCTCGACGACCGTACCCTTGACCAGATCCCCAGGATTGAGCGTGGGGGTATTCAACATTTCCTGCAATTCCTCAGACATTCACGACGCCTCCTCATGCCATGTCAACCTATTTATCACTCACCTCAGGACCCTGTCCCGGCGCGTTCGACCCACCGGACTCCCGCACCTGGATGAAGCGTCTCAAGGATCGTAAGCCTAGCCATACCGCGACGATACCCGCGGCGTACAACACCCATCCAGCCAGCGCCCCCACCGCATGCAGTTGGTGCAGGACGCCGACTCCCGTCAAATACGTCGACACCCCCGCGGCGCCCGCCGTCCAACGGTTGACGAAGCGGCGGTGCTCCCGCCGGGAGCGTACCGGCCCTCGCAAGAGCCGAACCCGCAACGCCCACACCATCGCCAACAACGCGGCGTACACCACACCGTCAGCCGCCCATGCCTGGGCGCTCATGCATGTCCCTCGTCGAGCAGCTTCTGGATTCGCATCATCAGTGTCTCCAACACAGACTCGTTTGTGTCGGCCGGCTGGGGCAGGATGGGTTCTCCGAATCGAATGGTCACCTTTCGCCACAACCGGTACGGCCCGATGATGGCCGCCGGGACCAGAGGGCAATTGGCCTTGCGCGCGATGAAGGCGATGCCCGGCAGCCCTTTCTGCAGCTTTCCGTCCCGGGAGCGGTGCCCTTCCGGAAAGACAATCAAACAACCTCCGTGCGCGGGCACAGCCAGCGCGTTTCGAATCGCCCCTTTGTCCTGCAGCCCGCGCCGGACGGGAAAAGCCCCGAGATACCGGATCAATGCTGCAAACGGGCGGTGGCGAAACAATTCCTCCTTGGCCATAAAATGCACAAACCTGGGGACGGCCATGCCCAGCAGGAGAACGTCGAACACGTGCAGGTGATTGCAGCCGATCACCACCGGCCCGGTTTGCGGAATGTTGTGTACGCCTCGGATTCGGATTCGAAACATGAGCCGAAACGCGATATGTACAAACGCCCGCATGGCCCGGTACAGCGGTTCGTAGAACGGATCCCGAACGACGAACTCACTCATTCGGCACCCGCTCCACCAGGCTCAGGATCTCCTCGACGATGTCCTCGACGCTCTTACCGGTGGAGTCGATGAAATACGCGTCGTCCGCCGGTCGCAACGGTGCCACGGAACGCGACGCATCGCGTGCATCCCGCTCCGCGATGGCCTGCTGCATCTCCTGCAACGAGACATCAAACCCTTTGTCAGTGAACTCTCTTTGGCGCCGCTTCGCCCGCTCTTCGATGCTAGCCGTCAAAAACACCTTGACCTGCGCATCCGGCAACACCACCGTGCCCACGTCCCGGCCGTCCATCACCACCGGATACCGTTGTGCGAATTCCCGTTGCCACTCGGTCAGGAGGTTTCGGATCGCCGGATGGACGGACAGCTTGGAAACCGTCTCGGACACCTCCGGGTCACGCAGGTAAGGCGTGATCACCTGGCCGTCCGCGATGACTTCCAACTCGCCGGATGGGTGGTACTCAAACCGGAGGCTGTGATCTCGCAGCAGTTGGAGCAAGGCCCGTTCGTCTTCCGGTGAAACATGATGCTGGACCGCCAGCCAAGCGACGCCGCGGTACATCGCACCCGTGTCCACATACAGGATCCCGAGTTCCTTGGCCACTCGTCTGGCCACTGTACTCTTCCCCGCTCCGGCGGGGCCGTCGATCGCGATGCTGATGTGCCGCACAACACGTCCTCCACGAAGTCAGCTAGACAAATGAAAAAGCGAGCATGGAAGCCCGCTTTCACAGCGCACAATCTCCCAGATGTTCAAGCTGGTTTCCAATCGTTCGGAGCCGACACCTGTTAGACCGCATGTGATCTGATGATGACTTCAAACGACCACACGAACAGCAAACTGGAAAGCGGCAGGATGTTCCGTTTCACTGACCACCCTCATACTAGCACAGCGCCGGAAGGGTCGCAAGACGAATTTGTTCGGCGTCAAGGCACAAACTCGGCCGCGGGCAAGGAGACGACGACATCCGGCTGGTCGATCTCGACCGTCTGCCCTGGGGCAGGCCACAGGAGATTGGCGGCATCGTGATCGACCTGAACAAACGCCACCCCGGGTTCCCCAGCGCGAAATTGCACCACATCCCCTGCGTGAACGACGACGGAGAGGTTCACGGTTTGAAAGGTCGTCTGCACCTGGCCGTTGACCAGAACCTGCAGATCCGGCCGGGGCTTTGCCGGAGCGAGGTACAGGTGGAGAACGGCCTGTTGGGATGCGGCCGCCGACGCGGGTCGCGGATCGACCTGGACGTATCCATTCGACCGAGCATCGACAAAACGGCGGACCGCGGGGACGGCAGTCAGCGCCTGGACGACCACCAGCATGCTCAGACAGCCGAGCGCCACGGGCAGGAGCACCCGGTCGAGCCCTTCACTGAGGATGTGCCACCTGTCCTGATGTTCCTCCGAATGGGCGGGAAACCCCGGCTGCCGATCCATTAAGCGGTTCCCCTTCACCCGGCTTCCCAATCGCATGCGTTTCACCTCGCCATGCGGCACCTGAGCCGCCTCGTCCATGTTCAACGTATGCACGGGGTCGGTGGCGCATGCTTATCGCAAGCGAAGTTGGCGCCAGAACGTGTATTGGATGATACGCTGCCGAACAGACTCCTTCAGCTCTTCAAATTTCATGGAAGCCAATGCCATACCGCGCTCGTTTCTGTCTCCGACGCGGATGACCGTGCAACGGGCGTGAACGGGATATTCCGGATTGGGCAGGATGAACTGTGCTTCGACCGTCATGCCCGGATGCAAAACCATCGTTCGCGGAAGCCATACGGACAAGCCCCCGCCGCTGATATCATGCGCGCGCACGGTGACGTGCTGGACACCGGATTCCAGCCGGACGGTGAGCTTCACGTCGATGTCCGTGTCGACGCGGACGAATTCCCGCCGTTGTTCCCGGGCGATGTCGTCCGGCTTCGGCCGGACGATCCGCCAAGCCGGCGACGGCAAATACACGAGTTCCAGCACCTGCGTCCGGAACCGCCGCAGTGCCCCGTCCCTCCCGTGATATTCCACCCACACATCCTGTCCCGCGGGGTCGAGGGCCGTGCGATCGCTGGCGTGCAGCGGAATGTCGATGAACAGATCGCGCTCTCCCGTCTCCACCAGCCTCGACTGGTAATATTCAGGCGTCTCTGGACCCTTGCGCACCCGCAAAACCTGTCCGATGGCCGGCAGGCTCAATTCAGGACACCCCTCCCATCCTCCCATTGTCTCCCTATTATACGACACAGGGAGAGGGACGGGAAGGCGGTCAGGACAACTGTTCGACCTCAATCTCCTTGCCGGTGTTGGCATTGACGTAGACGACGTACGTCTCGTCGTTCGACGTGCCGTAGAACGCCACCGCCGGAACCCAGTGCTTGTCCGGGTCCTCCAGGATGACATCGCGCTGCATCTGCACGTGCAGGTCCGGGCTCAACACCTTGCGCAACTGGTTTGCGTTCAAGCGACGCGGTGCGAGGCCCTGCACCGGGTGCATGAAGTAGTTGGTTCCGTCATAGCCGATCACGTTGCCGCTGTGCAGGTCCGTTTTGACCATGATGCCTTGGGTGACGACCTGCGCGCCGTCTCGCACGGGCACGAACACGTAATAGGCAGTGCCGTCATACTGGCGTGCGGTGGTGTTTTCCACGTGGCCGAATCCGTGGGCCGTGAGCCAAGCCGCCGCTTTGTCCTCCGCCTCGCTGAAATCGACCTCCCCTTTGGTCGGTTTGGGCGTGATGGACATCGACAACACGTGCCCCCCATGCTGGCTGACCGTCGCGGTCAAAGAACCGGCCGGCACCGCCCCGCTCACGGAGTACACCGGTGCCGGAGCCCCCGCCTTGGCAGCCTGAACCTGGAGATCGGTGCTCGCCGGCAGCCCCAGAAACGCCCGCACCGCCCGCTTGGCCCCTTCCGCGTCGACGACCGGCTCTTTGGACAACACGTCTGTATCCGGCCGCACCGGGGAAGGTACGCGCTGCTGGGACTCGACGAACGTCCCTGCCTGCGTGTCCATCTTGCGGAAGCCGTCCACCACCTGGTTGTCGGTCCGATGCGTGCGCAGCGCCCGATTGACGTCTTGCCATGAGAGGTGGTTGTTCAACACCGTCGCCTGGAGGTCCCGCAGCTGGCCATTCAACTTCCCGGCTTGCGCATAGTAAGTCTGCAGTTGCTTTCGGACCGAGGCATTGGTGGGCTTCGCCTGTTGTTCGATCCACGTATTGGTGGAATTCGCCACTTGACTCAAGAATTGCTGCGTCTGGTGCATCGGCATTAACTCAAAAGGCAAGCGGGACGCATCGGTCTGGGCGGCGTAGGTAATGCGCCAGACGTCGCGAAGGTGATCCTGAAACCGGTTTGCGTCACCGCTGACGATGGTTTTACCGAGTTCCCGCTGGAGCTGGTCTACCTCCGTCGCCAGATTGTGAAAGCTGTTCTCATATTGGTTTTCCGTCTCAATGGCCAGCGCCTGTCGTTCCCGGTATTGCCCGTATCCCCACCAGCCCAGGCCGCTTCCGACCAACACCAGGCCCAGCACCGGTATGGCCACCCATGTCGTGCGATGCAGCATGTTCTCCCTCCTCGTTCACTTGGTGAAGATATGTTTTCCGATTTTGAGGATCTGTGGCCTGGACCAGATCCAGCCGCTCGTCGCCGTGTTTGGGTTGAAGTAGTATACCGCCCCGTGGGTCGGATCCCATCCGTGCACGGCATCGAGTACCGCCTTGCGCGCCGTGGCGTCCGGTTCGAGATTGATCTGCCCATCCTGGACTGACGTGAACGCCCCCGGTTGATAGACGATGGCCGGGATGGTGTGGGGGAAGCGAGGATCGTGCAGCCGGTTGAGGCACACGGCCGCCACAGCCACCTGACCGGGGTACGGCTCCCCGCGCGCCTCCGCGTATACCACGTGCGCCAGGAGATTGACATCGGACTGGCTGAGACCGGGGACCGACGGCATCCGCCCCGGGGAGTTCCCCGACGGCGCGGTTCTCGCTGCGGCGCCCGCCTTGCTGCCGCCGGTCTGGCCGGTGTTACCCTGCGACGAGCCTCTGTAGTGCCATCCCCTGCTGGCCGCCACCAGTTTCATCTTCGTCTTCCTATCCACGATCCCGGTGACCTTCATGCCAAAGTTGTATTGGAAATTCCGCACGGCCCAATACGTCTTCCATCCAAATATCCCGTCGATGCGGCCATGGTAGTACCCTAGATAACCCAAGCGATTCTGCAACTCGTACACATCGTACCCTTCGCTGCCATAACGAAGGTCACGCGGTGTGAACGCCTCCACATTCGTCCACGGTTCATGCGGCGTGTGCCAAACGGCAGGCGCGGAAAGGCCGATCGCCAACGCCACGCCCACGCAGATCCATCCTCGTCTCCTCCGCTTCATCAGTGCCCCGTTCTCCCTCCAGTGAATTCCATGGAAATGTCGTGAGGGTAGTTTTGGCTTATAAAAACGCAAATATGCCTGCCCTTTGCAGGGCAGGCAGACGGGGCTGAGCGCTTCATGATGAACGGGGAGAGAATCCAGTCGTCAGTGTTCCTGGTCGGTTTCCTCAGTCAAAAACCATCCCCGGATGTAAAAAATCGAGCCGCCCTTCAATTCAGCGGCTCGATGTCGAAGTCATCCTCATTGTCGCAGAGACAGCGTTTAAAACCGGTCTCAATATGTCCCTTGGCGTCCCGTACGCCGCGCAGAATAAAGGTTTCGCCACACTTTCGGCAGCGAATGTGCACCTTCACACGCTGGCTGGGCAACACCATGTCTTCTCCCCCTCCCTCAGAGGTGAGCGGTTCCGCGCGCATGTATCGTGTACCTCCTAATCGAAACGAATACGTACATTATGAACGGTGCCGAATTTTGGTAAACCATTCAGCACGATAAGGATGTGTTCTCCATGGGTGGTCAAAATTCCTCCCTCGGTTACACCCACCCGCGCCAACGCGCCGCCTCGGCCACGCGCCGGACACCGACGAGGTAAGCCGCCAGGCGCATGTCCACCTGGTAACGCAGGGCTGTCTCATACACTGTGGCAAAACTGCGCGACATCACCTCCGCGAGGCGCCGCTGTACCACCTCTTCCGACCAGTAGTCGCCCTGGTTGTTCTGGACCCACTCGAAGTACGACACAATCACACCGCCGGAGTTGGCGAGGACATCCGGTACCACGAGAATCCCCCGGTTCGCCAGCACCTTGGTGGCCGCCAGGGTGGTGGGGCCGTTCGCGGCCTCGACCACAATCGAAGCACGGATGCGATCCGCGTTTTCAGCGGTGATCTGATTTTCGATGGCCGCCGGTACGAGGATGTCGCAATCCAGCTCCAACAATTCCCGGTTGGTGATGGTGTCCCGGAACAGCTTCGTTACAGTCCCGAACGAGTCCCGCCGCTCCAGCAGATCCGGGATATCGAGGCCATTTTCGTCGTACAGGGCGCCGTAGGCGTCCGAGATACCCACCACGCGGGCCCCCCGGTCATACATGAACTTGGCCAGGTAGCTTCCGGCGTTGCCGAAGCCCTGGATCACCACCCGCGCCCCCTCAAGTGCCAGACCCTTGACCTTGGCGGCTTCCTCGATGCAGATGGCCACCCCGCGTGCCGTCGCGCTCTCCCGTCCACGGCTGCCGCCCAAGATGACGGGTTTGCCGGTGATGAATCCGGGTGAGTCGAATTCTCGCAGATGCGAGTACTCATCCAGCATCCAGGCCATGGTCTGGGAATTGCTGAACACATCCGGGGCCGGAATATCTTTCGCCGGCCCGACAATCTGGCTGATGGCCCGCACATAGGCCCGGCTCAGGCGCTCGATCTCCGCGAAGGACATATGCCGCGGGTCGCACGCCACCCCGCCTTTTCCGCCGCCGTACGGGATGTTGGCGATGCCGCACTTCACCGTCATCCAGATGGATAGCGCACGAATCTCGTCTTCATTTACATCCGGATGGAGCCGGATGCCTCCTTTTGTCGGTCCTACGGCATCGTTATGCTGCGCCCGGTACCCGGTGAACACCCGCACACTGCCGTCGTCCATTCGCACCGGAAAACGCACGGTGAGGACCCGGATGGGCTCCTTGAGCAACTCGAACATCTGTTCGTCGTATCCGAGGCGATGGAGGGCCTCTCGGATCACTTGTTGTGTGCTGCTGAGCACATCCAGATTATCGGCTTCCACGCGTTTGTCCACCTCAGTCCCCGGATAAGTCTCCATGACGTCCATCAACCACCTTTAGTAAAAAAACGAAATGAATCGATCGCAGGCATGTCCCAGACCGCCATCAGTATAACAACTCAGCCAGCGATGTTCAAAGCAATATCCTGGCGTGCGTCCGGGCACACTGACTTCGTGCCTGCGGTACCGCCCGGCGCAGTCGAAGGAGGGCTACACCATGCGACACACCTCCAATTGGACACCGGCGATCCTCCTCAGTCTGGTCCCCTGGTTGATGGTGCTCGGCAATTCTGTACTGATCCCTGGCCTGCCGGAGATGGCGAATCGCATGCAGGTGAGCCGGCTCCAAATCAGCCTGGTGATCACCCTGTTCTCTTTGCCGGCCGGCGTGGTCATTCCCTTCGCCGGCATGCTCTCCGACCGATTTGGACGCAAGGCGGTGATCGCCCCGGCCCTGTTGGTGTTCGGCGCGGGCGGTCTGATGGCCGGGCTGGCCAGCTGGTTCCTGCCTCGTCCGTACCCTTTCGTCCTGGCGGGCCGCGTGATCCAAGGGCTCGGCGCCGCGGGCACCGCGCCCATCGCCATGGCACTCGTCGGCGATCTGTTTCAGGGTGCCGAACGGGCGCGCGTGCTCGGCATCAATGAAGCAGGCAACGCCTTTGGCAAAGTGGTCAGCCCCATCGTCGGCGCGGCGGTCGGGTTGTTGGCGTGGTTTGCAGTCTTTTTTGTGTTTCCGGTCCTCTGTCTGCCACTGGCAGCCGCGATTTGGTGGCTGGTCCCTTCACGGAAGGGTGAACCCGCGGCCAGCCGCACGGATGGCGGCGCAGAAGGGCGCTCCTATTTCAGCAATCTACTGCAGGTCTTCCGGCGGGAAGGCCGCTGGTTGTCCGTCACCTACCTGTGCGGCGCCACCGCCCTGTTCACCTTGTTCGGCGTCCTGTTTTACCTATCGGAGCTGCTGGAGAAGCAATACGGCATCGACGGCCTCCGCAAGGGGTTGATCCTGGCGATCCCGCTGGGCGTCTTGACCCTCACTTCGGTGGCTGCGGGCATCATCATCCGGAGGCGCCGGCGCCGGATGAAATGGATGCTCATCGGAGGACTGTGCAGCATGGCCGCCAGCCTGGTGGCGTGTGGATCGCTGGCACAGCGGGCTTGGCCGCTGGTTTGCCTGTTGTCCCTCTCTGCCCTGGGAACCGGATGCGTACTGCCGAGCCTGAACATGTTGATCACCTCGGCGGTGGACAGCGCCCTGCGGGGCGTGGTGACCAGCTTCTACGGAAGCGTCCGTTTCCTCGGCGTCGCAGCCGGCCCGCCGGCGATCACGTACCTCATGACTTTGCCCCGTGTCTGGATGTTTGCCGCCGTTGCGGCTCTTTGTGTCGTCTGCGCAGTCCTTGCGGTGTGGTTCATCCGGTCTGAGGAGACGTCCCCAGGCGGCGGGCGGACATCACCCGGCTCCGTTCACGGCGAGGGCGGTGCGTCTCTTCGCCTCCGCCGGCGAACGAAGGCCTGAGATTTCACCGATCGTCCACGCCCCGGTCCGGGTGTGGCCGCAGGATACAACCGAGCGGGCAGTGGTCTGCCGTGCGAACCCAGTGAATATTTTTAGAAGGGACAGGACCTGGAAGGACGAGCGCGGGGTGTTTACACCAGAAATCCTTCTCATCGTATTTATCCTCGTCGGAGTGTTGGGGCGTGCGACCATCGTCTCGGTAGCCGCCAGTCTCCTGCTGATCGTGCGGATGTTACGCTTCGACCGGTTGTTTCCGATGCTCGAGCGGCGAAGCTTGGAACTTGGGCTGTTGTTCTTGATGATCTCCATCCTGGTGCCGCTGGCGAGCGGCCGGATCGACGCGCGCGACATGATGCGGACCATCTTCAGCCCGCTCGGGCTCATCACCGTGTTCGCCGGGGTGATTGCAACCGTGATCAACGCTGAGGGGCTGGAACTGCTCAAAGAGTACCCACCCCTGTTGATCAGCGTCGTGGTGGGCAGCGTCATCGGGATCGCCCTTTTCGGCGGAATGCCTGTGGGCCCTCTGATGGCCACCGCCATCGCCGCACTGTGCATCCAGGTCTACGATTGGTTTCAATGAAGACGTGCCATGGCGCAGCGAGGCACGCGCAGCGTCACATACAGGACAACAGATAAATAAGAAACGAGGGCGACGCCCCCGTTCCATTTCTTGTATAACCAACGACAGCTTCGACAACTTTATGACAGCGGGAAGTGATCCGCGATATACCGCAGGGTGTTGTGAGTGACAATCGGCTTCCCGTACTCTTCGAGCATCGCCGAGGTCACCTGGCAATATTCCCCGTACTCGTGGCAGATGGCCCATATCGCATCGTAATCCATATCCTGCATCGAGTCCTCGTCGAGGAACAAGTGATAAGCGCCCTCGTACAGGTACAAGACCGCGCGCACCGGATAATCCTGCAGGGCGTGCGCCACGCGCACGACGTCCTCGAAATCATCGAAGCGAAATACGAACGTGGAGTAGTAGGTGACGTCGACCTCGACGTGCATCTCCTCGTCCTCATCCTCATCTTCTTCCGCCCGGGGAGGCAGGCTGGGTACCCGGGTGACGATGACGACGACGCCTTCGGTCGGCATCGTGAACGCCTCGACAGCGATGGGACCGGCGATTTCAAATCCCACCTGTTCATACGCGGTCTCCATCATGTCCCAGAACAGTTCCTGCACCTTGCGGCCGTTGCGCCAGATCTCATCCCGCTCTATGCCTCGCTCCTCGAGGTCGTCGTAGCTTATGAAGATTCTGACCTTGTCTTTGGCGATCCGCTCGACCCGCATGGGGATCCCTCCCTTGTTTTCAGAGGTCAGGTCGCTCACGCCGTCGTCGCAGCGCCGGGGCAGGTCTGTCTCTCCAGCCTGCCCCTGACGGCGCAGGTCATCCGCCTACGTTCATTATACAGCGAATCGGCTACTATAGCGTATTCGCCAACTCGAACATTGCATGAGCGTATATCTGGGTGCACAGGAAATAATCCTGCAGAGACCAATGCTCGTCCTTCTGGTGCGCCCTGTCCGGCTGGCCTGGGAACAAGGGTCCGAACGCGACCCCGTTGGTGATGGCCCTCGCGTACGTGGCACCCCCGATGGCGATGGGCTCGGCCTTGTTTCCGGTGTACTGTTCATACACCTGAGCCAGGCATCGAATCACCGGGCTGTCTGGGGAGACAAACAACGGATCCCGGTTGCTCACCAGATGAACGCCCCACTTGTCCGATACGTACGCCTGACAGCGCTGCACCAGTTCATCGCCGGTGACATCCACCGGATAACGGATGTTAAACCAGAAGGAGAACGTGTCCCCGGTCAACTCCGCGCGCCCGAGGTTACTCGTCAATGAACCCGTCACGTCGTCCGCGCAATCGATGCCCAGTGCCCGACCCGCGGTGTCCTGAGCGGCGATCGCTCGCCACATGGAGGCATTTGCCACAGGCTGCGAGGAGAGCAAAGCCGCCAGCCGGGTGATGGCGTTCTTACCCAGATCCGGCGTGCTGCCATGTGCGGACGTGCCGTGAACCGAGATTTCCACCGCGTCTCCCTTCACCGAGATGTTGGCGTCAATCTGCTTGGCGCGCGCCTCTTTTCCCAGTTTCTGCTCCCATTCCTGAGCCGCCGTCTCGGAATGGCAGTCCACCACGGCCATCGCGTGATCGGGCACCATGTTGACCCGGTCTCCCCCCGTGAACCGGATTACACGGGGGTTCATCGAATCCGTGTCGGCCCGGGTGTCGATCCGCAGCGTGGCCACTCCTTTCTCGGCGTGAATCATGGGAAAATCGGCATCCGGAGTGAAGCCGCCCAGCGGTTGTGGATACTTCGAAAAGTAATGTTTCATGCACAGCCAGCCGCTCTCTTCATCCAATCCGAAGATAAGACGGATCTTCCGGCGTGGCCGGAGATTGAGTTCCTTCAACGCAATTAGTGCCCACAAGGTCGCCAGAGCGGGTCCTTTGTCGTCGATGGCGCCCCGCGCATACACACTCCCATTGTGAATCTCCGCCCCGAACGGCGGATAGGTCCAGTGGTTGCCGGGCGGGACCACGTCCAGATGGGAAAGTACGGCGATGTACGGATCGCCGTCCCCGTACTCTACATGGCCCGCGTAGCCATCGGCGTTCTGCGTCACCAACCCGTGTGCGGCCGCGAGATCGAGTACAAACTGCAACGCTTCACGGCAAGCCGCGCCAAAGGGTGCGCCCGGTTCCGCTTCCCCTTCCACGCTCGGAATTTGAAGCAACGCCTGAAGCGTGCTCACCATCTCATCTCTGTGCTGTTCCACGAAATCCGCGAACATGCGATCCGCCTCAACCTTCCTGCCCATCTGACCCCTCGTCCGATCGGACGACGGGGCCACTCGCATCAAGTCGACTGTCGTTCAACGATATCGTGTGTCAACGTCACGGTGTAGGTGTCGACCGGTTCGTCCTGCAAGAGCTTGGTCAACAGCCGCATTGACACGGCACCGAAATCGTACATGGGTTGCGCCACGACGCTCATCTCTGGCCGAACCATGGTGGCCAACCGCGTGTTGTCGAAGGCGATCACCTTCACATCGTCAGGCACCCGTCTTCCAAGGTCCTGCACGGCATGAATGGACGCCAGCCCGAGTTCGTCGGTCGCCGCGACAATGCCGTCCACAGGGTGCTCCTGCAGCGCCCTCTGGATGGCGGTCAAAGCGGTCTCGTAACGGCCATCGGGACACTCGATTCGCACCAAATGGCCTTCCGGCACACACGAGGCGACGCCGCTGCCACGCCGATCGGCCAGCACAGACCGCCCTTCAGGCACGGTCGCGTAGGCGATCCGCCGGCATCCGCGATCGAGCAAAAAATGTGCGGCATCGCGCCCGGCCCGGCGGTTGTCGATATTCACCGACGGAATGCGCCGCTCCGGGTCTTCCGTCGCGCACAGGACAACCGGAATCTGGGCCTGCTCGAAACCGTCCACATGCTCTTTGACCAATCGATCGGTCATGTAGACCAGTCCGTCGACCTGTTTTTCCCACATGGTGCCGATCAGATCCACCTCTCGCTTCACCTGGGCGTCTGAGTTCGCGAGGATGATCTGATAATCGTACATCGTGGCAATGTCCTCGATCCCGCGCACCACCTCTGCCACGAACGCGGTGGATACATCCGGCACGATGACGCCGATGGTCCGTGTCTTCTTGCTCGCTAAACCACGTGCCACAGCGTTTGGCCGATAACCCAGCTTGGCGATCGCGTCCAACACGCGACGCTTTGTATCCTCCTTGACGACGGCGGTGCCATTCAGAACCCGCGACACTGTCGCCATCGACACCTTTGCCTCACGTGCGACATCATAAATGGTGACTGTCATTGAAGTCACCTCCCGCCTTCCATTTGCCGTTATCATACCACGATTCCCCAGGGATCGGGCAAGCTGCCTTCCTGGAGCCGTGACGATTCCTCGAATCTGGATTTTGTCTTAGACCGGCCATATCTTACGTGTAGCCAGATCTTGCACTGAACAGAGGCTTCGCCTCCGTTATCAAATCCGACATCGCTCCAACCGACGGCGTTCCAAAGCCCGACGGAAGGGCCGGTTCGTAAAAAAACGGACGATGACATCGTCCGCTGGTGCGGGTGAAGGGACTCGAACCCCCACGGTTGCCCGCCAGAACCTAAATCTGGTGCGTCTGCCAATTCCGCCACACCCGCTCGATGCGTCGGATCCTGGCGTCGAACAAGGCCGGTCTTCAGCCACAATTCGACAGCCTGTCTTAAGGATACACAAAGCCGCACGCCAAATCAATGGACCGCAGGCCGGAGCTCATGCCCGACCGCTCGCCGGACCGCAGGCTGCGAAGACGCTTACCGGTCCACCTATCGCTCTCACGAATTCATCTGCCGCACCGTCCCGCTATCGCGTTCGTCCAGCGTCTGGCTCGGACACCTGTGCTGCCTTACGGTTGCTCGGCTGGACGGGCGGCCGGCTAGCCGGACGGTCGGGTGCAAGGGCGGACGGTCGGACAGGCGGATACGCGGGCGGGTCCACCGTAGACGGTGCCCGTAGCTTGCCGGTCGGTAAAAACGTTTTCCACCTTAACCCTCTGGGGACCCAGCACGATAGTGGACGTTTCGGACTTAACTCGGACCCCGGCCAACATCATAATGTGGTTTCGTTACATTATCCGCTCCGGCCCGGCTCCCCGTCCGTCCGGTTACATGCAAAACAGTCACTATCACTGCCAAGAGGCCTGCGGATAAATACAAAACCGTTGGTATCCATTCCACCCTCCGGTGCCATAAGTGCGATTTGTTTGTTACCGCTCAGCGGATGGTGGGCTCCAAAGGCGTGGCACCCCGACTGCGCCGGTCGGTATCCGGGTGTCTCCGGTGTCTCTTACGGCGTGACACCCCGACCGCGCTGGTGCCGCTGGTGGGTAAAAACGATTTCCACCTTAATCCTCTGGGGACCCGGCACGATAGTGGACGTTTCGAATTTAACTCGGACCCCCGCCGACACCATAAGGTGGTTTCGTTGCGTTATCCGCTCCGCCCCGGCTCCCCGTCCGCCCGCTTACATGAAAAACAGTCACTATCACGGCCCCAAGGCCCGCGAATAAAGGCGAAACCGTTTGTATTCATTCCAGCCTCGGGTGCCATAAGTGCAATTCGTTTGTTACAGCTCACCGAATGGGCGGTCTCGGCACCACGGTCAACTCATTCACCACCCATTCACCACCCATTTGCCCCCCATTGACACCCCATTCATCCCCCATTCCCACCCATTCTCCCCCGCTCAGCCGTCCCGACTGACATGGCGCCCGTCTGAGCCCTCACGTTAACACAGACCAGCCGCCATCCGCCGCGGCACAACCGGCGTCATTCGCGACCTCACCGCGGCGCATGGCAATCCCGACAAGCCCATGACAAGCCTACGCCTGCCGCACACCACACAGCAAAAGGCCCGGCCTGCACCTTGCCGTGCTGGCCGGGCCTTCTCTCTCGCCTGGCGGCGTCCTACTTTCCCAGGGGCTCCCGCCCCGAGTATCATCGGCGCTGGAGGGCTTAACGGTCGTGTTCGGGATGGGTACGCGTGTTTCCCCTCCGCTATGACCACCAGACTTCAGGGTGTCCTTGCACCCTCGAAACCAGATACCGAGTTTCCCTGCTTCTGGTGAAGCCCTCGACCGATTCGTATCCGTCTGCTCCACGTGTCACCACGCTTCCACACCGGACCGATCTACCTCGTCTTCTTCAAGGGGTCTTACTCCCTTTCGGGATGGGATACGTTATCTTGAGGCTGGCTTCGCGCTTAGATGCTTTCAGCGCTTATCCTTCCCCGACTTGGCTACCCAGCGGTGCTCCTGGCGGAACAACTGGGACACCAGCGGTCGGTTCGTCCCGGTCCTCTCGTACTAAGGACGACCCCTCTCACGTATCCTGCGCCCGCGGCAGATAGGGACCGAACTGTCTCACGACGTTCTGAACCCAGCTCGCGTACCGCTTTAATGGGCGAACAGCCCAACCCTTGGGACCGACTTCAGCCCCAGGATGCGATGAGCCGACATCGAGGTGCCAAACCTCCCCGTCGATGTGGACTCTTGGGGGAGATCAGCCTGTTATCCCCGGGGTAGCTTTTATCCGTTGAGCGATGGCCCTTCCACTCAGAACCACCGGGTCACTAAGCCCGACTTTCGTCCCTGCTCGACCTGTCCGTCTCGCAGTCAAGCTCCCTTCTGCCTTTACACTCTCCGCGCGATTTCCATCCGCGCTGAGGGAACCTTTGGGCGCCTCCGTTACCCTTTAGGAGGCGACCGCCCCAGTCAAACTGCCCGCCTGACACTGTCCCCATACCGGCTCCACGGTATCAGGTTAGAAAACAGGTATCTCAAGGGTGGTATCCCAACGCCGGCTCCATGCAGGCTGGCGCCCACACTTCTGTGCCTCCCACCTATCCTGTACATGACATACCCATCTCCAATATCAAGCTGCAGTAAAGCTCCACGGGGTCTTTCCGTCTAGCCGCGGGTAACCTGCATCTTCACAGGTATTACAATTTCACCGGGTCTCTCGTTGAGACAGCGCCCAAGTCGTTACGCCATTCGTGCGGGTCGGAACTTACCCGACAAGGAATTTCGCTACCTTAGGACCGTTATAGTTACGGCCGCCGTTTACTGGGGCTTCAATTCGGACCTTCGGGATCTCTCCCTAAGCCCTCCTCTTAACCTTCCAGCACCGGGCAGGCGTCAGCCCCTATACGTCGCCTTTCGGCTTCGCAGAGACCTGTGTTTTTGCTAAACAGTCGCTTGGGCCTTTTCACTGCGGCTCTGCTCTCACAGAGCGCCCCTTCTCCCGAAGTTACGGGGCCATTTTGCCGAGTTCCTTAACGAGAGTTCTCCCGCGCGCCTCCGTGTTCTCCACGCGCCCACCTGTGTCGGTTTCCGGTACGGGCACCTTGTCACTCGCTAGAGGCTTTTCTCGGCAGTGTGACTCCCAGGGCTTCGGTACTTTCCTTCCCTCCCCATCACAGCTCACGGTTACCAGTGTGCGGATTTGCCTGCACACCCCGCTCGCTGCTTGGACGGCCTCTTCCATCCGGCCGCTCCCCTGAGCCTCCTGCGTCACCCCTTCGCTCAAGCGTGCCAAGGTGGTACTGGAATTTCCACCAGTTCTCCTTCGACTACGCCTTTCGGCCTCGCCTTAGGTCCCGACTTACCCTGGGCGGACGATCCTTCCCCAGGAACCCTTGGGCTTTCGGCGGACAGGATTCTCACCTGTCTTTTCGCTACTTATACCGGCATTCTCTCTTCCGCTCGCTCCAGCTCGCCTCACAGCTCACCTTCCCCGCAAGCGGAACGCTCCCCTACCATACGTCTCCGTATCCAAAGCTTCGGTGGCCAGTTTAGCCCCGTTACATTTTCCGCGCAGCGACACTCGACCAGTGAGCTATTACGCACTCTTTAAATGATGGCTGCTTCTAAGCCAACATCCTGGTTGTCTGTGCACCGCCACATCGTTCCCCACTCAACTGGCACTTCGGGACCTTAGCTGTTGGTCTGGGCTGTTCCCCTCTCGACCACGGATCTTAGCACTCGTAGTCTGACTGCCAAGCACCCACGAAGCGGCATTCGGAGTTTGACTGAGCTTGGTAACCCTGGCCGGGCCCCGCACCCAATCAGTGCTCTACCTCCGCCTCTGTCCACTTGACGCTAGCCCTAAAGCTATTTCGGGGAGAACCAGCTATCTCCGAGTTCGATTGGAATTTCTCCCCTACCCCCAGCTCATCCCCCGGCTTTTCAACGCCGGTGGGTTCGGGCCTCCATGCGGTGTTACCCGCACTTCACCCTGGCCAGGGGTAGATCACCCGGTTTCGGGTCCATGTCAGCGGACTATCCGCCCTTTTCAGACTCGCTTTCGCTTCGGCTCCGGCTTTTCGCCTTAACCTCGCCCGCTAACATCACTCGCCGGTTCATTCTACAAAAGGCACGCCGTCACACGCCAACGCGTGCTCCGACTGATTGTAGGCACACGGTTTCAGGTTCTCTTTCACTCCGCTCCCGCGGTACTTTTCACCTTTCCCTCACGGTACTCTCCACTATCGGTCGCCAGGGAGTATTTAGCCTTGGAAGGTGGTCCTCCCGGATTCCCACGGGGTTCCTCGTGTCCCGCGGTACTTGGGGTCATACTCCGGAGCTGCATCGGTTTCGCCTACGGGGTTCTCACCCTCTACGACCGGCCTTCCCATGCCGTTCGGCTACCTATGCAGTTTCTCACTCCGTCAAGCCGTTGCAGCGGCTTGCCTGTATGCCCCGCTACCCCAACGCGGCAACGGCTGCAACCTCTCACACCGCGCTGGTTTGGGCTCCTCCGCGTTCGCTCGCCACTACTTGCGGAATCACTCTTGTTTTCTTCTCCTCGGGGTACTGAGATGTTTCAGTTCCCCCGGTTGCCCCCTTGCACCTATGCATTCAGTGCAAGGTACCGGCCCATGACGGCCGGTGGGTTCCCCCATTCGGACATCCACGGATCAATGCTCGCTTACAGCTCCCCGTGGCATATCGGCGTTCGCCCCGTCCTTCATCGGCTCCTGGCGCCTAGGCATCCACCGTGCGCCCTTCCTATCTTCACCTGTCGCAGGTCACCCCTGACGTTTCCACGTCAGAAGCGTCTCTCGGTATCCAGTTTCCAAGGTACATCGAGAAAGCTACCCCCATGGTCTCCCCCACGGGTCTCGCCCCCTCAAAACCGAACACGCCTGAGAGTTCCTTGCTCCGTAGAAAGGAGGTGATCCAGCCGCACCTTCCGATACGGCTACCTTGTTACGACTTCACCCCAATCATCAGCCCCACCTTCGGCGGCTGGCTCCCTCTTGCGAGGGTTACCTCACCGACTTCGGGTGTTGCCGACTCTCGTGGTGTGACGGGCGGTGTGTACAAGGCCCGGGAACGTATTCACCGCGGCATGCTGATCCGCGATTACTAGCAATTCCGGCTTCATGCAGGCGAGTTGCAGCCTGCAATCCGAACTGGGGGCGGCTTTCAGGGTTTTGCTCCGCCTCGCGGCCTCGCCTCCCGTTGTACCGCCCATTGTAGCACGTGTGTAGCCCAGGACATAAAGGGCATGATGATTTGACGTCATCCCCACCTTCCTCCGACTTACGCCGGCAGTCACCTGTGAGTCCCCGCCTTTACGCGCTGGTAACACAGGTCAAGGGTTGCGCTCGTTGCGGGACTTAACCCAACATCTCACGACACGAGCTGACGACAACCATGCACCACCTGTCTCCCCTGCCCCGAAGGGAGGCGCTATCTCTAGCGCTGTCAGGGGGATGTCAAGCCCTGGTAAGGTTCTTCGCGTTGCTTCGAATTAAACCACATGCTCCACTGCTTGTGCGGGCCCCCGTCAATTCCTTTGAGTTTCAGTCTTGCGACCGTACTCCCCAGGCGGAGTGCTTATTGGGTTTCCTTCGGCACTGAAGGGTAACCCCCCCAACACCTAGCACTCATCGTTTACGGCGTGGACTACCAGGGTATCTAATCCTGTTTGCTCCCCACGCTTTCGTGCCTCAGCGTCAGTCACTGTCCAGCAAGGCGCCTTCGCCACTGGTATTCCTCCACATATCTACGCATTTCACCGCTACACGTGGAATTCCCCTTGCCTCTCCAGCACTCAAGTCAAACAGTTTCCAAGGCCACCCCGAGGTTGAGCCTCGGTCTTTCACCTCGGACTTGCTTGACCGCCTACGCACGCTTTACGCCCAGTGATTCCGGACAACGCTCGCCCCCTACGTATTACCGCGGCTGCTGGCACGTAGTTTGCCGGGGCTTCCTCTCCCGGTACCGTCTCCCCTGCGGCTTTCCACTCCGCAGGTCGCTCTTCCCGGGTGACTGAGCTTTACAACCCGAAGGCCTTCTTCGCTCACGCGGCGTTGCTCCGTCAGGCTTGCGCCCATTGCGGAAGATTCCCTACTGCTGCCTCCCGTAGGAGTCTGGGCCGTGTCTCAGTCCCAGTGTGGCCGGTCACCCTCTCAGGTCGGCTACGCATCGTCGCCTTGGTGGGCCGTTACCCCGCCAACTAGCTAATGCGCCGCGGGCTCCTCTGTCAGCAGCGCAGTTGCGCCTTTCCCAACAGGCAGATGCCTGCCCATTGCTCTATCCGGCATTAGCACCCGTTTCCAGGCGTTATTCCGGTCTGACAGGCAGATTGCCCACGTGTTACTCACCCGTCCGCCGCTGGCTCCAAGAGGCAAGCCCCTTGAAACCCGCTCGACTTGCATGTATTAGGCACGCCGCCAGCGTTCGTCCTGAGCCAGGATCAAACTCTCAAACCTATCCTGTGATTCTCGCGAATCACTTCGTACGTTCGCTCTCATGGCGTGTTCAGTTTTCAAGGAACCAGTCGCTTTCTCACTTCGCCGCTCTGGGCGGCGCCATCCATCTTACCACACCGCATCCTCGATGGGAAGTGGGGGTTTTTGGAGGACCTCCGCTTGGGCAGCCTTCTCTGGAAGGCTTCCTCTGGGATGACCTCCTCCGGATGGCTTCGCTGCCCGGCACCCGATCGCCTGACCGGCGCCGTGGCCGTCGCAGCCATGCCGCCAGCAACGGTGCCGACGCCACAGCCGTCGCAGCAGCGACGTCGAGTAATATACCACGCCGCCGACGGCTGTGCAATAGGACACATTTGAGCATGAGAGAAAAACGTTGCAAACCGTCAAAAGGCGAACCCACGACCACTGAGCTTGATGAACCGTCGATGTCAGCGCTTGATGAACCGTCGACGTCAGCGGCCGGTCATCCCCGCGAGCGCCCGGCAACATCCCATCAGCGGTCGTTGACTGCCCATCAGCAGCCGGTCACATCCCATCAACGGCCGTTCACTTCGCAGTCCCGGTTCCCCATGACTTCCCATCCCACTCCGCATGTGCCGGTCGGCCTTCCGCATGTGCCGGTGGGCCTGCAGTGGCGGCATTCAATGCATGTGTCGACCATCTTTGATCCAACCTCGCCGGGCGCATGGATACCCGACGTCGGGTTCACACCCCATCTCGTGCACAAACCGAACCGGCCTGACCGCTTGCCGTGCGACGCGGACGGGCGTCCAGATCGCGCACACGTGCCGCGCCCGGGTCAGCGCCACGTAAAACAGCCGCCGCTCCTCCTCCCACTGCGCAGTCGTTTCCGGCTGATTGGCCAGATACGGATTGGGTTCGACGGCGCCCACGATGGCCACAGCGTCCCATTCCCGCCCTTTCCCGTCGTGAAAGGTCCGCCACTCCACCCTCTCCACCTTCTCCCTACACACCCGCCAGGCGCGCATCAATTGAAGTCGAGTGCGTGCCATCACCGCGAAACACCAGGATGGATGCCGACGGCGCAGGTCCTCGAGCCAAGCCGCCACCTCCCGCGCCTCTTCATCCTCATCCGCTGCGGTGAACGCGCATACGGATCCCGGATCTGAACTGGCCGGCCGGACGCGCTTTGGCATCCGCATGCGATTATGTCCAATCAGCCGTTCGGCGCGGGCGACGATCTCGGCGTCCGAGCGGAAGTTCGTCGATAACCAGTGGGGATCTGCCCCCATGACGCCGCCAAATTCGAGCAACCATCTCGGGGAGGCGCCCCGAAACCCGTAGATGGACTGATCGTCGTCTCCGACCACGAACACCGGGCACTGGTAGGTCCGCGCCAATGCCCGTACCACGTGCCACTCCACAGGGTTGGTGTCTTGAAATTCGTCAACGACCAAATAGGCAAGGCGCTCCGTCCGAGTCAACAGCGAGGGATGTTCTTCCAGCACCCGTGCGAACGTGATCGGGATGTCGTCGAAATCCCACCGCCCCATACGCGTCTTCGCACCTTCGTACGTCCGCCCGGCCCTGGCGAATGCCCTCATCTCGCGAGGCCCTCTCCATGCCGGCCGCGGGTGCACCGGAGGCCAAACGGATTTCATCCGGTTCATCCAGCTGAGAAAGGCCCGTACATACCGCGGCCCGTGAAGTCCTTCACGGGCCAGCGCCTTGCGCGCGAGCGCCCTTTGCTCGTCGCCCTGCAGCGGGATCGACACCGGAACACCCGCTTTCGCCAGCCAACGGAACAGCAGCGCGTGAAAGGTGCCGATCCGCAAGGATTCCACCTGAGAACCCGACACACGCCTGTCCCGACCCAGCCTTCGGCGCATCTCCAGGGCCGCCTGCCGGGTGAAGGTGACCGCCATCAGTTCTGCCGGTGCAATTCTGCGATGAACCAGTTGCATCGCCACATGTTCCACAAGTACGCTCGTCTTCCCACTCCCCGGCGCAGCGAAGATCACTGTCGGCGCAGGAGATCGATCGATGATCGCCCACTGTTCGTCGGTCCACACCCGCGTCACCCCCATCGCCTTCATCATGCCGGCGAACGAGCGGAGGCGCCACTCCTCTTGGCTGGGAGTCTCTCCATCAGGAAAACCAGCCCCGCGCGGGGCTCCGGATTGGTGTCCATCCTTTGGCCGTGCTATCATCGGTGTGCAGAAAGGGGCATGGGCATGGGCTTGTTCGCGCTCGCCGACCTGCATCTGGCGCAGGCGGTGGACAAACCGATGGACGTCTTCGGGCCCGAGTGGGACCGGCACGCGGAGCGAATCCGTGAAGCGTGGTGCGCCTCTGTGGACGATCACGATGTCGTCTTGATCCCTGGCGATATCTCGTGGGCCATGACGCTGGACGAGGCGTTACCCGATCTGAGATGGATCGGCAACCTCCCGGGAATCAAGGTGATGATTCGAGGAAATCACGACTACTGGTGGAGCGGCATCGGAAAAGTGCGCCGCGCCCTGGCTCCGAACCATTACGCCATTCAGAACGACGCGCTGGCCGCGGGAGGCTGGGCGCTGTGCGGGACGCGCGGCTGGGTGCTGCCTTCCCACCCCAAATTCACCGAAGAAGACGAGGTCATCTACCTCCGCGAAGCGAACCGCCTGAAACTGTCCCTCGAGGCCGCGCGCAAACTCCAGCTGCCGATGGTCGCGATGATGCACTACCCGCCCTGCAGCCATCCGGGGGAAGAGACCCTGTTTACCGATCTGCTCAGCGCCTACGGGGTGAAACTGTGTGTATACGGACATCTGCACGGCCCTGCGCACCGGTTCGCCGTGGAAGGTGAACACGGCGGCGTCACGTACCGGTTGGTCAGTGCCGACTACGTCGGATTCAAACCCGTACGCCTCTTGTGACGCGAAAAGGCCCCGCAGCGCGGGGCCTTGCCGTCACCGTGGCTTGTCGCCGGAGTGCCGCTGATGCGCCTGGGCTTGATACGAACGCGCATGGCGCGCCGTGTCCGCCAATTGGGTCAACGCCTGCACCGCCGTCCCAGCAGCCTGCTGGATGCGCTGCAGATGCTCAGCCTGTCGCGGAGAATCGTGATCGACGGACACCAACTCGTCGCGAGCCATCTGGGCGATGCTGTCCACCGCCTCCTGGGCTTGCTGAGCGAGTTCCCGTATGGCGCCGAAACGGGCGGATTGTTCATTCCCCATGCAACCGCCTCCTCGCAGGAATGTCAGTCCTACCATGCCCGTCCGCCCGCGCTTCTATGCCGGTTTACGGCACAGGAACACCGAATAGCCAAGGCTCCGGTGGTATAATTCCATCCATTGGGTATTTGCTTGCAGCACGGCCATCACCTGCGGATTGCGGTACGCCGCCGCCGCATCTGGTAACTCGGTCTGTTCCCCTTCGTCGGCTTCCATCATTTCCTCCGGTCGCACGGGTCTGGCCTCGAGGACCTCAATGGCCGTGAACCCCGCCTCCCGGTATAGCGACCGCCAGCCGGATTGGTCGGGTACCCAACGAACTCCGTACACCCGGGCTGCGGTGACTCGCCAAGATTCGTCCACCGGAACGCGCACGAACATCTCGACGTCCACGTAATACCCGCCCGGCTTGAGCACCCGGAAATATTCCGCCAGCGCCCGCTTGGCGTCGACGAACACGTTCACCGACTCCGTCACCACGACGTCGAAGGACGCGTCGCGAAACGGCAGCCGCTCGGCGCTCGCGACGCGCCAGTCTCCGCGCACCCCGGCCAGGCGGGCCCTTTGGCGTGCGTGCCGGATCATCTTTTTCCTCACGTCGATCCCGCAGACCTCCACACCATATCGCTGCGCCAACGTCACCAGCGTCCGCCCCGTCCCGCAGCCGACGTCCAGCACCCGAAACCCCGGTTCCCACGGGATCGCCTGCATCCAGCGTTCGGTGCTTCGCCAGCCGCCCGGATGGGCGACGGCGGCACCAACCTCCGCCAATACGTCCTGATAGTCCACGCAAATCCCCCATTTCGGCCGATTTGCATGCCTCTTGCCCATGATATGAACCCTCGCGGCCGGACGCCCGGGCGAGGCCATTGCGTTTTCGGCCGACGGCGTGTACAGTCAATGGCAAACGGGAAGGGGTGGGCGCGTGGAAATTCACCTCAAACGGGTGTACCTCCTGTCCGTCGAGGAGGCGGGGGATTACATCTTCACGCCCGATGGCGTAGTGGTTCTGCTGGAGAACGGACACTTTCGCCTGTATTGTCCGAATTCCAGTCACAACCGGTACCGGGCGGCGCTCAACAAGTTTCCGTGGGAGGAGTTGGAACGCGGGGTCGTGTTTCGCGACACAGGCATTCGCCTGGCCGACATCACGTCAGACATCCAGCGGCGCGGTTGGACGGACACTTCGTCCATTCCGGCGCTATTGGCACACTTGTACGAGGAAAACCCGAAACACCTGCACTTTCTGAGGCGCCTGGTCTCTTCACCCCAGTGAACGCGGGGACGCGCGTGCGCGCATCCCCGCCGTGGCATCCGCCTCACTCGTCGTACGCCAAGTCGCCGTCCCACGCCAGCATTCCGCCGTGGAAGTTGGCGACGCGGTTGAAACCGTTGAGGAACAGAAATTCTGCAACTTTCTGCGATCGATTTCCGCTCCGGCACACAAACACGTACGGTTGCTCAGGGTCCAATTCGTCCATCCATTCGGCCAACTGCTGCATCGGCTTCAATGGCACATTCGGAATATGCCCGCTGCGATATTCTTCCTCGGTGCGCACATCGATGACCTGAGCGGAACCTGTGCGCAGGATCTCCTTCAGCTCGTCTACCGAATACTGGACGATGCCATCGTGTTCAAAAGGCATCCCGGTCACCTCGTTGGGGTCAGTGTCACCAGTATCCTGACACGCAATCCTCCCGAGGTCAACGTGACGCGCCGAGATCAATAGACTGGACGCCGTGCACCCACAAACCGCGACCGAAAATACGGCGCGTCGATGTGCGTGACGATCACGCCGGTCCGCGCGTTCAACGCCTGAGCCATCAGCCCGTTTCCCACGTACACGGCCACGTGGGAAGCACCCCCGCCGCCCGTATTAAAGAACATCAGATCCCCTGGCCTCAGGTCACCCCATCCCACAGATTGCCCAACCTGAAACTGTTCGTACGACGTGCGCGGAATCACCACCCCCGCCTTGCGGTACACATACTGTACAAACCCGGAGCAATCAAAGCCCTCCGGGCTCTCGCCTCCCCACACGTACCGAGCGCCGATGAAACTCAGCGCGATCGCTGCAATGCGCACGCCAGCATCCATCTGTATGACACCGGTCACGGAACGGGAGGACAAGGAATGTCGCGCAGAGGACGCCGGGGTGGCCTTGCGGTGGGGAGCTGGACGGGAACTGGGAGAAGCCTTGCGAGGCGGTTGACCTGTGGCCGGAGTTTTCGCCACATTGGCTTGCAGGATCTGGGCGCGAAACAGGCGTCGGTCCTGCCACAGGGGCACCATTTCGGTGGCGGTGACCGCGTAGTGCATGCGGCTGAGGCGGTAGTCCAGGGCTAGGTCCGGTGCGGTCTGGGGCGTCCTTCGCACGGATGGCACCGTGCGCGGCAACCACACCCATCGCACTTTGGCAGCTGCGTCCTCCCCAGGCCCGGAGGGAGTCCCCGAGGGCGGGGTGACCGCACGGTTGCCCGGGGTCGAGGAGGGTGGCCACGCGGGACCGGTACCCGCCATCACGACCGAACAGACATACATCAGGGCGCGCTTGAATACCATTTCGTTCCTCCCCTCACGCCGATCTACCGAATTGTATGGCATATTGCGCACCCTTAGAAATTGTCCCTCACCGGTGACCGCCAGGTTACCCCGGAATCAACCGAGAATCCGCTTAATCGTCTCGCGCAATACATCTGCCGCAATGGCGAATCCAATCCCTTGAGAGCTCTGGCTCACCGCGGTATTCATGCCGATCACTTCCCCGCGCAGATTGATGAGCGGGCCACCGCTGTTGCCACGGTTGATGGCGGCGTCGGTCTGCAACAGGTTGGGATATTCCCGATCCCCTATCTGAAGGGGCCGTCCGGTGGCGCTGATGATCCCGACCGTCACCGTATGGTCCAGCCCGAGGGGAGATCCAATGGCGACCACCCACTCACCGACTTTCGTGTCTTTCGACCGGCCGACCTTGAGCACCGTGTCCGGAACCGTGATGGGGGCTTTCAAAATCGCGATGTCGTGCCGGTAATCTGTGCCGACAATGGTCGCCGGCACGGCCTTTTTTTTCCCGTACTGGCGAAGCAGTACGCGCGACGCGCCATGAACGACGTGCTCGTTGGTCAGGATATATCCCCTCGGATCAAAAATGAAACCGGTCCCGATATTGACGGTCCGGTACGTGGACTCGGGTCGCTCCCAAGGCATGCCGAAGGAAAACGGGCGGTTGGCGGTCCGTTCGTGAACGACCTCGATGCCGACGACCGCCTTCTTGTACCGTTCCACCAGCGCCACAAAGTCAGGCAACCCGGCGCAGGCGGCCCGGGAACGTCTACGGGCAGTGCGTTTCACCTGTCGCGCCATGTCGTTCACCTCGGGCGAACTCGAATCCAGTTGCCCTACGATCGTATTCCACGGTCATGGCAGGCGTGAGATGCACGGCCGACATTCCACATCCGCCTACCCTGGCCGTGACCCGCCCATCCACGCAATCAGGCCGTCCAGCGGTACAACCGCTGAACGGCCTGCTTCATCCCGTGTCCAAAGCGCGAGGTTGCCTTATTTCTCGTCGTTCGGCTCGCTCGCTTGCTCGTGGTGGCCGTCCACCTGCTCCGTGGCCGCCTGCGCAACGACGGCAGCGTACGTGCCGGGCAGGGCGGGCTCGGTCATGAACGACATCCCCTGTTTCAACTTCACGTACAGGCCACGCGCATCCCGTGCGCATACAATCGCGTTGTTCCGCAACGCAAACGGCACGTCTGTGCAAAGACCGCACACATCGACGCAGTCCGCGACCTCCATCGGCAGATCCGGATACTCTTCGCGCAGCATGTCATAGACGGGTTGACTGAAGTGCTCCAGGTTCTTCTTGCACCACTTGAGGCCCATCGAGGATGCCATGGTCTCCAACCCCTTCGGTCGTTCATCCTCTCTATCTTACCTGAAGGTGGACCGGAATGTAAGACGTGCGCCGGCAGATGGGACAGATGCACAAGTGTGTGCATACGTCCGGCAGGTCACCGTCCTCCTCGATGTCCGAATACGCGCTGTACGGGCCGTAGAGTTCACCCAGGCGCGGCGCAGCGGTGCACGGGTGCCCGCAGTAGGAACAGGCCAGAACCGGACGTCTGAAGCCGTTGCAGACCGGGCATACCGTTTTACAACGCATGATCGCGGTATCGGATGCCGTAGTTTCCTTTCCGCGTCCGGAACACCTGCACTTTCACGCCGCTCTTGCCCCGAAGCAGGTGATCATCCCGCACACACATGGCGACGTACGATGCCACAGATTTCGAATCGTACAAACGCGCTTCGTAAATCCAAGACATCCACTCTCCCCCTTTGCACGGGTTAGTGTGTCCAGATGCCAGGAATTGTACTCTGGACACGGAGAAGGGTCAGACGCGGGATGACGGAGGCCGTGTTACACTAAGACGGGGGCGATGGACATGGCGTGGGACTGGGTTTTGATAGAGGTCTGCGACGCGAACCCGGCGGACTGTCCTGAGCTGTTTGCGCTGGAACAGGAGTTCCCAGGACTCACCGTGTTGGAGAACGCATGCATGAGTCACTGTGACCTGTGTGCGCGCTTTCCCTACGTGCTCCTCGACGGCGAACTGGTGACCGCTCCGGACACCGCAGCATTGCTCCACAAGGTGCACGCGGAACTGTCGCGGAGAATGGAGGATCACAGGTCAGAGATTTGAACGGCGTATCCCGCGTGGCGCTTGACGTTGAACACGCCACAATCGAACATCAGGTATTGGCCCTTGATCCCGACCAAGGTGCCCTCCAGTTCCGTCTGCTTGTCCAGCGACACCTGGATGAGATTGGGTTCTTCGTCATTGAGGCGGGGATAGCGAAAGCGCCGAACGGAGACGCCCTCAGGAAGCAAATACGGATGCCAAGCATCCGGGAGCCGCGCGATGACCTCCTCCCGGATTTGGAGCAGATCCACATCGGCGTCATCCCGGATCCGCAACATCTTCCGCCAATCTGTCTTGTCTGGAAGATTCCGGGCGATCTCCATCTCCAATTCACCCGCCAATCTGCGCGTAGGTACTTCGGCCAACAGGACCGCCGCGCTCGCTCCCTGGTCAATCCACCGCTTGAACTCCCGGCCTTTGCGGGTTAGTCCCACTTTCACGCCACTCGAGTAGGCCAGATAGACGTAATGCGGGATCATGCAGTGTTCGGACGCGAACGACTCGTCCCTGCATGTCCCTTTATGGAAATGGCACTCGTGTGGTTTGACGATGCACAGGTCGCACTCGGCCAGCGTCGTGAAGCAAGGATAGCAGTAGCCGTTGTTGTATAACTTTTTCACGCGCCTGCCACAATGAATGCAGGCCCGATCACCCGTAAAGGTGATGGCGATCCGCCGGCCCAACAAGTCGTTCATATCGTGCACGGTTTCCCCCATGACGAGCCGGTACCACACCGGGTCCGATGGATGGTGATCCAGTTCGCGTAAATATCCGGTCATCTGCTGGCCCAACATCACGACCTCCCAACGACGTCCGCTGGAAAGAAGGGATTCGGTTGCTCGCGATTGTGGTCATCGCCCTCTTGCCCGCGTTTCTGTTGTTATGCTGGCTGTACACTCGGGACAGGCTCCATCCAGAACCTCGCCGTGCGGTGTACGGAATCTTCCTGCGCGGCGCTGCCATCGTCTTGCCGGCAGGAATCATTGAACGCATGATGCTCCAGACGGAATCGGCTCCCACCCTGGTGTCCTGGCAGCTGTTGTTCGTCACCGCCTTTTTTGTCGCGGGAATGGTGGAAGAGTTCCTCAAGGCGGCCATCGTGGAACGGGCTGCCATTCAAAAAGGTTGGGTACACGCACCGATCGATTGCATCGTGTATGCCGGCGCGTGCGCCCTTGGCTTTGCGGCGGTGGAAAACATCCTCTATGTCACCAGCGAAGGCTGGTCGACCGCGCTGCTGCGAGCCGTAACCGCCGTGCCAGCACACCTCATGTTCGGCATCCTCATGGGTGCAGCCTTCGCTCGTTCCATCTGGCACGAAAAGAGCCGAGCGTGGGCGTACATCGTTCCCGCCGCCGCGCATGGACTGTACGACAGCTTTGCGCTCTCCAACTCATGGGTCGGGGATGTCCTGCTGTTCGCCTACCTCATCATGCTCTTGGAGATATGCCTCCGAAACATCGACTGGGCAGCGCGAATCCGCCGGCCACGCACCGTACAGGGCTGAGCTCCGCGCCCTCCACGTGTTCATCGCGTGTCGTATCCGTTCTGCCCGAATGGCTTCGGTCCCGATGGCACGTCTTCGAATACGAACAACCAACCCTTCGGCGCTCTGTAGACGGTGACCTCCACCTTATCGTCCATCATGTGCATCTGGAACAAGTTGAGATTCGTCTTGAAGTAAGGGCTCAGGTGCTCGTCCAACAGCCGAAGATTGAGCACCCGGTAGCGCTCCTGGGGCGGCACACGGATGCCATTCTCCCCGAACAGGCTGTCTATTTGAATGGACGGAATCCATTCTCTCCTGTTCACTTTGTGCTGTAACTGTTCGTACAGATGCCGTACGGATTTGGCCTTGCGGCTCTGTTCGAGAACCAATCCGTAATGAAGCAAACGGTTCGCCTCCCGCGGGTTTGCTCACCGTCATCATACTTGGAAACGCTGTATGACGCCAGTTTGGACTTTACCCGCTTGCACATCCGGCAGTTCCCACCGGCCAAGTACAGAAGTACATAAAACGAAGTGAAACCAAGCATTCTAAAACCGGGACAAGACGAACGCCCCCTGCGGTAAACCAACCAGATTAGGGGGCGTTCGGCAAAAAAGGGTATGGGAAAGTCTGACCTTATTATAACCAACCTTGTTCGAGAACGGAATAGGGAACGCCTAGTAAACGAATAGAACGAGAGAGGAAACACCTGTCCGCGGTGCGAATTGCCGGCCGCACGAGGTCATGGTATGATAGGAAATGGTATGCATGACAGGGAGGCTGAGTGCCTTGTTCAAGTATTATGCGGGTATCGCCATCATGTGCGCCATCTTCGCTGTTCTGGCCCTCTTTTTCTCCGCCAACGCCGCTACGCTGGCGACCATCTTCATGGGAATGGCGGCCGCCTTCATCGCCATCGGATTCGTCACATCCGGACCGGAATCTCGCTGGTGACACCGATTCGGGACATCCCGTGCACATGCCCCGGATTCAGGCATCAGACAAAGCTGCCCCGGTGAGGAGCCGGGGCAGCAAGCGTTCCGCCTCGTCATTCACCCACACTACAAGGGCCCCTCGACGGCGAGCCAAGTCCGGCAGGCGCCGCACCGGATCCATTTGAAGCGAGGTTCCGACCACGTACAACACCTCGCACCGCCCCACCCAATCGACCGCCAGGCTGTAGTGCCGGATCTCCTCCCCTTCCAAACTGACACCGGGGTGCAAGATGTGGTGACAACCTGGACAACGGGGAACCGAAAAGCGCCAAACCAGATCGGCGCCATACACGTGTCCACAGGACGTGCAACGCAGTTCCCGCAGGTTGCCGTGCAATTCAATCAGGTGCTGGGTCCCCGCGTCCCGATGCAGCCCGTCGATGTTTTGTGTGATCACCCATACACCTCGCCGGGCCAGCGCATAATGTGCCCCGTTTGGGCGCGCGTGGCGCCATTCCGACAACAGCCGCCTGTATAAGCGGTAATACACCTCGGGCCGGGTGCGCCACAATTCGGCTCGGAAAAATTCGTTCAGCGGTACCCCCTCCACCCGCTCGCGCAAAAGGGGCAGGCCGCTGGCACGGCTGATGCCCGCACCGGTGACCGCCACAGAAAAACGCGCTTGGCTCAGCGCCGTGCGAGCGTGTCGTGCCACCTCCTGCACATTGTTTGGCGAGACGTGGATCTCTTGCATGAACTGCCCTCCACTATTCAAAATTTAAATAGAATTCAACAGATGATATTTACAACGGAAAAGGAAAATACTACATTATAGACACAAATATTCTTTCTATCTTACCAGGGAGGCATAGAATGATGGATGAACGATTTGGCGACAGGATCAGGAGACTTCGCCTGGCCAGGCGTTGGTCACAGCAGGAACTGTCCCTGCGGTCAGGCATCTCGACCCCCCACATCTCTTCCATTGAGCGCGGGAAACGCTATCCGTCACTCGATTACGCCCTGCGGATGGCAGCAGCCCTTGGCGTGCCCCTGACCGCGTTGTGCGATGAATCGGTGGCGTTGAAACCGCCGAAGATGCGGTCCTCCCCGGACGAATTGCCGGTCTATCTGCAGAATTTCATTCTGAATGAAGCGGCCACCCCCTACCTGCAAGCGGCACACAAAATCAGCACGCTGCCGGAGCAAGACCGCGAGTTTCTGACCATGCTCATCGATTTGGTCGCCCAGCGGCGGCACAACTCGCAACCGACCGGCTGACACGTAGCCGGGCGGCGAAGGGGCACGTCCGGCCACCGGCTCACCACAGCACTTTGACGCCATATCGGCCGCGGGGGGTTTGGAAGACGCCCACGTACTTCGGTACGCGGCGGTACATCCAGCCTTCCGCGGCTTCGAACCGTGCCTTCAGGCAGTTCGCCTGAAACTTGGTATCGACGAGCCGAAGATAGTATACCCATCCCATGGGTCGCGTCCTCCTTCTCCTTCACGCCCGCGAAGCCCCGGAGTACAGGGGCAAGGAAACGGTGAATGTGGTCCCCGATCCGAGTCGGCTCTCGACCACCACATCCCCCTTGTGTTCCAGGACGATGTGGCGGGTGATGGCCAACCCGAGTCCCGTCCCAGACGTACCGCGGGTGCGCGCTTTGTCCGCCTTGTAGAATCGTTCCCAGATGTAAGGGATATCTTCCGGCGGAATCCCGCTTCCCGTGTCGGATACCCTGACCCTGGCGTGGTGAGGACTTGCGGCAACCTCCATGCGGACGCGGCCGCCTTGCTGGGTGTGGCGGATGGCGTTGTCGACCAGATTGGTGAACACTTGTTCCAGCCGGTCCGGGTCTCCCCACACCCACACAGGCGAACCTGGAACGGAGGCCTGAAGATCCAATCCCCGATCCGAGGCCAGCGTTTGAAACTTCCTCGCAACCCGGCGGACGACGGTGACCAGATCCACCTGTTCGAAGTTCATGTGGAACTGGCCGGACTCCAACTGGGCGAGGTTGAGCAAGTCGTTGACGAGCCGCTTCATGCGCAGGGTTTCATCGTGGATGATCCAGGCCAACTCCCGGCGCTGCTCCGGATCGTCACCAAACTCGTCGAGCAGGGCTTCCGCGTAGCCCTGCATCATGCTCAACGGTGTGCGCAACTCATGCGAGACGTTGGCGATGAAATCTTTGCGCAGGCGATCCAGTCGGCGCTCCTCGGTAACGTCCCGCAGGACGGACACCGTCCCGCGCACCGTCCGCCCGTCCGATGTATACAACGGGGTCGTGGTTACGACCATCTGGCGGCCCAGCACCATCAGCTCCTCGGACCGGGTCTCCTTGCGTTCCAGAACGTGTTCGGTCACACGGAGCAACAGCGCGGGAAGACGCGTCACCTCCGGAACACCGCGATCGGCCAGCGCCCACTGGCTGAGTGTCCGCTGGGCGGGAGGATTCATCAACGTGACGTACCCGTCGAGATCTGCCGCCACGACGCCATCCCGCAAGGAGGAGAGGATGCTGCTGAGTTGGTACTTTTCCTGTGTCAAGGCCGCAATCGTGCGCTCCAGCTCGCTGGCGAGGGCGTTGAAGGTCCGTCCCAGCCGCCCCACCTCATCCGTCGTCACCACTTCGATTTTGCCGCTGAAATTGCCCCGCGCCATCAGTTCGGCCGCCCGGTTCATCTGTACGAGCGGCCGCGACAGGTTCTTGGAGATGACAAACGCTAATCCGGTGGTGAGGATGACGCCCAGGGCCATCGCAAACAGGATGAGATTGCGCATGCGCGCCAGCGGATCGTGCAGAACGCTCATGCGCTGGCGCACTTCCAGCAATCCGGGGGAAGCCCCTGGAATGAGTGCGTACACGGCGACCGTGTCGGCACCATTGTACACGCCGCGGACCGTGACCGTCTGGCCAGCCGCAAGGGCTTGCTGTTGGTCGGCGCTCAACCGTTGGTACACCGCATGGCCCTCACCGGCTTCCGAAATCGAATCGTAGATGGCGATGTGCGCCTGTTGCACATCCGCCAGCTGGGAGGCGATGTGGTTTGCCAGTGCCGCGTCTTCGTTGTCGTGGACGAGCGTCTTGACGGTCGTGGCCAGACGTGTCAACTCGCTGACCTGTTGTTCGTAGACGTAGTTGTCGAAGACTTGCTGCAACAAGATCGATAACAGGACCAACACCAGCACGACCATCGCGACGATGGTCAACCACAACTTGGCGACGATGCTGTTTCGGATCACGAGCCAACCTCAAACTTATAGCCCACGCCCCAGACGGTCACGATGTACTGGCTCACCCGTTCCGAGGCATGGCCCAATTTTTCACGCAGACGCTTGACATGGGTGTCGACCGTACGCTGATCGCCATAGAATTGGTAATTCCACACGTCCCGCAGCAGCTCCTCGCGCGTAAAGACCTTGTCGGGGCGCTGAGCCATGTAGACGAGGAGATCGAACTCCTTCGGCGTCAGATTGACCTCTTGACCCGCGACCTCCACCCTCCGGGCGTCGACACGGATCACCAAATCCGGGAAAGACAAGATCTGTTGCAGGTCCGTGCGCAGATACTCCTGGTCGCCGGCGCGCTTGAGCAATGCCTTGACACGCATCACCAGTTCGCGCGGACTGAAGGGTTTGACGACGTAATCGTCCGCGCCGAGCTCGAAACCGTGAATGCGCTGCGTCTCATCCCCAGCCGCCGTGAGCATGATGATGGGTACGTCGGAATGCTGCCGCACATGCGCGCACACGTCCCGCCCGTCCATCCCAGGCAGCATCAGGTCCAGGATCACGCAGGCGTAGGAACGGGTTAGCATCATGTCCAAGGCCTGTTTGCCGTCCTGCGCCTCTTCGACGGCGAATCCGCTGCGCTCCAGGTACATCCGGACCAACCGGCGGATGCGTTCCTCGTCGTCCACTACCAGAACACGCGGTTGGCTCTCCATCCCCCATGCACCTCCCGGCTCATTCTCCCTCATTATGCCTTGGACAGGTCCACACCGGCAACCGAAGTCCTGTCGCCACAAAAAAACCGGACGGTGTGTCACCGCCCGGCTGGAGGGGACCCGCCCGATGCCGGACTCGTGATCCCCCACGTCCGCTGCAAGATAGAACGCCACGTCATCAGGATGCCGGTCACCGTGCGGCCGCTGACCAGGTAGCGTTGAAACGCCGCGAGATCCGCGAACGCGTGCGCGTCGGCCGTGACGAACACCGGTCCCACCCCGGGCGCAAAACGCCGCACGGTATTTTGGACCCGATTCGTCAACGAGGGAGTCAGTCGCGCGTCCGGCATCAGACGTAACCCAACGTACCCTCGTCCGTCGTCCAGAATTACCACTGCGTCCGCCACGCTATCGCCGTCCCGAAGCGACGCGGCCACGTCCGGCCTGGCCACGATGCGCTGCCCTGTGGGAAAATCCATCCTGCCGCCCACCGCCACGGGCGAACGGGCGTCACCCCAAGCGGTCACGCGGGGTGCAGTGGCACCGGAAGCCGAGGCCCCTGCCTGGGCGTGATTCGGCGTGCACGCGGCGCACAAGCATACGACCGACAGTCCTATCCACCATCGAGCGCCTCGCATGTTATCTCACATCCGGCCACACGCGCTCCACGATGGAGCGGAAATTGCTCCACACCGCGTCCACTGGACGCCCGGCCGACAGTTGGCGTGCGAAGTCCTGAAAATGATGGTAGACGTCCGGATTGGCACTCACCATGACCCAGCGAAGTCCAGGGTGGACGGCCTTGGCCGCCGAGATGATGGCCTGTTTCTTCTGTTCCGCGAGCCCGGCCTGGGTGCCTCCGGCCAGCTCCACGCCGATGTACGCCGTATCCCCCGCCACCAGGACAGCCGCCTGGCGGACCCCCGGGACGCGCGCCACCCGGTCCGCCACCTTCTGATCGACCTGCAGCCGGGAATCCGAGGCCATTCGCGTGCGCGCCGTGAGATTCGTCGTGCGCATCGCATCCGCCGCCGTTCCGGTGCCCCGGTTCACTGCCTGCCACGGCCCTGTACACCCCGTACAAAGGGCGATGATCAAGGCCATGGTCCCCAGATGCGTCAACCCACGTCGCATGACACCACGCTCCCTTCCCGAGTAGGGTTTGCGGAGCGCGGAAAGTTCATGCATCGCTGGTCAGCTCTTCCGACCTTTGCGCGATTCCGGTTTCCGTCGCAACGTCCGGGGACGATCCCGCCGGTCCGCGGCGTCCGTCTCCTCTCCGGGGTAAGGGGGGACCGGGAGATCGACCGACGTGTACAACGCCTGCCACTCCTCAGGCGTCAGCATCCGCCACCGGCCTGGAGGCAGATCCCCCAACGCCAGCGGACCGAAGGAGACCCGCTTGAGCCGCTTCACGGGGCACCCGATGGCCTCCATCATGCGCCGCACCTGCCGGTGGCGACCCTCGTGAATGGTGATCTCGAGCACCGACTCCAGAGGATGTTGGCGGAGCACCTTGACCTGCGCAGGTTGCGCCGGCCCGTCCTCGAGCTCGATACCGCGGCGAAGGCGCTGCAGCCCTTCCTTTTCCGGTATCCCCAGCACGGTGACCCGGTACGTCTTGTCCACGTGATGCGATGGATGCAACAGGCGGTACGTCAGGTCCCCGTCGTTGGAGAGCAGGAGAAGTCCGCTCGAATCGTAGTCCAGACGCCCCACCGGGTACAGCCGCACCCCCACGTCGGCGACCAAGTCCATGACGGTCCGCCGGCCCTGGGGATCGCGCACCGTCGTCACGTATGAGGTGGGCTTGTGGAGCATCACGCACACCGGGCGCTCCAGGGAGACCACCCGCCCATCGACCGCGATCTGCTGACGCTGGGGATTAACCTTCGTGCCGAGTTCCGTGACCACCACGCCATCGACGGTCACCCGGCCTTCCCGAATCAACGTTTCACACTGGCGCCTGGACGCCACGCCAGCCCGTGCCAACACCTTTTGCAATCGCTCTTCCATCCCCACGGCTCCTGTCCTCGTCCTCGTCAGTGACCGCGCCCATTATACCCCGGACATCCTGGAGCGACAAATCCGGTCATGAGCCAGGCATCGGCCCGAGCAAGATCCGTACGGCGATCACGCTGCCGATGACGCTCGCCAGATCCGCCAGCAAGCCCACCTTCAACGCGTAGCGGATGTTCTTGATGCCCACGCTGCCGAAGTACACCGTGATGACGTACAGCGTGGTGTCAGACGCGGCCTGCAGGGTCGAAGCCAACTGCCCGACCCAGGAGTCTGGGCCGAAACGCGGATCTTGAAAGATATCTTTCATAAAGGCGAGGGATCCGGTGCTGCTGATCGGGCGCAGCAGCGCCATCGGCACCACCTCCGGCGGAAGGTGCAGCCAGTGTGCCGCTGGCGCCAATGCTCGGACCACCAGGTCCATCGCCCCTGAGGCGCTGAACACCTGTACCGCCACCATCATGGCGACCAGGTGCGGAATCAAGCGGATGGATGTGCCAAACCCCGCCTTCGCCCCCTCCACGAACGCGTTGTAAATGGGGACCCGGCGGGCGTAGCCCGTCACCAACACCGCCGCGACCAACACGGGCAACAACCACGTCGAGAGGGTGGACAGGACCTGCTGCATCACGCCCGCCCCCGCTTGGACCAAGCCCGGAACAGGCGATCGAGGACGATGGCCGCGACGGTCCCGATGCAGGTCGCGAACAGCGTCGTGCCGACGATGGACGTCGGATCGGCCGAGTGACTCTGCATGCGCACCGCGATCACGGTGGTCGGAATGAGCGTGATGCTCGCGGTGTTGATCGCCAACAGCGTGCACATGGCGTCGCTGGCCGTCTCCTTGTCCTCGTTGAGCGTCTGCAGCTCCTGCATCGCCTTGAGACCCAGCGGCGTGGCGGCATTGCCGAGGCCGAGGATGTTGGCGGCCATGTTCGACAGGATGGAGCCCATCGCGGGGTGATCCGGCGGCACCGAGGGATAAAGAAAGCGCCCCACCGGCCGCAGCCAATTCGTCAGCGCCCGGACCAGTCCGGCCAACTCTGCGATCCGCATCAGCCCCAACCACAGCGAGATCATGCTGATCAACGCGATCGCCAGGGCCACGCCCGACTCCGCCCCGCCCAGCACCGCCTGGGCGACTGCCTGCATCCGCCCGGTGAACGCCGCCGTGACGATCCCGGACAAAAACAGCATCAGCCAGATGAGATCAATCAAGCCGACACCCCCCACAGTCCCTCTCTGCAGGATATGTCGGCTCTTGTCCGCTTAGGACAACCGGCTCCATCCGGCCGTGCGCCAGGCGGCGCGTGCGGTCGGCCGGACGCCGCCCGCCGCCGGCCGGGACGTCACATCGGTTTATCCGCGAGTTGCGTGGTGGACGAGCGTTGCCTGACGGAATCCCCTTTCAACAGGGCTTGGATCTTCTCGACGACCACGGGGGCCATATCGATCAGGCGATCGTACAACTGATTTTGGTTATCGGTCGACAACAGGCGGACACCGCCCGTCTTGCTGACGATCAGAAATCCGATGGGGTTGATGGACACGCCGCCGCCCGACCCGCCCCCGAACGGAAAGCCGCCGTTGCCACCCCCGTTGCCCGATTTCGCTTCTGTATCCGCCTGGAACTCGCTGCCACCTGCGGCGAATCCAAAGCCCACCCGACTGACCGGGAGGATCACGGTGCCATCCGGCGTCTCGACCGGGTCACCGATGATGGTGTTGACGTCGACCATCCCGCGAATGTTCTCCATGGCCGTCTTCATGAGACCTTGAATTGGGTGTTCCATGCGTCTGTCTCCTCCTCCATGCCCGTGCCACACCGATGCCGCCCAGGATAGCATAACCGGCTCGAATCCAGACTATACAGCGGAACCGGGACTGGAACGACGCCCGCTCGAAGTCCGGATCGATCCGGACGTCTCCCGGCGCCGCCATCCGGGTATGGGACGCCAGCCACCCGACGAGCGTTCCCACCAGCGCCCACGCAGCGCCGCACGCCATCCCGGTGCCAGGGGCGTCCCCTGTGCCGATGCGCATCCGCCACGACAGCTCCTCCACATGCGTGCGGCGGAGGATGAACCCGATTTCACGGAGGATGGCGCGCAGGACCCGGCTCCAGCGGTCCCAATTCTGGAAGACGTGCATCACCTCTGCGCGGGTGAGGACGGTGGACTCGTGTCCCCAGCCGTCCACCGCGGGCCGTTGGTGTCGGAATCGGAGGGCAGGGCCGTCTTCCGTCAAGGGCGTGTCGATCGCGGTCAGTTTTCGCTCAAACCCGATCAGCCCGAACAACGTGCGGACGGACAGCCACGCGTCCGTGTCCGACTGCTGCTGCGTCCATTCGACGGTGATGCGGACGGGCTGCCACAGGCCCAAGGCCACCAGCGCCCCCACCGCGGCGATTGCGATGACAGCCCACAAGATCAACAAAACCGTCCCACCTCTTCTTGGAACGGTTCTAGCATTCCCCGGAACCTCCGCTGTATTCTGCCCGCTGGGCGCCACTCCCCAGGCGAATGTGGATCGGGGGCTCAGTCGCGGGGCCAGACCGGCGGTTTTTGAAAGAGCGACAACGCCTCCGGATCCTCAGGCTCCGGCGGCAGAGGCGGCAGATCGTCGAGACTGCGCAATCCGAACGCCTGCAAAAACGTCTGCGTCGTCCCGTACAAAATCGGCCGGCCGGGTGCGTCCTGGCGGCCGACTTCGGCAATGAGCTGGCGGTGGACCAGCGTGTGGATGGCGCGATCCGACTGAACGCCGCGCACCATTTCGATCTCCGCGCGGGAGATGGGCTGCCGGTACGCGACAATGGCCAACACCTCGAGGGCCGCTGGGCTGAGGTGGGTGGACATCGGGGACGCCGCCATCCGCCGGAGGTACACGGCGTGCTCCGGGCGCGTCAGCAACTGCCAGGAACCACCGAGCTGCGCCACCTGTAATCCACTCCCCCGCTGGTCGTACGCCTCCTGAAGCGCCTCGCACAGAGACCGGCACTCGTGGACGGGGAGCTGCAGGATCTCGGCGAGCTCTTCGTCGGTGACCCCTTCACTCCCCGCTGCGAAAAGAATCGCTTCCAAAGCCCCCAACATGGGCAAGATCATATCTCGTCCCCTTCCTGCAAAACCACCACGATGTCGCCGAGCGGCTCCGACTGCCAACACCGGACAGCCCCTTCCTTGACGAGCTCCAACAGGGCCAGGAACGCGGCCACCAGGTGCCGGCGGGAAGGTACCCCCCCAAACAGCTGAAGGAACGTGACCTCTTTGTAGAGGCGAAGCTTGTCCAAGAGGCGGTCCATCTCCTCTTCGACGGAGATCACCGTGCCTTCGATGGTCGCCACACGGCGTTCTTTTGGGATTCGCTGCACCAGACGCCGGTAAGCGTCCACCAGCTGCCACAGGCTGACACCCGTCAGCGGAGGCGGTTCCTGAGGAGCAAACGGCCCCAGGTCCAAAGGCGGCCGTGCGTACACTTGGCTTTGCAGAAGGTGGCGTTCCCGGAGTTGTTCGGCCGCCCACTTGCAGCGCTGATATTCCAGCAGCTGGCGAACCAGTTCAGCCCGCGGATCTTCCCCCTCTTCCTCCGGCTCGTCCGCCCGGGTCGGACGCGGGAGCAGCATGCGGCTTTTAATCGCCAACAGAGTGGCCGCCATGACGAGAAACTCGCTGGCGATCTCCAGCGACAGCTCTTCCATGGCATGGAGATAGGCCAAGTATTGATCGGTGATGGTGGCGATGGGAATGTCGTGGATGTTGATCTCCTGTGTCTGAATGAGATGGAGCAACAGATCCAACGGTCCGGTGAACGTGTCGAGCACAACTTCCAGGGTCACGGACACCCCTCCCGGCGTCAGACCATCCACGGCGCCAAGGCCAACCACGACGCCACCCAATTGAGGGCCGTGGCGAAGAGCGGCAAAAAGACATGGTTGCGCAGGGGCGGGATCAAGACAAACAGAAACAGGATGAATGGGCCGTACAGCTCCAGGCGGCTGTACTGGTACTCCAGCCGGGGCGGCAGCAAGCTGGCCACGATGCGCGAACCGTCCAACGGCGGGATCGGGATCAGGTTAAACACGAACAGAGACACGTTGACGATGAATCCCCACCGCAACAGTTGCAGCAGAAAATCGTTGACACTGGCGCCGAACGACGTCGGCGGTGGCACAAAGCGCAGCAGCGTCACGCAGAGGGCCGCCAGGATCAGGTTCGCCACAGGGCCGGCCGCCGCCACAAACATCAGGGAACGGCGGGGATGCCGAAAATTCGCCCCGTTCACCGGCACGGGCTTGGCCCACCCGATGGGGGCGAACAGAATCATGATAAGCCCCAGCGGTTCCAGGTGCGCCACCGGATTGAGCGTCACGCGTCCCGCGATGCGAGCCGTCCGGTCCCCGAGCCGATCCGCGGTCCAGGCGTGCGCAAACTCGTGCACGGTCAAACTTAAGACAACTGCCAAAAATTGAAATATAAACACCGGGCTGATGATATTCTGCAGCAAACCGTCCGCTCCTTTGTGAGCAGCCATGCGGGTGCTTCTGCACCGTGCCGCTCGTCGCCCCTATTATAGCACACGGCAGGGCGGGAAACGGTCGATTCAGCGGCTTGGATCTGCGTCGGCGTCCCGGGCGGAATCGGCGCTCATGCGGCGCAACCGCATCGGCCACAACGCGCGCTCCCACGGCGACAGCCAGAGGCTCGTCCGCATCGCCGTCCGCCAACGGGCCACCGAATCGTCGCCATCGCACAGCACCCACAGCATGTTCTGCTCCACAAACGCTGGCGCGGAACCTACGGGAAGCACCCACACAGCGGGAAAACGGCTGGCCGCCGCACGGGCAAACGCCCTCAACGCGTGCGAGACCGGAAGACGGCCGATGATGTTGCACACGGCCACGCCACCCGGCCGGAGGATCTGATGAAGCCGATCGGCGAAGGATGGCGCCAGGACGCGTTCATCGACCGCACGAGCCTGGTATACGTCGACGAACACGAGGTCATAGACGCGATCACAGTGATCGCAAAAGACGACGGCGTCGTGCACATAGTACCGGGCCTGTCCTGGCTCAGGCGCGCCAAAGTAGTGCAAGGCCAGCTCAATCACCGCTTGGTCGATGTCCACGCCGTCCAACCGGCACGCGGGATGAAGTTGCCCGACCGTGTGCATGGCCGTCCCGGTGCCCACGCCGAGCGACAGGAACGCCTCAGGTGCGGGCAAGCTCTCCGCCAGCGATGCGAAGGCGCGCTGGTAGGCGAATACGGGACGCTGGAACCCGCCTCCACAGCGCACGGCGCCCTGCCAACCCCCGGACGATCCGAAGCGCAGATACCGGACGTCCCCGCGTTGGCGCACCTGAATGTTCGAATGCACCACCCCGGACGTCTCATACAACAACTGGTCTGGGTTCACCATCTGGGAGACCTTTCCGTGTGGAGTACCGCAAGGCGGCTCATTTTCAGTATACCGGACGCCGCCCGCCGCCGCGAGTCACGGTCCTACGGGCGGCGAAGCCACCAGAGCAGGTTACGCCGCAGGCGCAGCGGCCGGTACTCGTCCCGGCCAAATCCGGCTCAGCCGGGGCAACAGCGGTCGGACAAAACCGATGATGGCCTGAAACCATCCGACGTAACGGAACAGGCGAGGCAACCAGAACAACATGTGCAGCACCTCAACCACCTCACTCCCGTGTTCGGGAAGACACCCCCGTCCTGCACGTTATGCCCGGGCACCCTCAGGCGTCCGGGCGCCTGCCCGGCTCGTGTACTCAGCCACAGGAAGGCGCACCGCCATCACCCCTTGGGGCGGGCGAAGACCGAGGCGAGGAAGGCGAACACGATAGCGGCCGACACCCCGGCGCTGGTGACTTCGAAGATGCCGGTGATGATCCCGATGAGCCCGTGGCGCTCCGCTTCCGCCAACGCCCCGTGCACCAGCGCGTTGCCGAAGCTCGTGATGGGCACGGTCGCACCGGCGCCCGCGAACCGGATCAGCGGATCGTACAGACCGAGTCCGTCCAGGATGGCACCTGCGACGACCAGGACGACCATGACGTGCCCCGGGGTCAGTTTGGACACGTCCATGATGACCTGCCCGATGGCACAGATGATGCCCCCGACGACGAACGCCCACACAAATGTCATCCATCCACCTGCCATTCGTCACCCATCCTTTCTCTCCAACACGACTGCGTGACTGACCGCCGGAATGGTGTCCTGTTGTTGCGAACTGACCAGAGAGAGCAGCGCACCCGTGGCAGCGACCAGGATCCGTTTCCATTCGCCAGATTCGAGTTTTTTGACGAAGTGGCCGAACATGACCAAACTGCTGCACGCCGCCCCGCTTCCACCGGCGAACACCTCCGGCTGATCGGGAGCGTAGATGAGCATGCCGCAGTCGAGCAGGCGGTCCCCGGGCTCCACGCCCTGCTGCTCCAACAGATCCCGCAGGATGGCGTGGCCGACCCGCCCCAGATCCCCTGTCGCGATGGCATCGAACTCGTAGATCTTGCGCCCAGTGTCGCGCAGGTGTGCCAAGATGGTCGAAGCTGCCGCCGGGGCCATCGCGGCGCCGTACTCCCATGGGCTTGTGACACCGTAATCGACCACGCGCCCGATGGTCGCCGCCGTGATCGCCACGCTTCCACGCGTCCCGATCAACGCGGCGCCCGCTCCGGTCACCGTCCGCTGTGCGGTGGGCGGCTTCTGTGCGCCGTACTCCGTGGGGAACCGGAATTGCCGCTCGGCCGTCGACGTGTGGCTGGACGTGCCAGCCAGGACCCGCTGCGCGAACCCGGCTTCGACGGATGCCGCGGCAAGCGCCATCGCCGCCGTCGACGACGCGCAGGCGCTGTACAGGCCGATCTTGGGGATGTCAAACTCCCGCGTCCCGTAGTGAAAGGATGTCACTTGGGCATTTAGATCCGACCCGAAAAACAGGTCGACGTCCTGAGGAGTGATCCCCGCTTTCTGAAACAGGATCTGAACCACTTCCCGGAACAGGCCCTGTTCGGCGTGCTCCCACGTGTCCGCACCACACCAATCGTCCTCCTTTCGCACGTCGAAGCACGCCCCCAACGGGCCCTCGCCTTCCAACTTTCCCGCCACGGTCGCCACCTGCTCGATGCGCGGTTCGCTCGGAAACAGCCATGTCTGTTGGCCGATTTTAGGCATGCCCCTCCTCCTCCTTCACCGATGCGTCCTACAGGTGCATCACGACATACCGAACCAGTGAGACGAAGAATGCGGACACCACGCCGTACACAATCACGGGTCCCGCCAACTTGAACATGTTGCCACCGACACCGGGCACCCACCCCTCGCTGCGGCACTCGATGGCGGCGGACGCCATCGTGTTGGCGAATCCGGTAACGGGCACTGCGGAACCCGCACCTGCCCACTGGGCGAACTTGTCGTACACGCCCAACGCCGTCGCGATGACGGACAGAAGGATCATCACCGCTACCGTCGGGTTTGACGCATCCTGCGGACTGAATCCGGCAAACCGGACGAAGAGGGTCTGTACCACCTGGCCGAGGACACAGACGCCGCCGCCGACAAAAAACGCCCGGATGGTGTTGCGGATGATGGGCCGCGGCGGCGTGTGCCGTTCCACGATCTGTTGGTAACTGACGTGGCGGCCCTTCGACTGAACGGCCACGCACCCCACCTCCCCAAAGTCAGACATCGCCTGTAGTGTTGCCTCGGAAGGGGGGCCGTACTCGCACCATCAGGACAGCTGGTTTCGAATGGCGTTGAGAATGCGTTTCTCCAAGCGTGACACCTGCACCTGCGAGATGCCCAGCACGCGTGCCACATCCGCCTGGGTCTTGTCCTTAAAGAAGCGCAGGTAGACAATCAGCCGCTCCCGCTCCGGAAGCTTACCCAACACCTCGTGCAACGCAATTTTGTCAAACCACTCCCCCTGCTCCTCATCCGCGATCTGGTCCATGAGATAGATGGGGTCACCGTCATTCTCATAGACCGTCTCGTGGATGGACGCCGGTGTGCGCAACGCCTCTTGGGCGAACACCACTTCCGACGGCTCGATGCCGAGCTCCTGCGCGATCTCGGTGATGTGCGGCTGCCGTCCCAGCCGCTTGGCCAACTCGTCCCGCACCCGGCGGATCTGTTTGGCGGTCTCCTTCAGGCTCCGGCTCACCTTCACCGTGCTGTCGTCGCGCAAGAACCGTTGGATCTCGCCGATGATCATCGGGACCGCGTATGTGGAGAACTTGACGTCGTAGGAAAGATCGAATTTGTCGATCGCCTTGAGCAAGCCGATGCACCCGATCTGAAACAGGTCGTCGGGCTCATACCCGCGGCCGAGAAATCGCTGCACCACCGCCCACACCAGCCGTTGGTTGCCGAGCACCAATTGGTCCCTGGCTTCGCTGTCTCCGGCTTGGCTGCGCGCAATCAGGTCGCGGATCTCCTCGTCTGTGGGCTTGTGCCCCCGGTCATCCAACCCCTTCGCGTAATCCATCGCGGGCCGCTCCATTCACTGGCAGTCTGGGTCGCGGCGGATGATTTTGCGCATGCGTACGCGGGTTCCGCGGCCGGGCGTAGAATCGATAACCAGTTCGTCGACGAAGTTCTCCATAATGGTGATCCCCATACCGGACCGCTCCAGCTCAGGCCGGGAAGTGTACAGGGGTTGGCGGGCCAACTCGATGTCCTCGATGCCGACGCCGTCGTCTTCCACCACGACTTCCACCGCCCCCCCGTGGATGGCGCAGGAGATGCGGATCTCGCCGAGTGTGTCCTCATACCCGTGGATGATGGCATTCGTCACCGCTTCAGATACCGCGGTCTTCAGTTCAGTAATTTGTTCCAGTGTCGGGTCCAACTCTGCGACAAAGGCTGCCACGGCCACCCGAGCAAGCGATTCATTCTCGGAGCGGCTTGGAAATTGCATACGCATGTAGTTCTTCTGGAGCACAGCGTTGCGTAGCGGCTTTTCCACGGCGGATCAGCCCTCCTTCACGGCGCGGATGGCGCCGTCTTCACTGTCGTACACCGGCAGGATCTTCAACAGACCGGACATCTCGAAGATGCGCCGAAGCGGCGCGCTGATCTCGCAGATGGCCATCCGTCCGCCACGCTGGGAGAGGGTCCTGTACCTCCCGAGAATTAACCCCAGCCCGGAGCTGTCCATGAATTCGATCCCGCGGAACGACAACACCAATCCGCGATAATGCGTCTCCTCGAGAGCGGCCTCAATCTGGTCGCGAATCGATTCGACGGCATGGTGATCCAAGTCTCCCCGCAAACGCACCACCAGAATGCCGTCTTTCACGTTCGTCTCGATGCTCATTCGCAACGCTCCTTTCGCCGGCAACCGGCAGAGCAGATAGTACGCTAGGAGTTTTCCGGTCGGGATCGGAAAATCCTGCAGGCTGACAAAACTCGTGTGGATCTTACGTCCTTCGACATATGGTCAGAGTTTCCGCAATTCCGAACCTGTAGTAGAATGCACGTAGAATCCGCTTTGAGAGGAGGGCTGGCGATGGCTTCGCTCGGGCAAAAACTGCGTGCTCTGCGCAAGGAGCGCCGCATGACACAACAGGAATTGTGTGCTGGACTGGTCACCTCAAGCATGATCAGCCAAATCGAATCCGACCGAGTCGCCCCCTCACCCCAGCTGCTGGAGGAGTTGGCACGGCGGCTGGGTGTGCAACCGTCGTACTTCGCCGAAGATTTCACGCAACACACTGATCTCGCGCAGACATACCGGAAAGCTCGTAGTCTCTTGGAGACCCAGCACTACGACGCCGCGCTTCCGCTCTTGTTGGAGGTCATTCGGCATCCGCATCATCTGGTGCGGGACGAGGTGCTCTACGGGGATTTGGCGGAGTGTTACGAGGCGCTCGAACGGTGGGACGAAGCCTGCGACGCGTACGAGCAAGTGGTACGGATCTCTTTGGAGAAGGACGACGTTCCCAGCGCCGTGCACGCCTGCTACTCGTTGGGGCATTTGTTCCGCAAACAGAACCGCCTGGCGATGGCGAGGATGTACTGGCAGCGCGCCGTTGAGCTGTTGAGCCGCCACCCTGGGATCGAGATGCCGTTGGAAGTCAAGGTCCGTGCAAATCTCGGGCGCACCCATTACCTGCTGGGAGAGCACCCCGCCGCGCTGACCCATTTGGAGAGCGCCGCACGTCTGGCGGAAGCGCGTGGCCTCAGCCTGGACTTAGCCACTATCCGGCACACCATGGGGAACGTCCTCATGGAAACCGGCCGCCACGAGGAGGCCCGGCAGGCGCTGGAGCAGGCCATGGAGCTGTACGCCCGGACCCGAAACCAAAGGGGATACAACCAGTGCTTGGTCAACCTCGGGGTGAACCTTCGACTGGCGGGAGATATCGCTGGCGCACTGTCGCACCTCGACCGGTGTGTGGAGGACCATGAACTGCAGCGGGACAGCATTCGTCTTGCAAACGCATACAGCGAGCGTGCACTGTGCCGGCTGGTCAGCGGGGATTACACGGGGGCCGAAGAGGATGCGCGGACGGCGCTCGGGTTGGACCGGTACACCAAGTCCCTGCAGTTGAGCGCGCGTGCGACTTGTGCCGCCGCCTGCCTTGCCCTGGGGCGGCCCCAGGAAGCGCGTCAGATCGCCGAACAGGCATTGGCCGGGTGGGAGGCGGACGCCGACACGGCGCAGAAGGTCCAACTGCTCAACGTGATCCGACGGGCGTACGCCGCGCTGGGCGATACGGTTCGGGCGCGGGAGGCAGCCCTGCAGCTGGCCAGCCAGCTGAAACATGCCTTCCCGCACCCGTTCCCGGACCTGTGAACGCGTGGACGGTGCGCGCTTCGCGGTGGGCGGAACGGCGCGTGAACAGAATGCATCTGACGCCTCAAGTACGGCCCAGGCTCAGCGTCCAAAGGTGACCATGCCGCGGACCGTGCGGCCCAAGGTCTCAAACAGGCCCGCCTTGCGCGCACCTGTTCCGGCGACCAGATGGCAGGACCCTACGACATCCTCACCGTCGACGACCTTCAGTTCCCCCACGACTTGTCCGGGCTTCACCGGTGCCTGCAGGTCGTCGATCGCCATCTGGGTCTGCAAGGACGGGTGCTCTCCCCGTTTGTAGATGACCCCGACGGTGTCGCTCGTCACGACCGGAATGGTCTCCGGTGTGCCGTGCAGGACGTGGACGGTAGCCACCTGCTGGCCCGCTTTGTACAGAACTTTAGACGTAAAGGTGCTGAACGACCAGTTCAACAGTTCGCTGACCTCTCGGTTGCGGACGGACGGTTTCGGAGCGCCCATGACCACTGCGATCACCCGAAACCCGTCCTTCTTCGCCGTCGCGGTCAGGCAGTATTTCGCTTCGGCAGTATATCCCGTCTTCAGCCCGTCGACGCCAGGATAAAACCGGACCAGCTTGTTGGTGTTGACCAGCCAGAACGGGTGTTCGGTGTCTTTGCGCAGATAGTCGCTGTAGACGGACGTATACTTCGTGATCCACTCGTGTTTCAACAGTTCTCGCGACATGATGGCGATGTCATGGGCTGAGCTGTAGTGATCCGGCTCGGGCAGCCCGTTGCAGTTCACGAAATGCGTGCCGTCCATCCCCAGCTCTCGCGCCCGACGGTTCATTTGGCGCACGAAAGCCTCCTCGCTGCCCGCCAGGTGTTCCGCCAGGGCGACGCAGGCGTCATTGGCCGACGCAATCGCGATCCCTTTGACGAGATCCTCGACCGTCATCGTCTCCCCTGGCTCGAGGAAGACCTGTGAACCGCCCATGCTGGCCGCGTACTCGCTGGTCTTGACTTTATCGGTCAAGCGCAGCCGTCCGCTGTCAATCGCTTCGGCCACCAACAGGAGTGTCATCACCTTGGTGATGCTCGCCATCGGCAGCTTCTCATGCGCATCCTTCTCAAACAACACTTTCCCCGTGGCGTAGTCCATCACCACCGCCGCTCTGGACTCATGTGCCAGCCCAATCCCTTCATCTTCCGCATCCGGCTGTGGCTCGCGCACCGGACGGATCTCCACGCTCGCCGCCGCAGCCGTTCCGTGCCCGGCTGCCCACGAACTCCCGCCCACCGCCGCCGGGAACGATTGCGCCCCCGCTGTCCCCGGCACCAGACAACACAACAGGGCCAACGCACCGGCCGCCGGCCATCCACGCCTCACACCACGTCCCATCTGCTCAGCCCCTTTCGATGTACGTGTTCTCCGGCGAACCTGGGGTCCGCCGATCATCCCTGGGAGTAGTGTGCGCGCCCCCCTCGGTTTCTATCAGACCGCCCGCAGATGGTGTGACGGACGTCGCCTGACGGAGGACACCCACATCGCGCGGCAGAGGACGCTCGCGACAGGAGACCGTGCGTCGCATACCCAAGCGTGTGTAAACACGTAATAAAGCGGAATGCGCGTCGGCATTCCGCTCTGCCTCCGAAAGATACCCGAACCGGTTCGTCACGCGTGGACCTGCGGCTGGCGGGCCAACTGGCCGTCGTCGAAGTCCCGGAAACGGAAGGTCCCGCACTCCGTCCCCTTCGAGGTGCCAACGATATCGTTGCCGTTGGACCGAACCTCAATTTCGTCGGCCACGCAGTCGTGACGCTCGTTGAACACGCACTCCTCGACCAGGCATCGGACACCCTTTGGCATCTGCCATCCCTCCCCCTTCACAGGATTCCGCGGGGAGGACGGACCTATGCGAACGCCGGGGACCGGGCGCCCCTAAACTGAGGAAGTCGCGTCCGCACCGAACACCTGCGCCAACACACTCCGCCCCACAGGGGGTGGATCGACCTGGAAATACTCCGCCAGCGTCGCCCCCACGTCGGCGAACGTCTCCCGGTCTCCCAATGCGACGCCCCGGCGCATGCCCGGCGTCCATAACAGGAGCGGTACCCATTCGCGCGTGTGATCGGTCCCTTCGGTCGTCGGATCGCAGCCGTGATCGGCCACAATGCACAACACCTCGCCTGGCCGGACGCGCTCCCGGATCTCCGAAAGACGAGCGTCAAATGCCTCTACGGCCCGCGCAAATCCAACCGGGTCATTGCGGTGGCCATACAGCATGTCAAAATCCACCAGGTTCACGTACACGATGCCCTCGTCCTGGCGGTCCAACTGCGCGATCAGCTTGTCGACGCCGTCCATGTTGTTTTCCGTGTGAATGGCCTCCGTGATGCCCGACCCGCCGTAGATATCGGCGATCTTGCCGATGCCGGCCACCGGGTACCCGCGGGCGGCCACTCGGTTGAGCACCGTCTCCCCGAACGTCAGTGAAAAGTCTTTCCTCCGGTGCGTCCGCTGGTAACGGCCCGGAGATCCGGTGAACGGACGCGCGATCACGCGGCCAACGGCATGCGGACCCGTGAGGATGGAGCGGGCGTAGCGGCACCAATCGTACAGCACCTCCACCGGCACAACGTCCTCGTGGGCAGCGATCTGAAACACGCTGTCCGCCGACGTGTAGACGATGGGCCGGCCGGTCCGCTCGTGCTCCGGGCCATACTGCTGGATTACCTCGGTTCCGGAGGCGGGGCGATTGCACAATGCCGGCTTCCCGACGTACCGCTCGAACGGCTCCATCACCTCGGGCGGGAATCCCTCCGGATACACAGGCAGCGGCTTGTCCAACACGACCCCGACGAACTCCCAGTGGCCGTTGGTGGTGTCCTTCCCCCAGGACTGTTCCCGCATCCGTCCAAATGCTCCAACGGGCGCTTCGCAGGGTACACCGGGGATCGCGGAGATGCACCCCAGACCCATCGCCGCCAACTGCGGCACACGCAATCCCCCGACGGCCTCGGCGATGTGGCGCAGCGTGTGGCTGTTCGCATCGCCCCGTCCGTACCGTTCCGCGTCCGGCGCCGCCCCGATGCCGACGCTGTCCAGCACAATCCATATCCACCGCTTTTTCTCCATGCCATCGCCTCCCGCAACACAAAGGGGCGCCGGTGCGCCCCATCCCCGTTCATTGTGCCCTTCGCGTCCCCGCGTCCATCCCCCGACCAATACGTCACTTCACACGGGGATGGGCGCTCAGGTACACCTCTTTTAAACGCGTCCGCGTCACGTGCGTGTAGATCTGCGTCGTCGAGATGTCCGCGTGCCCCAGCATCTCCTGAACCGCCCGCAGGTCGGCGCCGCGCTCCAGCAGATGCGTGGCGAACGAATGGCGCAGCGTGTGCGGCGTGATATCTTTCACGATGTTGGCAGAACGGGAGTGCTTTTTCAATATCTTCCAGAAGCCCTGGCGCGACATCGGCTGTCCGTGATGATTGAGAAAGAGCTCCGGCGGGTTGCTGTCCTTCAACAGCCGTACGCGGCCGAACTGCAGATAATGCAGGAGCGCCCTGCGGGCGATGTCGCCAACTGGGATGATCCGTTCCTTCGACCCCTTGCCGATGCAGCGGATGAACCCCGCACTGAGGTTGACGTCCGACACGCGGATGGACACCAGTTCACTCACCCGGATGCCGGTGGCGTACAGCAGTTCGAGCATCGCCTTGTCTCTCGCACCGCTCGGGGTCGCCACGTCCGGCGCGTCCAACAGGCGTTCCACCTCGTGCACCGTCAGGACCTTTGGCAGCCGTTTCTCCACCTTGGGCGAATCGATGTGCACCGTCGGGTCCTGGGACAGCTGGCCTTCCCGCAGCAAGAAATGATAGAACGAGCGCAGACTCGCCAGATTGCGCGATACGGTTGTCGCGGCTCGGCCCTGCGCCCGGAGATGCGCGAGGTATCCCGCGATGTGCGGCTGCCGGGCGCATTCGGGCGTGACGTGCCACGTGTCCTGCAGGTAGAGGCAGAACGCCTTCAGGTCCCGTTGATACGATTCTCGTGTGTTGGCGGACAGCCCTCTTTCCACCGCCAGGTAATCCGCAAACCGGGGAATCCACTCATTCATGTGCAAAAATCTCCTTTGACTCACCTGCGTGCCTATTCCCTATTCCACATCGTGAGCCAAAGTCCTGCCCAAGCCGTTGGTTCCATCAGCGCAACCCGTCTTCCCGCCACCAGAAGAGCACCGCCTGCCCGAGAGCCCGTGCCGCCGCGCGCATTCCCCCCGGTTCCCCTTGGCTGACGGACACGTAGGGGGCGTGCGGGGGGGCGTACGGATCGCGCGCAGGAACCCGCCCCGTCGCCTGCTGCAGCGTATACACACTGAGGGCGATGACCAATCCGCTCACCAGCCAGCCCGCCAGGCGCCACAATTTCCCCGCCACCATGGGTCCCTCCCTCGTACATGCAGGGATTCAGCCACGCCGCATCACCGCCATCAAGGCGTCGAGGGAATCGGGTTGAACCGGATCGTCCAACGCCGCGATGTTCACCGATTCGTGACCGCACCGTTCACACCGGTGGACAATCTGATAGCCTTTCTTGCTGTGGTAGGTCACGCGCACCGGCGCCATCAGTCCGCCGCAGTTCGCCGCCCGGTCACCGGGGAACACATCCAGATGCAGCGAGTACAGACAGTGCGGGCAATGGTTGCGGCAGGTGCGCGCCGCCGCCGGTACTTCGGCGCCGCAGTGGGCGCAGGTGAACGATTCGTTGCGGTGGGTGAACCGCTTCAAAGCCACGCCTCCTCGCCAGTCCAGAAATCCCGCCCTCCTCACGGGGTGAACGCTGCAGTCAGGAGAGCCGGTGCCACGTACGCCTGCACGGACGCCCCCGCCATCAGGCCGCCGAGACAGAGCAGGAACCAGGCGCTGTATTGCAGCAGAGCCATGGGGAGCCGCGGGCGCGTGTGCACCTGGCGCAGGATGTCGGCCGAGAAGCGCAGCGCCGCCACCCCCGCTCCCAACAGCGCCGTCATCGAGAGCAGTTGATGTAAGAACACGGCGATGGCGGCGACGACCAGGCCGCGCCAACCGAACTGCAGGACTGTGAATCCCACGGCAAAGCCGACGCCGAACGCGCGTAGAAAAAGGGCGATGACGATGAACGGCAGCCCGATCACCGACACCCCGAATAACCACAACAGGGCGAGCAGCTGCCCGTCCCCAATCATGCGCTGCCACCACAGTGTGTGCGCCGGGGCTAGCTGATGCTGGCCGACAGCCGTCAGCAGCTCTTGGACCGAACGCGCCAATACGGTGGTATCCGCCGCATTCAACTGCCCGGCGGTCAAACCACCGAACACCAGCCCGCACAGCACCACCGCGGTCAAAAACGTCCAGGCGCGCCAAAACGGCCGGCCGCGCGTGCACAGCCACCGCCAGCCGCTCGCCGCCCGCTCGGCCCATGGGATGCCTGCCGCTGGGATGGGGATCACGGACACGTCACTCCTCCCTGTCCAACCTATCCCCATCCCTATGCGGCCCGTCCGCCGTTCATGCCCCTCAGGCCAACACCTTCCCGTACACGCCGCCGCCGCCCGTGCGCACCTGGAGACGGCCCGAACGGGCATCGTCGATCCGCCGGGCCAGCGTCGCCCCGACCACCTCCGCCAGGGCCTCCACGGGCACGTCGTGCAGGATGGCCATCTCCGTGCCAAAGGCGGAAAACAGGCGCTCCCGCGACTTGGGGCCGAGACCGGGGACGAACTCCAGGGGGATCTGGTGGACGTAAGGCGGCCGGTGGCGAGGATGTACCGGCATCTCGCGATCCCGAACCTCGATCAGGCGGTCGAACACGCCCACTGTCCGCCGTCGCCCGCCGCAGGGGCACACCACCTGCCCGTCCGGCCACGGACGCCCGCAGGCGGCGCAGGCGGTCCGGTGGTACTTGCCGAGGGCCGGCGTCAGGCCGTAGTTCGCCGCCACGCCTCGACCGTCCCGCCGGGCCAGGGCCCGCTCCACCTCAGCAAAGCACGCCTGCGCCATCCGGAGCTCATTGTACTCGCGGGCGATCTTCTGCACCGAGTGCGCGTCCGAATCGGTGAGAAAGGTGACATCCTCCAGTTCGCTGAGGCAATCCGCCATGTCCGTGTCCGCCGACAGCCCCAACTCCAGCGCCGCGACGCCGGCGGGATCGACCATGTCCGCCATGTGCGCGACGCAGTTCCCGTACAGGCCCTTGTGCGGCGTGAACGCGTGATGGATGACGAACAGTCCGCCGCGCGCCACGACCTCGTGCTCGAGCCGGAGGGCATCCACGCTCGCGCGCTGGGAGGACAGGCTCGGATTCGTCTGCACGGTGGCGAGCCAGTGGTGGAAGTCCTGCGCCGCCGGAAGGTCCCCGAACCACGCCCCGAAGTGCGCAGCGCCGCCCGACGGCCCCGCCACCTCCACCTCAGCCCCGAGCAGGATGACGAGCCCCTGCTCCGTCACCAGCCCGCCGCCCGGTACCGGCTGCAGGCGTCCGTCGCGCACGTACGCCTCCAGCTCGGCCAGCACCGGGGTGCACACGGCGTCGATCACGGTGATCAGATGGAGCCCTTTGCGCCGCCTCGCGTGATCGAGGACTGCGTCAAGGGTGAGCGAAGGCGCGGCGGCCATCTTCACCGGCCGGCCCATCGCCCGTCCGATGTGGATGTGAAAGTCGCAAAAGTACCGGTTCACCGCTTCGCCGCTCCCGACTGCCCGAGCCACCACAAGAAGGCGACGAGGGTCTTCGCGTCCCGCAGGCGCCCTTCCGCCACCCATGCGCTCGCCTCGTCTTTCGTGACCGGGCGCAGCCGTACGAACTCATCCGCGTCCGGATGGGCGTCGCCCCGGGTGAGGCCGGTGGCGTAAAACAGGTGAACCAGTTCGTCCGCGAACCCCGGGCTGGTGAAAAAGGACGCGATCGGCGTGAGCTTGGCGGCGGTGTACCCGGTCTCTTCGGCCAACTCCCGCATGGCGCACGCCGCCGGTGCCTCCCCGGGCTCCAGTTTGCCCGCCGGGATCTCCAACAGCGTCTCCCCCGTCGCCGTCCGGTACTGTTCCACGCACAGCACCACCCCCGGCTCCGACTCCGCGAGGATGGCGACCGCGCCCGGATGCAGCACCACCTCGCGGCCGGCCTCCCGCCCGTCGGGCAGCTGCACGCGCCACGTCTCCAACTGGATCATCCGGCCGCTGAACACGCGCGTCCGTTCGAGGACCCGCTCCTGCAAAGAATTGTCCATGGTTCCTCCTTCTCCGACTGCGTTATGGGGGTTAGTTTGCAGTGCCAGACGGATGCTATGTGACCCCCTGGACGAAGGCTGAGACCGCCTGGGCGACCGCCGCCACGTCCGCGAGCCGGATGTGTTCTCCGGGCCTGTGGCTGTCCACGCAGCCGATCCCGATGTTCACCGTCGGGATGCCGAGATGACACAGCACATCTGCGTCGCTGGCGCCGTCGGCCGAAACACGCCTCGGGCGGACGCCGGCCGCTCGCAGCGCTGCCTCTGCCCGTACCAGCGCCGGGTGATGGTCTGGCAGCGTGAAGCCGTGCGACAGCCAGGAAACCGAGGCCTTCCACCCGAAATGAAACGACCGCGCGGCCGCTCGCAGCGGCCCAAACGCTTCCATCAAGGCTCGAACCGCCGCCCCCCGGGTGGCGGCGCTCACCTCGCCGCACAGGACGAGCCCGCCCGGCCCGTCCTCCGCATCCTGCGAAAAGGCGGTGGCGCGCACGCGGGGGCCTTCATCGGAAGGCGCGCCGGTGAAGCGGGCCGCAGCGGCCATGACGGCACGGCGCAGGGCCGGGGCGTCAGACGCTTCCCCGCGCCGTCGGAACGACACCTTCCAGTGCGCCAAGGCCGGGCCCTGGGTGACGACCGTGCCGAGGGGCCCGTCGCCGTCCAAAGCGAGCCCCACCTCCGCCCGGATGGCCTCGCGCCGCAGGTGCCTCGCCCCCAACAGGCCGCGCTCCTCAGCGACCGTCAGAACCACACACACATCGCCGTGCGAGCCGCCGCTGCGCACCGCAACGGCAACCCCGAAGAGGATGGCCGCCACCCCCGCCTTGTCGTCGGCGCCGAGCGGGCGCGGCAGGCGATTGCGGACGACGCCCTCCGCGTCGACGTAGGGCTGAGCCCCCGCGCACCCTTCCACCGTGTCCAAGTGCCCCGACAACAGGACGGCGGCCCGCTTCGGATCCCCCCGCCGCACCGCCAAAAGGTTGCCGCACGCCCCGCCGATGCGCTCCCCCGTGCCGTCGTCCCACACGTCAAAGCCGAGCCCCCGCAGGAACTCGGCGCATCGGCGCCAGACCGCGGCCTCCCGGAGCGGCGGGCTGTCCAGGCGCAACAGGTCCAGGAGCCATTCCGCCAATGCCCGCTCGTCGATGACCGCGTCCGCGCTCACAGCGGGATGTTCCCGTGCTTCTTCGCCGGCCGCGTCTCGTGCTTGCGCGCCAATAAGCGCAGCGCCTCGTACAGCTTGACGCGCGTCTCCCGCGGATCGATCACGTCGTCCACCATCCCCGCTCCTGCCGCCACGTACGGGTTGGCGAAGCGCTCCCGGTACTCCTGGATGCGCCGCCGGCGCGTAGCCTCCGGATCCGGGCTCTGCGCGATCTCCTTGGCGTAGATGATGTTGGCCGCCCCCTCCGGGCCCATCACCGCGATCTCCGCCCCCGGCCAGGCGTACACCAGGTCCGCCCCGATAGCCTTGCTGTTCATGGCCACGTACGCCCCTCCGTACGCCTTGCGCAGGATCACCGTCACCTTCGGCACCGTCGCCTCCGAATAAGCGTACAGCACCTTCGCCCCGTGCCGGATGATGCCCCCGTGCTCCTGTTTGACGCCGGGGATGAATCCGGTGACGTCGACGAACGTCACGAGCGGGATGTTGAACGAGTCGCAGAAGCGGATGAAACGGGCGATCTTATCCGACGAGTCGATGTCGAGCCCGCCCGCCATAAATTTGGGCTGGTTGGCGATCACGCCGGTGACGTACCCGCCGATGCGCCCGAACCCGACGACCGCGTTGCGGGCGAACGTCGGCTGCACCTCGAGAAAATCCCCGTCGTCCAACACGCGGCGGATGACGTCCTTGACATCGTACACCCGCGTGCCGTCCTCCGGCACCAGCTCCAGCAGTGCGTCGTCGGGCGCCCACACGAACGGGATCTCGCGGTGCGGCGGGCGCTCATTGCACGACGAGGGCAGGAAGCTGAGCAGCCGCCGTACCTGCGACAGGGCCTCCTCCTCGCTCGCCGCCGTGAAGTGGGCGACCCCGCTTACGCCTTCCTGGACCCGTGCCCCACCGAGGTCCTCGCTCGAGATCTTCTCGCCGGTCACCGTCTCAATCACCTTGGGGCCGGTGATGAACATCTGGCTGGTGCCTTCCACCATGAAGATGAAATCCGTGATGGCCGGCGAATACACGGCGCCTCCGGCGCACGGCCCCATGATCACGGAGATCTGCGGGATCACGCCCGAATAGACAGCGTTTCGATAGAAGATGTGGCCGTAGCCGTCGAGGGACACGACGCCCTCCTGGATGCGCGCCCCGCCCGAATCGTTGAGGCCGATGACGGGCGCACCGTTCTTGGCCGCGAGGTCCATCACGTTGACGATCTTCTGAGCGTGCACCTCGCCGAGGGCCCCGCCGTAGACGGTGAAATCCTGCGCGAACACGTAGACCGTGCGTCCGTCGATCTCCCCCCATCCGGTGACGACCCCCTCGCCGGGTGCGTCCACCGGCTGCCCGTCGTAGTGGACGCGCGTGGCCGAGAACAGGTTCAGCTCCCGGAACGTCCCCTCGTCGAGCAGTTTTTCGATCCGCTCGCGCGCGGTCAGCTTTCCCTTTTCGTGCTGCTGCAGAATGCGCCGATCGCCTCCGCCCAACTCTGCGCGGCGCCGCCGGTCCTGCAGTTCATATACCTTGTCCTCCGTCATTCCGCGGCCTCCCCCACGCGCTGGCAGTACTCCGTCAACACGCCGTGGGCCTCTTTCGGGTGGATGAACGCGATCCGCTTGCCCAGCCCGCCCGGCCGCGGCTGTTCGTCGATCAGCCGCACGCCGGCCTCCTTCAGAGCCGACAGCGCCCGGTCGATGTCTTCGACGCGGTACGCCACATGGTGCAGCCCCGGACCGCGCTTGTCGAGGAACTGCGCGATCGGGCTGTCGGGCGACGTCGGCTCGAGCAGCTCCAGATGGAGATCCCCGGCGCGGACGAACACCGCGCGCACCTTTTGATCCGGGATGATTTCGTCGTGATCGACGGTCAGGCCCAGATGACGGGTGTAAAACGGCAGCGCCTCAGCGATGCTCCGCACCGCGATGCCGATGTGATCGACCTGCTTCGCCACCGGCTCCACCGGAGGCGCGTCAGCGAGGTCGCGGAGCTTGACGTGCGCCCGGATGAAGGATGCCACGTCCTCAATCCGGGTGCCCGGCGTGAACACCATGGCGATCCCGGCGGCCTGCAAGGCCGGGATATCCGCCTCAGGGATGACGCCGCCGCCGATGACGAGGATGTCGTCCGCCTGGCGCTCCCGGAGCAGTCGCACGACTTCCGGGAACAGTTCCATGTGCGCCCCCGAGAGGCTGGACAGCCCGATACAGGCGACGTCCTCCTGGATGGCCGTCTCGACAATCTGCTCCGGCGTCTGGCGAAGCCCGGTATAGATGACCTCCATGCCCTGATCACGCAGCCCCTGGGCGATGACGAGCGCCCCGCGGTCGTGGCCATCCAAACCCGGTTTGGCGATCAACACGCGTATCTGCTGCATTGTCCTGCCCCCATCTGTCTCAGATCGCGCCTCAGAACACCGCTGGGCGGTACTCGCCAAACACCTGGCGCAAGGTGTCGCAGATCTCGCCCAAAGTGGCGTACACCCGCACCGCCTGGATGATCTTCGGCATCAGGTTGGCCGTGCCCTCGGCCGCCGCCCGGAGGTCCGCCAAGGCCTCCCGGACGGGTTCCTCCGCGCGCTCCGCCCGCAGCTTCGCCAGCCGCTCCGCCTGGACGCGGCCGATGTTCGGGTCGACGCGCAGAAGCTCCGGCTGCCGCTCCTGTTCCACGGTGAACCGGTTGACCCCGACCACCACCTGGTCGCCGCGTTCAATCGCCATCTGGGTGTCGTAGGCCGCGCGCCGGATCTCCTGCTGGATGTAGCCCTGCTCAATGGCCGCCACAGCGCCGCCCATCTGGTCGATGTACTCGATGTATGTCCACGCCGCCGCCTCGATCGCGTCGGTCAGCGCCTCCACGTAGTAGCTGCCAGCGAGCGGATCAATGGTGTCGGTGAGACCGCTTTCGTACGCGAGAATCTGCTGCGTGCGCAGCGCCAATCGGGCGGATTCCTCGGTCGGCAGCGCCAATGCCTCGTCGCGGGCATTGGTGTGCAGGCTCTGGGTGCCGCCGAGGATGGCCGCCATCGCCTGAACCGTGACCCGCACGACGTTGTTGTCCGGCTGCTGCGCCGTCAAGGTGCTTCCCGCCGTCTGCGTGTGAAAGCGCAACTGCTGGGAGCGAGGCGACTTGGCCCCGAAGCGATCGCGCATGATCTTCGCCCACATCCGCCGGGCGGCGCGGAACTTCGCGATCTCCTCGAAGAAATCGTTGTGGGCGTTGAAGAAAAACGACAGCCTCGGCGCGAACTCGTCCACCTGGAGGCCCTTCTCCAGCGCCGCCTGGACGTAGGCAATGGCGTTCGAGAGCGTGAACGCCACCTCCTGTACCGCCGTCGAACCCGCCTCCCGGATGTGATACCCGCTGATGGAGATGGTGTTCCAGTTCGGGACCTCCTTCGAGCAGAACTCGAAGATGTCCGTGATGAGCCGCATCGACGGTTTGGGCGGGAAGATGTAGGTGCCGCGGGCGGCGTACTCCTTGAGGATGTCGTTCTGGATGGTGCCGGACACCTTGTCCCACGCCACGCCCTGCCGCTCCGCGACCACCAGGTACATGGCCAGGAGGATGGACGCCGGGGCGTTGATGGTCATCGATGTCGACACCCGATCCAACGGGATGCCCTGCAACAGGGTCTCCATGTCGGCAAGCGACGAGATCGACACCCCGACCTTGCCGACCTCGCCGCGAGCCATCGGGTGGTCGGCGTCGTAGCCGATCTGCGTCGGGAGATCGAACGCCGTGCTCAATCCCGTCTGGCCTTGCTCCAACAGATAACGGAACCGCCGGTTCGTCTGTTCCGCCGAACCAAAACCGGCGTATTGGCGCATCGTCCAGTGGCGGCCCCGGTACATCGTCGGCTGGATGCCCCGCGTGTACGGGTATTCACCCGGAAAGCCGAGCTTCTCTATGTAGTCCTCCTCCGTCTTCACCCCGTCGAGGGGGGTGTACAACCGCTGGATGGGAATGTCCGATCCGTTGACAAACCGTTCCTTGCGCTCCGGACGCTTTTCCAGGGAGCGCTCCACCCGCTCCTGCCAGGCTCGCATCCGTTCCTGCAAATTCGCCATGCGCACGCCCCCCTCCATTGAATGAGCGCCAACGCCCCCCACCTCTCTATCGGCGATTCCGCCCGACGACGCCGCCCAAGATCCAGATGACGCCCATGATCACCACCGCCGCCGCGACCATGATGGTCGCCGTCACCGCCAGAGACATCGCACCATTCACCTCGCTTCCGCCGCTTCGTCCGTTGTGACCCCCGAATCCGCGCCGTCCTCGAGAAACACCGAGTCAAAGGCCGCCCGCAGCCTGGCCTCCCATTCGGAAAAGGCCTGCTCCCGGCCGAGCAGCCGCTGGACGGAGGTCACCCCGCGGTCGCTGATGCCACATGGGACAATCAGGTTGAAATGAGTCAGGTTGGTATTGACGTTCAGCGCCAGCCCGTGATACGTGACGAACTCGCCGCTCGGCCGGCGGCGGGCACGCACACCGATGGCACACACCTTGTCGCGCCCCACCCAGACGCCCGGATACTCCTTGACGCGGTCGCCCGTGATCCCCACTTCCGCCAGGGCCCGGATCACCACCTCTTCGAGCATCCGCACATAGCGGCCGATGTCGTTCCCCCACGGTTCCAGATGAAGCACCGGGTAGAGCACCCACTGGCCGGGGCCATGGTATGTGACGTCACCACCCCGGTCGACCTCGCGGACCTCGACGCCCATTTCGCGCAGCCGTTCCCGGCCGGCGAGGATGTGATCGAACGTGCCGCTGCGGCCCACCGTGATGGTGGGCGGGTGTTCGACCGCGAATACCGTCTGGGCCTCGTCCTCCCCCTGCAGCAACCGCTCGGCCTGGCGCGTCTGAATGGCCAGGGCCTCGTCGTAGTCCATACGCCCCAGGCTGACCCAACGCACCGATCTTTCGCGATTCACCGCGCTCCCTCCTGCACCGGCTCATCCTGCATCTCCGCCAGGTGCCGCGCCCGCTCCTCGGGCGGCAGCGCCTGCAGCGGGACGCCGTCCGCGCGCAGGACCTGCTGGTGCGCATGGTAGGAGCTGCGCACCAGAGGTCCGGATTCCACGTGGGCGAACCCCCGCTTCAACCCTTCGCCGCGCAGGCGCAAAAACTCCGTCGGGGTGTAGAACTTCTCGACCATCAGGTGCTGTTTCGTCGGCTGCAGGTATTGCCCAATGGTCAGGATGTCCACCTGGACCTCCCGCAGGTCGTCCATGGTCTCGAGGATCTCCTCGAAAGTCTCCCCGACGCCGACCATAATGCTCGATTTGGTCCGGATGTCCGGCCGCATCTCCTTGGCCCGCCGGAGGAGTTCGAGGGATCGGTCATACTTGGCCTTGGAGCGGACGCGGTCCGACAGCCGCCGCACCGTCTCGACGTTGTGATTCAGGATGTCGGGAGACGCGTCCATCACCACGCGCAGAGCGTCCCAATTCCCCTGGAAGTCGGGGATCAGCACTTCGACACCACAGTTCGGCACGCGCTCGCGGATGGCGCGGATGGTCGCGGCGAACACCGAGGCGCCGCCGTCCTCCAGGTCGTCGCGAGCCACACTCGTGACCACCACGTGCTGCAGACCCATGGCCACCACCGCGTCCGCCACCCGCTTCGGCTCCTGCAGGTCGAGATGGCTCGGGCGGCCGCTGGTGACGGCGCAGAAACGGCACGCTCGGGTGCACACGTCCCCGAGGATCATAAACGTGGCCGTCCGGTGTTCCCAGCATTCGTAGATATTCGGACAGCGCGCCTCCTCGCACACCGTGTGCAGCGAGCGGCCGCGCATGATGTTCTTCAAATCTTTGAAGTTGGGGCCCGTGCGGATTTGGACCTTCAGCCAATCCGGCCGGTTTTTCGCCTGCTCCCGGATGGCCGCCTCCTTCAGGCGTTGTTTCTCGAGCAGCTTGGGGTTCACGCCGTTCACCTTCCTCGCGCCGTGTCGCCACCCCATCCGCATTCCAGGGTGGACCGGCCTGGTAACAACCCTAGTGTAGACCATCTCCGGGCCAAAGCAAAGCAGCCCCGGAGCGTACGAGCACCCCGGGGCCCCGACGGGACGCGCGGTGTCCGCGCCAGTGCCCGTCTCAGTAGAGGGCCGTGTCCTCCCCGTAGGACTGCACCCGCTCTTTGATGGCGCGCAAAAACTGCCCGGCCACCCAGCCGTCCAGCACGCGGTGATCGAGCGACAGGCACAGGTTGACCATACTTCGGATGGCGATCATGTCGTCGATGACCACTGGCCGCTTCACGATCGCCTCCACCGACAGGATGGCTGCCTGAGGCGCGTTGAGGATGGGCTGGGACATCACCGATCCGAACGCCCCAGTGTTGTTGACGGTGAACGTTCCCCCCTCTACATCCGCCAGGGTCAGCCGCCCGGCGCGGGCGCGAACCGCCAGATCGTGCACGGCGTGGGCCAATCCGGCGATGCTCAAGCGGTCCGCGTCCCGGATGACCGGCACCTGCAGCCCGTCGTCCGTCGCCACCGCGATCGAGACGTGGATGCGCCGGTGCACGTGGATGGCGTCGTCGATCCACGCCGCGTTGACCGTGGGGAACTGCTTCAACGCCTCCACCGCCGCCTTGATGAAAAATGGCAGATAGGTCAGCGGGACGCCTTCTCGGCGCTCGAAATCGGCTTTCACACGTTCACGCAGCGCGACCAATCCGCTGGCGTCCACTTCGACCATCGTCCACGCATGAGGGGCCTCGCGCTTGGACATGACCATCCGGCGGGCGATGGTACGGCGAATGGGGCTGACGGGGATCACCTCCACGTCGTCCTGGGCCTGTATCCCCCTCGCAGCAGGGCGTCCCGGCGCGGACGTCGGTTCGCCGACGGGTGCCGGACGGACCGCTTCCTCTGTCGCCTCACTGACATGATCCTTGCGCATGCGGTCAATGTAGGCGAGCACGTCCTTGCGCGTGATCCGCCCGCCCTCACCGGTGCCCGGGACCTTTTCGAGATCAATCCCGTGTTCTCGGGCCAGGCGCAGTACAGCCGGCGAGTAGCGGGCACGCCCGGCGGGCGCGAGCATGCCAGCGGCTCCACCCGCTGGATCCTCCGCATCCGCCCGTCCTCGTTCCCCCAGAACTTCCTCCCGGCCCGGCGCGGCGGCAGTACGGTCCTCATCCCGGCCGGTATCCAACGCGTCCTCCGCAATGCGGCAGATCACGGTGCCCACCCCCACCGTCGCGCCTTCCGGAACCAGGATCTCCGCCAAGACGCCCGCAAAATCCGACGGAATCTCGGCGTGCACCTTGTCCGTGACCACTTCGGCCAAGGGTTCGTACTTCGCGACCGGCTCTCCGACCCGCTTCAACCACTTTTCAATCGTGCCTTCCGTTACGCTCTCGCCCAGTTGAGGCATCTTCACGTCCGGCATGTGCAGCCACCTCCTCGTGACCCTGGCGGCACCCGCGTCAAAACCGGGCCATCGCCCGCATCGCTTCCGCCACCCCGTCCACGCTCAACATGTACGCTTTCTCCAACGTAGGTGCATACCCCATCGCCGGCACCTCCGGTCCGGCCAACCGGCGGATCGGCGCGTCCAAGTCGAACAGGGCCTGTTCCGCGATGAGGGCGGACACCTCGGCCCCCACGCCGCACACCTTATTGTCCTCGTGGACAATCAACACCTTGCCGGTTCTGCGCGCCGCCTCCAGGATGGCCTCTTCGTCGAGTGGCCGGAGCGTGCGCAGATCGAGGATGTGTACCGACACGCCCTCCGCCGCCACCTGTTCTGCCGCCTCCAACGCCAGATGCACGCCGAGTCCATAGGTGATGACGGTCAGGTCACTTCCCTCCCGTTGGACCTTGGCGCGCCCGATCGGAACCAGCTCTCCGGCTTCAGGCACCTCGCCGCGCACCGACCGGTACAGCTTCTTGTGTTCGAAGTACAGCACCGGATCCGGGTCCCGGATGGCGGACCGCAACAGGCCCGCGGCGTCCGCCGGAGTCGCTGGCGTGACCACCTTCAGCCCCGGCACATGGGTGAACAGCGCCTCCACGCTCTGCGAATGGTACAGCGCGCCGTGCACGCCGCCGCCGTAGGGGGCCCGCACGACAATCGGACAGTTCCAGTCGTTGTTCGACCGGTACCGGAACTTGGCCGCCTCGGAGATGATCTGGTTGACCGCCGGCAAGATGAAATCCGCGAACTGGATTTCGGCCACAGGAATGAGCCCGGCGGCGCTGGCCCCGATGGCCACCCCGACGATGGCCGACTCCGTCAACGGCGTGTCGAGGACCCGGTACTCACCGAACCGCTCCTGCAGCCCCTGCGTCACCCGGAACACGCCGCCGCGCACACCGACATCCTCCCCGAGGATGAACACGCGCTCGTCGCGTGCCATCTCCTCGGCGAGGGCATCGTGGATCGCCTCGATGTACAGCTTAATGGCCATCCGCCCACCCCTCCTCGGCGTACACATACCGGGTGAGCGTCGCTGGATCGGCGTACGGCGCCCGTTCCGCGTATTCCGTCGCCTCGTCGACCTCCGCCCGGATCCGCTGCCGCAACGCTTCGTCCTCCGCCTCGTCGAGCAGCCCAGCGTCCAACAGGTAGGCCCTCATGCGGGCGATCCCGTCGCCGCGACGCGCCTCCTCGACCTCTTCCCTGGAACGATAGGTGCGGTCGTCGTCGTCGCTGGAATGGGGCGCCAATCGGTACGTCTTCGCTTCAATCAAGGTCGGTCCGCCCCCAGCGCGCGCCTTGTCGGCCGCCTGCTTCACCGCCCAGTACACATCGAGCGCGTCCATGCCATCGACGATGACGCCCTCGAACCCGTACCCTTGGGCGCGATCCGCGACGTTGGCGCAGGCCATCTGTTTATTCTCCGGAACCGAGATGGCGTACTTGTTGTTCTCGCAGAAAAAGATCACCGGCAGCCGATGCACGCCCGCGAAGTTGAGCGCCTCGTGGAAGTCCCCTTGATTGCTCGTACCTTCGCCGAAGGACACGTAGCACACGGTATCTTCACCGCGCATCTTTGCCGCCAGCGCCACCCCCACCGCGTGCGGGATCTGCGTGCCGACCGGGCTCGATCCGGTGAGGATTCGGCGCCTCCGATCGCCGAAGTGACCCGGCATCTGGCGCCCTCCGCTGTTGGGGTCCTCGGCCTTGGCGAACGCCGCCAACATTTCCATGCGAGCGGTGTGGCCCCAAATCAAGACCAGGCACAGGTCACGGTAGTACGGGCACAGCCAATCCCGTTCCCGGTCCAGCGCGAATCCCGCCCCAGCCTGCGCCGCCTCCTGTCCCTGGCAAGAGATTACGAACGGGACCTTTCCGGCGCGGTTGAGCAGCCACATGCGCTCATCGACCGCGCGGGCCAGCACCATGTAGCGGTACATCTCCAGCACCTGTCCATCCGTCAGGCCCAGCGCACGGTGCCTCAACTGTTCCGCCATCGCACAACCCCTCTCTCCGATTCCGATGGTTCACCCATGGATGGCCCATCCATCGATGGCCAGCGCCGCCTCTCCCAAGGCCTCCGACAAGGTGGGATGCGGGTGAATGGTGTGAGCCATCTCCCAAGGCGTCGCGTTTAACACCCTGGCCAGGGCCGCCTCGGACACCAGGTCCGTCACCCGTGGCCCGACCATGTGCACCCCCAGCACATCGTCCGTATCCCGGTCCGCCACCACCTTCACGAAACCGTCGGGCTCGCCGTACACCAAGGCCTTCCCGTTGGCACGGAAGGAGAACTTGCCGCAGACGACCTCGCAACCACGCGCCCGGGCCTGGGCTTCGGTCAGTCCCACGCTCGCCACCTCCGGGCGGCTGTAGGTGCAGCGAGGGATGAGTGTGTAGTCGATGGGCCGCGGGGCCCGGCCCGCCATCACCTCGACCGCGTGGATGCCCTCGTGCATCGCGACGTGCGCCAGCTGCACGCCGCCGATCACATCCCCGACGGCGAAGATATTCGGTTCCTTTGTGCGGTAGTGTTCGTCGACGACAATCGCACCCCGTTCGGTCCGCACCTCGGTGGCCTCGAGCCCGAGCCCTTCCGTCACCGGCTCTCGCCCGACGGCCACCAGCACCACCTCCGCGGCCACGCGCTCCCGGGCGCCGCTGTCCTCCTGCACCACGTCGACGGAGAAGCCGTCCGCGTCCAACTCCGCGGTGTCGGTCTCCACGCGCACGCCAGCGAGCACCCGAACCCGCCTCTTCTTCAAGAGGCGCGCCATCTCCCGGGAGATGTCCTCGTCCTCCTGCGGCAACACCTGCGGCAGTGCTTCCACCAGGGTGACCTGTACCCCGAAGTCGGCCATCATCGACGCCCACTCCACACCGATGGCGCCCGCGCCCACAATCAACATGGAACTAGGCAGGCGCGGAAGTTCCAAGGCGTGATCGCTCGAAAGGATCCGCTCGCCGTCGAAGGGCAGTCCCGGCAGTGCCTTTGCGCGGGACCCGGTCGCAATCAGGGTGAACCGCGGCGTGAGGATCTGCCGGTCCCCGTCGTGTTCCACCGCCACCGCTCCAGCCTGCGGTGAGAAGATGGAGGGACCCATCACGCGGCCGGTGCCGTGGAAGACGTCGATGCCGTGCTTTTTCATCAAAAGCTGAACGCCTTGGTACAGTTGGTCCACCACATGTTGTTTGCGCGCCATCGCCTGTTCGAGGTTGAGACGGGGCTCGCCGGCATCCACCCCGTAAGACGATGCCTCTCGGGCAGTGGCGAGCACCTCCGCCGTGCGCAGCAGCGCCTTGCTCGGTATACAACCCCGGTGCAGGCAGGTGCCTCCAAGTTTGTCGCGCTCCACCACCGCCGCCTTCAAACCCAGCTGCGCGGCGCGGATGGCGGCTGCGTACCCCCCGATACCGCCGCCAATCACCACCAGGTCGTAGTTCTCCTCAGCCACGCGCATCCCCCTTCCTGCTCAATGCGTCTCTTTCCCCTCGGATAAAGGTGCTCCGTACCTGTCGCATTTGGGCGATGCGCGCCTCCGCCATACGATCGGCCGCCCGGTGCGACGGAATGCCCTCCCGCTGGGAAAGATCGTACAGACTTAACATGATGTCGTAGATGCGCTCCACCTTCTGGCGCGCCCGTTCAGGATGGTAGCCCTCCAATTCGTCCGCCACGTTGATGAGCCCCCCGGCGTTGATCACGTAGTCGGGAGCGTACAAGATGCCCCGCTCGTGCAGCATGTCCCCGTGGCGGTCCTCGGCCAATTGATTGTTCGCCGAACCCGCGACGACCTGGCAGCGCAGCCGCGGGATGGTCTCGTCGTTGAGAACGGCGCCGAGGGCGCACGGCGAGAAGATGTCGCACTCCACCGAGAAAATCTCTGCCGGAGCCACCACCTGCGCTCCCAACTCCGCCTGAGCCCGCCGAAGCGCATCCGGGTTGATGTCGGTGACGACCAACTTCGCGCCGTGCCGGTGCAGCAGTTCGGCCAGCGCCCACCCGACGCTGCCGAGCCCCTGGATGGCCACCGTCCGCCCGGCTACGTCGTCGCTGCCGTACACCGTCTTGGCGGTCGCCTGCAGGCCGCGGAACACGCCCAACGCCGTCATCGGGCTCGGGTTCCCGCTCGATCCGTAAGCCTGCGATACCCCGGTGACGTAGTCGGTCTCCAGGTGGATGAGGTCCATATCGTGGACATTGGTCCCCACATCTTCCGCGGTGATGTACCGGCCGCCGAGGCTTTGAATGTACCGGCCGAGCGCCCGGAACAGGGCCTCCGACTTGTCGGTCTTGGGATCTCCGATGACCACCGTCTTGCCGCCGCCCAGGTTGAGCCCTGCGGCGGCCGCCTTGTATGTCATCCCGCGCGCCAGACGCAGCGCGTCGACCAGCGCCTCCTCTTCCGACGCGTAAGTCCACATCCGGCATCCGCCGAGCGCCGGGCCGAGCGTGGTGTCGTGGATGGCGATGATGGCCTTGAGGCCAGCCGCGCGATCGTGGCAGAACACCACCTGTTCATAGTCGTGCCGCTCCAGGTATGAGAACAGCTCCATGTCGGGTTGCCTCCTCGGTGTACAAGCATACCATGAAGATCAGGAAATCCAAACCAAACCCAGGGCACAGCCGCCTCCAGGATAAAGCAAACCGCGTGCCAACTCCAAACCACCGAGGAAACGCCAGCCCCCACCTGGCGGGACCCTGCATGTACATGCACACACAGAGGGCGCCATCGCGCAAACCTTTGCACATCATGCAATGATTTGCAAGCAAACGCTTTCAATCGCCGTACTTGTCCGTCACTCCTCGGCCGGCTTCAGTTTGTAGTACAGGCTGCGCAGCGAGATGCCGAGCCGTTTGGCCGCCTCCGTCTTGTTGCCCCCCGTCGCCCGCAGGGCCTGTTCGATGGCCGACCGTTCCGCCTGTCGGAGAAATTGATCCAACGTCCCTCCGTTCCACGTCAACGACCCGCCCTGGGCCGTATGGGTCGCTGGAATCGGCGCCGTGTTGAGCAGCGGCAGGTGGTGCGCCTCCAGTACCGTGTCGCTGTAACGCATGTGGATCATCGCCCGGCCGATGGTGTTCTCCAGTTCGCGCACGTTACCGGGCCAGGGGTAACGCTGCAACAGCTCCACTGCGCCTTTGGCGATCTCCGTCACGTTCCGACCGAACGCCTGGTTCTGCCGGTGAATGATGTGCAAGGCCAACGCCTCGATGTCCTCCAGGCGGTACCGCAGCGGCGGGATCACAATCGGAATCACGTTCAACCGGTAATACAGGTCTTCCCGAAACCGCCCCTCCGCCACGGCTTGCTCCAGGTTCACGTGGGTGGCGGCGATCACGCGGACGTCGACGGGGATGGGCCGCGTCCCCCCCACGCGGACGATCTCCCGCTCCTGCAGGGCGCGCAACAGCTTCGCCTGGGTGGCCACCGACATCTCCCCGATCTCGTCGAGAAACAGCGTCCCCCCGTGGGCCTCCTCGAAGAGCCCGCGCTTCCCGCCCTTCTTCGCCCCGGTGAACGCACCCTCTTCGTAGCCGAACAGCTCGCTCTCGAGCAAACTGTCGGTCAGCGCCGCGCAGTTGACGCGCACGAACGGCTGGTACCGGCGGTCGCTGGCGTTGTGGATGGCGTGGGCGAACAGTTCCTTGCCCGTCCCCGACTCGCCGCGCAACAGCACCGTCGCCGGCGTCTCCGCAGCGCGTTTGGCCTGTTCGACCGCCAGGGCGATGGCCGGGCTCTTGCCCACGATCTCCTCGAACGTGTACTTGGCCTGCATGGTGCGGATCAGCTTGTTCGCCCGTTCCAACTCCTCGGTCAGGCGCTTGATCTCCGACACGTCGTGGATCACGCCCACGCTGCCGCGCAACTCCCCGCCGACGAGGATGGGCGCGACGTCGACCAAGACCTCGCGGCGCATCGGTCCCACCTTCATCGGCACGTTGCGCACCGGCTGCCGGGTGCGCAACACCTTGAGATGCATGCTCTCCCCCTCCGCGATGTCGACGTCCGCAGGCTGGTTGAGAACCTGTTCCGGGCGCAGGCCCGTCAGGCGCGTGTAGGCCGGATTGATGAGCAGCCCCCGACCGTCCTTGTCGACCACCGAGATGGCATCCTGGGTCGACTGGATGATGGCCTCCAGAAGCGTCTGCACCTCGCGCAGGTTGGTCACCTCGGCCGCCAAGGCGCGCAGCTCCGTCACATCGCGGAACGTGGCGATGGCCCCCACGATGCGCCCCTCGTCGTCGAACAGCGGCACCCGGTTGGTCACGATCTCAATGTCGCCCAATTTTTGTACCTGGTTGAGTTCCTCCCTGCCGTGCACCAACACCTCGGCCAACCGTGAATTTGGGATCACGTCGGTCACAGGACGGCCCAGCACCTGGTCCCGGCTCCGTCCCAACAACCGCTCGGCCGCCGCGTTGCACAAGACCACGCGCCCCTCCCGATCGACGCCGACCATGCCGTCGTGGGTGGCCTCCACCACCCGCTCCAACTCCCGCCGCTGCGCCTGCAGCTTTCGGATCAACACCATCTTGTCGTCGATAAAGAGGGTGAAAAAGCGCAGAGCGGGTCCGCTGATCACCGTCGCCCCGGGCGCAAGTTGGACCAGATCGGCGTACACCTCCGGCCGTCCGGTCACCTCCAGCACCACGTCCGCAGGATCCGGGAGCTGCATCAGGACGCTCCGGTAGTCCCGGCCTACGGTCAAACCCAACGATCGGGCCAGCTGCATACCCGGCGCGTCGTCGCGCAAGTCGATCACGGCGTCAATGACCACCTCGGGGTGGTCCGACAACGCCTCGATCCACCGCCGTCCGCCGCGGCCTCCCCCGACAATCACCACGTGAATCACGGCCATCCCTCCGATGCGATTGTATCATGGGGCAAGCCGGACCGGGTGTGTGCTATGATGGAAGGGACGACGGGAACAAAGGGGAACATGCGCCATGCGGCACTTGATGGCGTGGTCGGTGTTGATCGCCGTCTTCCTGTTTGCGGGCTGGGGACTCAATCTGTTCCGCGAGGCGATGGAGCGTTGGCTCGCGTTCGGGCACGCGGCAGACCTCATCTGGATGGTGGCGGGCTTGGCCGCGGCCTTCGCCGGCACAGCCTTTCTCGGGGGATTCGTCTATTACCGCGACAAGAAGCGGAACAAACTCACACGGGAGGGATGGCGCGGCCGACCCGTACAGCGGCGCAAGCGGCCGGAACAGGGGTGATCGGCGGGAAGGCGGCATCCCCCCGGCGGACGCCCGTCATGCTGGACGGTCCGTCATGCCTGGGCGTCCGTACGCTGGAATACGCCACTCTTGCCGCCCGCCTTGTACACCAGCTCAATCTGTTCGATGACCATGCCGCGGTCCACGGCTTTGCACATGTCGTAGACCGTCAGGGCGGCGACGCTGCACGCCGTAAGCGCCTCCATCTCGACGCCGGTCCGGTACGTGGTCCGAACCGCCGCCTCGATGCGGAGCACCGCCTCCTGCCCCGCGGCGTCCTCCCACGCGGTCTTGACGCGCACACCGGAGATGGGGATCGGATGGCACAAGGGAATGAGGTCGGGCGTCCGTTTCGCAGCCATTACTCCGGCCAGCTCAGCGACGGCGAGCACATCCCCCTTTGCCATCCGGCCCTGTTCAATCCTCTCCCGCGTCGAGGACTGCATGCGGATACGGGCCTGGGCCACCGCTTCACGCGCCGTCTCCGGCTTGTCCGAGACGTCGACCATGCGCGGGCGGCCGGCCTCATCAAAATGGGTCAACGTTTCATTGGAATCTGTCAAGCTTACCAACCTCCCACGGGGTATCGCTGCCGCGCAGCGCATCACACCCATGGTATCACACCCAATCAGAGGAGGGGGTCCCGTGACCTTCACCGTCCACTTGTTCGCCGGCCTCGCAGAAATCGCCGGGCCCGCCGTCACCGTCGAGCTCGGCACTCCGGCCACTGCGGGCGAGATTCGGCGGGCGCTTCAACAGCGCCTTCCCGAATTGGCGTCCGACCTCGAACACGCGCTCATCGCCGTCAACCAACAGTACGCGAACGATGACCAGGTCGTGTCGGATGGCGACGAGATCGCCCTCATCCCGCCTGTCGGGGGCGGGAGCGACGATGGTCCGGGATCCATCGTCCTCACGGACCAGCCGCTCGACGTCGGCCAGGCGTACCAACACCTCGTCGACACCCGCTGCGGCGGGACCGTCCTGTTTGTCGGCACCGTGCGGGAATGGACCAAAGGCAGGCAGACGGTGTACCTCGAATACGAGGCGTACCGGGAGATGGCCCTCCGCCAGATGCGCGCCATCGCCGAAGACGTCTGCCGCCGCTGGCCCGGCGTCATCCCCCTGCAATGGCATCGCGTCGGGCGCCTCGATCCCGCCGACATCGCCGTGATTTGCGCCGCCGCCGCCCCTCATCGCGGCACCGCGTTCGAGGCCGCCCGGGAGCTGATTGAACGGCTCAAAAAGGAAGTCCCCATTTGGAAAAAGGAGGTCTACGCCGACGGCGAGGCGGTGTGGCAGGCGAACCGCCCGTGACGGGCGGTGCCGCTACACCGCCCGCCATCGCACCACGCCTTGAGCGTCCGGTTCGCTGACCACCCGCCCCTCCGCTTCCAACCAGTCCAGGAATCCGAGGGTCTCGGACAGGATCAGCTGCAGTTGGTCCTTATGGCGAGGGAAGTATGTGTTGGCGAGGGTGTACGTGGTCGCACCCGGATGGGCGCTTACCAAGTCGAAAAACTGATCGCGGCGCCGCTCCTGTTCCCGCAGCCTTCGGTCGATGAGCGAGCCGGGATCGGTGAACGGATCGCCGTGTCCGGGATACACCGTACCGAGGTCGAGGCTGCGCAGCCGCTGAAGGCTTTCCCGGTATTGCAGCAGGCTCCGGGTGCGCGGCGCCAAGTCCCCGCGCTCGTATCCTGGTTCCGGTTCGATTAACGCGTTGGAGGAGACGTGCGGAAGCAGTTGATCGCCGCCGATGAATATCCCCGCCTTGCGGTTCCACAGCGCGATGGCGGCCTGGGCGTGCCCCGGAACCTCCAGCACCTCGAAATCGGGCATCAGGGGCAACACATCCCCTTCCCGCAGCGGATGGGTGACGACCGACCGGTCGTTCCATTTTGACATCAAAAAAAGTTCCTTCAAACAGCGATCGATTTCTGGTTCCGGCGTCCCCATCATTCGATGCAACCGGCGAAAAAACGCCAATCGGTAGTCGTCGTACGCACCCCCTGGCTGCAGCCACGCGGCCACACCCGGATGCGCATACACCGGTACGCCGAGCCGAGCGAACGCCCCGGACTGCCCCACGTGATCCACATGGCCGTGCGTCAACACCACACCGGACAACGCGTCGGCGCGTACGCCGGCGTCGTTCAAGGCTTGCTCGAGCGCATCTTCGGCGGGCCCCCAACGCGGACCACAGTCGACCAGCACGCGCTGATCTCCCTCTTCCAACAAATAGGAGTTCACCGTTCCGACCGGAAACGGCGTCGGCAGCTCCAGCCTGTGAACGCGCAACGTCTGAACCGCCATCTGGATCACCACCCTTCTTTCCCTTCATGATACGAGATGGATCCCGCTGGCGCAATTCAGCACCGATCCTTCTAAATGCGGGCTCGTCCTCATAGAGTGATAGTAACCCGGACGGCGAGGACCGCGTGGAAGGAGGATCCCCGTGCACACACCGAATCGAGCCATCCGTTCCGAAGCCATCCGCTGGCTATCCACCATCGCCGCCGTCGTGCTGTTGGCCGCCGCCTGTGTCGGCAGCACGCTGCTGCTGTACGGGGGTGGATCGTGGACCACCGCCGCGCAGTTGGAGGCATCGCACCTCGCGGGCGTCGAGGTGCGGGAACTCGTGGGGACGACGGCCTATCTTCGCTCCGACACCCCCGATACCCCGACGCTCTGGCAGGCCGCCGCCCGCGTCCTGCATCTGCCGCTGGCCGACCCGGTGCGGATGCTCGGCGCCCAATTGCTGCAGTCGGCCCCGTCGAGGACCCCGTCCCCCAATCAGGCGAGCCTCCTGGCGCCCATTGACGCTTGGGAATCGGGGACAAACCGCATGGTCCTCGGGTGGATCCCGTACAACACCGCCAGCAGCACGATTCAGATGATGAAGGATAACCCCGGTGTCAACGTGATCAGCCCTGGCTGGTTGACCCTCACCTCTGCCAAAGGCGACCTGCGCAACCGCGCGCAGAGCACGGTCGTTCAATATGCCCACGCCCACCACACATCCGTGTGGGCGATGTTTGACAACCAATTTGACGCCGCCCTGACGCACGCCGTCCTGGCGGACGACGCGGTCCGCCGGCGCATGGTCCAACAGGTTGCCGACGCCGTCCGGCAGGCTGGGTTGGACGGGGTCAATGTCGATTTTGAGAATGTGCGCACGGACGACCGGGATCGATTCACGCGCTTCATCCAAGAGCTGCACACGGCGCTCACCCCGATGCACGCGGTTCTGTCCGTCGACATCACCCCGGACATCGCGTTCTTGCGGGACGACGCCGCCTTCTTCCATGCAGGGCTCGCCGCGTCCTGTGAGTACGTGGTCCTGATGGCCTACGACGAACACTGGGGCGGCGATCCCGATCCGGGACCGGTGGCGGACGTGCCGTGGGTGACTCAGGCGGTCGACGATCTCCTCGGCACCGGCGTGCCGGCCGGAAAAATTCTCCTCGGCCTGCCGTTTTACACAGAATTCTGGCACCGCCACCGCGACGGGACGGTCACGAGCACCCCGGTTGCGGCCCCCAACATCGAGCCCGCGCTGGCGCGGCACCAGGCAAAGTCCACCTGGGACGATGCGCTCGGCGTCGCATATGCCCGCTACCCGGCGGACGACGGATACATCGAAGTGTGGTATGAGACGGACGAGACGATGCAGCGAAAACTGGCGCTGGTCAGTGACCGGGGGTTGGCCGGCGTCGCCATCTGGTCGCTCGCCCTGTCGGACCAACAAACCGGGTCCGGCTTGGCCGAAGCGCTCCGGCAGGCGCTCTCTTAGCGGGGCAAGGAGGAGGAATCGGTGGATCGCATGCTGATGACCTTCACCATCGCCACGGCGCTCGGGTACGTGTATACCGCTGTCGTCCACCCGGACCTGGCGAACAACGCGCTCGAGGTCACGGTGGAGATGTTTCTGCAATCGCTCCCGTGGATCGTCGTATCGATGTTCATGGCGGGACTCTTGTCTCAAGTGATCGATCCGGCCGCGCTCGCGCGCTTGCTGGGTCGGGAAGCGGGATGGACCGGAATCGTGCTCGGTGCACTGCTGGGGATGGCGGGGACCGGGTCCCGCTGGGCGATGTATCCCCTTGCGGCGGGACTGCTCGCGTCGGAGGCCAGCCCGGGGGCGGTGTTCGCTTTCGTCACGAGCTGGCAACTGGTATCCCTCACCCGCTTGCCGGCAGAAGTGCCGTTTTACGGGGTTCCGTTCACCGTATGGCGGGCCGTGCTCTCCGTGGTCATCGCCGTGCTGGGTGGATGGCTGATGAACCGGATTCCGTTTCGTTGACCCCGGCTCACAGGAAATCCACGTCGATCGCGGTCAGGGTGAACCGGGGGGCTCCCCGCCAGAGCGGACGCCTTTCCAATCCTCCACCGCCTTTTTCAGCCGTTCCAACTCGGCCTGTAACCGGTTCTGCCTGCGAAGCAGCGTGAACACGTAGATCAACGTGCCGCCCCACACCACAGCCGACACCGCCCAGAGATACCCGAGGTGTTGCATCCCCTCACCGTCCCCTTTCCGCCCGCAACCGCAGGCCTCGCACGGCTTGCCCCAGCCGGAGAATCTCCAACTGCTGCCAGGCACCGCGCGCCCGCAGCCACAGGAGCAACAGATACAGGAAGAAAAAACTCAGAAATCCGAACATGAGCGTGCCGGCCATGGACGGCGGCATGTGAAACCCGCTGTCATCCACGACGGAAGGGTGGATGGACCGCCACCAGGTGACCGACATGTGGATGATGGGCACGTCGATAAAGGCGATGATGGCGTACGCGGCCGCGACCTTTGCCCGCCGCTCGTACCCGGTCAGCGTGGCGCGCAGCAGCAGGTATCCGGCGTACAGGAACCAGAGGATCAGCGTCGTCGTCAGGCGCGGATCCCACGTCCACCAGGTGTTCCAAATGGGGCGTGCCCACAGCGACCCGGTGACCAGGGTGATGGTGGTGTACACCAACCCGATCTCGGCGGAGCAGGCCGACACCACGTCCCAACGTTCCCCTCCGCGCACCAACAGCCCCAACGCCGCCACGAACGTGACAAAAAACGCACACAACGCCGTCCAAGCGCTGGCGACGTGAAAGTACATGATCCGCACCAGATCCCCCATCTGTTGTTCAGGGGGCGACCAGATGAGTGCCAGGTACAGGAATGCGAATCCGAGCACGCCCGCCACGAACGCGAGCCACGAAGACCATCGGTTCATGTCAGCCCTCCATCACCCATTCGTAGACCAGCCACGGTACCACCAGCATCGCCGCGATATATCCCAATACCTCCTCAACCCACACCCGCGGGTGGCCCAAGGTGGGCTCCAGGGCATAGGCGGTCAGCCGCACCACGCCGATGAACAGAGGGATCGCCAACGGAAACAATAACAGGGGCGTGAGCACATCGCGCAGGCGCGTGTGCGCCGTCAGGGCAGCGACGAAGGTGGTGACCCCGCCCAGCCCCAGGGCACCCGCTCCGAGGGCGAACGCGAACAGACCGGGCTGCGCCGGCGGGGGCGGGTTGAGCAGCAGAAACCACGCCGCCGCCATCACCAAGCCGCTCGCCGCGATGAACAAACTGACGCTCACCCAGCGGGCGTAAAAGATCACGCTGCGATCCACCGGGGCCAGAAGGACCCCTTCACCGCCCCCCCACTCGATATCTTTGAAATCATGGCGGTGAACCCCGACGGTGGCCGCGTAGAAGATGTCGAGCCACAAGACGCCGGACACCCAGTCGGCCGGAAGGTGTTCGGCCGCGTCGAGCGCGATGCCGGTGACAAAGACCAACAGCACCCCGAAGCTGGCACTCGCCGCGAAAAACTGAGGCCGGCGCACCTCGATGCGCACATCCCGCCACAACAGGTGCAAAAACGCCCGCCAACCGATCACGCCACCACCACCAGGCGGCCAAAGCATAAGGTCAGGCGGACATCCGGCCGCCACTCAGGCGCGGTGTCATGCATCACCGCGAACACGGCTGTCCCTCGTACCGCGGTCTCGTCCAACCAACCTGCGACAGAGCGGCGCCCTTCCGTGTCCAAACCGTCCAGCGGCTCGTCCAAAAGAAGCACCGCCGGTTCGTGGATCAGCGCCCGGGCGACCGCCAGACGCTGGCGCATGCCCTTGGAGTAGTGGCGGACGAGCGTCGTCCCGGCGTCCCCCAGGCCGGCGCGGTCCAGCCACCGCCGCGCCGCTTGGCGCGCGTCTCTGACCCCGTACAAGCCCGCGAACAGGCGGAGGTTCTCCTCGCCGGTCAGATCGCCATACACCATCGGCTGCTGCAACACCACTCCGATGTGCCGGCGCCCGCGGGGATCGAGCGGTGCCCCATTCCACAGGACGCGCCCGCGGGTGGGGCGGGACAGCCCTGCCATGATGCGCAACAGGGTGGTCTTCCCGCTGCCGTTGGGCGCGGACAGCAGATACCGACAACCGGGCGCCAGCGCAAAGTCGATATCCTCGAGCACGGGGCGCAGGTCGAACGCTTTCGTCACCCCTTCCAAAGCCAGCACGCTACTCCCTCCCGCCCGGTGCCTGCGTGCGCAGCGCCACGATGCGCCTCTTCAGCGCCGCCCGACGTCTTTCATACGACGCCGTGTCCACATCCCCGTTTTCGTAGGCGCGCTCCAGCTGAACCCACGCGGTCCACGCCGCCTCCTCGTCCTGGGGTCGAGCGGGCGGGCCGCCCCGTGTGCTTCTTCGAATGCTGGCCAGGCCCACCGCCAAGACGAAGGCGGCCAAGGCGAGATTGGCCAACGCCTGCATGGCGTTCGCCCGCTGGCTGTGATCGAGTCCGATGACCGGCAGGCCTCCCGTATCCGATCCGGTCGTGGGCGCCGGCATCACCTGCACCTGTAAGGGCCAGTCCGTATCCGCCGGTACCCCCAGACGCGTGAAGACTCGAAAGGTCGTGCCGGAGATGTCGACCGTGCGCGTACCCGTCAACACGCCTTCGGCGGACAGAGACACCTCCCCCTCTGGGACGTAGACCAGAGCCTGATCGACAGGGTAGTCCGCATGCCAGCGGATGGATTGGGCCATGCCGGGCATCGGCAGGTGGTAGGTCACCGTCACCTGAAACGACCCATCGGACGGCGCGGTCCCCGTCACACCCACGGCGGAGCCCTTCGTCTGGGCGCGGAGCCCGCCGGGTGTCTGCACCGACACCTCCGACGCCTGCTCTGGAAGCGTGAAGTGCGCGTTCACCGAGCGCCCGTCCGTCCGCAGGTCAAACGCCTCCATCACCCGGACGGTGTGCGCCACCGGCGCCGGGATCAGGAACAGTTGCATCTGGGCCACTCGCAACGATTCGGCTGCGGAGGCGTTCTTCAACATCATCAGCAGGCTGAATGCGACCGCCAAGGCAGCGCCCCAGGCACGCCATCGACCCATCGGCACACGACTCACCCCTCGCCTAAGCGCGCACCGCGCACCTCGTCTTCCAATTCCCGCTCGAGCCGCGCCCGCAGTTGCGCTTCCATCGTTTCCTCCCGACAGGCGGCCGTCCAGAGCGCCTGCTTCTGCCGGTGGTAGTCTTCCTCGTCCAATTTCCCCATCTTCCAATCATACTCCAATTCGGCCATCTGCTGATACAGCCCGTCCAGGGCCGAGGGTACCCCTGTGACAGACCAGGCCTGGCGGCGAACCCGCTCCGGCCACAGACTCAGCAGCGTCCCCAGGATGAGCCCGTAGCCGCCGAACCAGATCCACTGGACCAACGGGTTCACGTGGAGGTCGAAGATGGCGATATCCCCTTGGCTGGGGGAGGTCCCGAGCAACACGGCATACAGGTCTTGCATCGGGCGCGAGTACAGTGCGACGTTGGTCGTCGGCTGTTGCCCGTCGCTGTAGAACGTCGCGGACGGCCGCAGGACGCCCAGGGAGCGCCCCCCGGAGCTGACCACCAGATTGGCGTACATGTCGCGCGACACCGTCCCCGGAGTCACCCCCATGCCGGTGAAGGTCAGGTGAAAGGCTCCGATGTCGGCCGATTGGCCGGGGCGAAGCTGCACCTGCGCGTCCAGGTGGCAGGTGCCGGACGCCGCGATGCCGACGGCCATCACCGCCACTGAGGCGTGCACCAGGTATCCTCCGTACCGGCGGCGCTGGTTCGCCACCAGGCGCACCAGGGAGGTCCACACGCCGTCCGTGGTCATCTGCATGCGGGCGCGGACACCCTGGAAAAACTCGAACGCGACCGTCCACAGGTTGAACAGCGCTGCCGCCACCGCCAACGTGCCGAGGAGGCTCCACCGGTGAAACACCGCCTCCAACGCGGCAGCGATTGCCGTTCCACCCAAGGCCGCCACCGCGAGAGGCACCGCCACAGCGCGGACGACGCCCTGTACACTGGCCCGGCGCCAGGCCACCAGGGGACCGATGCCCATCAGGAACAGGACGCACACCGCCAAGGGCATGTTGACGGCATTGTAAAACGGCGCATCCACCATCATCCGGCGCCCGTCCAATGCTTCCGAGACGATCGGGAACAGGGTCCCCCACAACACGGCGAACGCGCTGCCGAGAAACAGCACGTTATTGAGCAGGAAGGCGGATTCCTTGGAGACGACCGCTTCCATCCGCCCGTTCGCGCGCAGCGCGGGCCAGCGCCAGACGATGAGGGCCGCGGTGGCCGCCGCTGCCACCCCGAGGAACGACAAGAACCAGACGCCGAGGGGGGCGTTGGCGAAGGCGTGGATGCTCCACAGGACGCCGCTGCGCGTGAGGAACGTACCAAACAACGTCAGCAGGAAGGTCAACGACACGAGCACCACATTCCAGGCCTTGAGCAGACCGCGTTTCTCCTGCACGATGGCTGAGTGCAGAAAAGCCGTCGCGGTCAGCCAGGGCAGCAGCGATGCGTTCTCCACCGGGTCCCACGCCCAATAACCGCCCCAGCCGAGCTCCTCATACGACCAGTGCGCGCCGTACACGATCCCAATGCTGAGAAACAGCCACGAGACCAAGGTCCACCGGCGCGTGACCTTCAACCAGACAGCATCCGTACGGCCGAGCCACAGCCCGGCGACCGCGTACGCGAACGGAATCGCGAACCCGATGTACCCCAGATACAGATTCACCGGGTGTACCGTCATGCCCGGATTCTGCAGCAGCGGGTTCAGCCCGCTCGGAGGCATCGGTTGATCCAAACGGACGAACGGATTCGCCTTTAGATTGAGCAGCAGTGCATAAAACAGCGTGATGGAGGACAGTACGAAGGATACGATCGGCAGCATGCGCTCGCTGTCCTCGTGCCGCGCGCCGACCACCACCGCCCCGTACAGGGTCAGCACCAGCGACCAGAACAGAAGTGAACCCGCATTGCCTCCCCAGAACGCGGCGATTCGATACACCAGCGGCAATCCCGGCCCGGTGTAGGACGCCACATACGGATAGGAGTAGTCGCCCGTCACCAGCAGGCGGATCAGCGCCGCCGACGCGGTGGCGGCGCAGAGAAATACCCATCCCTGCACCAGGCGGCTGGCCGTCCGCCAGCGCCGGCTGCCCGTGCGCGCGGCCAAGGCATGGATGGCCAACGCGACGAGGGAGGAGACCAGCAGCAAGCGGATGGCGGCTTGTCCGATGAGCCCTGTCAACACAGCGCAACCTCCCCGCCACCCGTCACTCGGACGGTGCGGCTGTATACGTCTGCTCCTTGGCCTGATACTTGGAAGGGCACTTGATGAGCAGCTTGCTGGCCTCGAACTGTCCGTTCGCGTTCAGCTTTCCGGTGACCACCACCGGCCAATCGTTGCTGAAATCATCCGGCCGATCGCCGTGGAACACCACCGGCAGCGGTTTCGACCGGGCGTCGTCGCGCATCTCGAACCGAAGCAACCGCCGGCTCGGGTCCCACTGGACGGTGGACCCGACGATGTTGCCGCTGACGGTTGCCTCCTTTCCGATGGCCTGGGCACCTTGGCCGTACAACTCCCCGACCGTGAGATAGTAGGTCGCCGCCTTCGTGACCGCAGTCTGAATCAACACGCCGATCACCGCCGCGACGACGATCAACACCGCAATCAACTTCACGCGGGTGGATACGCTCACGTCCCCGACTTCCCCTCGCGAAAACTCCAGGATTACAGAAACCCGTTCAGCCGCCGCGCCACGCGGGACGCGGACGCATCGGCCGCCGCATCCGGCGATGCGGCGTCACGGACGCTGTGCACCGTATCCGACCCCGAGCGGGCGTCCCAGGCCGAATCGCTCCCCTCCACCGGCCTGACCGATGTGCGCTCGGTACGGCGCACGACGGTCCAGCCCATCGCCCCGAGCAATACGGCCAGCCCTGCGATCGGTGCCGTCCAGGCGAGTGCCCCCCAGCCGGCGAACCGCGGCGCCGCATACACATCCGGTCCGTACTCCGCCTCCATCTGCGCCAAGATCTCGCGCGGCGAATGCCCGGCCAAGAGGCCCTGCTGGATCTCGTACCGCATGTGCTGTGCTACCGCGTCGGTCGAGGAAGCGGCGGTGATGGTATCCTGTTCCCCGGGTACGCGCAATTGCGACGCGACGGCAAGCACCTGTTGCTGGAGGCTCTGCGGCGCCCGGGCCCTCATCCACGCGCCGGCGGCCAGTGCTGCGAACCAACCCGCGCAGAGAACGCCCAGCGCCGCAGCGAGACGCCTTCGATGGTTCAACGTGAACCCTCCCGGAACGGCACTCGGTAAAATTCAAACATTCGATCCATGGACCAGTATACAACACACTTCCTTGTGCACTCCACCAAACCAGACCCCATTCCCGACAGCCCCCGGATCAAGCCTTGCCCAACTTCGTCCCGCGCTGGAACTTCTCCAGGAGGTCAGAGTCGAAACTGGTGATGTTCCGGCGCTTGCGTTCCGCCTCCCGCTTGGCGATGTCGATGAGTTCCGCCAGCAGCTGCTTGTACGGCATCCCCGCTGGTTCCCACAGATAGAAGGCGAAGGATCCCGGGATGGTGTTGATCTCGTTGACGAACACCTGGTGGTCTTCCGTCACGAGAAAGTCGACGCGGACCACGCCGCGCGCCTGCACTGCGTGAAAGGCCTGCTGCGCGAGCGCCTGTACCCGCTCCGTGACCCCGTCCGGCAGCCGGGCCGGGATCTCGCGGGAGGCGCCGGCCCCCTTGTTGAAGTTGCCGCGGATGTACTTATCGTCGTACGTGAGAAACTTCTCCCACGACAACGGTCGTTCACATAAGGAGACCCGAGACGCCGTCTCGTCGCCGATGACCGACACGTTGACCTCAATTGGGTGCTCGATGCCCTGTTCGACGAGGATACGGGTGTCGTAGTGTTGGGCGATCTCGACGGCCTGCCGGAGCTCAGCCTCGTTCTCCGCCCGCGAAATCCCCACCGACGACCCCAGGTTGCATGGCTTGACAAACATCGGATAGGAGAGATTGGCCTCGAGTCGCGCCACCACGGCGTCCGGATCGCGCTCCCACGCCTCGCGCGTAAACCACTCGTACGGGACCACCGGAATGCCACAGCCCCGGAACACCGATTTCATCACAATCTTGTCCATGCCCACCGCCGAGCCCAACACGCCCGCGCTGGTGTACGGAACTCCGGTCAATTCGAGAAAGCCCTGCAGGGCGCCGTCCTCCCCGTACGTCCCGTGCGTCGCCGGGATGACCGCGTCCACGCGCACCTCCTGGACGTCCGGCGTCTTCGCCTTCCCGAACCATCCCTTGCGCTCCGCGGGTTCCTGCGACTCCAGCCGCAGCACATTGCCCGGCACCGGTTCCCAGTGCACCCGGTAGGCCGCACGCAGGGTGAAATCCAACCGATCCTTGCGGAACGACTCCACCTTGGTGAACTCCGGGTGGGAGTACCACACCCCGTCTTTCGCGATGTACACGGGCAACGGCGTGAACCGCTGCCTGTCCAGGTTCTCCATCACCTGCAGGCCCGTCACCACCGATACCTCGTGCTCCACCGAGCGGCCGCCGAAGATCACCGCGATCGTCTCCATCTGGATGCCCTCCTGTCCATCGATCCCACCGGCCCCCGCGCTCAACCGCGCTCCAAGTGGTCCGGCAGGTCATTTTCAAACAGCACCACGTCACCGGGCGCCAGGCGCGTGAGATAGCTTGCCTGCGCCTCCGCCAGGGACGCCGCCAACATGATCCGTTCCTCCGGGAACCCGGCCTCTCGCAGGCCCGCCAACATGGCGGCTTGATTCAGGCGCCCGACCAGCACCACGTGGTCGCATACCGCCGCCATCTGCCGTCCGAACTCCCGGTGCACTGCTTCGCTCTCCCCGCCCAGTTCAACCATCCCCGGGGTCACCACCCACTTGCGCCGGCCTTCGAACTGCGCCAGGACGTCCAGCGCGGCGGCGGCTCCGTCCGGGTTCGAGTTGAACGCGTCGTCGATGATGAGCACCCCAGTTCCAGGATCAATCAGCTGCAGCCGGTGCTCCACCGGTTCGATCCGCTCGATCCCAAGAGCGATCTCCTCCAAGGTCAGTCCCATCCGCCGCGCCAGCAGCGCCGCACCGACGATGTTGAGGACGTTGTGCTGGCCGAGCAGGCGGGTCCGGCAAGACACCTCGCCGTCTCCCGGCAGTACCAGGACGAACTGTGTCCCACTTACCCCGACGGTGATGTCGCGGGCGTAGGCAGCCAAGTGATCCGCTTCATGCAATCCGTAGAACAGCACCGGCCGCTCCAAGGTGCGCGCCTCCCGGAGACAGTGCGGATTGTCGCCGTTGACGACGCACACCCCGGCCGGGGAGGTGCCCCGTGCGAGATCGAACTTGGTGCGAGCGATGGCTTCTATCGATCCGAACGTCTCCAGATGCGCCGGCCCGACAGCAGTGATGATGGAGAAATCCGGCTCCACCAAACGAACCAGTTCACGGATGTCTCCCTTGTGGCGTGCGCCCATCTCGGCGATGAACACCTGATGGTGCGCCTCCAGGTCACCGTTGACCACCTTGCAGATCCCCATAGGGGTATTGTAGCTTCCCGGCGTCGCCAGTACGTCGTACTTGGCCCCGAGGATGGCAGCGAGGATGAACTTGGTGCTCGTCTTCCCGTAGCTGCCCGTGATGCCCACCACCCGCAGCTGGTTGAGCTGCTTGAGTTGGCGGATCCGCTGGTTGGCCCGCCGCTTGTAACGCGCCTGCACCGCGGCTTCCACCGGTTTCGTCAAGACCAGCGCGATGGCGGCGTTCACCACAGCGAGGGCGGCCGGGGCGCCCACCAGCCAGGGGACCCACCATGCGGCAGCAACCGCCTCGGCCGCGCCCAGCACCAGGTACGCGGTGGCGAGACGTTTCGCTCGTGCCGTCCAAACCAGCGGGAGCTTCAGGTTCGTCCGCTCGCGCCGCCAATCCATCGCCGCCCAGATGCCGGCGGCGATGGTCAGCGCTGCCGTGCCCCACAGCACCTCCATCCAGCCCGTCGCCGCGGCGATGGCGTCCACCACCGCCAGCCCCCACAGGAGCAGGTCCGGCATCTGCCCGGTGCGGCGAAGGTGATGCCGTATGTATCCCTGCACCTGATAACTCTCCCGTTGCGCGTAATAGACCAGCGGCGCCGTCCTGGCCAGGAACCAGCACCAGCCGCAGACGGCCGCCACCCAGATGACCGTTCGAAACATGATCAAGAACTCCCCAGATAAAAGTGTTTGACAATCTTGTTGAACGACCCCAATTGGTCCAAATAGCTGAAGTGTCCTGCGTCCTTCAAAACCACCAGCCCCGCGTCCGGGATCAATCGCTCCATGATCTTCCCGTCTCGCACCGGCGTGGCGGTGTCGTGTTCCCCCCAGATCAGGAGCGTTGGGCTCTGAATTCGCGGGAGGAGGCCGTCCAGGTGTTGATTGACCACCCGCACCATGATGTTCCGCATGGCGCCTGCCTCCTGATAGTCGCGCGACCCGAACCGCGCGTACAGCTTTTGCAGCCGCTCGTCACTGCGCGGCCCCAGCAGCCCCCAGTGGTACAGCTTCTTACACGCCTTGAACGTGTACACTTTTACGTAGTACTGAAGTGACCGCTTCGGTTTCACCCCGGCGGCGTTGACCAGGGTGATCTTGTCAACGACCTCCGGGTGATGTGCCGCCAGCCAGATGGTCACCTTGCCGCCAAATGAGTGGGCGATCACGTGCGTCTTTTCGATGCCAAGCGCCTTCAAGAATTTGTACACACACTCCGCGTACTCCTCCACACCCCACACGGTGGGCGGCTGCGTGCTTTCACCAAAGCCCGGAAAATCGATGGCGATCACACGGAACCACTGGGAGAACGTCTGATAGACAGGCAAGAAACTCTTCGCGCTGCCGCCCCAACCGTGCAGGAACAGCATCGGAGGCCCCTGTCCATCGATGTCGTACGCGACCGTGACGCCGTCAATGTCGATGTGCGCTCGCAACCATTGCCACCCCTTCTGTGCCATCGCCCAGGCATCTATACGCACGAACTGCCGATAGTGTACCACAGGCCGGCCGGGTCCGTCTCCGGGCTTGCCTGCCGGACGTGGCGTGGTGAGGTCCCCCTCACGGCGGCCCCGCCATCCGGTCCTGCGTATCGCTTCCCCCATGAGGTGCGGAGCGGTAGAATGGACCCATCTTGAGAAACGCGGAATGAGCAAGAGAGGAGGCCAAGGATGCGCCAAACGCGTCCCCACGGGGCAAATGCAAGAGAGGACCATGACGTCAAACAGGTCCAAGCGGTGCTAATGGACATCTATCACCGCATGTACGCAACCTTCGGGGACCGCCGATGGTGGCCGGCGGAGACGGCGGAGGAAGTGGTCATCGGCGCCATTCTCGTGCAGAGCGTCGCCTGGTCCAATGTCGTCAAAGCCATCGGCTGTCTTCGCCAGCGTGGTCTCCTAAGCTTGGAAGCTCTGCATGCTGCCCCGTTGGAGGTGGTGGCCGAATGCGTGGTACCCACCCGGTACTATCGGGCGAAGGCGCAAAAATTGAAGGCGTTCGCCGCCCACGTCCACGAGCGCCACGGCGGCAGCCTGGAGCGCATGTTCGAACAGGACACCGAACCGTTGCGAGAGGAGCTGCTGTCCATCTACGGGATCGGCCCGGAGACAGCAGACGACATCCTCCTGTATGCGGCAGGGAAACCATCCTTCGTGATCGACGCCTACACCAAACGCATTTTCTCCCGCCTCGGGCTGGTCGACGAGCGCATTGGCTATGAACCCATGCGCGCCTGGTTCATGCGCCACCTGCCGGCCGACGTCGCCCTGTACAATAACTATCACGCGCTCATCGACGCCATCGGGCACCATTTCTGTAGCGTTCGGAGGCCGGCGTGCACCTCCTGTCCCCTGCACCCCATGTGCCGACATGCGTCATCCCAGGCGGCCGATGCACAGCCAGCAGGGTGAACGGCTTGTCCCTTCGCCCGTGTGACAACGGCGCGGGAGTTGTCCCCCGCGCCCAACCGGTTCATCAACAGACCTGCGTCGTCGTGCACGTCGTCACATTGTAGTGGTGCGGGATCAACAACATGAACAGCACGAAAATGATGAGGAACACGATCGCCCAGCGCGTGAATCCCCCGAGTGCACCATCGTACATCATCGCTCACCTCCCGTGCATACACTGCCCATTTCATTCGTCAGACGGCTGCCGGATAGGCGGGGACCAACAGGAAGAACAGCACGAAGATGATCAGGAACACAACCGCCCAACGGGTGTAGCCCCCGAACACACCGTACATCCTCAATCCCCCCTTCCCGTGCGGCATGTTGTACTGTATGTACGGCCGGCCGCCGGTCGGGGAGGTGAATGTCCCACGATGGTCGCCCATTTTCGCCCAAGGGAGGGGTGTCCACCGTTCCTGAACGAGGTCTGAAGCAACGGTTGCGAATCGGCGCACTTCGGAAGAAGGCGATCACTTCCCACGCCCTTCTGTCTCGTGCCGAGGTTTTCTTCTTCGCTGATAGGCCCAGTGATAACAGAACGTCGTCAGAATCAAATACAGGAGGAGCGCTTTCGAAGCTGAATCTGGGTGGCTCTGTAAGTTTACGATGGCATTCAACACCGTTCCCGCACACAAGGCACCCAAGCATTGCAAGACGATGCCACGAAAGTTGCCTTGCACCCAATCCCATACAACCGCCGCGAGAATCAAGATGGTGGTCAATATTTCGCCGTAAACGACGTTCACCCTGCGTGCTCTCCCTTCGATTCCTCAGATTCAGGGGCTATTCGCGGGCGACGGGAGCCAGGAATGTCGCCATGCCACACCTGGGTGCCGCCAGATCTCGATCCATCCTCTGACAGGTTTCGTTTCATATGATTTTCATATGATTTTGACTCTCATGCAAGACCGTTTCCAGCCGGCTTTGTTCGGCAGCCCGTGCTGCTTTCTCGGCCAGGCAGATACACTTTGTTCCGGAGAACGGTGGATCATCGAGGGGGAAGTTCGTACAATTCAGGAAAGCGCATTTTGGGTTTCTAGGTGGGGGACATGGGATACAAAGTGATGAAGATCACGGGTGACGTCTTTGGTATCGCGCTCTGGGATCCCTCTTGGAACTCGTACAACAACTGCTATCTCATCAAACGATCCGGGGCGTTCATCTTGATTGACTGTGGCAAGGAAGAACAAAGCCACGAACTCACGGCTGCGCTGTCGCAAATCGGTGTTGACCCGGAAAGTGTTCGTGTGTTGATTGCGACCCATGGACACAAAGATCACATCGGTGCGAGCCACTTGTTCACCCTTGCGGAGAAATGGATTCACATCCACGATGCGGCACGCTTGTCCGCCAAACAGCAGGAAGAATTTCAAACGATGGATTCCGACACGGGCCAACTCCGGGGACTCTCCTTCACTTTATTGGGGCACCACACCGAAGGTTCCATCGCATTGTATGACCCCGCCACCCACTGCTTGTTCTGTGGAGATCATATCTGCTTCTTCGGCGAGAAACTCCCTCAAGAGGGACTCCTTACATTCGGTGCGCACCTGCGCGTCAAAACCCGTGAATTTGTAACGGCCTGGTCTCAAAATCAGGAAGATCGCCACAAATACCGATTCGATGTCTTCGTCCAAGGACTCCAGCTATTATCGTCGTATAAAGAGATTGAGTTTCTGGCGACCGGTCACGGTCCCGTGCTACGTACCCAAATTCACGACTTCCTGAACAGCCTGGTGGCGGCTACGGAAACCCCCACAACGTGAACAACCGCTTTAGAACCAGGGCATGCTACACCATCGAGAGACCGTCGACGTATCCCGGCAGTTCCCTTACAAGGCGGGCCATCGTCTGTTCAGAATACGATTCCGGATTCCGCCTTGCGTTAGCCAGAAATTCAACCGCCGACCACAGTTTGGCCACCCGTATCCATCGTTCCAGATCAAACAGCTCTTGCGGCACACTGCCGACGTTCTTCTCCCAACATTCCCGATACAATTCGGCTATGTTGCCCTCCATGGTTCCGTCCTTGCTGCCGAGTCCGGGCATCGTGATCGCCAAATCAATCGCTGGATGACCGTAACAAAACCGTTCCCAGTCAATCAGCACCAGTTTCCCGTCATTTCGGATGCGCCAGTTTGTGGGGTTCGGGTCTGCCAATATGCAGCATGTTGGTTGAAACAGCACCTGGGCGTCCCGCTGTAGCTTGAGGAGCCGGCTCGCCATATCGTTCCTTTCCAATCCACCGCCAAACCACGCACACGCTTCCACGGTCAGCGCGTCGTCCCAAGCTGGCTTGAATGCGTGTTCGTCCAATTTTAGCCGCCGATTTCCCCATGTGGATACGTGAAGCCGGAACAAGATCTCCATCTGCTCCGCGTCGCACACCCAGCGCTCCCGCGGGAACGGATTCGGCACATCCTCAATGGCAATCCAATGTCTCCCGGTATCGTCCGCACCGGACCAATACAGGCTGGGCAACCCGACGCCGGCACTTCGAATGCGGCTGGCATGTCTTTCGTAGAAGTTGCGTTCTCTCGGCAACGGCGAGGATTTTACGATGACGGACTTCCCGCCGTTTAGCTGAAGGCGCATTGCGCCGCCGTCGCGCGCCACGCCGGACAGCGTTTGCACATCAGTGACACGGCCAAACGTGGAGCAGAGAAACGCGGACAATTCCTCAGGAATGCTTGTCAATCTCTCGCCTCCCGGTTTCGGTAACGTGCCTTTGCAGAGCAGGACCACGTCATGGTCCGATTCACCCCATACGGAACCGTCACAAATCTTGCCTCATCCGGATCATATCCCTGCACTGAATCCCATTCTCAAAGATAGGATGGTCATAATGCCGTACAAAGAAATCCGTGTCCACACCGATGATCCTGAATCCGCACTTCTGGTAAAGGGCCAGTTGACCGATACTCGAATTCCCCGTCCCCAGTTCAATGGTTCGAAACCCAGCCTTGCGGGCGGTCTCCACAGCATGCAACACCAATTTCTTGCCGATCCCGCGGCCTTGCACATCCTCTCGTACGGCAACGTTGACCAGCTCCACTGTCTCTGGGCGCGTCTCCAGAAGAACGTATACGCCCACGACCGCACGGTTGGCTTCTGCAATCCAACAAGATCCTCGTTTGACATAACCGCTCACAATCGACTCCGAAGGATCCGCCAGCAGCAACAGATCCATCGGCGGCTGTTCGTCCTCTCGCAAGGGACGGATCTGTATCTGGGAATGATCCAGAATCGGTGCCTGTTCCAAGCCATCACCCCCTCCGTCATGAACAACCTGGAGCCGATCGCTTCTGCCACGTGAAGTTTGGATGCCGCGACAAGGCCATAACGAATTGTTGACCTGCCATTCCCGTTGCCCCCACGATGGCAGCACGCAGTCGACGACTCATGCTGTATTCCTCCCATTGCTGATGTCTACACATAGAAACACCTTGACGGACTGGTTCACCTGTGAAGTGCCAGCCCGGAAAGTGACCTCTCATTTCCAACCCAATGCAACCTGGTAGTTGGTTGCTAGAGACCCTATCCAAAAAGTCCGAGCAAGATCACACCGGTTGTCAGTATCCCCGCCGCGATGATCCTGCGTCGGCCCTGCGGCTCCTTGAGAACCAAGATGCCAAGCAACGTACCGAAAACCGTACCGATCTCCCTCATCGGCGCAAGCTGCGCCAAAGGCAAAATGGATAGCGCCAACAGAAAAAGTAAGTATCCGCCCGGAGAAATGATGCCACCCAGAATAATGGTCTTCCAATTGGCTTCCCATTCAGTTTTGATGACACCCGATCGAATCGCTATCCACGAGAGGGCCATCCAATTCCCAAGGCTGCTCACGTCGTTCAGCGTCACAGCCGGAATATAACGGAGCGTGATTTTATCGAACGTGGTGTAGGCGGCGACGGACATTCCAACAGCCAGCGCGAGCCACGTGGCATTCGAAGCCATCCATGTCCCATGGGTAGGGCGCCGGAATCGCCAGTCACCAAGTGCCCAAATGCCAGCAAAATGAGCCTCCTCTCCGGAGACTCTTCAGGGTACATCGGGTACGTGAACAGAACGTCGCGGCCCCAGAAATCCAGCTCGTGACGCCTGCTCCGCTTGCAACCTTCTTTCATCCGGACTATACCGTCGGCACGGGATTCTCACCCGTTCCTGCCTCGGTTATCGCCACAACCGGTGTCTCGATAACCTGTAGGCTCGTGGGCTCGTCAGACTCCCTGCATCACCACCGATCGGGAATTGGCCAGCCTGGCTGACCTCACCCTGCCCTGAAGGTCTACAGAATTACTCTCACCCTATCAAACTATCAAATGCACACGCATGTACAATCCGTTCCCTCATCGCTCCCCAATCCATACCGTCCAGCGATCCCGTTCGACAATCTCCCTCACGTGAGACACTATCCTTTCGACGTGCCGAATCAAGTCATAGAGCTCCTCATCCGAAAGCTCGTGCAAGATGGACCGCCCTGTCCGGCTCCGTAAGTCCTCCGCCAATTCGTTCATGTCCCGGTACACTCGTCTCGTTTCCCACATTCTGTGTTCGGTGACATTATGGAACCCAACGGTTTCCATAGCCCTCCGCACTTCCTCCCCCGGCCAACGCCGCATTTGTTCGGTGGTGAGGAGTTTCGGAAATCGTTCGAAGAAGTATCCTCGGATATGCTCCTCCGATCCCGGTAATTGAATGTCAGCCGGTGTCCTGTCCTGAATGATAACGCGACCCGACGGCACCAGAATTCGATATGCCTCGGTCATGACCGGAACAAGGTCTTTCACGTGATGAATCAACGCGCGTTCAAACACCAAGTCCACCGAAGCGTCGTTCAGACCGGTATTCGCCGCGTCTCCAACGATGTATGACACGTTGGACATGCCGGCGGACCGCTCCCGCGCCGCATCTACCATGACCATCGAAGAATCTACCCCGATAACTTATTCTTTTCATCATGAAAATCAATCGGCATACCCATTGCCCCTTTCATGAATGACCCTCGCGGACCGCACCGGACAGCACATCACTACTTCGATATTGATAGAATTTCGTTATCCGTGTATATTGATGTTCATCAAATGTCCTGCGCACGGAGGGACGCTGAACATGACCCATGAAGACAGCCAAGCCCTGATTCAATTTCTCAAGGTCTTGGCAGACGAGAGCCGGCTTCGCATCCTCGGCATTTTGGCCGATCACGAAGCCAGCGTCGATGAGCTCTCCGCCTACCTCGGTCTCAAGCCGCCAACGGTTTCACACCATCTCAGCCGGCTTCGAGAGCTCGGGCTCGTCACCATGCGGGCGGAAGGCAACGTTCACTTCTATCGATTTCAATCGGATTCCCTCCGTCAGTTCAGCCGACTCCTCCAACCGGAACGCTTGGCTTCCATGGCCAGGGCGGAGGGGAACGCATGGGAGCAAAAGGTACTCCGTGATTTCCTGATTGGCGATCAACTCAAAGAGATCCCAGCAAGCCGAAAAAAGCGACTCGTCATTTTGAAATGGTTGGCGGACAAGTTCGAATGGGATGTGCGTTATCCGGAGTCACAGGTCAATGAGATTCTCAAACGTCACCATCCGGATTTTGCCACACTCCGTCGTGAACTCATCGGGAATCAACTCATGGATCGGGACAATGGGGTGTACTGGCGTATCCCCAACAAAGCTGAGTCGGAGGAGTGAACTTCATGAGAGACATCCTCCTATTGATGCAGACTGAGACTCAATATCGGCGCCTGCTGTTCGCCAGTCTGATCAGCGGACTGGGTGACTGGTTCAACAGTGTGGCACTGCTCAGTTTGCTCCTGCACCTCACCGGCTCCGGCTTTGCAGTGGGACTGACCTTAGCCGTGCGCACACTGCCGTATCTCGTCATGGGCCCTATTGGAGGCATTCTGGCGGATCGGCTCAACCGAAAGGCGATTCTGCTCGTCTCTGATTTTGCTCGGGCCATACTGGCGTTATCGTTCCTCTTCATTCATGACGCAAGCGAAGTGTGGATTGCTTATGCGGGGACATTCGGACTTGTGGTCTTTTCCGCCCTGTTCTCCCCCGCTCGGACTGCGGTCATACCACAGCTTGTCCAAGCGCAGCATGTGTCCCAAGCAAATGGGCTGGAGCAATCGACAAGCGGGTTGGTCATGGCAGTAGGGGCCGCTCTCGGGGGCATCGTGACCGCCGCCCTTGGCACACAGGTGGCATTCATCACAAACGCGGCTTCATTTCTCGTATCAGGGCTTCTGTGCTGGTCCATCCAGATCCCAAACGACCATCTCCATCGTCGTTCACAAGTCGGCACTGGCCCTTCATCCACACAAGCGATCAGGAAAATTTCGTTTTGGTCCGTGTTCTGGCGATCTCGTGTCGTTCAAGTCATCGCTTTGCAGTCGCTTCTGTGGCCAATCGGCGGTGGCGCCATCAACGTGTTGCTGAGCGTATACGGCTATCAGGTGTTTCACAGCGGTAACACCGGCGTCGGAGTGATGTATGGGGCACTTGGTCTCGGGTTTCTCCTGAGCGGCTTTTTGATTCCCTGGTTTACAGCGTGGACGCGACAAGCCGCCGTAGTCGGATTTCTCATCGAAGGGCTGTGTCATATCCTGGTCAGCCAATCCCCGAGCCTCTGGCTGGCATCGATCTGCCTCGTGCTTGCGACAATTGGAGCCGGCGTCGGGAATGCTTCGGTGACCACACTCATCATGCAGATGGTCACAAAGGAAGTCCACGGCAGGGTGTTTGCCATGTTTGACACAACCTCCAGCGTCACCATTGCCGCCTCCATGATGGCGACCGGCGTCTTGTTAAACCACGTTCCAGTCAGAACCATTGGTTTCAGTGCAGGGCTAGTCATCGTTATGGCGTCTGTGGTCACGGGGATTCCCCTGCTTCGCACCAAGCTGCCACCGAAATCCGGCAAACTGGTTGATGACCCGGAGCTTTCGCCTTCCCGCGGAGACTAGATTATGGATCGAGACGGTTGCACAGAACTTTTGCCTAGACCGCCACATTCGGTTATACATCATTCGGCAAGTTGATCCCACTTCTTCTCGAATGAAACCGGGACGAATTCTTGTAGTTTCTTAATCAGCGTCGGGGCATCTTCTGCCACCACCAGAACCTCTTTGTGCCTCTCCTGTACAAACCCCGCTCGAATTGCATGATCGATCAGATTCAAGAGCGGGGTGTAGTACCCTTCCACATTCAGCAACCCGATCGGCTTCTGATGAATCCCAAGCTGCGCCCAACTGATGACTTCAAACAGTTCTTCAAAGGTGCCGTAGCCGCCTGGAAGCGCAATGTAGGCATCCGACAGATTCCCCATCGTTGCCTTTCTCTCGTGCATGTCTTTCACTTCTATCAACCGAGTGAGGCCAGGGTGAACAAATTCTCCTCTAAATAACGAAGTTGGCAGAACACCGATTACTGTTCCTCCACGTTCCAGTACCTTGTTTGCGACCTCGCCCATCAGTCCGACGCTCGAACCGCCGTAAACAAGCTCAAGTCCACTTTTGGCAATTTCCTCTCCAAGACAGCGTGCTTGTACCTGGTATGAAGAACCGTTTCCCAAATTAGATCCCGCAAACACGCAAATTCTCTTCATCACGTTGGCCTCCACAAAGTGCGCCTTAGTTCGCTCATAATTTTCGTACCTCCATCGGACCAGCTGGTACGACCATATCTGCAATCGCGAAAGGCCGAACCGATTCCAAGTAGTGATCTTCCGCCTTCCAGTACCGAGTTTTGAATTTCTCCAGGGCGGCCTGGACACTGGCTCTTTCACGAGCGAACCGGACTTCCCTGGGGCATTCCAGGTAGACGCAATAGTCGAGAAACTCCCGCCACGCTGAACGCTGAAGAAATACACCTTCTACGATAATGACGCACTGATCCGGGATCAGCACTGTTTTCGTGAACTGTTGGTCAAGCTCATCGTCGTAGAAGTTGAGTGTGAGCTCACGCGACTGTCGAAGTTTCATAAACAAATTTTCCCGCAGGTACTCCACATCCCATTGTAAAGCGTAATACTCGTACCACGGTTCGTGTCCCGTGTTGTATCTTTTGTTGCGATCCACGATGTGATCGTCCATGTGAAATACGCAGACATTCTTGCCAGCCTTCAGGAGCTCAACGCTCAAGTCCTCCGCAAGCGTGGTCTTGCCGGAGCGACTCAATCCATCGATGCCCAGAATGAAGCGACCGCCAATATGGAGTCTGTGAATTACCACAAGTATTTCAGACACGATCCCGTGCATTGGCTTCCACGATCTCCTTCGAGGACTGCCGATTCGGTTACAGCCGTTTCTCCAGAATGATCTTCGGCTCACCCTTCTCGTCGGTGTACGTGCCGACCACGTCGAACCCATGCCTTATATTCAGAATCAACATATCTCGCCACTTGTTCTTCGTATGTGTGCGAATGACCCGATAACCGTGACTACGGCACCACTCGTGTTGCCTTCGCATCAATTGGGACGCAATTCCCCGACCGCGGAATTCGGGATCGACGCCGCCAAGCCAACTGTAAAAGCGCCCCGTCCGGTCTTCGTAACCAATCTTGTAACCCACCACTTCAGCTGTTACAACAGCTAGTGAGATGAAGCATCGTGACCTTTTCTGGAGTTCTGCGACAATGATGCTTGAATCTTGTCCTGTGAAAATGCGGTCGTGAAGCCGACACATACTCTTACCGTATGGCTCCTCGGGGAACTTCTCGAAGTCCGCATATTCTATCTTCATCTATAACGTCGCTCCTCTGCAGTGGCCCGACAGTCGACATGAGCCACCTGAGCAATTCCTCCAAAACCGAAAGCGATGCATTGTGAATGCATGCTCAATCTTGACCACCGAATCTCTTCACAAACCGATACCCCGTGATCTGATATCCTAAGTCTTGATAGAAGCGATGGGCCTCCTCTTTGCGACCAAATCCACTAACCAGCCAGGTTCCAATACATCCTTTTCCAACAGCAAGACGCTCCGCAAATTCCATCAAGAGACGGCCGACTCCTCTGCGTCTTACGTTCTCATCGACGACGATCACAGAAATCTCGCCATATCGACTCGACTCCTCTAAATTTTCTCGGATCCGGAATCCAAGCACGCCTATCACGTTCTGGTCCTCGTGGCAAACATACAAGGAATCTACGACGCTGGTCGAGACAAGTTTGATACGCTCCTCCATCGTCTGAGGAGACACCTCATGGCCAGTCAACTGTCCCATCAGGCGACTTATCGCCTCAGCATCTTCGATGCGGGCTGGACGAATTTCTAAAGTCACGGCTCCCCCTCCCCTGTCGTAAGTAAAACCAACATATCTTCAAACCGGGCCGCAGCGGACACCGCGGAAAATGCCGGGCTCGCACCTCATTGCCGGTGCAGTGAGTCAAACCTTAGAAGAACAGTGGCATACTGAGACTCTCCTTCCCGGTGTGGCGATCCTTTCCATCCTAGTGTAATCCTGAATCCGTGACAGGGTACCTGTCGAGCACTCATGCGGCGTTTATCTTGCATCGAACGGGCTGCGACTGCATTGGTGCGTGGAGCGATTCCATCGAATTCAACCGTAAGGGAACGCCAGTTCCCGCAGAAGCGAATAACTTCCCCGGCCTGTTCATCGTCAGGCTTTGTTCCCAGGCCACAAGACGGCACATGTTATACGAAGGTCAAATACAAACGGCGAAACACAGGGAACCATCGGTTCCCATGCCCCAACTTCAGTTTGCTCTGCCTGGCATGTCGGACTAGTTTCGCAGCCAAGGTCATCAAGTTCTGAATCACCGTCCGGATACGACGACGTTCTGCCTTCTTACGCAGAGGTGCATCGTTGCGTTTTAGGCTTTCCTGGCCAATCACCCTCAGCAAGTTGTAAGCCATGCATACAAAATGCAGTACCAGGTTGTTGGTTGCGAACTTGCCTGACGGTAACCGTTCAGCGTCCAGATCCGTCTTGATTTCGCTGTGGAACTGTTCCATCACGGCGTGGTCATGGTACAGACGAATGATCACATCTGGGTCGTCGGGCAGTGAGGTCCAGTAGGCGTCGACCTCGATGTCTGGGACCAACAGGGTTTGCCCGTCGGCCATGGTGGTCCGTTCGATGACTTCGAATACCATCCGAACTGGTTCCGACAGGCCCTTGACCGGGCACATCAGCGAACCGTGATACACTTTCTTGCCTGGCCGAGGTTCGTGGCATACACCGTGCTGCTGGGCGGTCACGAGCCAGGCCTGGGGGCTTTCCTTTCGCAGATTCCGTTTGATAATGAACTCGGCCCTGCTGTCCTGAGAACGACACACGGCAAGGTTTTCTGCACTGTCATTTCCGGCATCCATGCGAACGAGCAGCGGAAGGGCTGAAATCTGCTTTGCGTACTGAATACTCTTGCGCAAGAAGGCCGCTGTATCCTTTTGAACATGGGTACTGCCTTCACGCAGCTGAACATTGACCACATAGCCCTCTTGGCCGAGGTAAGCAAAGATTGGGGCGTATCCATCGTGGCCTTTGTACGTGCGGGAGACGCCTTCTTTTTTCGTTCCCGAGTTATCAAATGGGCTCACGTCAAGGTCCAGGGGAATGTAAGCCCGGCGTTTCGATGACTCACCCAGCACAATCGGATGCAGTGTAACATTCAGGGTTCTCAAGAGGTTTGCGGACTCTTCGAGTAAAATACTCTCCCAGCCGGCCTTTCCGGCGGCCATATCCAAACGCTGGCGCAGCGTTGGGCTCGAAGGCACGCTGTCCATCTGTAGTGCGATCGTGAAAAACTCGTCATCACGAAAGGCTTCGATGTGGTCAAAGTCCGTCTTGCCTTGACAAAGCAGGCCGATGTATGAGTACGCCACATCACGGTTTGAAATGTCTGGTTTTCCCATGCCTGACAGGCGAGTCCGATTCAGGCGTTCACCGAGAGTGGTTTTGTCCAGCAATAAACCGACAAGGGTCATTCCAGAATGTGTGACAATGACTTCGTCGGATTCTTCGATGATAAAGCGCAAGGGGGTTCACCTCTGAGGTGAAGGGGGATTGAAGGGAACGGACATCCCAACGATCCCGATTCTACACGACAAATCACAAGTGCTTCAGTAGTTTTTACACCTGCTTGTCACGGATTCAGGGTAATCTCTCCCACGCCAATTGGGCAGTGGGTATGAAACCTTGGATTCCGCCATTCGCATTCATGTGCTCACGCCAATGACAACAACGTGATGATTGGTACACTGTGCTTGGGTCGGAACGCTCCAACAGGAACCACCAGATCTAAATCGTCTTGATGGAGGGCCACAGATGAACATCGGACTACGCCCTGTACCGGTAGAAGAAAAGTCAGTCCTACGCAACCTCATGCATTTATACCTGTACGACCTGACCGAGTTCACTCATGAAGACGTGAGTCGTCACGGTCTTTTCGAGTACAAGTATCTTGACCACTATTGGACAGAGGCCGATCGCCACGCATTCTTCATCGCGGTGGACGACCACCTTGCGGGGTTTGTATTGGTGAACCGCCATAGTATTGTGTTGGAAAGCGCAAACACCGTCGCAGAGTTCTTCGTAATGCGGAAGTATCGGCGTCAAGGCGTCGGTTCACAGGTCGTAATGAAGGTCTTCGACATGTTTCCGGGGGCATGGGAAATTCGGTTGTTGTACAACAATACAGCAGCTTGGGCATTCTGGAGGTCAGTGATCCGTTTGTATACGGGAGGTCAATACCAGGAGCAAATCCTGAATGACGAACGGTGGACTGGACCGATACTAACATTTGGTAGTTAAAATTCGGGACGTGACCTTTAACGTTTTTACGAACTATGCGGTGGCAGACACTTGTCCATGTATCAACGGATAACAGTGAGAAATGCACCACCGAACAGCGTTAGCGGCTATTGGAACAGATTTCGGGCATCTGGTACATCGGCATACATTGTGATTCCGTCTTTCTCATCTTCCAAAAACGTACATCCCTGGAACATAAGAACGAATGTTCGTGAACTGTTATTCTTATTATAGTGGACCACAATGTCGTAGTTTGCCCCGTTGATCGCGGCGGGGCAACTTGTCGGACGATCCGTATTTGGCATGATGTTCAGCGAGCCTGCGTTGATCTCGGTTACAATGGCGTTCATCGTACTGGAATCATGAACCAACTTGGTGGTTGCATGGGCTTGGTCATATTTTGTAACCACAATGAACTCTGGGTTCACGACAACAGGTGTAAACGTGGGGTGACCACACCCGGCCAAAACCAAGGACGGAAGAAGTGCTGTTGCTACTTGTTTCTTCATGTGACTCACCTCCCTACCTATTACGCGTACGAGACAATTCATCTGTTAAGACACGTGGCAGTGCGATGTGGGAATCAAAACAGACAACAGAGTTATCCCGCCGCAAATCATATTCATACCCAGCATGGACGACGGTAATCTGGATCTCCAAATACTTTATTCGGCAATGGGTGGACTTCCCCTAGTTTCCTTGACACGGGGTTTAGTTATTAAAATTGAAATGCTTCACGTGTGGCAGCGTTCGTATTCCTTTGGCGTGAGATGGCCCGCCTTCGTAGAATTGTAGAATCCGTGAGTCGTTCAGCCATCGTACCAGCAAAGGATAGTCATCCGGGCTGAGGTTCCGGACTGCCAATAGATTGTCCTCAAACAAGACCATCCGAATTCACCTCGATGAGCTCGCTGTTGAACCCAGCACACCCAAAGCAAATCACACGGAGATCGCACGAGCGTTTCCAATAGCTTGGGAAAACAATCCTGGTTTGCAAGGATCAAGCGCAGACGCCGTAGCGTACACGTGGTCAACGTGATGGAGCGCCTACAACGTGTGTCGTCTTCTCCACCATGTCCCGGCGACCAAGGTGTACACTACAGCCACCACTTATGCTGCGGGATCAAATTAACGTTTAGAGCGTAGTTTTGTTCAAACCAATTCTTCATCTGTGTTTTCATAACCAGGTACTCCGAGGCTGCATGCGAAACACCAATCAAAGACATTGTTGTCGTCTTTACATACTCCATCATCGTGTCGAACCGCTTGCGGCCGTAATCGTTGTCAATGTGACAGTGAATTTCTCCAGTGATGTAGGCCTGGGCCCCCTTTGTTTCCGCTTCTTTCATTCGATCAACTACATCTCCGCAACCTGCCACCACGGCCACAGTCCGGATCCGATCATGGCGCTGACCTTCAAAGTCGACGTACGGAATCTCAAAGATCTCTCTCAGGTGTTCGCAAAGTTGATCTGTGCTCGATTCCGATATTTCGCATAGGACACCAACCGAGCCATGTTCGTCCGAATAGAAATCGTCACGTCTCTTTCCTCCGAGCGCCTCGCACATGGCTGCGGTGGTTCCAACCCGTCTGCTGTAGTCCATGGGCAAATGACATGTGTAAACAGACAACCGTTTCTCTTTTATGGCGCCGAGAAGGTTCGGGTCGATAGGTACAAATCCTCTCCCCCATTTGCCCCTCGGATCGCCACACTCCATGTGAAGCGGATGATGCATGAACAGCAGGTCGCCGGGCTGCCCGGTTTCAATGAATTGACACAAAACCTGTTCCGTCGGTAAAAACGGCCAAGAACACCGAGGCCACTTGTTCGTCCCCTCTGATCATCAACCCGTTGAACAAACGGCAGAACTTTTCGTCGAAGAATTCGTTCCATGCAAATCCTATCTGCTCGTACGTCTGTGGGATAAACCGGCTGAAGGCTGGATCTTTACCGAGTTTTTGGACACCAAATAGTTCGTCGAGGTCCCGTATTGAACCCGACTTTGTCAAGACAGATGGGATGGCTTTTAAGAGAGAGATGATAGACTTTCAATTCAGATAAAACCCGTCTCACGCTGCGTCCTGTTGCATTTTCCAATTTCTGAATTCCAACGGCGAGCGATAACCTAGTGCGGAATGCGGTCGGTCCGTGTTGTAAAAGCGAATGTACGACTCAATCGCCGCTTTCGCCTCGGCAAAGCTGCTGTATTCCTGCAGCCAGACCTCCTCCTCCTTCAGCGACCGGAAGAATCGCTCGATGTATCCGTCAGCATCGGGGTTGTTGTATCCCGTCCGCTCATGGTTGATTTGGCAGACCTTCATCGCTTGGATGAACCGTCGACTCGTCATCTGGCAGCCATTGTCCGTTCGTAATGTCAAACCGGCACCTTGAACGCCGTTCGGGAAGCGATAGTTCAGCGCCATATCCACAGCCTTCAGCAGGTCCTCCGTACGGCAGAACCGGGAAAACGAGTACCCCACAATCTCCCGGTCATAAGCGTCAATCACGGCAAACAGATATCCCCATCCGTCTTTCCCACACCACACCTTCGTCATGTCGCACTGGAAATGCTCGTTGGACCTGGTGACCGGTATCTTCCCTCGCCGTTTCGCTCGTGAAGCGCCCTTCCTCGGAGATTTCACCAGCAGCTCCATTTCATTCATCAGCCGATACACCCGCTTATGGTTCACCCGCAGGTTGTATCGGCGACGCAGCATGACTTGGATTCGCCGGTATCCGTACGTGGGGAATTCTTCGCACAGTTTCCGAATCCACTGTTTGACCAGAGCGTCCTTGTCCACAGGAGGCCGCTTCGGCTTTGGCACAGGCGGCTTCAGCAAGCTGTAACAGTACGTCCGGTTCAGCCCTAACGCTTTTGCAATCACTGGGACCGGAAACCCTTCTTTGGCGAGCTGACAGACCAAAGAACGGCTATTTACTTCCGGCCCCAATTCGATTTTTTTCGCAACACATCCACCTGCATCGTAAGTTCACCGATCTTAGCCCGAGCCTCCTGCAACTCCTTCTCCAGCTCCTGCTCCCTCGTAGAGGGTCCGGACTGAAGTCCAGCCCGTCCACCAGCCAGGAACGCTTCACGCCACCTGTAATACAGACTCTGGGCCACGCCATGCCGCCGACATACCTCGCTGATGTTCGCACCGGGCATCATGCCCTCGAGCACGATGTTCATCTTCTCGTCCACTGTCCACTTACGTCCCGGCATCATAAACACCTCGTCTTCACTCTAAATTCTAACCTCTCCCTTCTGTCTGGGTTGACTCTGGGGCAAGTATAGTCCCTCACCACTTTATCCAATGCTTCCATATCTCTCAGCCTCCCCGTGGATTCAAGACCGTCACCAAATCGGCGGGCATCCATCACATCGCACTCAATGAGAACAACGGCGAACAGATCAATGGTGCCACAGCGATTGTTATAATGCCGCAGAATACAACTTTTTGACGAGAATACCATAGGTCATGTATCAACCCGGCGAACCCGTTCGTTGGTGACCACGGGATCGAGATACACGATGAGATCGAGCTGGCACATGCGACAGGTCTGTTAGACCCCATCCGGTTGTGGGATTATCTCTGGACTGCGGCAACCATCGTCATGACTTCCCAACGGCTCACCGGTTTGACCGCAGGCGGATGGGCTCTCGGAGAATCTCTGCAGCATGCGCCTGTGTGATCATCCCGTCGTCTACCATACTCTGGACGACGATCCGCTGTCGCTCCCGAGCCAACTCCATGTGGCGAAATGGATTGTAGTCGCTCGGGGCATTCGGTAACCCGGCGAGCAAAGTCAGCTCACCGGCGTTCAACTCCGCGGGCACCCTCCCGAAATACGTTTTTGCCGCAGCGTACAAACCGTAGGCACCCTGCCCGAAATAGATGTCATTCGCATACAGGGCAAACGTCTCCTGCTTGCTCAACGTATCGTAGAGTCCGATAGCGTAAAGGGTTTCCTTCACCTTCCATGACAGGGATTTGGGGACGTCCTTCAAGAGGGTGTTGTGGACCAGTTGCTGCGTGATCGTCGATCCCCCTTGAACGGGTTGCTGTTGTCGAATGTCCACCCACATCGCCCGGGCGATGCCCTGAAAATCCACGCCGATGTTTGTGAAAAAGCTCCGGTCCTCGGTCGCTATCACCGCATTTCGGTACACCTCGGGAATCTGATCATAGGTGAGAAACCGACTCCCATGCGCTTGAATCTGCGCCAACACCTCCTGCCGAACCTTGAGAGCAATCGGATCAAGCCGTGTAAAGTACACCTTCAGCCCGTACCACAAAGCACACCCCGCCACCAAGAGAAATATGAAGAGCTTCACAAGTCGGCGGACGACGCGCCGCATGGTCATCTGCTCCCTGCCTTTCTACCGCCAAACATCCGCAATCGGCGCCACATGGGCGCTTTGTCCCAGCGGAGGAAGTCCATACACGTCTTCGATGGTGCGCAGGAGGTTGAAATGGTTTACCCGCTCGGAAAAGGTTCCGGAGCGAATCATGGGCCCCACGAAGATGGTGGGAACCCTGTTGTCGGCCGACTCATCATCCTCGTCCCAGGTCACCACTAACAAACCGTTGTGCAACCTAGCCCACTCCACGTATGGCTGTATGTATTGCCGGAGCCACGTGTCTGCAGCTTCAATGGAACCGCTGTGCATGTCGTGCTGCAAGTTCGGGATCACGAAGGCCACTGTGGGCAACTTGGAAAAATCTTTCGGAAAGCTGGAAAACGGCAGATTGTCCGATGGCGGTACATTCGTGAAGTTCACCCACGGGCTGTGCTTTCGGGCGTAAGTGGCGCCCAACGGCAGCCCGTAACGCCCATTGCTGCACCCCGTGTAGCCCATCGATGGCAGATCCTCCGAATACCCGGCAAAGGACAGACCGGCCGCCGCCAGTTCGCTGGCCAGGTTGGGTGCTGAAAACGTGTGCGGACACGAGTCGTTGGTGATACCTTGGTTTGACCCGGAGAACAGATCCAGATAGTTCGGCTGGCTGGGATGCTCCACCCCGTGATAGTTCGTGAACGTGGCCCCCTGCTTCATCAACGCATTGATATAGGGAGCCTTTGCATTGCCTGCGATTTCATCGTACGAGTGGTTTTCTTCGATGACGATCACGATGTGCTCCGGAGGCCGAACCCTCACCATGTGCCCCGGTGCCAGAGTGGACGGAACCGTGGACGGCTGTACCAAGTTACCAGCATTCTCGGACGCCGGGGTGGTGGGACCACCGCATCCAGCCAATACTCCGGCGACCACCGTCAAGCAGCAGGCGAACTTTTTCAACATCTTCTTCTCTCACGTCACAAGCCGCCACAGATAAGTAGGGCTTGCTGAACAACCGAAAAACGCAGTCGTGACAAGGGGTTTGAAGGCAGGGTGCCGAAGTAGTGTGCAAGGATTTCGAGCGAAATGGCGCAAAAACCTTGCACACGGGGGACGGTTATCGTGTATCGGAAGAGAGAGAATCAGGTTCTGTTGCCTCATGAGTTCTTTCTCCCGTTTGGCGGCAAGTTGAATGAAAATAACCGCTGGGTAAAACTTACGCAGCTCATCCCATGGGACCGCGTTGAAGAATATTACGCAGATCTGTTCAAGCCAGCGTCGCAGGGTGGACAGACGGCAGTGTCTGTTCGCATGGCGCTTGGTTCCCTGATCATCCAGCAACGGCTTGGCACCAGTGATCGCGATACCGTCCAGCACATCACAGAGAATCCATATCTGCAGTACATGATTGGTCTGCCAGAGTTTCAGGAAGATCCCCCGTTCGACGCCTCGCTCATGACTCACTTCCGAAAGCGTCTGGGGCCGGATGTGCTGAACCAAGTCAATGAGTGGATCATCCAGTCCGATGTACAACACAAGGAAGATGAGGACCAAGTTTCGGATGACGATTCTGATGGGGGCACGAGAGCCGGGAGTCAATCAACGTCTTCAGAACCACCGGCGCCGGTGCCGCGACAAGGGAAGTTGTTGTTAGATGCCACGTGCGCACCAGCGGATATCGCGTATCCGACAGATTTGTCGCTGCTCAATGAGGCACGCGAGAAACTTGAACGCATCATCGACGTACTGCATTCCGCCCGGGACACGGGCCAACGAAAACCGCGCACCTATCGCGAGAAGGCGCGTAAGGCATACCTTTCACTGGCCAAGCAGCGGCGTGTGAGCCCGCGTGTTCTGCGCAAGGCCGTCGGCAAGCAACTGCGCTTTGTGGCGCGAGACCTTCGAATCATTGCCATGCTGCGAGACGAGGTCGGCCTCAGTGTGGTGAGCCGTCGCCAGTATCGCGACCTGCTCGTCATTCACGAGTTGTACCGTCAGCAAGCAGAGATGTATCGCAAGCGGACGCGGCGTATCGACGATCGAATCGTCAGCATCTCACAGCCGCATGTGCGTCCGATGGTGCGTGGCAAGGCGCGTTCGAATGTGGAGTTTGGCGCAAAGGTGGCCATCAGCCTCGTGGACGGATACGCTCGGATCGAGCAGTTGCAGTGGGACAGTTTCAACGAAGGACTGACACTCGAAGCAGCCGTGGAGGCCTACCGTGAACGGTACGGGTGTTACCCAGAGGCGGTATTAGCCGACAAGCTATACCGGACGCGAGCGAACCTGCAGTACTGCCGGGGACTTGGCATCCGGCTCAGTGGCCCGAAGCTGGGTCGGCCATTGAAGGATGAGCAGGCCAGCCAAAAACGAATCGAACGACAGGACGCCGTAGAGCGCAACGCCATTGAGGGCAAGTTTGGGGAAGGGAAACGCAGATACGGGTTAGGCCTGATCCGGGCACGACTTCCGGAGACGAGCGCGAGCGTGATTGTCATGCAACTTCTGGTAATGAACCTGGAACGGAAGCTACGGCTTCTGTTTACCCTGCTTTCGGTGGTCGTCATATCGGGATTCCGACGGCCGCTTGGGGCTGATTACGCGGTCTAAGCTGTCATTCAGCAACCCGTAATTAGCGTAACATATTCTCAGCTACGTTCTGCCTTTTTTGGGCGTATTGATTCGCTTCTTGTACCATTTTCTGAGCCGATTTTAGATATGCTCCCGCAGGCGACGCCTGTGTGGAAACGGATACGGCTCAGGCGGAACTTGGCGGAAGCGAGATCGTCTGGCAGTTTGGGTCTGACCACGTACGCCATGGACGCCTGGTTGCCACCCATATGTCCCCGGTGCAGTTGCACCTGCCAGTCCGTGAACGGTTCCACCACGAGCATCAACTGCACGTCCAACTCCTCCGTCTCCGCATCCTCGCCGGGGAATACGTCCACGTGCACCAGACTCGCCTCATCGTACTGCTCGACTCGGGATATTTGGTACGTCACCCCGTCCACAGATACCCGCTTCATCACCGGGATGACACCCTGCAGATGCTGGGGCGACACGGGATGGCGCATCGGCCGGCGCGGGTTGCACATCGACGCAAACACCGGCGCCAACACGTCGATGCTGATGTCGTACTGCTCGCACCAGCGTTCCATCAACTCCCTGGTCGGATACGCGTTCGCACCACGGCTCAGCTTCTACCGCATAGCAATGAGTTCGGCCAATTGCTCGTCCATCGGTGTTTTCCGCAACTTAAAGATGCAGAAAAACGCGGCGTGCCGATATACCGCGTTCTGCATAACAATACAGGATTGGACGGGTGTCGTTGTTGAACTAAACGCCCCCGTTTGTGCAATAGCGAATCTCTTTGTTCAGTTACTAGCTTTGTTATGTGAGCTTGATGGTGTCGGCTACCACAATTTCGAACAAGGGGTTACTGGTGGTATCGCACGGAAACGATCCGCGGTGGTAAAAAAACAGCGTCAAATAACGGATCCTACGTGTTGAGAGACCAATTGAATGGGTAGATTTCTAACAGATTTCTAACCTTCGAGTTCCGAAATAGCAGGCAAAGAAAATCCCCGCCAACAAGCGGGGTGTACTCACTTCTCTGGTGCCTTCCCGGCTGTGCCTGTAATCAGTGCGGCAAAGTCATCGGCAGCACGATGTTGCAACCCAGGTATGAGGTGCGAATACGTATCCATCGTGATGCTGATCGAACTGTGCCCTAGACGTTCGCTCACGATCTTAGGATGCACGCCCTGAGCAAGCATGAGTGAGGCATGGGTGTGACGCAAGTCGTGGAACCGTATACGCGGCACATCTGCGCGTTCCAACACGCAGCCGCTGAACCATGTCTGCCGCCGCTCGCCGTTTTCGTCTCGTCCTAGATCTATGACGAAATACCATCGGTTTCCTTTTTTTCGCGGCGGCGCTGCCGAATCCCCAGCTCACGGCGTCCCCTGCAATTTCGCTGCCAGCGCGCGTTCCGCTTCTTCGCGCCTGAGAGGGCTGTAGACACTACACGAGTTATCCACAGGTCCCATGAACCCGCACCAGAACTGGGTTCGTGGGACTCTGTATGACTACCAACCTGTCGAACTCGGGGATGACGAGTCGGCGGTTTATCCAGGCGATGAAGGATATCAACCGCGAACGGACGGGCTACAACAACTCCGATGCTGATGGATACATCGAGCGATTCTTCCAGTCGCTCAAGGAAGAGGAGGTATGGTTGCAGGAATACAGCAGCTTTGCCGAGGCGAAGGCAGCGATTGAATCGTACATTCACTTCTACAACACGGAGCAGCCGCATTCAGCGTTGGGTTATCGCTCGCCGGCCGAATTCAGAAAATGGAAGCCGCAACAGAACGCAGCGTAACAAGACGGTTATCTGAATTATAAGTCTACTATTTCTCTCTTAAAGGCCATCCCATCTGTCTTGACAAGCTCGGGTTCAATACGGTACCGCTTCTCACAAGGAATTGCCGTTGCGATGAAACGCCGACAGATCAGTTACGTTTTTAGTATAGATTCCAAGTAGTTCTTGTTATATAGCACCTGTTCGTCATTTGGCTTATATTGACGAGCTTTTTCGTTATGTTTGTAAGCCAATTCATACTCACCTAGATGATAATAACAAACGCAGAGTTGCAGATGAGGGAGCCACGTCCAGCATGCATCGTTGAAGTAACCCCAACTATCTTTTGATTTTTCAACTTCAGTGGCGAGTTTGTACCAAAAGACTGCTTTATTCCATTCGCCTTGTTGCATGAATCCGTAACCTAACCTACAGCAGAATTCTGCACGCGGAGTATCATATTCGAATGATTTTAGCGCATATTCCTTTGCGCGCTCCATGTCTCCTAAATGAAAGTAACAGTCTGCCAATTTTCCGCACGTTGCAATGATGTCTTCAATCCATCCTTGCTTTGAATTGAGGAATTTCGTGTAATACTCGATCGCTCGTTCATAGTTTTGATGGTCGAAGCATTCGTTTGCATAATAAAATAGGTCGCGCGGTGTAAATGTCTCCCCTGCAGCGAGCCTGCGTTCGTAAATCCGCAGATTACGGTCAGAATCATGCTTCACAGGAAGATGGGTAATGGCGATATCACTATTTAGAACGGAACCGTTTACAGCTAGGTATTCGTGTACGGCTCCGTACCACCGAAACCCTTTGGATCGTTTCGCTAAGCGATTCCGTCGAAGGCTGGCAGTCACATTACCTTCAGAATCGAAAGCTAGATGGTAATACATAGAAACGACATCGACTGCAGAGTCGAGGTTCTGTTTCAAATGTAGGAATTTCTGTCGATCGGGTTCAAGCAACACGTCGTCCGCGTCGAGCCAGAGGATGTACTCCATCGATGCGTGACTAAATGAAAAATTCCGAGCTGCGGCAAAATCATCGATCCATTCAAAGTCAAGCACGTGTGGGGTCCACTTTCGCGCGATTTCCTTGGTGGAGTCTGTTGATCCTGTATCAACAATAATGATCTCATCAACCAGGTCTGCAACAGATTCCAGGCATCGTCCAAGGGTTTCTTCTTCGTTTTTTACAATCATGCAAAGGCTGACGCGAATCACGTGGGTACCTCCCTGCCCATGACCTTGTGTATTCCTCTTCAGCAGTATTATTCTCTCCAGACCGTTAAGGTGACACGGTTCAGGACAGCTCGGTTACATCGCTGGTACCAGACTCCGTTTGAAATACGCTATACAAATGAACAGCATCGCAGATGTAAGAGGGTTCTGTCTGTGTTCGTGGTACCCGAGTTCGACAGTTGGAGCCGGTGTGTAGAATCATGGACGAAACTGGAACCCAGTCGTGACGCGGCTTGCCGGACTTATCCACAGGCATACGCCGCGTTTTTCGTGACTTTTTTGTAGACATGTGTTTGTATGTGGATAACTTCCTTTTTTGTTTACATTTCTGTAGCATTCTCCGTATAACGTGGACATGTATATCCGTGTCATCCGCCGCAAGAACAAAAACGGTTCTGTCACCGGATACGTACAGTTGCCGCATAACTATCGCGACCCCAAGACTGGTCAGCCCAAAGCCAAGGTCCTCTACACGTTTGGCCGTGAGGACCAGGTGGACCTTGAGGTGCTGCGACGACTCGCTCAAAGCATTCACCGTTTCGTCGGCGATGAGTTCGCGGCCGATCGCGGCAACTCCGAAACCATCCAAACCACGCTGTTGGACAGCCGTCCCATGGGGGGCGTATCTGCTTGACGAGCTGTGGCGATAGCTTGGGCTGGACGAGGTGCTGCGTGAGCGGCTTGCCGACCGCAAGTTCAAGGCCGCCGTGGAACGCGTGATCTTCGCCATGGTGGCCAATCGGGCACTGGCACCCAGCAGCAAACTGGCCATCGAGGAATGGGGGGGACCGTGAAGTGGCCCTCCCTGGACTCGCCGAGTTCGACGTATGGCAAGGTTATCGGGCGATGGACTTCCTGCTGGATGTGGCGGAAGACCTGCAGTACGGGGTCTTCCGGTGCGTCAGCAACTTGTTGAACCTGGACGTGGATTTGCTGTTCTTCGACACGACTTCCACGTACTTCGAGACGGAGAACGAGCCCGAAGAAGGATTGCGCCGGTGAGGCTAGTCCAAAGACCACCGGCTCGACCTGCCCCAGGTGGTGATTGGGCTGGCGGTGACGCGGGACGGGATACCCGTGCGGTGCTGCACGTGGCCCGGAAACACGGCCGACATGAGAGTGGTGGAGCAGGTCAAGCAGGATCTGGTCGGTTGGCGGCTGGGCCGGGTGATTACGGTCGTGGACCGCGGTTTTGCGTCAGAGGGCAATCTGTGAATCCTCCAGCGGGCAAGAGGCTACTACATCGCCGGGGAGAAGATGACCTCGGGCAAACCGGCGGTGGAAGAGGCGCTGGCTCGTCTGGGACGCTTTCGGGAGATTCGCCCCAACCTGAAGATCAAGGATGTGGTCAGGGTTCGCCGCCCTCATTTCTCCCTGAAGGGTCTGTCCAGATGGTCATGGGACGAATCCCAACCGGCGAGTAAGCTCGGAGACCGGAGGTTTCAATCGAGTCGTCTCGACTGTTTTGGAATTTAGCACTGATTACCAACAAATTCCATCATAAATAATTCCAAATAAGGACAAATGCCGTAACAATCAAGTTGAAAACACCGTATTTCTAACTGGGCGGAGGTGAATGTATGAGAAAGGGCAAACACGAGCCACAAGGGCAACTGGACTCACAGGTTCTTGGACCTACAGGATCCATAGAGCCCACCAGACCACCTAGGCCACCCGGACCACCCGGACCACCCGGACCACCCGGACCACCTGAACCACCTGAACCACCTAAACCACCTGAACCACCTAAACCACCTGGACCTAGAGGATCCACTGGACCACCTGGACCTAGAGGATCCACTGGACCAGCAGGACCGACAGGACCGACAGGACCGACGGGAGCCACTGGACCAGCAGGGCCGGCGGGACCGACAGGACCGACGGGAGCCACTGGACCAACGGGACCAGCGGGACCGACAGGACCGACGGGAGCCACTGGACCAGCAGGGCCGGCGGGACCGACAGGACCGACGGGAGCCACTGGACCAACGGGACCAGCGGGACCGACAGGACCGACGGGAGCCACTGGACCAGCAGGGCCGGTGGGACCGACAGGACCGACGGGAGCCACTGGACCAGCAGGGCCGGCGGGACCGACAGGACCGACGGGAGCCACTGGACCAGCAGGGCCGGTGGGACCGACAGGACCGACGGGAGCCACTGGACCAGCAGGGCCGGCGGGACCGACAGGACCGACGGGAGCCACTGGACCAACGGGACCGACGGGACCGACAGGACCGACGGGAGCCACTGGACCAACGGGACCAGCGGGACCGACAGGACCGACGGGAGCCACTGGACCAGCAGGGCCGGCGGGACCGACAGGACCGACGGGAGCCACTGGACCAGCAGGACCAGCGGGACCGACAGGACCGACGGGAGCCACTGGACCAGCAGGGCCGGCAGGGCCGACAGGACCGACGGGAGCCACTGGACCAGCAGGGCCGGCGGGACCGACAGGACCGACGGGAGCCACTGGACCAGCAGGACCGACGGGACCTACAGGGCCAGCGGGACCTACAGGGCCAGCGGGACCTACAGGGCCAACGGGACCTACAGGGTCAACCGGACCTACGGGGCCAGCGGGACCTACGGGGCCAGCGGGACCTACAGGGCCAGCGGGACCTACAGGGCCAGCGGGACCTACAGGGCCAACGGGACCTACAGGGCCAACGGGACCTACAGGGCCAGCCGGAGCAAGCGCTATAATTCCATTTGCATCCGGAACTCCTGTCGCGCTGTCTAGTGTTGCAGGTGGATTAGCTAATACTGGAGCTCTCGTTGGATTTGGAAGTTCTTCGGCAGGTGTCACTATTGGCGGAGGAACAATAACGCTAGGTGGTGTCGGGGGCGTTCTTGACTTCGCATTTGTAGTTCCTCGTGCTGGAACAGTCACATCAATATCTGCGTTCTTTAGTGCTACAGTTGGAGTTTTAACTGCAGCTGGAACAGTCAGAGCAGAATTATGGAGTGCACCTGCAGGTAGCGACACCTTTACTCCAGCAGGCGTTTTTGTACTATTGGCACCACCTTTCGGCCCTGGAGTAGTTGCTCCTGGCACTACTGCATTTAATACTGCTGCGGCGGCATTACCGGTAGCTGCAGGTGACAAACTATTAATGGTTTTTTCTTTAGATACAACTGCGACTGTTCTCGATACGCTTACAGGTTTTGCAAGTGCAGGTGTTGCAATCAGTTAAGTGACGCAACATAGTTCGAGGACATGTGCACCTTAAAAATATCTACCCTACCTACGGTGGGAGGCATTCTACACAAGGGCACTCTGTAATACATCCGCCTGGAAGCTGGAACGCTTCGGGCGGATTGTTTTGTGATCGGTACGTCTTTACTGCTGATGGTGCCTTTCCGATAGGATAGTGTTAAAACAGAATCTGAAATCGGAATAGCACAAGTATCTACCTCGGACTCGCCGAGTTCGACGTATGGCAAGGTTATCGGGCGATGGACTTCCTGCTGGATGTGGCGGAAGACCTGCAGTACGGGGTCTTCCGGTGCGTCAGCAACTTGTTGAACCTGGACGTGGATTTGCTGTTCTTCGACACGACTTCCACGTACTTCGAGACGGAGAACGAGCCCGAAGAAGGATTGCGCCGGTGAGGCTAGTCCAAAGACCACCGGCTCGACCTGCCCCAGGTGGTGATTGGGCTGGCGGTGACGCGGGACGGGATACCCGTGCGGTGCTGCACGTGGCCCGGAAACACGGCCGACATGAGAGTGGTGGAGCAGGTCAAGCAGGATCTGGTCGGTTGGCGGCTGGGCCGGGTGATTACGGTCGTGGACCGCGGTTTTGCGTCAGAGGGCAATCTGTGAATCCTCCAGCGGGCAAGAGGCTACTACATCGCCGGGGAGAAGATGACCTCGGGCAAACCGGCGGTGGAAGAGGCGCTGGCTCGTCTGGGACACTTTCGGGAGATTCGCCCCAACCTGAAGATCAAGGATGTGGTCAGGGTTCGCCGCCCTCATTTCTCCCTGAAGGGTCTGTCCAGATGGTCATGGGAACGAATCCCAACCGGCGAGTAAGCTCGGAGACCGGAGGTTTCAATCGAGTCGTCTCGACTGTTTTGGAATTTAGCACTGATTACCAACAAATTCCATCATAAATAATTCCAAATAAGGACAAATGCCGTAACAATCAAGTTGAAAACACCGTATTTCTAACTGGGCGGAGGTGAATGTATGAGAAAGGGCAAACACGAGCCACAAGGGCAACTGGACTCACAGGTTCTTGGACCTACAGGATCCATAAAGCCCACCAGACCACCTAGGCCACCCGGACCACCTGAACCACCCGGACCACCTGAACCACCTGAACCACCTGAACCACCTGAACCACCTAAACCACCTAAACCACCTGGACCACCTGGACCACCTGGACCACCTGGACCACCTGGACCTAGAGGATCCACTGGACCAGCAGGACCGACGGGAGCCACTGGACCAGCAGGGCCGGCGGGACCGACAGGACCGACGGGAGCCACTGGACCAACGGGACCAGCGGGACCGACAGGACCGACGGGAGCCACTGGACCAACGGGACCAGCGGGACCGACAGGACCGACGGGAGCCACTGGACCAGCAGGGCCGGCGGGACCGACAGGACCGACGGGAGCCACTGGACCAACGGGACCAGCGGGACCGACAGGACCGACGGGAGCCACTGGACCAGCAGGGCCGGTGGGACCGACAGGACCGACGGGAGCCACTGGACCAGCAGGACCAGCGGGACCGACAGGACCGACGGGAGCCACTGGACCAGCAGGGCCGGCAGGGCCGACAGGACCGACGGGAGCCACTGGACCAGCAGGACCAGCAGGACCAGCAGGACCAGCGGGACCGACAGGACCGACGGGAGCTACTGGACCAGCAGGGCCGGCAGGGCCGACAGGACCGACGGGAGCCACTGGACCAACGGGACCGACAGGACCGACGGGAGCCACTGGACCAGCAGGGCCGGCGGGACCGACAGGACCGACGGGAGCCACTGGACCAGCAGGACCAGCGGGACCGACAGGACCGACGGGAGCCACTGGACCAACGGGACCGACAGGACCGACGGGAGCCACTGGACCAGCAGGGCCGGCGGGACCGACAGGACCGACGGGAGCCACTGGACCAGCAGGACCAGCGGGACCGACAGGACCGACGGGAGCCACTGGACCAGCAGGGCCGGCAGGGCCGACAGGACCGACGGGAGCCACTGGACCAGCAGGACCAGCAGGACCAGCGGGACCGACAGGACCGACGGGAGCTACTGGACCAGCAGGGCCGGCAGGGCCGACAGGACCGACGGGAGCCACTGGACCAACGGGACCGACAGGACCGACGGGAGCCACTGGACCAGCAGGACCAGCGGGACCGACAGGACCGACGGGAGCCACTGGACCAGCAGGGCCGGCAGGGCCGACAGGACCGACGGGAGCCACTGGACCAACGGGACCGACAGGACCGACGGGAGCCACTGGACCAGCAGGGCCGGCGGGACCGACAGGACCGACGGGAGCCACTGGACCAGCAGGACCGACGGGACCGACAGGACCGACGGGACCGACAGGACCGACGGGACCGACAGGACCGACGGGACCGACAGGACCGACGGGACCGACAGGACCGACAGGTGCAACTGGGGCTACTGGAGCAGCAGGTGGGTTATCCGAATTTGGGTACATTTACAATGTAGGTGCCCAAGTGGTACCCTTAGAAGCTGACGTCACTTTTGATACAAATGGTATTCTTACACCCGGAATTACGCATGCTCCCGGAACGTCTCAGATTGTATTTACCGTTCCAGGAGACTATGAAGTTACTTTTTCAGTGTCGGGTGTAGAACCCAACCAATTCGCACTATTTTTAAATGGTGCTCCTGTTGCGGGAACCGTATATGGATCAGGTGCCGGAACTCAGCAGAACAACGGGCAGGCTATAATCGCCATAGCAGCTGGCGACGTTCTTACCCTTCGGAACCATACTTCTGCTGCAGCAGTAACGCTTCAGACTTTGGCCGGAGGTACACAAACAAACGTAAATGCTTCAATTGTCATCACTAAGTTAAATTAGCTGAAAATAATAGATGTTCATGCGAGTCTGATATGAAATCTCTCTACCGATGGATTTCCTTTTTTGTTTTGTTTTTGATTTATTTCCGGTCGTTTTCACGGCGCTGGCTTGTTAGCTGACACTCCACAAACACGGGTGTTTATTTCTCCCCTAACGTGCCCCTAAGTTGACCAAGGCGCCCTGTAAGAGTGTGACGCACGCTCCGTGCGATCGTGAGCCTCTGCCCCTAACAACCCCAAGCCAGAGGGAGGCGGAGCTGTCAACCGGGGGACCGAAGGTCCAGCGTCAGCGACCCTTGACAGCCCGACGACCGATGGCAATTTATGGGCCAGAGCAAAGGCCGTAGAAAGAATGCGAAAGAGCTCAATATCGGGAGCATCTGTCCAATGGAGCCAACTCCCGCTTCAATCGCTGCATCAACTAAATTCCTGGTTACGTCTCGGCGTAGATGATGATCATTCTCAACCCAACTCGCCGGATTACGAACCTTAGAACTGGGGGGGATTTTTGTTGCTAAATGGAGGATAGCATCACAACCAGCCAAGGCGGTTTTTAAAGAATTGACATCAAAAAGATTAACTTCTGTCGGTTGGGCTCCAATGCTACGCAGAGTTTCTATGTTGGCAGTTGAACGAGCGACCCCTAATACCTCATGTCCATTTCACGCTTCCTCAACCCAATCTGAAATATGTTTCTTTATGTACTTGTACACATCTTCGCTTTTACTGTATGGCGGATCATACAGTTTTACTATGTCAGACAGTGGCTCTCCATTTAAGGTGAAATTGTCGAACGGATTTCTTCCTTTTTTGGCCTGTTTTCCATCACGGTCCTTGAGATTGTGAATGCATATCCCCACCAAACCTTTACCATCACTCCAAGATTTTTTGATTTCGTATTTTATCCACGGTCGTTCAGCGGTCCGTTCTCCAACCAAGACTACTGTGCATGACCGTCCAAACATTTGGTCGTTGATCCACTTTTCAATTGTGTTACAGCCAACGTATAATGGCCATAAGTTGACGGTGTTTGTTGTCCGGAAACTGACGGATTCGGTGGCCATGGCGGATGAACGGGGCAACTCACCCGAGTTGCCCCGCTGCCACTGCAGTTTACACATAGATCTTGGCGTCGTAGGTTGCCGCTTTTCTTAACGTGAGCACCGTTGATTTTCCATCCGTCGACCCGGGAAAGATGATGCACCAACTGCCTGCCATGTCCATCTCCAGCCGTCCCCACACAAACTGCCTGCCTATTCGCAAACCAATCACTTCTCCACAGTGCAAAGACACGGAGTCGTCCCCACACTGAACCGAGAACCGGTCCCACTGTCTGTCGTAACGCAGGGTGCCGCGCTTTGCAGTTCGCCTGGTCATGTCAACTCCCCCTGTATGACCAGATTCACGATGTGATCATCAATGATCCGGTGCTTCGTCTGGGCACCGTACATGAGGCAGTGCGTGCACACCTTGTTGATCATGCGTGCTGCGCCACTGGAGAATCGATAAACCTCATCGATGGCCTTGTCCGAGAAAATATCGTGCTCGGCCCCGGCATAGGCCAGGTGACGTCGGATGTACTCACCGACCTCTGCCCGGTCGTAATACGGAAGCTTGCACTGTATGTCGATTCGTTGGCGGATGGCGGCGTACGCCTGGAGGTTTAGACGCTCCCAGAGTTCGCTCTGCCCGACCAGGATGAGCGCCATGGGGCTTTGCGCATCCATGCGGAAGTTGAGCAGGAAGCGCACCTCCTCCAACATCTCTCGGTCGAGAAGATGAGCTTCGTCTACGACGCAAACGGGCTGCACGTGGTGAATGCCGCGCATGAGTTCTATCTCGCGATGCAACTGTCGCTTTGCGTCGCCGCGGTAGAACTTGGACTCACACCCGAGCTGCTCTAACAGTCCTTTGTAGAAGTGGCGAGGCGTGAGTTTCGAGTCTGACAGGTAGAGGACCTGGTACTTGGCACTATCCAGTGTCTCCGCAAAACGGCGAATGGTCGTGGTCTTTCCCGTTCCGCAGTCCCCGGTGACGACACAGAACAGTTGCCGCTGCGCCGCGTAGGAAAGCCGCCCCAGCGTGTCCTCCAACGATGGCGATGTGTAGAGCTCTCCGGCCGGAATGTTTCTGGCGAACGGGGTGTGCCTAAACTCGTAGAATGACTCAAACATCTCCCTTCACCTCGTTCCACGCGGAGGTGTAGGAGATGGCCCGTGCCTGTCTGTGTTGACGTTGCTCATGCTGTGTTTGTCAAGCGAAAAGTTGACCACTTTGCTAATCGAAAAGTTGACCACCCCTGGCGTAGCGATTCTGGTGCCTGGCGGAGGTCTGACATTCCCGTCACAGCTCGGCTGCCGCTCGTCTTTGGCTCTCTCGGAACCTGTAGGATTCGCCTTCAAACAGCAGGATGTGGGAGTGGTGGGTCAGTCGGTCGAGGAGGGCTGTCGTCAGCGTCGCGTCGTGGAACACGTCCGTCCATTTCGCGAACTCCAGGTTCGTCGTGATGAGGATGCTGCCCTTCTCGTACCGCTCCGCACAGAATTGGAACAGTAGTGGCCCACCTTGAGTTAAGGATACATACCCTAACTCGTCCAAGCAGACCAGGTCGTACTTGTCCCACGTCCGAAGGTATCTGGGCAGTCGGTACTCTGACTCTGCCTGTAAGAGCTCCTGGACCAGCTGCATGACGGTGATGAACCGCACTCTGTAGCCCGCTGAGATGGCGGCCAGCCCGATGGCTATCGCGATGTGTGTTTTGCCCGTTCCACTGGCCCCCATACATATCACGTTTTCCTTCGCTCGAATGAAGTCTCCCCCCGCTAGGTGTACAATCCGCTGCTTCTGCAGCGCCGGAATCGCGGCGAAATCGAACTCCTGCAGGGTCTTGTGGGCAGGGAACCGTGCCTGCCCCGTGTACGTCTGCAGCCGACTGGCTTTCCGTGACTCCATCTCCTCGGCGAGGCAGGCGGCAAGGTACTGGACGGGGGAGTGGTTCTGCACCCCCGCCTCCCTCGCCAGCGCCGCGTAAGCCTTGCGCAAACCCGGCATCTTCAACTCCTTGCAGTAGATCTCCACCATGGCTGCGTGTACATCGTCAGACATCAGTGAACCACCCCCTTCGTCAGTGCGTCGTATCTGGACGGATTGGGCTGCGCGAGGCGATACATTTGCAGACTGCCTGGCACGGTTCCCGCAGATTCCGGTGAGGTGTGAAGAAGATGCCGCTTGATCTGGTCAGCTGTGACGACATCCGGCCCGATTTCCTCAATGGCCTGCAGAATGTCCTTCGCCGGCCAGACTTGGTGCAGCATGAGGATGGCTACGAAGTCCTTGTATCCATCCGGTCTGCTGTTCGCCATCCGGACCCGGATGCGTTGGTACACCTCTGGTAACTGCCGGACGACCGCCGCGTGCGTGGCGGCATGTGGTTTGTAAGCCAAAACCGGCAGATAGTGTCCGAGGTCCATGATGGTCTGCTGACGCTCGTGGCTCCTGGGGTGGCTGGCCACCACCCGTTCCCTGTCGAGCACCTCAATCCGCTCGGCATACACCCTCAGCAGCAGCGTCTTGCCCACGTACATGCTGGGGACGGAGTAGCGGTTGTGGTCAAAGCTGACGAGACACAGCTTGTTCACCGTGACGGGCCGTGTGGTGGCGCAACGGTGAGGGCGCTCCGGCAGCGCACGCAGCCCCGCCCGCTCTTGCTCCCAAGCGGACCACCGTTTGCCACGCTCTTTCTCGCACCACTGAAGAATCAGGTCGTTCAGGGCATCCAGGTCGGCTACGTCAGGAACGGGAACACACGTATGACGGCGGACGTAACCCACGCCGTTTTCTACGCTGCCTTTTTCGTGTGGTTCACCGGGGCGGCAGAATTCGCTGTCGAACAGGTAGTGAGCACGCAGGTTGGACAGCAGCACGTGCTCCTCGCGGGCGGGGCCAACCAGGATCTTGGTGACCGCGGTCTTGGGGTTGTCGTAGCGAACACTGCGCGGCACGCCGCCGAACCATTCGAACGCGCGGCGGTGACCCTCAAGGAACGCTTCGATCTTCTCCGTAGAGAAGGCACAGGCAAAGATGACGCCGCTGTACCGCAACCGCATGACGAACAGGCTGATCTCCGTCTTCTTGCCGTTTATCTTCACAACGACTCGCCCAAAGTCGGCCTGTGCCAGCTCACCGGCGTCAGAAGTCAGCGGGATATACACCTCCTGCCTGCGTTTCCTCAGCCTGCTTACCCAGTACCGGACGGTGGATTCAGCCGCGGTGAACTCCTTGCCGTACTCCTCCTGCAGCCGATCGTAAATTCTTGAGGACACATACCGCTGTTTCTTGGGGGCTCCCGCCTTCTCCTCCTCCTTAAGCCAGGACTCGATGACGGGGATCCATCGTTCCATCGCTGGGCGGGAGCGGGGTTTGGTCAATCGATACTTGGGGATATCAGCGTCGGCCAGTATCTTGCGTACTGTTTGTCGCGACACTTGGCATTGCCGGCTGATTTTACGTATCGACCACCCGTCCACATAGTACCGCTTTCTGATATACTCCTTGTCGACCATCTCGAGCACATTCCTTTCCTCCTGCCCCCAGAGTTCGGACCAAACTCCAGGGTACAGGAAAGAGGTGCCGGGGTGGTCAACTTTTTGGTTGTCAATGTACCCCCACGTGGTCAACTTTTACGTTATCAAACACACTCATGCTGTTTTTGCGCAGCGCCCAGCAGCCTGGAGGCGTCTGCTGGTTGGGGCCTCAAGTGTTCCGGCAACTTGGGTCGTTTGCCAGCCCGCTCACCGATGACCATGGGGCGAGCTTTCCACGGTTCATATCCCTCGTACTCGATGGTCACCTCGCTGATGTCTGCCGGATCGTAAATGACGTCCACCGTGCAACCGATGAACGACAACCCCACCTCATACTTCCGGTCCATGAAACTGATGCACCCGGATTTGTCCACTTTGCGCGTCTCGGCATGCAGGAAGGCGTTGGCGAGGACCTCCGGCTCGACAAATCGCAGCGCCTTACGGTCACTACGGTACGCCGTCTCTGGGCTTATGGACTGATTGTCTGTGGAAAGCGCGGCGTGCGGCTTGTTCTGGTAGCATTCCGACAGCCATACGGAGAACTTCTGATTCAGTTCTTCCAGTGTCTGCGGTTTGTCCAGGGCAATCTCGCTGAGAAATGAATCGACCGTCCGATTGAATTTCTCTACCTTGCCCTTACTCTCGGCAGCGTACGGCTTGGTGTAGAGGAGCCGTATCCCAAGCTTGGAACAGGTCCGGGCCATCCAACGGGTTCGGTACTGTTTTCCGTTGTCGAAGTACACAGAATCCGGGGCGCCGTATTTCTGGATGGCTTGGCGAAAACAATCTTCCACGATGGCCTGGTCGAGGGTGGGGTAGAACTCGGCATGGAGTACGTACCGCGTGGCGTCGTCCAGGAACACGACGAGGTAGACCTGTTTCCTTGCGCCGCCAGGCCCGATGGGCAGATACGGGCCGAACTTGATGTCCGACTGCCACAATTCATTTCGATGCCGGCGCTGAAACCGGCGGGCGGCTGTACCGGTTGCGGCGTACATCCGCATCTGACGGGAGCTATACCCTCGCTCTGCCAACTTCTCCTGCAGGGTGCTGCGCTTGATCTGGCCCGGCTTTGCATACCCCTCCCACTCAAGGATCTGAATGATTTGGGAGATGCTGCGCGTGGGAACCTCCCGTCGCAGCAAGATGGCCTGTTCCAGAAGCGACTCCGGGATGGCGTCTGGTCTTTGATACACTTTGGCTTTTGGCTTGAGGCCCTCGAAACCTTCCTTGCGGTACTGGGCCAGATACCGACGAATGGTTCGTTCTGAGAGACCCGTTTGTGCGCAGATCTCAGCCCTGATCTGTCGCGCACGGCCTGCATCCAGGCCATCTGCAAGCAGCCGAGACAGCATCTGCACCCGATTTGCGGCGATTTCCTCCGCCTTCCTCGAATCTTTCATGCCAACCACCTCCATTTTGGTAGGGTCAGCATGAACGTACAGTGACGAGACGCGGATCAACACGCCGAACGGGTATGTCTCCACAAATGTAGATTTGCAATCGGTCGGACAGCACGCGCCAGCCAACCGGGATGATGCCCAACAACCCGTCCGATTCGATGGAGTGCGGTTTGTGGATGAGCGGACGAACTCTCCACAGTCCACTGGAAGCGGCCAGCGATGGACTCCAGGCAGCCGGCGGCATATGGGGCAAAGACCTCAAACCACTGACGCCAGCGCCGCAGCGTTGATTCCTCAACGCAGGCAGGCGTCGCCTTATCCGTGACAGCATCCTCAATGACCTGTGCCTCGTGGCGGCGATAGGGAACCAGAAAGCTTGGCAGTTCGTGGTGGATCTTGTTGCAATCCCGGCAGCGCAGTCGGCGGATGATGAGTTTTACCTTGTTGCCGGAACTCTGAACCCAGGTCCTTTTCCGACTCCCGATGACGCGAAGCTCACCTTGGCAACAAGGGCAGGGGACATTCTCCGCACTCCGGACAAAAAACACCGGCGGTGTGGCTTTCAACAAGCTTAAAGTTTGATATACTGACCATATCCGAGTGATGGGACGCCCCTTGTGATGCTGTTGGCGCAGCACCACGTAAAGAGGGGCGTCTTTCCTTTCCTAGGATATGGCCATTTTACTCAGCAATTTTCGGACAGGCAATAACGTCAGCTTTCGGCCATTTCGAGATGGCCAAAACACAATTGCTTTGTCTCCACCTCTCCGTATCTTTTCCCAGTCATTATCGGATACTGGGGTGTTTCCTTCGATCACTCCCATATTTCTCACTTGCGCCGCTCGCCAATTATCCAGATCAAAATGGAAGCTAAAAAATACTCGCCTGGCCATCTCTGATACCCCCCATTTCTTTTCCGGCTCAACGTGATATGTGAATCGTAAAATAAGTTACGACGACGACCGTAATCAGTAGTGCTCCGTAAAATATCACTAGAGTTCGAGAGAACATCACCCCAATCCAGGATGCCACCTCAGATTCATATGGATGTACATCCATAGAGTAATCTGTGGTTTCATCGGTTCTCGACCGAACGGCGTCATATAGCTTCCGAAATAGCCTTTCTTGGCGAAGGAAATACCCGTCCAGAATCCAAAACATTATCGCCGGTATATAGGTCAATAGCACATACAGCTTGGAAGTAGGGTCTGCTGAACGGTTGATAAGCCCAGTAGCAACAAGGATTACTGGCCTTTCGTGACGAAATCTCATGCGCGGATTTTCGCTGAAATTCGTCAAAATCCTTGCACCTGAGGGGCTGCCAGTGTATCGACCGACCGAACGACAGATGCTGCTTCCAGATGACTTCTTCCTGCCGTTTGGCGGGAAGTTGAACAAGGAAAACCGCTGGGTGAAGCTCGCCCAGATGATTCCGTGGTGGAAAGTCGAAGAGCACTACGGAGAGCGCTTTAAGTCCTGGACGAAGGGACAACAAGCGTACTCCGTACGTGTAGCACTTGGTGCACTCATCATCCAGGAACGTCTGGGTCTGAGCGACCGCGAAACGGTCTGCCAGATCACGGAGAACCCGTATCTGCAATACTTCATCGGGCTGCCTCGTTTTCAGGAAGAGCCACCGTTTCATCCGTCGTTGATGACGCATTTTCGGAAGCGGCTGGGTCCAGACGTGTTGAGTCAGGTCAATGAATGGATCGTGATGGAGCAGGCCGAGCGCGATGATGATGCGGATGACCGAGATGATGCAGGTCCAGGGCATCCGGGTGTGAATGCCGCTTCCAAGCCCAGGACAAAGGCGCAGACAACCGCGAACCAAGGTAAGCTCCTGCTGGATGCCACATGCGCGCCGGCGGACATCTCCTACCCGACCGACCTGTCCCTTCTGAACGAGGCCCGTGAGAAATTGGAGAAGATGATTGACGTTCTGCATGCGGTACGTGAGCGTGGCAAGCGCAAGCCGCGCACCTATCGGGAGAAGGCGCGTAGAGCGTACCTGGCAGTGGCAAAGCAGCGTCGCGTGAGCCCGCGCACACTGCGCAAGGCGATCGGAAAGCAGCTGCGGTTCGTCGCACGGGACCTGCGCATCATCGGTAAATTGAAGGAGGAAGTCGGGCTGGGAGCCCTGAGCGCTCGGCAGTATCGTCAGCTGTTGGTCATCCAGGAACTGTATCGTCAACAGGAAGAGATGTACCGTAGGAAGACCCGACGCATTGAGGACCGAATCGTCAGCATTTCACAACCCCATGTGCGACCCATTGTTCGTGGCAAGGTGCGCGCCAACGTGGAGTTTGGTGCGAAGGTGGCAATCAGTGTGGTGAACGGGTACGCAAGGCTGGAGCGGCTGGACTGGGACAGCTTTCACGAAGGCAATACCCTGCAGGCGGCAGTGGAGGCCTACCGGGAGCGGTATGGCCATTATCCGGAAGCTGTGCTGGCCGACAGGGCCTACCGGAGTCGGGAGAATCTGCGTTACTGCAAAGAGCATGGCATTCGCCTGAGTGGACCTCCGCTGGGTCGGCCTTCGAAGACGGCGCGGGCAGAACAGGCACGGATTGAGAGACAGGACGCAGCGGAACGAAACGAAATCGAAGGGAAGTTCGGCGAAGGCAAGCGTCTGTACGGTCTGGGTCTGATTCGGGCGCGTCTGCGGGCAACGAGCGAGACGGTTATCGCGCTGCAACTGCTAGTGATGAACTTGGAGCGGCGACTCCGCCTTCTTCTGTACCTTGTTCTTACGTGGCTCCAACAGGCCCTAACTTCACCTGCGCTGGCGAACTCGTGAACCGTTCAGCAGACCCTAAGTACACCACCTACGGGGTTGCTGCCAACACCAGGCGCTGGCCCCTAAGGTGGCCATCGGGCCAAACGACTGCCAACACCCTGCGCGGTGTCAACATCAGATGTAATCTCCCCAATCACAGCGGATCACGATTCCCCAAAATCACCGGCGTGATTTCCTCAATATCAAACGTAGACGCTCCTTCGACCCCCGGATCGCTTTCTATCCTCTGCTTATACGTTGAGGGACTGAATGTTTTCTGTTGTGACACGACAGACCTGCGGTTCTAACAAAGGGAGAAGCGCGACGACAATGAAGACGAGGCCTCCAACCGTGGCAACCGTCTGGTAGCCGAAAATTTCAGCCAACGGTACAGCCAGTATCTCTCCAACAGGTATTGCTGCGTAAGATCCAAAGTCGTCAAAGGCACATACGCGTGAGAGTTTGTCTTTCGGAATGGCTTGCTGGAGTGTGGTATCCCACCCGATTCCGGAGATCGTCTGTCCCGCACCAGCGAATGCCGTGGCGATCAATAAGTAAGGTAATGCATAACCTTGGCCAAGAACAATCATTGGTATGCCGCTGACAGCGACGGCTAGCATGCTGTCCCGGAGGGGACGCCGCAGTTCGAACCTCAACATGGCTACGCTTGCGACTAAAAGACCGACTGACTTGACACCAAGCGTCAGCCCCCAACCAGCAGAACCAAACGTGTTCTCGGCCATAATCGGTCCAAGGACTTGCCACACCCCCATTTGGACTGCGTTCATCAAGGCAAATCCAGCAGTGATCGACCAAATCCAACGGCGATGTCGGAAGTACGCCCAGCCTTCACGCATCTGTTGAAGAAGCGAGCTATCGGTCATTGAAGGACGGGAAGGAATATGGACTCGAGTCAGGCAAAGGGCTGAGATGAAGAAGCTGACAGCATCTATCGCAATCCCCCAGCCGCCACCGACAGTCGCAACCAAAACGCCGGCGATTGTTGGTCCGACGATCTTGGCCGCACTACTCGATGTGTTGAGCAGAGAATTCGCCTGCTTGATATCTTTGCTGTCGACTATCTCCGGGATGATTCCTCTCATAGCCGGAGAAGCAAAGGCTGCCAATACGCCGTTTGAAATCGCCAATGGAAAAATCAGATACGAATTCGCTCCCATAAGGACGATCGCACGAACCATCGGAATCTGGAACTGGAGAGTGCCCCTGTTTCAATCAGAGTTTTCAGCATGTGCTCGTGGGTACCCTCCTTTATCGTTTCCACCCATCTTGTAAATTGGGCTCTCCATCATCTTCTGAAGTTGTTCAATCCATGTAGTGTAGGGCACATGTCGCTTCAATGCTTCTACTAGCCACTTCTTAGCCCCAGCTTCCAAATTCGGTGCATGATTGCGGAAATCCAACTCGTCCTTGGACCGTGGACTCTTTGCTTTAAAAAGAAGTTGCCACTCACGAGCTACGAACGGGCGTCCACTGAGATCGCGTCGTGAAAAGCGCTCGTACGCCATCCAGACCGTTGGATCACGGCGAAACAGCACCCTGTCTCCCACTTTATCGATCAAGAGCACTTCTATTTGGGTACCAGCTTTTGAAAAATGTAGTTCGTGTCTCGGTGGCAATGTATCTCGTTCAGAAGAGCACGTGACAAGGCGATGTTCCCCTGGAATAACCACCTTGCAGTCCCAGCCTTGAAAGTAACTCAAGAGTGATGCCACATCGTCTCGAAAGACGCAAACGTCTACATCGTGATGTTCGCGGGTCACATGGCCTAACGACAAATCCAGTGCCCAACCACCAACAATGAACCACGGTCGGCCAAAGGTCTCCATGACTCGTGTAATCTCGGCTAACGGAGTGAAGTCCATCCAGTGAACCTCCTCAGACACATTCCCAGTTCGCTGTATCCATGGTCAGGCTTGCAGAGAACGTCTACTCGCCCAATTCCCACGTAATGGGGCACCTACCACACGAAAAGAGGACGAGCTCCCACCTCGTCCTCCGCTAGACGCACCTTTCCTTCAGCCAATCAAACCTCGTTCCAACAAATACTCCGCCAGAAGAACCGCACCTTTTCCTGCGCCCATCTTCGTGTTGTGTGACACCAACATATACTTGACGCCGCCAAGTACCGGATCCTCCTCCAATCGTCCAACACTCGTCGTCATCCCATCGCCACGCTCACGGTCAAGCCTAACCCGTTGGCAATCGGCTCTCCCTGCCTCGTGTTCGACCGCCCGGAGTAACGCCGTGCCGCTCCCGCCGTCCCAACGCGTTTCGGTTAGTCCTCCAGGATTTCGACATCGGTGGCAGTCCGTCTTTGACTGTCACCGATGTGTGGGTGTTCGACCAAGTTGAATGAGACTTTCTGACCTTCCTTGAGAAAACGAAACCCAGTAGGAAATCTTTGAGGGTCTGGTCGAATCTCTGTGTAGTGGACAAAGACATGATTTCCGTCCTGTCCGTCTAGCATGATGCGACCGTAGCCTTTATCCTCCTTAAACCACTTCACTATCCCTTCTCTTCTCTGCACCGTTCTAGCCCCCCTGTGGCGTTGTTTGCCCCAGGTGTACCCCCATTTGTCCGCAATTGGGTCGTCGGCACACCGGGAAATCGAATGACGTGTCCAGCATGCGGATAATCCAGATGAACATATTCATTTCGGAAACTCATGTTCACTTAACCGGCTCACACCATCCGCCGACTCTACGGAACACATGTGGCACGCGTACTCGTCTTCGACAAATCCTGAGGCTTGTATAGAAGTTTTCGCCTGATAACAATATGGTTATAGGTTCGCAGTATCATCGCATGAGCATACAGGAGGAGGCGCACATGTTCGTAAAAGTCTATCGATACCGACTTCGACCGAATTGTTGGGATGATTATGTGACCATTCAGGCACAAGCTACCGAAGTCTATCGGCGGTTCATTGACTATCAGACGATGTATTTACGAAGGAATCAGGATTCTAGTGAAATCATTGAGCTCAATTTCTTTCCGGACGAACAAAGCTATCACACCGCCATGGAATTGGTGAACAAGGAGCCGCACATCCACGCTCTGTTTGCCAGATTCAAAGATGTGCTGGCAGAGGGTACAGAGATTGAAGAACAGGAGTACACGCAGGTTCTGCTCAATCCGAGTTCCAGGTCTATGTAAATTGGTCATGCGCTCGAAGCGAGGGTGGCAAAAATGAATATGCCGAGAACCACGACACATAGAGGCCGTGGTTCTCTTGTGTTTGACGCAACGGTTCATCGAACAGCCGTAAAAGAGCCCTCCACAGACCGTCGTCCCGCAAGGAATTACCCGATCTTGTACTCCATCCTCAGCTTGTCGGCGATCATGGCGATGAACTCCGAATTGGTGGGCTTCGTCTTGGAGGCGCTGACCGTGTATCCGAACACGTTGCGGATCGCATCCATGTTGCCTCTTCCCCATGCCACTTCGATGGAATGGCGGATCGCGCGCTCCACTCGAGAAGGGGTGGTCTTATACCGTTCCGCGATGCGGGGGTACAGGGTCTTCGTGACCGAACTGAGGATCTCGACATCGTAAAAGACGATCCCGATGGCTTCGCGCAGGTAATGGTATCCCTTGATGTGGGCGGGTACCCCGATCTCATGGATGATCTGGGTGATGGCTGCGTCAATGGACCGGCGCTGCGCGGCCGCCAGGTTGATCTGGCGGTCCAACGGGAACGTGACGCCAGGCACTGCGGTAGGCGCCACCTGCGCCTCCTGGGTCACTTGGCGGATGCGCTCAATCAAAACAGGCATGTCGAACGGTTTGAGAATGAAATACGACACCCCCAGCTCCATGGCGCGCCGCGTGACGGTCTCCTGCCCGAAGGCGGTCAGCATAATGACTTTCGGAAGACGTTCCATCTCCTCAACCAGCCGCTCCATCACACCGATGCCATCGAGCACCGGCATGATGATATCGAGTACCAATACATCCGGCGACTGTTCCCGTATCAGTTCCAGGACGTCGTTTCCATTGTGCGCCACCCCGCAGACCTCCATGTCGTCTTGCGAGGAGATGAACTCATTCAGTATTTCAGTAAACTCCTTGTTGTCATCCGCAATGAGAACTTTCAATACACCCACGGTGGTGCCTCCCCCTCGGCGTCAGAAATCACGCTACACCTAATTCGACGGCAAGGGGTCATGTCCTGCCATTTCTTATGGAATACTTTTCGCCTCCGAGCCCATTTTTTCGACACCCTTCGACACGCGCCCTCGAGTGCTGCAACCGGTCGCGTGCTCAGCGTGCTCCCTCAGTCACAGCGAAAACCGGGGGAACGGTCCCCCGGTTCCGTGACGCCGGCCCTCGGTTAAAACCCAGTCAACCCCGCTGCGACGAGGCTGTCAGGCCATAGGCGGCCGAGCTTTCCGCAGGATCCCTGTTTGAACCACGGCCAGGGGATGCTTCACACTTTTGCAGCATCCAAGCGGCGTACACCCCGTATCCCCGCGTGGGATCGGACACGAACACATGGGTCACCGCCGCCGCCAGCCGCCCGTCCTGCAGCAGCGGACTTCCCGACATCCCTTGCACAATCCCGCCTGTCATCCGCAGCAGCCGGGGGTCCGTGACGTGGACGACCAGGCTCTTCGTTCCAGGGCGATCCTGGTGCGCCACGTTTTCAATCTCCACGTCAAAGGCTTCCACCTGCTGCCCGTGGACCACCGTGAGCAACTTGGCGGGTCCGGGATGAACCTGTTCCGGGAGGGCCACCGGCACTTCCTTGGCGAGATAGGAAAACCGCGGCGGCGCATCCATGTCGCCGAACACCCCGAATTCGGTGTTGACATCGATGTGCCCGATCTCTTGGACGGATGCCAAGAAACGCCCCTGCTTCTCCCCGGGATGGCCCGCGGTGCCGCGCACGACGCCGGTGACCTCCGCCTCGTACACCGAACCCCAGCCTTCGATCGGCTGACCCGTGTCCACGTCCGTGATCAGGTGACCCAACGCCCCGAACCGGTGGTGGTGCGCATCATAAAAGGTCAGCGTGCCGACACCCGCCGTCTTTTCCCGCACCAACAGCCCTAGACGTCGGTAGCCGTCCGGTCCCGTCGCAGGCGTCAGGACCACTTGCAGGTGTTCAGTGCCGCGGCGAACCGACAGCCGGACGGGCCCCTGCACAGCATTGGCTTCCCGGCGCAAATCCCGGGCCTCGTGCACAGGTTTCCCGTCGATCCGCTCGATCACATCGCCGATCCGCAAGGCCATTCCCGGCGGGCTGTGCCTGTCCACCCGCTGAAAGCCGACGACAATCAACCCATTGCTGTGCAGGCGCACGCCGATCGATTGGCCGCCGACGAGGACGCGTTCCTGCGGTACGACATGTACGTGGAGAGCCTTCCAGGGGAGAAATCCGAATAGACGAGTGGAGATGATGGCATCCCCCAACTCCCGGGGGGTGACCTCGAGATCGGTCTCATGCCCGCGCGCTAAAACAGGCTGTGCGCCGACCACGCGGGTGTCGGACGAGACCACCACCGCCTTGCACGGCAACCGAAGCGGAAGAATGGTATGTTCCCCTATGGGAACGTGGATCTCGCCGGGCAGGCTTGCCAATTGCTGTACCGGCGGTGTGAGGCACAACAAGCTGAGCGCCGCCGCGCAGAGCTTGCGCACGTGACTGCTGCAACGTCGGCCATGCCGCATCTGTGTCAGCGCCCCCCTTCGTGGCACCCCCTGAGCATTCCGGTGCTTACTAAGGTGCCCCCGCGGGAAGGCTTTATGATGCACAAAAGTTGTGCGATCCGCTCGCCTGCGCCACCTGAGCCGGATCCCGGCAGACGCGTCAGTTCTGCAGATGCCGTTCTAACAATGCGCGCGCATGTGCCACGGCCGTCTCATCGGCCGCACCTGCGCCGATGAGGCGCGCCAGCTCCCGAATACGCCCCTCCACGTCGAGCAGGGAGACGTGGGTGATGGTGTGCGTCTCCGTCTCCACCTTGACGATCTCGAAATGCTCCGCAGCCACGGCGGCAATCGGCGCGGCGTGCGTCACACACAGCACCTGGTGCCGGCCCGCCAGGCGGGTCATCTGCTCGGCGATCGCCAGCGTCGCCTGGCCGCTGACCCCCGCATCGATCTCATCGAAGATCAGCGTGTCCACCTCGTCGACGTCGGCCAACGCAGCCTTCATCGCCAGCAGCGTCCTGGACAGCTCCCCTCCGGAGGCCACCTTCTGCAGCGGTTTGAGTTCTTCGCCCTTGTTGGCGCTGAACAAAAACTGGACGTGATCGGCGCCGTCCGCTCCAAACCCTGTGCCGTCGCGCGCGGTCTGCCGGTTCACCGCAATCTCGAAGCGCGCCGAGGGCATGGACAGCGTCCGCAACAGCGCCTGAACCTCGGCGGCCATCCGGCGCGCTGTCTCCCGCCTGCGCTCGTGCAGCCGGTCGCAAGCCTCGGACAGGCGGCGCTCGCAAGCGGCCAGCCGTGCCTCGAGTTCAGCCGTCTCCTGTTCGTGGTTGACCAACCGGTTGTACTCTTCCCGTATCTCTTGCAAATATGCCAGCACATCCGTCTCCGTCGCGCCGTATTTCCGCTCCAGCGCCCGGATCTGGGCCAGCCGTTCCTCGACGCGGTCCAGTTCCGCAGGGTCCGCCTCCAACCGGTCGAGGAACCGGCGCACCGCGTGAGCCGCTTCCTCTGCGTGCACCTGGGCGGTCTCCAACAACTCCGCCGCGTCCTTCATCCGCGGATCAAAGTCGGCTGCGGCGGCCACCTCCCGCGCCGCCTCCGCCATCAGGGCCACCGCGCCAGGGGCGTTTCGGTCCCCGCCCATCAACGCCGCCACCGCCGTCTGCAGGGATGCCGACACGCGGTCGACGTGCTGCAGCAGGAGCCGCTGTTCTCTCAGTGCCTCCTCCTCGCCGGGCCGCGGGTTCACCCGCTCGATCTCCTCCATCTGAAACCGCAGCATGTCGATGCGGCGTACCCGTTCCTGTTCATCCATGCGCATCCGTTCCAGCGCCCGCCGCACCTGCGACCATTCCGCGTACAGCTGCCCGACCTCGGCGAGGAGGGATTGATGGTTGCCGTACAGATCGAGGGCCCGCTTCTGCTCCTCGGCCTGAAGAAGGCCGTGATGTTCGTGCTGCCCGTGCTGTTGCACCAACAGGGACCCGAGCTCCCGGAGCATTTGCACCGTCGCCATGTGCCCGTTGATTCGGCAGACCGATCGGCCTCCCACGTGCACTTCCCGGGAGATCAGCAGCTCCTCTTCGGCGTCGATCCCCCACTCGGACAACCGCTGAACCACGCGCGGACGGACCGCGTCTGACAGGTGAAACAAGGCCTCCACGCGCCCGCTGTCGGCCCCCTTGCGGACCAACTCCGCCGACGCCCGCCCGCCCAAGAGCAGTCCGATGGCATCGAGAAGAATGGATTTTCCAGCGCCCGTCTCCCCGGTGAACACGGTGAGCCCTGGGCCGAGGCGCAGATGCGCTTCGTCAATCAGCGCGATCCCCTGGATGGACAGCTCCGACAGCATCCGCGTCTTCCCCCTTGAATGGTCAGTGGTTGTTGCCGCCGTGCAACTTGCTTCGCAGCACGTCAAAGAACTCCCGCTTTCCGAGTTTGACGAGCACGGTGCGCGCCCGCGACTCCTGGACCACCACCTCGTCACCCGGACAGAGCGTCACCCCAACCTGCCCGTCCATCGTCATTCCGACGTCCCGGTGGGTGGCGTGGACGACAAATCGCACCCGTTGCCGGCTGTCGATCACGCACGGGCGAGCGACCAGGGTGTGCGGGCAGATGGGCGTGATGAGCATCACTTTCAATTGCGGCATGAGGATGGGTCCGCCGCAGGAGAGGGAATAAGCGGTCGAACCGGTGGGGGTGGAGACGATCACCCCGTCCCCGCTGTAGGAATCCACAAATACGTCGTCCACGTACACGTCCACCGTCACCATGCGTGCGAACGACCCTTTGGCGATCCCCACGTCGTTCAGGCCGATCAAGGTCTGCTCGGTTCGCCCGCGACGGATCAGCGATGCCTCGAGCATCATGCGCTCTTCGAGGGCATAGTCGCGGGCCGCCACGCGCCGTACCGTGTCCTCCAGATTCGCCGGTTCCGCCTCGCTCAGAAACCCGAGATGCCCGGCGTTGATGCCGAGCAGCGGCACCCCCAACGGTGCCAGCTGTCGCGCCACCCCCAGGAGCGTGCCGTCCCCGCCGAGAACAAACGCCAGCTCCGCTCCGCGCAGGGCATCCGGATCCGCATCCGCGTGCCGATGCCCCGTCTCGAAGCACAGCGTGCGCAATCCTGCAGCGCACAAGAGCTCTTCGAGACGGGCTTTCATCTCCACCGCCCTCGGTTTGTCCGGGTTGACAAAAACGGCGATGGTCCGCACACAATCCCTCCTGTCCAGGCGCTCACACCCCGTGGAACAAGGCGAGGGCGGCGAGCATGCCACCGAGGAACCACAGGCTTCGGTTGACCATCCTGCGCCATCGAAGCGACGGGGGATGCGTCAGCTCGAAGTCCACGTGGTGCACCTGCTCTCCGTCCACGTCCATATGCAACAGCCCGTGCACGCCGAACGCCACGGAAACGGGGTACCACTCGGCGCGCAGCCGGGTTTCTGTCACCGCCTCCGACCGCGCCCGGGCGAGGATGACCGCGAAATAACGCGCCCCCTGGCGCACGATGAAATCGGCGGTCAGCGGCCATTGATAGTGTTCGGTCCCGTAATAACCGTGCCATTCACATTGCGGGTGCACAGCGACGATGGTGTATCCGTTGTCCTCCAACCAACGTCGAGCCGCCTGATAGTGCCCTTCCAGGGGCACCTGGCTGGCCCGACCCACCCGGTGTAGCAGCGAACGGAACACCGCCACCGCGAACAGGGCGCAAAAGAGGATCGCCCACACATCTGTCCTCTGCATCCGGACCGCCCCTTTGCCTCACGCTGAGGGATTCCACAGAGGCAAAGCGAGTTCCTGCCGCTCTGCGCTGACCGTAGCCAAGCGATCCAGAACCTTCACTCCTTGGGCGATCCCGCCGGCGGTCCTGGCCGAAGCGCCGCCCACGCGGCTGTCACCACCTCCGGAACCCGGTCGAGCACCGCATCCGCCACGGGCTGGCCCGTCATGCGCCAGTACGCCAAAAATTCGATGTTCCCGTCGCCGCCCGTGATGGGCGAGAAATCAAGGCCCATGCACTGCATGCCCAGTTCGCCGGCTGCTTCGAGAACATCGACCAGCACGCGCCGGTGCACCGCTGGATCGCGCACGATGCCCCCTTTGCCGACCGATTCCCGCCCGGCCTCAAACTGAGGTTTGATCAGGCTGATCACCCGGCCGCCCTTCCCGACAATCTCAATCAACTTGGGAAACAGGAGCCGAATGGAGATGAACGACACGTCCATCACGGCCGTCGACGGCCGGGGTCGGAACACGGCGGGATCAACATGGCGAAAGTTGGTACGCTCCATCACCACCACACGGGGGTCCTGGCGCAGGGACCAAGCCAACTGCCCGTACCCCACGTCGACCGCATACACCAACCGGGCGCCGTGTCGAAGGGCGCAGTCCGTGAAGCCCCCGGTGGACGCGCCCACATCCAGGACCACCTCATCCTCCAGAGAGACGCCGAACGACCGCAGGGCACGTTCCAGCTTGAGGCCGCCACGGCTGACGTACGGGTGTTCCGGCTGATCGACCTCAAAGACCTCTTCTTCCTGGACCTGCATCCCCGGTTTGTCCACCACCGTGCCACCCCGGCGGACCAAACCGGCCATGATGGCACGCCGGGCTGCCTCCCGGCTGGGAAACAGCCCCCGCCGATGCAACAGCACGTCCAGACGGACTTTTCGGTCACTCATGTCACACTTCGACCCGGCGCCCGCGTTGCGCCGCGCGAACCGCTCGCAAGGCTGCATCCGCCACGCCCTCGGGAGAGAGTTGGAAGACCTTCAGCAGCTCCTCCCGGGACCCGTGCTCCACAAAGACGTCGGGTAGACCCATGCGGGTCACGCGGGCGAGAACCCCTGCGTCCGCCAGAGCCTCCGTGACGGCGGAGCCCATGCCGCCGGCCAACGCCGCCTCCTCCACGGTCACCAGCGGCATGCGTTCCGCGAGCCGCACGACGAGGGACGTGTCCAATGGTTTGACGAACCGCATATTGACCACCGTGGCCTGGATGCCGTGTTGATCCGCCAACCGCTCGGCGGCCGCTTCGGCCACTCGGACCATGGGCCCCAGGGCCAACAGCGCGACATCCGTTCCTTCCCGGACCACCTCCGCGCGGCCGACCGGGAGCATCCGCAGCGACTCATCCAACGGGACACCTTCGCCGTCGGCCCGCGGATACCGCACGGCCACCGGCCCTTCCAGGTGCAGACCGGTGTACAGCATGTGGCGCAGCTCATTTTCATCCTTCGGCATCATCAGGGTGAGGTTCGGCACCGTGCGCAGATACGCGATGTCGAAGGCCCCCTGGTGCGTCTCGCCATCTGCGCCCACGAGGCCGGCGCGATCGATGGCGATGAGAACCGGGAGTTTCTGAATGCAGATGTCGTGAATCACCTGGTCGTACGCGCGTTGCAAAAACGTCGAATAGATGGCGAGCACAGGCCGCTTCCCCGCCGCCGCCAAACCGGCGCAGAAGGTCGCGGCGTGCTGCTCCGCGATGCCCACGTCATACAGGCGGCGCGGAAATCTCTGCTGAAATTTCCCGAGTCCCGAACCCTGGATCATCGCCGGGGTGACCGCGACCACCCGGTCATCCGCCTCCGCCAGCCACGTCAGCGTCTCGGCGAACACGCTGGAATACGAAGGTGCCGACTTACCGCCCGAGCCGCTCGGCCAGGCGTGGAACTTGTCGGGCGCGTCCTCTGCCGAGGGATACCCCTTTCCCTTCCTCGTCACCAGATGGATGAGCACTGGCCCGCGTAGGTGCTTGGCGTCCTCCAGCACCCGGATGAGGCAGGGCAGGTCGTGGCCGTCGACAGGGCCCAAGTACTTGAAGCCAAACCCTTCGAACAACATGCCCGGGACAAACAGATGGCGCATGGAGTCCTTCAGCTTTTCCAGCGTCTTCGTCAGCCTCTCCCCAATGGCCGGTACCTTGCGCAGGGCGGCCTCCAACTCGGCCTTCGCCCGGGAGTAGGTCGGATCCGTGCGCAGGCGAGTCAGGTACTTGGACACAGCGCCCACGTTTTCCGAGATGGACATCTCGTTGTCGTTCAGGATGACCAACAGGTTCGTTCCCACGTGTCCGGCATGGTTGAGCGCTTCCATCGCCATGCCGCCCGTCAACGCTCCATCCCCGATGACCGCCACCACGTGATGGCGTTCCCCGGACAGGTCACGAGCGACCGCCATGCCGAGCGCCGCGGAGATGGACGTGCTGGCATGGCCAGCGCCGAACGCGTCGTGCGGGCTCTCGGACCGTTTCGGAAAACCGGACAACCCCTTGTACTGCCTCAGCGTGGCAAACTGCTCGCGTCGGCCGGTCAGCATCTTGTGGACGTACGCCTGATGACCTACGTCCCAGACGATCTTGTCCCGCGGGCTGTCAAACACGCGGTGCAGCGCCAGGGTCAGTTCGACCACGCCCAAATTGGCGCCAAAATGGCCGCCTGTTTTGGAAATGGATTCGATTAAAAATGCGCGGATTTCCGATGCGAGCTGCAGCAGCTGCGCCTCGGTCAGCCGTTTGACGTCCGATGGTTCGTTCACTTTTTCCAGCAGCGTGATACAACACCTCACACGGGTTACGCCCGAGCCCGCTTGTCGCCTCTACGGGGAGAGCGTCTCCAAATGCCAAGGATCGATTCCAAGACCTTCGATGCATACAACACAATCGGTGTCGGCGACTGGATCGCCAGGGTCTTGCCGATCGCCTTGGCGCCGACGGTCAACGACGTGACGAGCGCCGTGATCGCGATGATGGTCAACTCTTCCATCCATCCTGTGACCTCGAGCGTCCGGTTCAACTGTACCGCGACGGCCAGTGCGCCGGCGCCGCTCAAGACGCCCGCGATATCCCCGACCACGTCGCTGCAGATACTCGACACCTTTTCGGCGTTCCGGACGATGGTGATGGCCCGTTTGGCGCCGTACACGCGTTTGGCAGCCATCGCATGAAACGGCGTCTCCCGTGCGGCCGCAGCCGCCACGCCGAGCATGTCGAACATCGCGCCCACGCAGACGATGAAGACGACCACCATGGCTCCAATGTACCATGCCACCGAATCTAAAAAAATGGTGGCTGTGTCAAACACACCACCAAGCGGAAACGATAGCGCCGCCACGGACAGAATGAAAGGCAGAGAACCGCGTAGCGTCGTCTTTTTCATTATGTACCCCCGCGGAATAAAAGCAATGGGGGGTGGCAGCTCTTTGAGTAAACGCTGTGGCTTAGGTCCAGTAGGTTTTCCCAAGGTCGCACCCGCTCGTCGCCAAGCGGGCGGTTTCCCTTTATGCGACCCTTGACAGTGTCGCCATCTGTCAGACTAGATTACCACTCAGTCCACACTATAATCCTCAAAGAGCCCTGCCGTCGCAGACAGTCTAGGCGTTTTCCGCGACAACCGCGACCGTTCCCTAGCCTCTTTTGCAGTACAGATTTCACGCGGCACCGGTGTGGCTCCCTGGCCGGGGAGCCTGGCACCTGCTACCCGCGATCCTTCGGTACCACTCAAGGCAGGCTACGCTGCACACAGATGGCCTCCGCATGCAGGTTCATCCCCCAAGCCATAGTCCCCTTCGATGCGGACCACGAACTTGGGCCTCCGCGAAAGCTGGGTCAGGTCCCGCATGCCATTGCGGGTTGCCCAACTTTCTTAACTCCCAGTACCAGCCCAGGGCTGGGCGCCCCAAGCCAACACCAGGAACTTCATCGATGTGCCCTTTGGCGGATTTTTAGCCCCGCCTTCAGGAACGGACGGTCGACTAGAATACTGCGCCACCCGGCTGACGGGACCTATTATAACATACGCCCAGGGGTCGACATAATGCTCCGGACGTACGCCAACCGCCGGATTCGGTCAAAAACGGCCATCACCGACACGGACTGAGGCCGGTACGAATCCGCTCGTCCTCGCATTAGCGGTCACGCTGTACGACGTACGACGCCAAACCGGTCAACAGCGGCGCATGGATGCCGGCGGCGTCGAGCGCTGCCAACGCGGCTTGATACCGCTCTTCCGCCAGACGCCGTGTCTGCTCCAGCCCGATGAGGCTCGGATAGGTCAACTTCTGCATGCGTTCATCCGCACCCGTCTGTTTCCCCAAGGCCTCGGCGTCCCCGGAAACGTCCAGCCAATCGTCCACGATCTGAAACGCGTGCCCAATTTCGATCCCGAAGGCCGCCAGGGCGTCCCGCTTTGCCTGATCCAGCGCCGCGAACAAGCCGCCGATGACGACGGATGCCTGAATCAGCATCCCAGTCTTGCGCCGGTGGATGAACGCCAATTGCTCTAACGACCCTGTCGTCCGGTTCGCCTCCATATCGGCTTGTTGGCCGCCGACCATGCCGTAGGGACCCGCAGCACGCGCGAGCGTCTGAATCATCTGCAGTTGGCGTTCAGGCGGCACATTCAACGGCTGAGCAAGCAGCGCAAACGCCTCCGTCAGCAGGCCGTCCCCTGCCAACAGGGCGGTCGCCTCACCAAACACCCGGTGATTGGTCGGGCGGCCCCGGCGCAGGTCGTCGTCGTCCATCGCCGGGAGATCGTCGTGAATCAGCGAGTACGTGTGCACCAGTTCCAGGGCCGCCGCCGCGGGCATCGCGTCCTCCTCGCGAACCCCGAAGGTGCGCGCGGCGGCCAGGCACAGGATGGGCCGGATGCGCTTGCCGCCCCCGAGCAGGCTGTAATTCATGGCCTCGAACAGGCGGGCGGGTTGGGAGTCACCCGGAAACACGCGCGCCAGATAGGAAGACACCGCGGCCCCGGTCTCCGCGATGTATCGCTCGATGTCCACTGGCGGGCGAGTGCCCGTCATGCGCCGTTCTCCTCCTTCTCCGCCGCCCCGTCCTCCGCAAGCAACCGTTCGATCTCCAACTCCGCCCGATCCAGCTGGGTGCGGCAGAACTGAACCAACTGCATGGCCTCTTTGTACCGCTCGATGGAGTCGGACAACGTCAGCTCTCCCGTCTCCAACAGGCGCACCGTTTCCTCCAGGCGGCGCATGGCGAGTTCAAAGGTCAAGCCGGAGTTGTCCGCCTCCTTGGGCGTCACGCCCTGCGGCTCGGTGTCTTGGGACACGGCCCGTCTCTCCTTCCTCTTCCACAATCTTCGCCTTCACCCGGCCATCGGAAAACTGGACGCGGACCGCGTCTCCCGGATGCAGGGCGCGCGCGGACGTCACCACCTGTTCGGTGTCCGCCCGGTATACGACGCTGTACCCCCGCTGCAGCACCGCCAGCGGATTGAGTGCCACCAGCGATGCGGTGATCCGCTGCACCCGGACATCTGCCGCGGTCCACCGGCGCCGAACCGCTTGACCCGCCTCCTGCGCCAGCCCGTTCACCCGTCCCGCCGCGCGCGCCACGCGCTGCCTCAGGTCGAGCCGGTACAGCCGCTCCCGGTTCTGGTTCAAGCGCCGTTCGGCGACCGTGATCGACCGGCGCACCTGTTGCTGCAGCTGATGCTCGACGGCGTCCACCGCCTGCCGCCGCAGGTGCACCATGTGCAACGGCTGCCGCAACGCGTGCGCCTGTTGCAACGTCCGGAGCCGGTCGCGAGCGCTCCCGATCCGCCAGACCACGGCACTCTGCGCCCGGTTCGCGAACTGTTGCAGATGCACGCGCAGGTCCGAGACCGCCGGGGCGACCAGTTCAGCGGCTGCCGTCGGAGTAGCGGCCCGCACGTCCGCCACGAAATCACAGATCGTGTAATCCGTCTCATGGCCGACCGCTGAGACCACCGGGATGGGACACGCCGCGACCGCACGCGCCACCAGCTCCTCATTGAAAGGCCACAGCTCCTCTAAGGAACCCCCGCCGCGAGCGACGATGATCACGTCAATGGACTCCCGCTCCGCGTGGTAACGGACCAGCCGCGCGATGGCCTCCACGATGGTCGGCGCGGCGGTCGGTCCTTGCACGAGCGCGGGCGAGAGCACCACCTTCGCCAGAGGATATCGGCGCCCCAGCGTACTGCAGATGTCGCGGATGACTGCGCCGGTAGGCGACGTCACCACGCCAATGCGCCGCGGATACGGCGGAATGGGACGTTTGCGCTCCGGTGCAAACAAGCCTTCCGCCTGAAGACGCTCCCGCAGCTGCGTGAATGCCACGTACAGCGCCCCGACGCCGTCCGGCTGCATGTCCTCTACGTAAAGTTGGTACTGTCCGTCGCGATCGAACACCTGCACCGAGCCGAGGGCAATCACCCGCATCCCGTCCTCGGGGCGAAAGCTCAGGCGCCGGTTTCGGTTCGCGAACATGACGGCACGCAAGCGGCTCGATTCGTCCTTCAACGTGAAATACATGTGGCCGCTGGAGTGGTATTTGAAGTTGGAGATCTCCCCCGCCACGTAACACCGCGCCAGCCGCTCGTCCGCCTGCAGCAGCTGGCCGATCAGCCGGTTTAACTCACTGACGCTGAACACCTGAGCCGCTGTCGTCACCGCCACGCCTCGTCTCCTCCCCACCCGCGCCGGCGGAGGCCGAGGCGCAGCGTGTTGACCATCAGCATGGCCACCGTCAAAGGCCCGACGCCGCCTGGGACAGGGGTGATGGCCTGGGCGATGGGCGCCACGGCCTCAAAATCCACATCACCCACGAGCCGTCCGTCGATCCGGTGGATGCCGACGTCCACCACGACCGCCCCCGGCTTCACGTGTCCGGCGCCGACGAGCCCGGGCACGCCCGCGGCGACCACCAAAATGTCCGCCTGCCGCGTGTGCGCCGCCAGATCCGGGGTCTTGGAGTGGCACACCGTGACGGTGGCATCCGCCTGCAGGAGCATCTGCGCCATCGGTTTCCCGACGATGTTGCTGCGCCCGACGACCACCGCGTGCCGCCCCGCGACCGGGATGCTGTAGTGCTCAAGCAGCGCCATGATTCCGGCGGGCGTGCACGGCCAGACGGCGGGGACACCGGCGAAGTTGCGCCCCACATTCAGAGGATGGAACCCGTCGACGTCCTTTTCCGGTGCGATCCGTTCGATGACCGTCCGCTCGTCGAGATGCTCCGGCAGCGGCAGTTGGACGAGGATTCCGTCGACTTCCGGGTCGGCGTTCAGCGCGTCGATCAGGTTCAACAGCTCCTCGGCCGTCACCGACTCCGGCAGATGCCTGACTTCCCCGGCCAGCCCGATCTTCTCGGCCGTCCGCTGCTTGCCGCGCACGTAGCTGGCCGACGCCGGATGGTCGCCGACGAGCACCACCACCAGCTTCAACCGCCCCTTCGGCGCGACCCGTTCCAGCTGGCGTCGAACCTCTTCCTGCAGATCGGCCGCCACCTGCTTTCCGTCCAGGATCACCGCCATCGTCATCCCCTCCAACCCGCGCCGCCGTCCGCCGCATTCGGACAGGGCCGACTTTGGTCACTCCTTGCGATTGCTGCTGTGTCCAGGGCTCAGCTTTGCCTTCGGATCGATGAACGTCTTCGCGTTGTTCACCGCCGTAGGGGCTTCTCCAAAACCGGTGGCAATCAGCTTGACCTTGCCGGGATAGGTGACGATGTCGCCCGCCGCGTAAATCCCCGGGATGTTGGTCTCCATGCGCGTATTGACGACGATCTCGTTGCCCTCAATCTCCAGGCCCCAGTCCGCGATCGGCCCGAGAGAAGCGGTGAAGCCCAGGCCGCTGACGATGGCGTCCACGGCGAGCTCCGTACGTTCCTTCGTCTTGTTGTGGATCAGCACCGCCTTTTCCAACCAGTCCCCGCCGCTCACCGAATCCAATTCGACAAACGTGCGCACGTCCACCGTCGACGACAGCAAGCGTTTCACGCTCTCCTCGTGGGCGCGGAACTGGTCGCGCCGGTGGATCAACGTGACCGAGGACGCGACGCCCTCCAGCATCAACGCGAAATCGACCGCGGAGTCCCCTCCGCCGATGACGAGGGTGCGTTTTCCGCGGAACTTTTCGAGATCGTCGATGTAATAGTAGACGCCCCGACCGACGAACGCCTCGGCGTTCTGTGCGGGCAGCGGACGCGGGGAAAAGGCGCCGATTCCGGCACAGATGATGACGGCCTTCGTGTAGTGCGCCTGCTTGTCCGTTCGCAGTTCGAAGACGCCGTCCTCGCGCCGCGTCAACCCCTCCACCGTCTCGTTCAGGTGCACGGCCGGATTGTACTGGAAGGCCTGCTCCTTCAGCTGTTCGACCAATTGCTTCGCGCGGATCTTGGGAAATCCGGGCACATCGTAGATGTACTTCTCCGGATACAAGGTGGCCAATTGCCCGCCCAACTCGGGCAAACTGTCGATGATCTTGCACGAGGCGTCGCGCATACCGCAGTAGAACGCGGCGAACAATCCCGTGGGGCCGCCCCCGATGATGGTGATGTCGAATACTTGTGTGGCCTGGCTGAGCGATCCCGTCTCGGTCACTGAAAGCCCCTCCTCCGTAGCATAAAAAACCAACCGGGCCCATTATACCGTAACTAGTGCGCCACAAACAGGTAGTCGCGGGCAATGCGGGCCGGGCCCAAGGCGTTGTCCGAGGCGTACCGCGCCGGGGCGAAGTGGACCTCAAGATCGGGGGCATCCGAAGCCAGCTGACGCCTGACCCTCGCCTGGATGTCCGCGTTGGCGGCGACGCCGCCTGCGACCACCAACCTCCTGGCACCGAGCCGATCTCGCCAGCGGAGGACGGCCTTCACGACCGTGCGGGCGATGCAGATCTGGACCGCCAACGCCACCTCGGGACCCGGCACACCGGCCTCCACCGCCCGCAGGGCGGCGGCGCATGGGCCCGAGAAGCTGAGGCCGGCCGACGGACGGCTGGAGGGGACGCGAAAACCGCTGTCCGGAGGTGCCTGCTGCGCCAGCCGCTCCAGCGACGGGCCTGCCGGAAACGGCAGGCCCAAGGCGACGCCGACGCGATCGACGAACTGGCCCGCGTGCAGGTCGGCCCCCTCCTCGAGGGTGGTGACCCGATAACCGAAACGGGTGCGCTCCGCCCACACCAGGTCGGAGGTGCCCCCGGAGAGGTGCAGGGCGAGAAAGGGCCCGTCCCAGGGTGCGAGAAAATGGCATGCGGCCGCCAGGTGACCCTCCTGGTGCGAACAGGGTACCACGGGAAGGCCGAGGGCACGGGCGAATGCGTAGGCAAAACTCGCTCCGGCGCGGAACACCGGCATGTAGGAGCGGGCAAAGGGCCGGGGCCGCACCGACACCCCGATCCCCGCCCAGGCGGGGGAGATGCCCGCGGCGGCGAGCTGCGCCATCAGGTCGTCCATCACCCCGGGCAGATGCTGTACATGAAAAAAGAGCGCATCGGCTTGCCGAAGCCCTCTCTCTCCTTCGCGAACAGGCAGCACGCGCCGTGCGTCCGCCACCAGTTCCCCAGTGTCCGCCCGTACGGCGGACAGGGAGGTGGTATAGTTGCTTGTATCGATCCCAAGTACCAGCATGTCCTGTCTCCCTGCTTGCCGCCTACGATCTCGCCGCCGCCCGGCGTTCGTGAGCCAGTGGGATTACGCGCGAGAGCACGCCGTTGACGAACCGCCCCGACTCCTCCGTGCTGTACTGCTTGGCCAACTCAACCGCCTCGTCCGCGATGGTCGCCACATCCACATCCCACTCGTACAACAGCTCGAACACAGCGAGCCGCAAGATGGCGAGATCGACCCGTGCGATCCGGTCGAGCCGCCATCCCTGCACGCGCTCCTTGAGGATGTCGTCGATCTCCGGCAGCGCCGCCACCGTGCCTTCCACCAAACGTGCCACATACGTTCGATCCGCGTCCGTCGCCGACCCCTCGTCCTCGAAGACGTGACCGATAGCCTCCTGCGCACTGGACTTTCCGACCTCGACCTGATAGATGGCTTGCACCGCCTTGGCGCGCAGGTCATGGCGCCGCATCCCACCACCTCCTTGTCCATCCGTTGGGCGGGCGCTCCGCTCCACCCGTTCACGAATCTCCGAACCGCTCGCTCAACAACTTCTCGACGACGTCGCGCCACGACTCGTGCTGCTCCAACACGCGTCCTGCCGCAAAACCGCCGCCGCCCAGGATCAACAGTAATACTGTGGCCCAAAAACCGAAGGCCATCCACACCGCCCACAGGATGCACCCGGCCAAGAGCCCGTGCCACCGCCGCTTCAGCGAACGGAACCAGGTCCAGGCCTCGCGCACCCCGTTCATGCCTGACTCCACCCTCGTGAACCACGCGCAGCCGCGCCCCCGGCGATCTCGGTGACGCTGACGAGGACCTGTTCCACGACGACCGCCGTGGTCCGTTCCACGTACGTCTTGACCGCGTCCTGGATCTCGCGGCCCATCTGGGCCAGATCCAGATCCGGCAGAGCCCGGACGCGCACCGCCAACACAATCCCCGATTGGCCATGGCGCACGCGGGTATCCAGTTCGTGCACGCCGCGCACCGAACGGCCGGTCCGATTGGCCAATTCTCGGATGGTGTCGAAAGAGATGCGAATGTGCCCGAAGTCACCCGGGAGCAATACGAAATCCGGCTCCCGCCTGCGCACCTTATAAAACAGGAAGCGCACCGCCAGGAGCGCGAACACCACGCCGCCCACCATCAGATAGGCATTGTCCGGATATGCCGCCCATTCTCCCGCCCCACCGACCGGGGCCAGCGCCCCGGCGCCGATGAGGAACGCACAGGCGCCGGCCGCCAAGCCCGCCAGGCAGAAGATGATCAACAACACGCGATCCAAAGCGCTCACAGAACCCCTCCCCGGGAGGACGGTCAGCGCGCCCGTTTGTCTGCCGTCAACTCCTGCGTCTCCTTGCCCTTGTCCTTGTCGGTGTACAGGCTGATGCCGGCGACGTGGACGTGCACCGCCGTCACGTCCAATCCGGTCATGCTCTCGACCGTGCGCTTGACGTGCTCCTGTACCGCCAACGAGACGGACGGGATGTTCACGCCGAACTGAAGCACCACCGCCAATTCGATGGTGCACGTACGATCCGCCTCTCCAAATTGGACGCGAACCCCTCTTGTGAAGTTCTTGCGTCCGAGGAGCGATTCGGTGATGCCTCCGGCGAAGCCCCCACTCAATTCGACCACGCCGACCACCTCGCTCGCGGCGATGCCGGCGATGATCTGAATCACCTCGTCCGCAATTTGAATCTTCCCGAGGTCGGTGGCCTCGAACTCCATATCCTGCATGGCAGACATCCTTTCCGCCCACGTTGGCTGAAGTATACCATTCCGCTCCGACGGGACCAAGACCTACAGGATCGGATACTCTTCCAGGAACCGGGTCGTCACGTCTCCCGAGCGGAATTTCTCGTGCCGGAGCAGCCTTTGATGGAACGGGATGGTCGTGCGAACACCCTCGATGCGAAACTCGCCCAACGCCCTCAGCATGCGGTCGATGGCCTGGTCGCGCGTCGGTGCCCAGACAATCAACTTGGCGATCATCGAATCGTAGGTCGGGGGCACCACGTACCCGGGATAGGCGGCGCTGTCCACACGCACCCCGATGCCTCCGGGCGGAAGGTACGCCTCGATTTTACCGGGGCTCGGCATGAAATTGCGCTCCGGATCTTCGGCGTTGATGCGGCACTCGATGGCGTGTCCGGAGAGCACCACGTCCTCCTGGCGGATGGACAACGGCTCACCGGCCGCCGCCAGAATCTGTTCACGCACGAGGTCGATCCCCGTGACCCACTCGGTCACCGGATGTTCGACCTGAATGCGCGTGTTCATCTCCATGAAGTAAAAGTCGCCCTCCGGCGTGTAGATGAACTCCACCGTCCCTGCCCCGACGTAGTCGACCGCCCGCGCGGCGGCCACGGCGGCCGCCCCCATCGCGGCCCGCGTCTCCGGCGACAGGACGGGACAAGGCGACTCTTCCACCAATTTCTGCAGGCGACGCTGGACGGAGCAGTCCCGCTCCCCCAGGTGGATGACGTTTCCGTGACGGTCGGCCAACACCTGGATCTCCACGTGGCGCATCCGCTCGATGTACTTCTCCAGGTAGACGCCGGCGTTGCCGAAGGCGGTCTCCGCCTCCCGCTGGGCCGTCGTCACCGCCTGGCGCAGCGCGTCCGGATCGCGCACGATGCGGATCCCCTTACCCCCGCCGCCGGCCGTCGCCTTGATGACCACCGGGTAGCCCACCTGTTCGGCCAGAGCGACCGCCTCGTCCGCGTCGGCCAAGAGCCCGTCGCTGCCGGGAACGGTCGGCACGCCCGCCCGCCTCATCGTCTCCTTCGCCATCGACTTGTCTCCCATGGCTTCGATGGCGCGCGCGCTCGGGCCGATGAACGTGATCCCGCAGGCCTCGCAAACCTCAGCGAAATCCGGGTTCTCCGAAAGAAACCCGTATCCGGGATGGATGGCATCGACACCGGTCAGGGTCGCGACCGACATGATGCTCGGAATGTGCAGGTAGCTCTGCCTGCTCGGCGCCGGTCCGATGCAGTACGCCTCATCCGCCATCTGCACATGCAGCGCGTCGCGATCCGCCTCCGAGTACACCGCGACCGTCTCGATGCCGAGCTCGCGGCACGCGCGGATGACGCGTACGGCGATCTCCCCGCGGTTGGCTATCAGAACGCGTTTGAACATCGCGGATCTCCTCACGCTCGTTTGATCTTGAACAGCGGTTGGCCGTACTCTACCAATTGGCCGTTCTCCGCTAAGACCTCCACCACTTCGCCCGACACCTCGGCTTCGATCTCGTTCATCAGCTTCATCGCCTCGACGATGCACACCACCGTCTTCTCCGTCACCTTGGTACCCACCTCGACGTACGGCGGTGCATCTGGGGCGGGCGCGCGGTAGAACGTACCGACCATTGGCGATTTGACAATATGTATGTTCGCCTCGTCCTCCGCGGGCTCCGGCGCAGGGACGGCCGCCGGGGCGGATGGGGCCGCGGCCGGTGCAGCGGCGGGCTCGGCGGGTGCCAGCGCGGAGGCCGGGGGAGACGCCACCGGCATCACCGGCGCAGCTGCCTGCGGCACGACAGCCGGGGCGTCCGGCTTTTTCAGAAGGAGTTTCATATCCTCAGTCTCAATGCGGATCTCCGCGAGACTCGTGTCATCCAGGAGTCGGATCAGTTCGCGAATCTCCCCGATCTTCAACACCCAAGGTCACCCCTCGACGATAGACGTGTCCACCACTCGCCCTAGTATAGCACACGAGAAACTGGCGGCGCACACCATCGCTTGACAGGGACCCCCTTCCCGACGGGGCATCGAAAAAGCGCCCCGGCGCTCGCCGCGGGGCGCTTTGAGCGGGATCCTCAGGCCCTGGCCTGCACTCAGGCCTTTGCCTGCACCGTCACATTCACCACCGGCAGGTTCAGCTGTTGGCTGACCACATTCATAATGGATACCGCTTGCTGCGCCGTCAGTTTGTCGGTCTTCACGTACACCACCGCCTTCTGCCCGCTGGCGTCGGGGATGATCACACAGTCCTTGTAGCCCTGCCCAAGTACCCGGTCGCGGGCCGTGTCGAGATTCCCCACCAGCGTCTGCAGTTGCTCCAGCTTCTGTTTCGCCTGCCCGATCTGGTCCGCGCTGGCGCTGCTGTTGCTGATCACCTGGTTGTACGTGTCCATCTGCTGCGCGTACTGCTGTTCCAACTTCGTCTCCATGTTGACGTACCAGTCGGACGATGAGGCCGTGGTGCCCGCTTGGCTGGCCCCCGTGCCCGTTGTGCTCGTCTGGCTAGACGTCCCTGTCTGGCTCGTCGCCCCCGTCTGGCTGGTGCCGCTCTGGCTGGTCGCCGATGCCCCGCCCGTTTGGCTCGTCTGGCCGCTGTCGGGCGGCGTGGCACTCGTGGCCACGGACGACCCGTCCGGGTTTTTCGTTGCGGTGAGTCCTCCGTCGTTGTTCATGGTGTAGTAGCCGATGAGCATCAGCGACAACACCATCATCGTGGACAGCCACACCGTTTGCCGTTTGACCACTTGTACATTCCTCCCACTCTACGTTTTCACCTTTCCGGCTCCACGCTAATTTTATATGCGGGCACGTCCAAGACATGCCGGATCGCATCGATGATTTGTGCCTTGGCGACGTAAAAGTCGTCCGCTTTCACCAACACCAACACCCCGCGGACCTTCGGAGTGACGCGCTGCGTGACAAAGGGGACGCTGTCGCCGTCACCCGTGCGCTCCGTAAACACGTCGCTGCGGGTCGTCGTGCTCTGGGAAGTCGTCTGCTGCCCGCTCGTCTGTGTCTGCGTCGTCTGCTGGGTGTTCTGCGCCAACTGCAGACTTTCGGTCGAATCGACCGTCACCATCACCGACACGTCCTCAATGCCCTGCATCTGCTTGAGCATCCCGGCCAACTGCTGGGCGTAGCGCTGCTCCAGGTCGTGCACCGAGCCCAGTTGGCTGTCGTCCGACGCAGCCGGAGTGCCCGCGGCAGCGGTCGGTTGCGCCGGCGCCTGGCCGGTGACGGCGGCCGCGCCCCGCCCCCGCCCCGGCCCGCGAAAGTGCCGAGCAAGAGGCACGCGATCCCGATGAGGCCGAGGAAGATCAGCCATTTGTTCTGGTGCAATGGTTTGAGATCCACCGAACCTCTCCTTTCACCCCGCGTGCACCGTGACGCGGTCGCGCGGGATCTGCAATTGGCTGGCGGTCCATGCGGCGATGGCGTCGGCCTGGCCGGCCAGACTGGGATCGACTTGGATGTCCACCGAGACGGCCGCACCTTGTGCGGCCCCCGTCACCCGGACAGTGGGCTCGGGTCCGCCGAACGCCTCGGCGATGCCGTCCGCCAGCCGCCGCCCGAGCAGATCGTCGGCGGTCTGCGCCTGCTGTGCCTCGAGGACGTTTTCTATCCCCGCGGCCGCGGAGGCCTGCGCAGCGGCCGGCGGTTGCGCCAGTTCGGCATCGATGGCTGCGGCGGCGCGGTCCGCCCAATCAGCGCGCATAAAGGGTAAAAACGGCTGCAGCATCGCGGCCAGGATGGCCACCCCCATGACGGCCCGCACGTACCGTTGCATCGCCTTGGTCGGCAACAGCAGGTCCGCCAAGGCGGCGAGGATCACCAACAGGATGATCTGCTTGAGCCACTCTCCCATCGCCGTCACGCCATGATCACCGCCAGGTTGGCCGAGACCAACAGGATGCAGATGGCGAAGAAAAACATCAGGGCGACCGCGGTGACGCTCGCGAACAGGAGCACCATGCTCTTCCCAATCGCCGCCAGGCAGTTCACCATCGGGTTGTCCCCGAGCGGTTGCATCAAGGCGGCGCTGCCGTGGTAGATGAGCGACAGAGCCAGAATCTTCAGCACCGGGAAGAGGGCGATGAACGCCACGATCACCAGCCCCGCCGCGCCGATGGCATTCTTGACCAACAGCGAGGCGCTGGCCACCGTCTCGGCCGCGTCGGCCACCGCCTTGCCCACCACCGGGACGAAGGTGCTGACCGCGAACTTCGCGGTGCGCAGCGCGACGCCGTCGGCGACACCTTTGCCGAGTCCCTCCACCGCCGTAACTCCGAGGAATGCACTCAGACACAGGCCCAGGATCGCGACGCCCCCGGTCCGGAGCAGCCCGGCCAGGCGGGTCAAGGAGTAGCGGGGAGACAGGGCGCTGACGATCTCCATCACGGCGGCGAAGAAGATGAGCGGGAACACGAACAGAAACACGACGTTGCTGATGAGATGCACGGCGAACAGCAATAGAGGTTGAAAGAACGCAGCCGACACAAGCGATCCGGACGCCGCCATGACCGTCACCACCAACGGCACGGTCGCCAGCATGAAGTCGGTCATCGATTGGATGGCGTGTTTGGCGGTCCCCACTGCCTCCGTGAACGATCCGATGGCCAACACAAGCAGCACGAGGAACACGACGAAGTAGGCGATCTGGCTGACGGCCTGGCGCTCGAACGCGGCCTGCATCGACTCGAGCAGGGCGGCTAGCACGGAGAGCACCAGGATGCCGCCCAACAATTGGGCGTTGTCCAACACCTCGTGCAGGAAATACCGCACGACGCCGGCGGCGATGCCGTGCAGGTTGAATCCGCCACTGTCGAGGATGGAGCGGACGATGCTGCCCCCCGGGACGTCGGGCAAGAACCCGCCGTACTCCGCCTGCAGGTCGTGCCAGAAGCGTTCGATGGACTGCACGGGCAGCTGCTCCAACTGTTGCTCGGCCGCCGCGCGCGCGGAGTCGCCCGCCTGCTCCAAGGCACTTTGTCCAGGGGAGGCCGAGCCATAGGGGGCCGAAGCGGAGACGCCGGCGGGATCGACCGCGGCCTGTGCCAGTCCGGGATGGACCGTGAGCCCGCACAACAGCCCGAGCCACAGCAGAACGCCCGTCCACCATCGCCAGCGCACCGGCATCCCACTCCCTTCCTTCACGGCAGAAGATGCACCAACGACTCGACCACACCCGTGATGATGGGCAGCGCCAGGACGACGATGCCGACTTTGCCCACCAGTTCAATCTTTCCGGCCAACGCGCCTTCATGGGCGTCCCGGGCGACCTGCGCGGCGAATTCGACGATGTACGCAATCCCGATGATCTTCAGCACGGTGCCGAGAAATCCCTGATCGACCCGCGCGGCCTGCGCGAGGTCCGTGAGCGCGTGCACCACGTCCTGCATCGGTCCGAGGACCGCGAGGAACAGGACGATACCCGCCATCAGGCCGACCATCATCGCGAACTGCGGCATCCGCTCCCGAAGCACCACCACGATGACCGTCGCCGTCAATCCGATGCCCACCAGCTGTAAGATTTGCACCCGGCTCACCTACTGCCGCAAAAACACGGTTTCAATCTCCCGGTACAGGTTGCCGACATACCCGATGACCATCATGAAGACCACCACCAAGCCGACGACGGTGGTCCAATACGCATAGTTCTCCTTGCCGCTCTCCTTGAGCAGGGAATGCAGGAAGGCGACGAGGAAACCGATGCCGGCAATTTGCAAGATGGCGCGGATCTCCGGTGTCACGGCCCATCCCCCCAAGGGCGGCATAGCCGCCGTTAGTACAGCAGGATCACAATCGTCAGCCCCACCAGCGCCCCGATGTATTGCCACAGGCGCTCGTGCGTGCGCTGAAGCTCGCGCGCCTCCTCCTCCAACCCGGCCAGACGAGCGATGGCCACCTCGAACTGCTGGCTCTGGTGCACCCGGTCCGACGTGCCGAGCGTCCGGCCGAACTCCCGCACCACCTCCAGGTCGGCGTCACGCAAGGCGGATAATCGTTCGGCCTCGTTCAGGGCGCGCGCCAGTGCGTCCGCCACCGGGACGTCGCCGTCCTGCAGGATGTCCGCAGCGGAGGCGAACAGGACACCAGCGGGAGGCGAGACGCGTTCCGACACGCGGCGAAGCGCGGCGGGCAGCGGCGTGACACTGTACTCCACCTCCGCCTGCAGCAACCGCATCCCCTGCATCAGCGCGCGCAGTTGGCGTGGCCTCTCCCGGTAGTCGCGGGCGATGCGAAAGCCGATCCCGGTGCAGGCCACGAACACCAGGGCGGCGCCAATCGCTTTCATCAAGGCGCATCCGTCCTTCGGGACAGGTTGGAGAACCCGGCGACCGGCAGCCCTCTGGCGTCGAGGATGGACTCGATGGTCCCGGGGCCGCGGCGGCGGCTGAGGACCACATAACGGTGGAACGCCTGCCCGTGAAACAGTTCTCCCATGTGGGGCCGCGTCCGCCACTCGTCGAGATTTCGCGCGTGGGCGCTGGCGAGCACCGCCACCCCCGCGTGCGCCGCCTCCAGGATGGCGCCGACGTCCTGGGCACGCCCGATCTCGTCCGTCACCACGATGTCCGGAGAAAGGCTGCGGATGGCCATCAACATCCCCTCCGCTTTCGGACACGCGTCGAGCACATCGGTCCGTGGGCCCAGGCGGAACTGCGGCACGCCCTCCACACACCCTGCGATCTCGGAGCGCTCGTCGACCACGGCCACCTTGCACGGACGCCCTGCGGGCATGCCTCCCTCGCTCCACAGCCGGGCCAGGTCGCGAAGGAGTGTGGTCTTTCCGCACTGCGGCGGCGAGATGAGCAGCACGCTCAGCGGTGCGCCGCTGACCGGGTCTTGCACGTGGGCGCGCAGCGGATCGGCCGCGCCCAGCCGTTCCCTGGCGATCCGGACGTTGACGGACGTGATGCTTCGAATGGATCGCACGGACCCTGACTCGTACAACACCGCCCGGCCGGCGACGCCCACCCGGTGACCGCCCGGCATGGTGACGAACCCACGGCGCAGATCGTCCTCCACCGCATACAGGGAAGACTGCGTGACGACCTGGATGACCCGCATCAGATGATCCTCGGTGACCCGGATGGCGTCGTCGGGGCTGCGGGTCAAACCCTGTTCCCGATGCAAGAATTGGTCCAGGCTCGCCCCGCACAGCTGCAGCGGTTGGTGAAGGCGAAACCTGAGTTCCTCCACCCGCTCCAGGACCGGCGACGGGAGGTTTTGCAGGCGCTGGGCGACGTCGGGCGGACAGACGCGGAACACCTGCTGCCAGGGCCATTCCCCTGCCGGAGCGGATTCCCGGTTCCACACAACGTCATCCACCTCCCTGGTTAGTCCATGTATACGGACAGGCTGGGACCGATATGACAAGCGGTCGGGGCGAGAAAGCCGTCACGGGGAACTGGGATGCCGCATTCCATAACAGAAGACAATTGCAGTTCGGTGGAGGGAGGGACGGCCGTGGACATCGCCGTCTTGGTGCGTTGGATTGTGGTCTTTCTCGTGATCTTCGTGCTGTTGATGTTCTTCGTGTTCAGCCTGGTGCGAAAGTCCATCCGGTGATCCCGCCCGCCATGCCGGGATCCTTCTCCTAACCTCTTGCTCCGAGCAGGATGCAGCCCACGCCGAGCACAATCAACGCGATGCGCCACAGGGCGATCTCGCCGGCGAGCCCGCTGATGCCGAGCATCGTCACCGTGACCAAGACAAGCGGTCCGACCAGGGCGAGCACCGCATTGACCTGCAACGCCGAGGCGGCCGTGCCGAAGTAAAGCATCAGGCAAGCACCCGTCAACTCCGCCAAACTGGACAGGACACGCAGCCCGGCCATCGCGTACACCACTTTGTCGATGACCTCAAACATCGCTGTTCCGCCGTGCACCCATGCCACGTCACCCCCACGCTTGTTCGATATGCCGCTCGTCCCTCCGACAGAACCGTTCACCGCGCCGGAAACGCAAAAAACCCGAGCGGACAGACCGCTCGGGTAACTCTTCCGGCCCGGCGCAGCATCCCAGGCCGTCCCTGCCCGGCAAGCGGGAGAACCGTGGGCTCGCCCGTCAGGCGCGCGACACGTAGTTGCCGGTGCGCGTGTCGATGACCAACACGTCCCCTTCATTGATGAAAAACGGCACCTGCAGTGTGTATCCGGTCTCCACCGTCGCCGGCTTGCTGCCCCCGGTCGCGGTGTCCCCACGGATCCCCGGCTCCGTCTGGATGACCTTCAGCTCCACCGTGTTCGGCAGATCGATGCCGATGGGCTGCCCCTGGTACATCACGACGAAGCAGTTCATATTTTCCTTGAGGAAGTTCAACTCGTACTCCAATTGCGACTTCGGAATGGTGATCTGGTCAAACGTCTCCGTGTCCATGAACGTGTACAGATCCCCGTCGTTATACAGGTACTGCATCTCGCGCGTCTCGATGTGCGCGCGCGGCACCTTCTCCCCCGCCCGGAAGGTGGTCTCCTTGACCGCGCCCGTCTTGACGTTCTTCAGCTTCGTGCGGACGAACGCGGCACCCTTCCCGGGCTTCACATGCATGAACTCGATCACGCGGTAGATCTCGCCGTCCACTTCAATCGTCGTACCGGTGCGAAAATCGTTGCTGGAAATCACGCAAACCCCTCCTGATGTCTCAAACCTCGATCAACGTGTCCTTGGCTGAAAGCGTCAACACCCGCCCGCCATCGGGCGTGACGAGCACATCTTCCTCGATCCGCACCCCGCCCCACTCGGGCAAGTAGACGCCCGGTTCGATGGTGATGACCATCCCGGGTTCAAGGACGTCCTCTCCGCTCTTGGAGATGCGCGGATCCTCGTGGATTGCCAAGCCGATGCCATGTCCCAGGGAGTGGCCGAACGCCTCCGCCAAGCCATGTCGTGCCAGGGCGTCCCGCGCCACAGCGTCCAGCTCCCGGCCTGTGATGCCGGGTCGGACCGCCGCCAGGGCCAGCCGCTGCGCCTCCAGCACGCGTTCGTAGATCTCGCGTTGGCGCGGATTGGCCTTGCCGATGACCACCGTACGGGTCAGGTCCGAGCAATATCCTTGGTACAGGGCACCGAAGTCCATCGTCACCAGGTCCCCCGCCTCGAGGACCTTGTCGCTGGCCACCCCGTGCGGCATCGCCGATCGCCAGCCGGAAGCCACGATGGTGTCGAACGCCGCCCCGGAAGCCCCTCGTTTGCGCATCTGGATCTCGAGTTCAAGGGCCACGTCCCGCTCCGTCAGCCCCGGCCGGAGCACGCCGAGCACGTGCTCGAACGCTTCGTCCGCGATGCGGGCCGCCTCCTCGAGGATGGCGATCTCCGCCTCGTCCTTGACCATGCGAAGGCGTTCCACCACTCCGGAAACGGGTACCCAGGTGAAGCCGGGCACGGTCTTCTCCAACGCCCGGTAGCGCTCCACCTCACCGTATGTGAGGTAGTCTTGCTCAAATCCCACCGCTTTCACGCCCAGAGACTGGACGACCTCGGCCAACAGCTCGAGAAACGCCCCTGCGTGTGAGGCCTGTTGCTGCACCACCTCAAATCCCGTACACTGCGCTTTCGCCTGCTGCGTGTACCGAAAGTCGGTGATGACGAGCGCGCGGTCAGCCGTCACCAGCACATTGGCGGAGGTACCGGTGAACCCGCTGACATAACGCCGGTTTTCCGGGCTCGATACGAGCATCGCCTCCAGTCCGCGCGCGGCCATCTCCGCGCGCAACCGGTCCAATCTGCCGCTCATTCGCGTTCTCCCCCTCGCTCCCGCCTCCACAGTTCCAGCAGATGCCGGGCCGCCAACACGTATCCCGCCGTGCCGAGCCCGACGATCTGCCCCAGGACCACGGGGGCGAGCACGAGCTGATGGCGGAACGCCTCCCGGCGGTGCACGTTCGAGATGTGCACCTCAATGACGGGCCGCCCGATGTCCGCTACGCAATCTCGCAGGGCGTACCCATAATGGCCGAAGGCGCCTGGGTTGAGGACGATCCCAATGGCCCCCGGCCCGTACTGCTGCAAAAAATCAATCAGGGCGCCCTCGTGGTTGGATTGGAAGTCTTTCACGGCGACCCCGAAGGCGTCGGCCGCTTCGCGGACGCGCGCGCACACATCGTGGAGGGTCTCGGTGCCATACACCTGAGGCTCACGCAGCCCGAGGCGGTTCAGATTCGGCCCGTTCACGACGAGTAGATACGGTCGCTCAGCCATTCAGAATCCACCTTCATAACGTGTGAAGAAGACAAATCGCTGTCATTGTATCACATGCGCTGATATACTGAAACATATCGCCGCCAGGGAGGGAAGCCCGTGACCGAGCTGTGGATTGTGCGCCATGGAGAGACCGATTGGAACGCGGAGGGCCGGGTTCAGGGCTGGACCGACATCCCGCTCAACGGGAACGGCCTGCGCCAGGCGGCACGGCTCGCCGATTGGTTGCGCACGACGCCGTTCACCGTCATCCTCAGCAGCGATCTCGTGCGGGCCAAGGCCACGGCCGAGATCTTGGCAGCCGGCCGAGGTGTTCCCATCATCCTCGACGTCGACCTGCGAGAGCGGTGTTTCGGACGAATCGAAGGCACTCGGCGCGACCCTCGAGCCGACGCGCGCGCCGTCATCCCGTCGCCACAGGATGGGGCGGAGTCGGAAACCCAGGTGCGCCAGCGGGCCGAGCGGTTCCTCGCTCGGGTCGCCGCCAGCTATCCGCACGCCCGGGTGCTGTGCGTCAGCCATGGCGGATGGATTCGGGCGTTGCTCCGGTCACTCGGCGTCACACACGAAGTCTCCCTGCATAACACCGGGATCACGCGCCTCATCCACCGGGACGGCCAGTGGCAGGTGGCGGCCATCGACGATGTCCGCCATCTGCAGGATGAAGGCCCGGTTCCGACTTCGCAGCGGACCCGACCCGCTATGCCGGCGGCGCGCCCTTAGGCGCGCCGTCCGGCCGCTTCGCCTTCCTCGGGAAAGGTGTACCGAAGCACGGGCGAGCGAGCGGCCGTCACCTCGTCCAACCGGCCCACCACCGTGCGGTGTGGCGCAGCGCGCACATACTCCGGATTCTCCTCTACTTCTTTCGCAATCCGCAACATGATGTCGGCGAACTCATCCAGCGTCTCCAGGCTCTCGCATTCGGTCGGCTCAATCATGAGGCACTCTTCGACAATCAGCGGGAAATAGATCGTCGGCGGATGCACACCGAAATCCAGGAGCCGCTTGGCGATGTCGAGCGTGCGGACGCCCTGCTGCTTCTGGCGCCGGCCCGAGAGCACAAATTCGTGTTTGCAGACGCGATCGTACGGGAGATCGTACGCCCCCGCCAACCGCCGCATCAGATAGTTGGCCGCGAGCACCGCGTGTTCGGACACCTGCTTCAACCCGTCCGGGCCCAAGGTGCGGATGTAGCTGTACGCCCGCACGAGGACACCGAAGTTCCCGTAAAATCCCTTCACCTTGCCGATGGATCGCGGACGGTCCCAGTTGAGCCGGTACGTTCCGTCCGCCTGCTTTTCCACCGTCGGTTTGGGCAGATAGGGCTCGAGGTGCGCCTTGACACCGACGGGCCCCGCCCCGGGCCGCCGCCCCCGTGCGGCGTCGAAAAGGTCTTGTGCAGGTTGAGGTGGACCACGTCGAAGCCCATGTCGCCGGGCCGGGCGTACCCGAGAATCGCGTTCATGTTGGCCCCGTCGTAATACAATAGGCCGCCCGCCGCGTGCACAATCTGCGCGACCTCCTCAATCTGCGTCTCGAACAGCCCGAGGGTGTTGGGATTCGTCAGCATCAACGCCGCCGTGTCCGGGCCCACCGCCTTGCGCAGGGCGTCCAGGTTGACGCTCCCGTCGGGATTCGAGGGGATGGTCACCGCTTTGAGGCCCGCCATCGTCACCGACGCCGGATTGGTCCCGTGAGCGGAATCCGGAACAATCACCTTGTCCCGCCGCTCACCGCGATCCCGGTGATAGGCAGCGATCATCATCAACCCGGTCCACTCACCCTGCGCGCCAGCGGCTGGCTGCAGGCTGACCGCATCCATGCCGGTGATCTCCGCGAGAAATCCCTGCAGCGTGTGCATCAATTCCAGCGCGCCCTGGACGGTGGGCTGGGGCTGCAGCGGGTGGATGTTGGCAAACCCGGGCAACCGGGCCGCGCGCTCGTTGCGCTTCGGGTTGTACTTCATCGTGCACGATCCGAGCGGGTAAAACCCGGAGTCCACCCCGTGGTTGCGGGTCGACAGGGCCGTATAGTGGCGAATGACGTCGACCTCGCTGAGCTCCGGCAGACGCACGTCGGACGGCCGCACGTACGGCGCCATCTCTTCCAGGGGCGCCTCCGGTACGTCCAGCGCCGGCAAACTGTACGCCCGCCGTCCCGGCCGGCTGCGTTCAAACACCAACGGCTGATCGCCTTCCCGTTGCAGGCTCACAAGCATCCCTCCAATGCCGAGACGACGGCGTCCATCTCTTCGCGCGTGCGCACTTCGGTGACGGTCAGCAGGACGCAACCTTCCAGATCGGGAAATGCCTGTCCGAGATCGAACCCGAACAGGAATCCTTGCTCGAGCAGCTTCTGCTGGACTTGTGCGACGGGCCTTGGGAGCCGCAGAACGAACTCGTTGAAATACGGTTCCGGGAAGACCCGCTCCACGCCGGGTAGCGCGCACAGGCGCTCCTGCAGATAGCGCGCTTTGTGGTGGTTCTGCAGCGCCACTTCACGCAGGCCTGCTGGACCCATGTAGGCCAAGTAAACGGTCGCAGCCAGGGCGTTGAGCGCCTGGTTGGTGCAGATGTTGGACGTCGCCTTCTCGCGCCGGATGTGCTGTTCGCGCGCTTGCAGGGTCAAAACGAATCCGCGCCGGCCCTGAGCATCTGTCGTCTGCCCGACGATGCGCCCCGGCAGCCGCCGCATCAGGTCCTTGTTGGCCGCCATGATGCCGAGGTACGGCCCCCCGTAGGCGACGGCATTGCCGAGCGACTGGCCTTCGGCGACCACGATGTCCGCGCCGCGCTGGCCCGGAGCCGCGAGCCATCCAAGGGCGATGGGATAAGCGGCCACGACGAGCAGTGCGCCTGCACTGTGCGCGATGTCCGCCATCGCCTGCAGGTCCTCCACACAGCCGAAGAAATTCGGGTACTGCACCAACACCCCGGCCACCGTGCTGTCGCACAATTGCCTCAAGGCCTCGGGGTTCACGCATCCCCCGCGCAGCGGAATCTCCACCACTTCCACCGCCTGCCCGGCGGCGTACGTCTCCAACACCGCCCGGTACTCCGGATGCAGGTTGGCCGCGACGAGCAGTTTGTTCCGCCGCGTGTGGACGCAGCACACGAGTCCTGCCTCCGCCAGCGCAGTGGGACCGTCGTACATGGACGCGTTGGCGATGTCCATGCCGGTCAACTCAGCCACCATCGTCTGGTATTCAAAGATAGCCTGGAGCATGCCCTGGCTGATCTCCGGTTGATACGGCGTGTAGGAAGTGTAGAACTCGGACCGGCTGACGATGGCGTCGACGACGCTCGGGACATAGTGCTCGTACGCCCCAGCGCCGAGAAAGCTCGTCACCTGCGAAAAGTCCAGATTCTTGCGAGACAGCTGCTGAAGATGGCGCTCCAGCGCCAGTTCGGACATCGCCGCCGGAAGTTGCAGCGGGCGGCGCATCCGCACCGATTCCGGGATGTCGCTGAACAAAGCCTCCGTGTCCGGGATGCCGAGGTACGCCATCATCTTCTGCCGGTCTTCTGCGGTGTGGGGAATATAGCTGTAACGGTTCAATGGCCCATCCTCCCTGGATCCAACCTCAGCCGTCCGAACGGCGATCCCGCTTGTAAAACGGCGTCTTCACGACCACGGCCGCCGCCTCCTTGCCGCGCACGTCCACCGTGACCTGAACGCCCACGCCGGCGTAACCCGCATCGATCAAGGCCAGGGCGATGGGCACCTTGAGCGTCGGCGACTGGGTTCCCGACGTCACCCGCCCGATCTCGCGGCCATCCGCGCGGACCGCATAGCCTTGGCGCGGGATGGCCCGCTCCTGCATCTGGATGCCGGCTATCCGGCGCTTGACGCCTTGCGCCTTCTGCTCAGCGAGCACCTCGCGTCCGACGAAGTCGCCCTTGTCCCACTTGACGAACACCCCGAGCCCCGCCTCCAGGGGCGTGATGTCGTCCGTGAGCTCGTGCCCGTACAACGGCAGCCGGGCCTCCAACCGCAACGTATCGCGCGCTCCCAAGCCCGCGGGGATCAACCCCAGCGGCTGGCCGTGGGCGAGGATGCCCTCCCACAGCGCCGGACTATCCTCCGCCGCCGCGTACAGTTCGAACCCATCCTCTCCGGTGTACCCCGTTCGTGAGATCACGACCGGCTTGCCCAGTACCCGTCCTTCGCAAAAGTGGTAATACCGCAGTGGCCGCAAATCGGTGTCGGTCAGCCCCTGCAGAATCTGCTCCGCGAGTGGCCCCTGCAACGCCAACAGGGCGATGCCCGCGGATCGGTCGATCACCTCAGCGGCCAGGCCCAGCTTGTCCCGCCAATCGACAAGCCAGCGGAAGTCTTTCTCGATGTTCGCCGCGTTGACGACCACCCAAAACCGGTTCGTTTCCCAGCGGTACACCAGCAGGTCGTCCACGCAGCCACCCCGCTCGTTGGTCATCGGGGTGTACAGCGCTGCACCCGGTTCCAGGCGCTGCACGTCGTTGGTGACCACGTGCTGCAGAAGCCTCAACGCGTCCGGACCCCGGATCTCGAATTCGCCCATGTGCGAGACATCGAATAACCCGGCACGGGTCCGAACCGCTTCGTGCTCCCGCAGAATCCCCGAAAATTGTACAGGCATCTCCCACCCGCCGAACTCCACCGTCTTCGCGCCGTACGCTTGGTAGAGCGGGTACAGGGACGTCCTTTTCAGTTCTGCCACCGCGGTCCCTCCTCGCTTCGCGGGCCTATGCGGTCCCCACCGGGGACCAGGCCCCTTTCATCCGCCGGCGGCCCAGCCGGCCAAGCGCATTACACGCTGTGTAAGAAATGGCGAAAAACGTCTCATACTAGGACGTACCCGGCGTGCCCGGAGGCTGGGACCGGACCACCCGGATGAGCAGCGCAATCACACGAACTCGCCCAGAGGGCAGCACCATCCTGCGCGACTGGAGGGATGCCCGGTGACAGGACCGCTCGCGGACCAACGGATGCCGTCCACGACGCCTCCAATCTACTGGACAGGCCAAGACTCGTTTCACGCGTTTACAGCATACCTAGAAAGGGAGCCCGTTGGCAACCAGGCTGCCTGGAACTTATTCCGGCTGGCTGCCACGTCCATCCAAGCCCGGATGGCGTCCGCTTTCGACGAGCTGATGGCGCTCGAGCACGTCGTCGGCTTCACCCCGCTCCCGCACCAGGTGGCGACCGCCAAACAGGTGATTCGGGAGATGCACGGCCGCGCGATCCTCGCGGACGAGGTCGGCCTCGGCAAGACCATCGAAGCCGGACTCATCATGAAGGAGTATCTGCTGCGCGGACTCGCTCGAAAAATCCTCGTCCTGGTTCCGGCCTCCCTCGTCCTGCAGTGGACGCGCGAGTTGAACGAGAAGTTCCGCATTCGGGCGTTTGCCCAACGCCACGAGGCCAACTGGGCCTATTACGACGTCATCGTCGCCTCCCTCGATACCGCCAAACGTGAACCTCATCGATCGGCGGTGCTCGGCATCGAATGGGACATGGTCGTCGTCGACGAAGCGCACAAGTTGAAGAACAGCCGCACGAAAAACTGGCAGATGGTCAATCAGATCCCGAACAAGTACATGCTTTTGCTCACGGCGACGCCGATGCAAAACCATCTGGCCGAGCTGCATACGCTCATCACCTTGCTGCAGCCGGGCCGGTTGGGCAACCGCGGGCAATTCGTGCAGGAGCACACCGTCACCGCCCGCACGCCAAAAAACCCGGCTGCCCTCCGGGCCCAGTTGACCAACGTGATGATTCGCAACCGTCGCCGCGACGGCGCCGCCGCGTTGCCGGACAGGCACGTGCACGTCGTCCCGCTCGAGTTGAACCCCGCGGAACGCAAGCTGTACGACGCGGTACAGCGGTTCTTGCGCGGGGAATACGAGGTGCGGATGGCGCGGCGGGGATCGGTGTTGCCGCTCATCACCCTGCAGCGTGAAATCTGCTCGTCCCCGTACGCCGCGTTGTTGACGCTGGAGAAGATGCTCAAGCGCGCACGCAGTGACGAGGTCCGCGCCCAGATTGCGGAGCTGATGCAGATGGCGCAGCAGATCGAAGTACCCACCAAGATTGAGACCGTCCTACGCATGCTGGACGAAATTCCCGGCAAATGCATCGTCTTCACGGAGTACCGCGCGACCCAAGATTTCCTGATGTACATGTTGCGCAAGCGCGGCGTCCCCGCCGTCCCGTTCCGGGGCGGATTCCGGCGGGGTAAGAAGGATTGGATGAAGGACCTGTTCGCCAATCGAGCGCGGGTGCTCGTCGCCACAGAGTCGGGCGGGGAGGGCATCAACCTGCAGTTTTGCCACCACATGATCAACTTCGACCTGCCATGGAATCCCATGAAACTGGAGCAGCGCATCGGGCGCATCCACCGGCTCGGCCAGACCGAGGAGGTGCACGTGTACAACCTGTCCACCCGCAACACCATCGAGGCGCATATCGTGGAGTTGTTGCAGGAGAAGATCCGCATGTTTGAGATGGTGATCGGGGAGCTCGACTACATCCTCGGCGACCCGAAGCGGCTGGCGCGGTTTGAAGAAGATATCCTCAACCTGGCGATGACCAGCGCCAGCGATGAAGAGTTGAGGGAGCGCCTGCATCAGTACGGCGAACAGGTGCTGCGCCTGGAACAGGGAGGTGCGACGGAATGACGGTCGAGACGCCCCGCCAGCCTTCGTCGCGGCTCCCGGCTCAAGCCGGGTCGGCCGTGCAGATGGCACTGCCCCTGCGCACTGCGGAGGAACGGATGCGGTTTTGCGACGCGTATTTTGCCGCCGTGGGGGCACCCGTGGTGTACGAGGCACCGTTCTACCGGGAATACCAACTGCCCCGTGATGTCGACAAAGAGCTGACCGACCGGCCCTACTACTGGCTGTGGGTCGAGAAAACCCAGAAAGACGTGCCGCCCACCGTGCTCCGCCTCGCCTTCGAGGAAACCGCCCTCGAACGCGAGAACGAACGCCTGCGGCAGCAAGCCCTGCGCGACGCCGAGCACCAGGGGCTCACTGAGCTGCAGCGGCGATTTTTCCGCCCGCCCACCGCGGAATGGATCAACCTCGGTTGCTTCCGCCTGGACAAGATATTTCAGTCCCTGGATCGCCGCGGGCAATTCGCCTGTGTGGCCCCCCGCCATCTGCCACCCAATGCGGTCAGGGTCCCCTGGTTGATGCTGAATCTCCTGGTCTCCTTTCGCTGCGACCTGACGCAACAGGAGTTCTGGTCCATCGGGGTGTGTCTCGTCAACGGTCAGGTGGTGGAACGTTTTCTGCCAGCGCTGGAACGCCTGGACATGGTGCCGCTGGACAAGCCCGCCGAGGCATTTCTGTCAGGCACCCTCTCGCTCGAACAAGCCTGGCAGCGCGTTGCGCGCCATGTCGAGCGTCGGCTCGCCGAGCGGCCCCATGACTGGGCCGACGCGGCCACGCGCCGGTGGCTCGACGAGCGGGAACAGGTGCGCACCTATTACCGGAGCATCCTGCCGGATGTACCGGACCAAGAACGCACGCTGGTCGCCGCGGAGCAAGCCCGCAAGGAGCGGGAATTGGAGGCACGGATGAGGCCCAGGATCGAGGTTGAGCTGCGGCAGGTGGCCTTGGTCATCCTGGCCGAACGGCCCACCTCGGCCCGTCCCAGGCCGTCTCAAGAAGCGCTCAAGTGAGGGATTCGAGGCCGCGTTGACGCGCGTCCTCTCCATCCATCCTCGCCATCTTCGTCATCTGAAGAATGCGGCTGCGCAGCGGGCTGACACTGTCATGCAGGTCCTGACCGCCCCGCCGGTAGATGTTCGGCGGTGCGTAGTTGCTCGTGAACCAGGTCGGCAGTTTGCTGTGAAAGCGGTGATTGATGACGCGGAACAATTTCTCCAGCGTAAACTCGTTGGCTCGTTCTTGGGCGAACTCGTCGATCCCGAGCACCGGAACGGTCGCGTACGCCTCGAGCAGAGGTTCCAGATCGCCGTTGTCGGCGATGATGTGGCGCATGCGATCGAAGATGGAGTCGGAACGCACCACCAAGCACGGCACGCCCCGCTCCTGCAGCCGGTTGAACACCGCCAGCATGAGGTGCGTCTTCCCGACGCCCGGCGGGCCAAAGATGTACAACCCGTCGGCGGACTTGCCCGGCTCGAACGTCTCCGCGAACTCTTTCGCAAACGCCCACAGGCGCGGATACTTGCGCCGCTGCTCGACGGGGAAATTGTCCAAGCGGTACTCGCGGTCCTGCGGCAAGCTCCCGGAGATCGACGCCCAGCGCTCCACCCGGCGCCTCGTCAGGTCCTCGAGATACGGCTGACACCGCTGCACGCGCACCGTCAACTGGGGGCCGTACCGCTCCAATGTCTCCGTGAATCCCTTCATATCCCCCTCTTTCCCGCACTGGGCGTACCCGGTGCACGCCGCACAGATCTTCGCCTGGCGGATGTATTCGAGCAGAAGCGCCCGGTGGCGCAGAATGACCTCGTCCGGCACTCGCCACTCGGCCAACTGCGGGATAGCCGCCCGAAAGTACGACGGGCCGTACTCGTCGTCGCGGCGGTTGGGCCAGACTTTCGGCAGGATGTTCTGGATATGCTGCACCTGCGGTCACCTCCCCGCGTCCTGCGCATCCGCCGAGGTGCCGGCGAATCGGGCCGCCAGTTCCCCGGCGATCTCGTCCACGCTCCGCCCGTCGACACAGACGGTCCACTCTGCCACCGATTCATACCACGCCTGACGCGCGGCGATCAACGCACGCACCCGTGCGGCGAGCGGTTCGCCGGTCTGGAGCATGGGTCTCGTCTGCATCTCCGGCTGCAGCCGTTCCACCAAGGTGTCCACGCCAGCGGACAGCCACACCGTTCTCCACCGGGCCCGGAGGAGGTCACGGCAGCCCGGGGTGACGACCACGCCTCCCCCGGTTGCCAACACCACATCCTGATATGCGTCGGTCAGTCCCCGAAGGACCCGCTCCTCCAACGCTCGAAATGCCTCTTCACCGCCCGTCGCGAATAGCTGGGGGATCGGGATGCCCGATTCTGCCTCGACTGCGGCATCGAGATCGACGAATGGATAGCCGAGCCGTCCAGCCAACGACCGGCCCACGGTACTCTTTCCGCTGCCCATCATGCCGACCAGCGCGACGCGCGCCATCCCCATTCCCCCCTCGGCCGCCAGTGCTCCTTCGAGCCCCATTTCTCGTTTACGATCCGTTGGTATCCGTCCATGCGGTGATCCGGTGCTGTCGGTCGTCGTATGTCACCCGCACGGTGTCGGCCGCCAGACCGGTGTCCGCTGTCACCTGAATCACCCAGGCGGTTCCCTGCGTCACCACCGCATGGACCTTGCCTAAGGAGTATACCACGTCAGACGCCGGGGCGGGGGGATGGCCGCCCGCGATCTCGTGCACCAACTCCAGGGCTCGGCCGCGAGCGAGCCAATACGCCTGCGCGTGCTTCGTGTCGAGCACAGACACGCGAAGCGCGGACGCGCCCACCTCTACCAGCGTCATCGCGCCCAAGGCGGCGAACAGGAGGACGGCCAACGCGAGCGGGACGATCGCGCCGGTGTCCCGCGGCCACCGCATCCCCAGACTTTCACCGTATCCTCCGATTCGGCACGCGGAGCCGCCCGTCATAGCCCGATCCCCGCCAACGTCGCAGCATACCAAGTCCGCTCCACCCCGCTGCGGAACGACAGCCGAACGTCCACCCCGGAGGACACGGTGAACGAAGCGGACGCTACACCGACGGCAATCACCGCCGTCCCCCCTCCCACTGCGGTGCGCACCAACTGTCCCTGACTGTTCACCGTGTACCGGTATACGCGGCCGTCCGCCGTGACCAAGCGCAGTCCCCCGGTGTCCGCTGAGGCCTGAACTGCGGTGTGCAGGTCGGCTGCCAACACCCTCCTCGCGTTCCACCACACCGCCTCCTCTTCTGCCGTCGCCGTCATCGCCCTGGCCCCCAGACCCAGGGCGATCCACGTCCGGGCCAGCACAGTGGCGAGGGCGGCCGACAACGTCAGCGCCACCACCGCCTCGAGCAAGGTGAATCCCCGGGTCCGCGCGTCAACTGCCCAGGGTGCGAGCCCCCGCCGGTACCTCGATCCGGGCTTCCATATCCCCACACCGCGCAGACGCCTCGATGCTGTTCCTGCCACTCGGCATGTCCACCTCCGTCTCGCATGCCGCCCCGGGTACGGAGGCCGCACCAGGGAACGAATCCCCTGCGAGCCAGTGTTCCGCTGCCAGACTCGCCGCCTCCAACGCAGCCGCTTGGTCCTCTGCCCGCCTCAGCGATTCGACGCCCATGTACCACCCGCCGAAGATCCCGGCGCTCGCCACCGTCAACATCCACACCGCCATCACCACTTCCCACAAGGTCATGCCGGGTCCTCCAGCCACTGCAACCCGGATCCCAGGTACAGATGAATGTCTTGCTCCCGAGCACCAGCTTGAAGCCGGATGACCCCGGCCGTCTGGCTGTCGCCGCCCGCGTTGTAGGACACGCGCCCCGTCTGCATCTGCAAATATCCGTCCCGGTACTGCACACCGGTGTCGAACTGGCCGACCCGCACCAGAGTCGGTCCCCAGAAGACGTGATACACCCCGACGTATTTGTTCAGATCGACTTCCGACGTCTCCGACTGGGCTTGGGCGACCGCCTGAGCCACGCGCATCTGCCACACCAGGTCCTCCGACGTGTGCAGCAGACGGGCATCCATCGTCCCGGCGACGAGCCGGGGCCACGCGATGGCGAATCCCAAAGCGGTGATGGCCAGGGTGAGCGTCAACTCGAGCAAGGTGAGGCCAGCCTCTCCGCCGCCGCGATGCGGTGGCTTGACGTCAGGAGTTCCCGAGCACCCCGTGCACATCACAGTTCACCACCGCCTCGTTCCCCGTCGTATCCAAGGTATAGTGGCCGCCCGCGGGCTCCCGCGGAACAGAATCGAGGAGCTGTGCGTCCACCAGCGCCTGCAGCTGTTCGTCGGTGTTTCCCGTCGGGTACTTGTGGTAGATCAGCTGATACTCGTCGAGGGCGGCCCGGATGTCACGCTGGTTCTGTTCGCAGGCCACCGACTCCGCCCGCTTGCCCACGCCCAGCACGTGCGGTGCAACGACGCTCATCATCACGGCCAACACGAACACAGCCACCACCATTTCCAACAGGGTAAACCCTGCCTGCCCGCCTGCCCCGTTGTCCGTCCATCGATGGCGCGGACGGCACAGCAACCCAATACACTTCCTCATCGACGGTCATCCTCCCGTGTCAGAAAGATGTCGTGACCGATGGGCGCCGGCATGTCACAGGTGGCCGGACACCTGGTCCATCAGGTCGTACATGGGGACGAACACTGACCACATCACCCCGGCCACCATGGCGGCCATGCCGAGCAGGAGCACCGGGGAGAGAATTCGGAGCGCCGATTCCACCCGGGCGGTCAGACGCCTCTGCGTGAGGTCCGCCACCTGGTGCAGCGCGTGCGCCAAATCGCCAGTCTGTTCTGCCAACATGACAAATTCGGTGAACAGCGGGTCCCATTCCCCGGAGAGCGCCTCTGCCAAGGGTCGGCCTTCCAGGACCCGCAGCCGCATCGCGCCGGCCGCCGTTCGCAGCCAGCGGGGGCCCGCCGATGCGGCCAAGCATTCCAGAGCTTCGGCCAGCGGAACGCCTGCGCGCAACAACAACCCCATGAGCTGACAGGCGGTCTGGGTCCGCCACAACGGGATCCATTCCGCCCCAGGCATTCGGTATGCCCACGCCCGCCACCGCACAGGCAGTCGGCCGCGGAGTCGCCACACGCCCATGGCCCCAGCCGCCAACCCTGCCATGCCCGCCGCAACGAAGCCCGGGCCCCACACCAGGGCGCGGTGTACCCAGGCCACTCCCGGCGGCGGCGCGACCCCGAGTCCTTCAAACAGATGGGTCAAGGTCGGCAACAGATCGACCTGGACGAACGCACACAACAGCGCCACCGCGACGAGCAAGGCGGCTGGATAGGCGGCGGACCGCCCGAGCTCATTGCGCCATCGGCGTTGCCGGCGCGTCTGCTGGCTCCACGCGATCAGCACCTGTTCCAGCTGGCCGCTCGTCTCTCCCGCGGCAAACAACACCCTGAGCAGCGGCGGAAGCCGGTCCGACCACACCCCGGCAAGCGGCTGCCCCGCCTCGAGGGCCTCCGCCAGCGCGTCCAAGTATGCCCGTTCCACCGGCCTTGGTGCGGACAGGCGCAACACGTGGAACACACGCCCGAAAGGCAGCCCCGCTGCAGACAGCTCCGCCCAACGGTCGAACAGGTCGGGCAAACGACGCAACACCTGCCGACGATCACGCGCACGCCGAGCCGCCTGCCGGCATCGTGCCACGGCCTGCTGCCACCGGCGGGTGCGCACGAGCTCGCCCCACGCCGTTCCTGGAACGCCGCCGGTGCCGCCGGGTCGCATGCCCCTCACGCCCGTTCCCGGCGCGACATGCGCGCCTCCAACTCAAGCCTGCGGCGGACCTCGGGCCATGGCGCGTCCGACGCGATCCACACCGCCGCCTCGGGGTGGATTCGGTGCACTTCAAACTTCGCCTGCCACTCGCCAGTCCGATCCCACTCCGCCCGGTGGACGTCGGCCAGACGGGCCAACGGCGTCCGTTCTTGGACGATGACCGCGTGCAGTACCTCGCCCACCACCGACCTCGGCACCCCCAACTCGGCCAGCCGGATCGCCGCACCAATCCAGTCCCGGGCATGGGTGGTCGACAGGACGAGATGGCCGCTGAGGGCTGCCCGAACCGCTGCCTGGGACGTGGCTTCGTCCCGGATCTCCCCCACCATGATCACGTCCGGATCGTTGCGCAATACCGCGCGCACGCCGGCACTGAACGTCATCCCCACCCGCTCCCGTACCTCCACCTGGTGGCAGTTGTCGACCGCCATCTCCACCGGGTCCTCGATGCTGACGACGCGCTTGCCCGCATTGGACAGGTGCCACATCATCGTGTACAAGGTCGTGGTCTTCCCCGTGCCCGTCCCGCCCGCGACGAGGATCATCCCGTGGTCCGCCTGCAGCAGGCGGGTGACCTCCTGCACTTGGTCCCCAGGCATGCCGAGGTCCTCAAACGTCCAACAGGTTCTCTTCGCCGGGAACAACCGCAGGACCACAGTCTCACCATGAATGGTCGGCAGCGTCGCGACCCGAACGTCACACGCCGTGGTCTTTGCGTCCCAGTGGAAGGAGCCGTCTTGCGGAATCCGCGTCTCCGCGACGTCCATCCGAGCCAGCGCCTTGACCTTGCGGATGATGCCCGCCGCCTGGGCGGGTAATTCCGCGTACGGGTACAACCGCCCGTCCCGGCGCATCTGCACGCGAATGCCCTCTCGGTGCGGAAACAGGTGCACGTCCGAACACCGATGCTCGACCGCGTCGTCGAGGATCTGTTGCAACAAAACAGCGGTGGACCATTCCTCCACGCCCCTCACCTCCGTGAGAGGGACTTCGTGGCGAATCATCCACCGCCTGTTTTCCCGGTGATCTGCGGGATATCGGATTGTAAATCCTTCACAACCTCATCTGGATTTCTCCAGGGGTGAAATCCCCGTCTGCCGGCGCCAGAACCGGATCCGCCATGCGCTGCCCGCGGGCACGAACAGCGCATGCCACTCTCCCCATGCCAGCATCGGATGATCGCGGCAGGACAGCGTCTCGCGCCCGTTCGGATGCGAGTGAAAGGAGCCGAGCACGCGGTTCCCCTGGGCCCTGCAGGAATACGCAAAGCGCACAACCTCCGCCGGATCGGCCGCGAAGGTCACCTCATCCGCCAGTACCGGCGGGGCGAATAAGGCCACGGATCCCTCCGGGTTCTGAAAGAACAATCCCCCGGTTTCCGCAGGCAGCGCCTCCGCAACCCGCCGCGTCGCTTCGGACGCCAAGGCCGGTGTCCACCACGGCGGCGGGTCAGTCGACAAACTCAAACTCCATGTCTCCAATCCGAATCACGTCGCCTTCCTTGGCGCCGCACCGCCGCAGTTCGTCGTCGACGCCCTTGCGCTGGAGGATGCGCTGGAACCGGACCACCGCGTCGTGCTGCGAGAAGTTGGTCATCTTCACCAGCTTTTCGAGCTCACGGCTCACCACGACGAACACCGGGCCGTCGCGGCGGACCTGAAACGGTTCCTCCGGCTCGTACCGGTACACCTTTTCCTCCGTCTGCGGCGGGGTGTCCGCGCCCTCGTCCAGGGGGGCCGGCACCGGGGTCGCGTCGAGCAGATCGGCGATCGCATAGACCAACTCCTGCACGCCCTCCCCCGTCGCCCCCGAGACCGGGAACACCCTGAGGTCGGGATACGCCTGGCGAAACCGCTCCAGGTGCTGCGCGGCCTCCGGCAGATCCATCTTGTTGGCCGCCACCAGGAGGGGCCGCTCGACCAGGCGTGGATCGTACTGCCTCAGCTCATCCTGGATGGTCCGGAAGTCTGCCACCGGATCGCGGCCTTCCACCGCTGCCATGTCGATCACGTGGACGATCACCCGCGTGCGCTCCACGTGGCGCAGGAACTCGTGTCCGAGCCCGTGCCCCGCGTGCGCCCCTTCGATCAGCCCCGGCAGGTCGGCCAGCACGAAACTCCGCCCGTCCCCGACGTCGACCACGCCCAGCTCGGGGCTCAGGGTGGTGAAGTGGTAGGCTGCGATCTTCGGGCGCGCCGCCGACACGGCGGACAGTAAGGTCGACTTGCCGACGCTCGGGAACCCGACCAATCCCGCGTCTGCCAGCACCTTTAGCTCGAGCAGGAGATTGCGCTCCTCGCCCGGCTCCCCTTTTTCGGCCATGTCAGGGGCCTTGTTGACCTCGGTGGCGAAGCGGGCATTGCCGCGCCCGCCGCGGCCACCCCGAGCCACCACCAAGCGTTGCCCGTGGCGCACCAGGTCACCCAGGAACTCCCCCGTATCGGCGTCGCGCACCACGGTCCCCGGGGGCACCTTCACGATGAGGTCCTCCGCGCTCTTGCCGTGCTGGTTCTTGGTCTTTCCGTTCTCGCCACGATCCGCCTTGAAGTGCCTCTGGTAGCGGAAGTCCAACAACGTCCGCAGCCCTTCGTCGACGACCAGCACCACGTCTCCGCCGCGGCCACCGTCACCGCCGGCGGGGCCGCCGAACGGCACATATTTCTCGCGGCGGTACGCGACAATGCCGTTGCCACCGTCGCCGCCCTTGACGTACACCTTCGCTTGATCGACGAACATCGCTTCGCCTCCTTTGCCTCCGTCCACCTGCCGGCCAGGGTCTTCAGCCGTAGAGGCGCACCACACGTGCCCCGTCTTCAGGTGGGTCCCACCGCACACCCAGGCCGGCCGTCTCCTGCTGTACAGTGTGCCACCAATCCAGTTCCCCTTGTCTTTCCGGCGCGCCTGCCGGTCCGTTCACCGGCTCGATCCGCAGCCATAGGAGACCTCGGTCTTCTCCTCCGGCCGATACCCTGACCTCGTCGAACCCGCAGGCCGCCGCGCAGGATTCGAGCGCCTGCAGCAATGCGCACACGGCGCGCACCTGCACCACCGTCCGGCAGATCCCGGTCGGCCAGCGCTGGATGCGCACGCGGCCGAGCGCGATCGCGCACCAGAGGATGTCCGCCTCCTCAGAAGCGACGGCCCCCTGCAGGCGCGAGAGGTCGGCGAGCCGATCCGACAGCCGGTCGAGGGCGCGCTGGGCGCGATCGATCCGTTTCAGCTGCAGATAGCCCTTGACCACCTGAAGCGCATTCATCACCTCGTGCCGATGGGCCCGGAGAGCAGCAAGGCATTCCTGTTCATCCACGATTCACCACGTCCCATCCTCGCAAAAAAGCCCGGCTTGCGCCGGGCTTCACCGATTCGTCCTCCCTCACGCTTCGGCCGCGACCGTGGCCTCCGCCGCCTGATCCACCGGATACACGCTGACGCGCTTGCGGTTGCGGCCGAACCGCTCGAACTTGACGCGGCCCTCAATCAGGGCGAAAAGGGTGTCGTCTTTGCCCAGGCCGACATTCTTGCCCGGGTGGATCTTGGTGCCGCGCTGCCGTACGAGGATGGAGCCGGCGGTGACCAGCTGGCCGTCCGCCCGCTTGACGCCAAGCCGCTTCGATTCGCTGTCGCGGCCGTTGCGCGTGCTGGAGACGCCCTTCTTGTGGGCAAACCGTTGCAGGTCGAACTTCAACATCTGCACTCACTCCTTTTTCGGTGGCGGGTGTTGCGCTCCGCTTCTTCCGCGTAGCGAGCCGCTCCGCGCAACACCCGCCACCCATTCGTGTGCGTTTGTCAAACCGAATGGGTACGAACGGCCACGTGCTGCGGGTGTGCCTCGGCGGTCTGCCTCACCCCGAACACCATGCTTTGGAGCAGCAGTTGGACGCCCTGCGGGTCATGGGTGCCGACCGGCACCTCGCACAAAAGGGTCTCGCCGTCGTCGTCCACCGAGAGCGGACAACTGAGCAGGACCTCACAACTGTTGATCGCATTGAGGACCAACGCGCTCACAGCCGCGCACACAATGTCCCGTCCCGCCGGGCCCGCCCCGGCGTGGCCGCGGACCGTGAAACGGCGGATGCGTCCGGCCTGTTCGTACACATCGAGCCGAATCAACCGTCCCGCCGCCCCGCTTTACGCCTGGATGGCTTCGATTTGCAGCTTGGTGTACGGCTGGCGGTGACCCTGCTTCTTGTGATAGTTCTTCTTCGGCTTGTACTTGAACACGACGATCTTCTCGCCGCGGCCGTGCTCCATCACCTTTGCGGAAACGGAAGCTCCGGACACTGTCGGAGTGCCCACGCGCACGCCGTCCTCCCCGCCGATGAGATACACCCTGTCCAGCTGAACGGTGCTGCCGACCTCCGCGTCCAGCTTCTCGACGACGATGACGTCGCCCTCCGAAACCTTGTACTGCTTGCCGCCCGTCTCGACGATGGCGTACATCGCCACGCCTCCTTCACTCAGACTCGCTGCCGGGGCACCACCCCAGGTGGTTTTTCGGCCAATGCCGCCCCTGACACATGCGGTTGCAGTGCCGGCCCAAGCAGATCGCATGGGCACAATACACTTTTGATATCTTATCACGCCAAACCGGCGTGTGGCAACCTTCAGGGCCGGTCCATCCAATCGCCCACCGTCTCGAGCCACCGCCCGTCAAAGACGGCTTCCAAGAGCTCATCTTCTTCCAGGATGGCGGACACCTCGCCCGACTCGTTGCGCACGTACACGAGGTGGTACCGGTCCGGAGAAAAACGGCGGACGACATCACGGATCGGCGTCGTCCGGGGCACGACCAACGACCGAATGACCTCCGGGCGGCGCCGGGATGCCCGCCGTTTCGCGTCCAGAAAGCGAATGGTCTCCATCCGCAGATCGCGCCGGCCGGCCCAGGCGGTGACCAGCAGGAAGACCCCCAGCACCAACATGCCCAAATGCGGGTATCCCGCCCAGAGCGCGGCCGCACCGAGGAACAACAAGGTGATTGCCAACCATAGCGCCACGTCATACGCCTCCCGTGTCGCCGCCTCGTACCCCAACTCGCGCGATCGCGCTGCCCGCAGGATGCGCCCGCCGTCGAGGGGCAGCCCGGGCAGCAGGTTGAATGCGACGATCCACAGGTTCAATTCCGCCACGCGGAGGAAAAACGCATCCGGCCACAGGCCCAAGGCGTGCACGATCGCACAGACACCCGTGAGCCCCAGATTGACCAAAGGCCCGGCGATGGCGATGAGCGCCTCGTGGCGAGGGACAAAGCCGATGCTCCCGTAGGCCAGTGTCGCCACCCCGCCAAACGGGAGGAGCGACACCCGCTCCACCTCGTACCCGAGCGCTTGCGCCGCGGCGGCGTGGCCCAATTCGTGGAGCGCCACGAGCAAAAACAGGACGATCAGGTCGCGCCACAACCCTGCGTACACCGCTAAGACCGCGAGGGCGAGAAAGAGCGGATGCACCCGCACCTTGGCCGCCAGGCCCACCATCCCGAGCGCGCCGCCCGCCGGCAGGACGAAGCGACGGTGCAGATTCATGCACCGGTCTCCGGGAAGTGGATGTCATCGTGTGGATTGATATAGGCACCGTCGCGCTGCATGGCGAACCGCAGGACGGGCGAATCCGTGTGGGGCAACCGGCCAATCACTTGACCCGAGCTGACCGCTTGTCCGGCCTGGACGCTGACGGTCCCCAATCCGTGGTACAGGGATGTGCCGATGGCGCCGTGTTGGATGACGACCGACCAGCCGTCAGCATCCTTCTGGACCTGGGAGACCGTCCCGGATCCCGAGGCGAGCACAGGAGCGTCCGCTGTGCCCGCGATCCAGACCTCCGGGTGCCCGGGCGTGTAATCGGCCCGGATCACGCCATCCAACGGGGTATGCAGGCGTACGGCGCCAGAGGTCGATGAGGTCCAGAACGCAGGGATGGATACGCCGTGGTCGTCGAGGAACTGCTTGACCGCCGGCATCGAGAGCGTGGTGTAATCTTGGGAGAACATGCTGTGATAGACGCGCTGGATCTCGTCGGCAATGCTCCCTTGGCTGTCGTGCGCGTACAGGCCGGCTGCGACGAGCCCTATAGCGCACACCGTCTGCAACAGCCACGTGCCACCGCCAGCAGGATCGCGCTTCACCACCCGCTCGACGGAGGTGATTCGGCCCGACCTCGCCACGAACCGGCGGGATCGCCCCGTTCCGAACGAACGGCGCCAGTTTGCCCCTTCCACCTGCTGCAGACTTCCGTCTTCGTCCGAAAACCCGTAAGGGGACGCGTCGGCACCGAGCCATCGCGCCGAACCGGGGCGGCCGGACTTGCGATCCGGATCACCGGCCGTGTCGCCCGCCGGTGCGCCGGGCCGCGGGGCGAACCACGGGTTGTCATCTTGCAGGTCGGGTGCAACGGGTTCCGTCCGCTGGTCTTTTGCCGCTTTGGTCACCGAGCGGGGATTCCATTCCTTCCAAGGCCAGATCGACTTGTCGTCGGACATACTCGCCCCTCCTCGCCATCCTGTCCCTACATAGGTATGGACACAGTGGGACGAGTATGACCGCGGGCTCAGCGGCGCCCACCGATGAGCCGTTTCACCCGGCTCCACAGGCCCGGCTCCTCGTCGAGCACCATGAGCGGCACGGAGTCGCCGAGGATCCGGCGGGCGATGTGGCGGTATGCCATGGCCGCCCGGCTGTCCGGGTTCATCACAATCGGTTCGCCCTTGATATTGTTTTTGATCACGGTCTCTTCGTCAGGGATCACACCGAGCAGATCGATGGCGAGCACCTGCACGACCTCATCGATATCCAGCATGTCTCCCTGTTTGACCATCTTCGGCCGGATGCGGTTGATGATCAGCTTCGGTGATTTGAGATGGCTCGCCTCCAGCAGTCCAATCACCCGATCCGCATCCCGGACCGAGGCGGTCTCTGGCGTGGTCACGACGATGGCCTCGTCGGCCCCCGCGATGGCCACCTTGAAACCGTGCTCAATGCCGGCCGGGCAGTCAATGAAGACGAAATCGAACTGTTGCTTCAGCTGCACCACCATGTCCCGCACGCGATCCGGATCGAGCGCCGACTTGTCCTTCGTCTGCGATGCGGGCAACACGGCCAATTGGTCGAAGCGCTTGTCCCGGATCAGTGCCTGTTCGAGGCGGCATTCTCCGGAGGCGACATCGACGATGTCGTAGATGATCCGGTTTTCCAACCCCATCACCACATCGAGGTTGCGCAGCCCGATGTCGGTGTCCACCAAGCACACGCGTTTGCCCAACAGAGCCAGAGCAGTGCCGATGTTGGCGGTCGAGGTCGTCTTGCCGACACCGCCCTTCCCCGAGGTGATCACAACGGCAGTCCCCATCGTTAACCCCCTTCCCCTGCGCTGGCGCCCGCGCCGCCCGGGCCGTCCTCCGTCCCTGGATCCACAGGGCGCAGGACGGCGGCATACTGCATCTTGTCCACCGCCATGCCGTCCGCTGTCAGGTACGCGAACTCCATGAACGTGGACATCACCTCCCCGGCCGACTCGGGTTCCCACCCCACGACACTCGCGATACGTACCTGGGTGGGTGCGAATTCTGCGGCCGCGATGATGGCCCGTTCGTCGCCGTGAATGCCCGCGTGTGCGACGCCGCGAAGGCGCCCGAACACGTAAATATCGCCCGCGGCCGACACTTGGCCGCCGGGGTTCACATCGCCGACGACCACCACGTCGCCGTCGAAATACAGGTCCTGGCCGGCCCGCACCGTGCCCTTGTGGATAAACTGGTTCCGCGTGCGCGCTGATGGCCGCTGGCCGTACAGGGCCCTTCGCGCCGCGGTGTGTCCGCCCCATTCCCGCACGAAAAAGTTCTCCCGGGCGAGAAACACGCCGAGCAACTCTCGGGCCTGCTCCGGCGTCAGGACGCGATCCCCGTAATCCACGGAGACAGCCACCTGCGGGCCATTGAACAGCCCCGCGGACTCCCCAGTGAACAGGTCGGTCAGGCAGCGGTACAAGTCCGCATACGCACAGTGTTCATCAAGCAGGAACACCAAGCCTTCCCGGGTGCCCTTCACGGCCACCGGAGATTTGGGTTCCGGCTTGCTCTGGACGATCATTTTGACGGCCAATGAAAACTCTCCTCCTGCGCACGGCGGCGACGCAGCTGAAAATATTCGCGAAACCGGCCGGGATCTCCTGCAGCGACGCGCAGATTCCCACACCCGGGTTACGGAGTTTCGTCCTCCGACGCGGCGAATCCGCGGCGCGGCCGGTCGGACATCCACCGCACCAGGATGGGATACAGCACCAACAGCGTCACGCCGTCGATGATCATCTGCTGCAGAGTGAGCGCCAAGGCCACCCGCCAGGTGTACGCCGTGACACCGAACAGGCGCGTCATGCCGTACGTCAGCCACTCGAACAAGAACGTGGCGCACACCGTCACCACGAACGTCAGCGCCACGTTCCGCTGAAGAAACTGAGAGAAAAACACCGCAGAGAAGTATCCGACCACTCCGTACGCGAAAGCGTAAAGGCCGAGGAAGGATCCGTAGTTTGCGTCTTGAATGACTCCGATGAGCACCCCCATCACCAGGGCCGGCCGCGGACCGCGGGTGAGGGCAGCCACCGTCAGCACGACCAACACAAAGTCCGGCTGAATTTCGTGGAGCGGCGGGATTTGAAACCAGGTGGACTGCAGGATCAGCGCCAGCCAAAGGAGGGAGAAGGCGATGGCGTTTCTCATGACTTGCCCCCCGTGCGGGCGATGACAAACACCTCTTGGAGATAATCGAGGTCGGCGGCCGGCTTCACCAGCGCGGACTGGGTCAGGCCCTGCACGCCCGTGTGGATCTGCTCCACCGTGCCGATCACGATGCCCGCCGGAAAGATGTCACTCAATCCAGAAGTCACCACTGTGTCCCCTTCACGGATCTGGGCAACCGGCGAAAGAAAGGTCATGTCCAAGCGCCCGGTGCCCGAGGCCGACCCGACCACGATGCCGAAGGGTTGCTCCGAACCCTGGGACTGTACGCGCGCGGAAACCCCGTCCCCGACGCGGGTATCGGTGATGAGAACCACTTTCGCGCTGTTGTCCGCCACCTGCGCCACGCGGCCCACAAGGCTGCCGTCCGGCGACACCACCGCCATGTCGCTCGTGACACCGGCGGATCGCCCTACATTGATGGTCATGCCGCTGTTCCACTGCCCGGGATCCCGCCCGATGACCTCGGCCGGAATCAAGCGAAAACGCGCGCCGGCCCCCTGCTTGTACCCGAGCATCTGTTTGAGGCGCGCGTTCTCCGCCTCGAGGTCGGTCACTTTGGCGACCAATGCACTGTAATTCTGCAGCTGCGCTTTGAGCGCGGCGTTCTCGGCGTACATGTCGCGCAGATCGTGGATGCCCTGCAGAAATGCGGTGAGCTTGGCGGCCGGCCGGTAGATGATTCCGGCGATGGCGTTCTGCACGTCCATCAGGGCGCGTTCCGGCCAGGTGGCGACGCGGCCGCGCAACGTCAACCCAGCAAACACCGACACCAGGATCAGCGCGGCCAACAGGATAAACAATCGACGGTTCGTCAACAATCGGGACACCCGCATCCCTCTTCCTTTTCAGGTCCTCGCCTTCAGCGCGCCCACGAGCCCGCCGCGCTCCCCACGCCGCGGCCAGCCCAGCCGTCAAGCTCGGGACTGAGCCTTCCGTGCACGTGCCAACGAGCTGCGGCGTTTGTAGAGGTCGTAGTTGTCCAAGGCCTTGCCGGTTCCGATGGCGACACAGTCGAGCGGATTCTCCGCGACGATGACGGGCATGCCCGTCTCCTCGCTGAGCAGGGTGCTCAAGTTGCGCAGCAGCGCACCGCCACCCGTCAACACGATGCCCCGGTCCATGATGTCTGCCGCCAACTCGGGCGGAGACTTCTCGAGGGTCACCTTGACCGCGTCGATGATGGCGCGCACGGTGTCGGCCAGTGCTTCGCTGATCTCCGTTGACGTGATGGTCAACGTCTTCGGCAGTCCGGTGACCAGATCCCGGCCGCGGATGTCCATCTCGTCCTGCGTGTCGCCGGCCATGGCCGTGCCGATGGTGATCTTGAGTTCCTCGGCCGTCCGCTCGCCGATCATCAGATTGTAGGTCTTTTTAATGTACTGGATGATGGCCTCGTCCATCTCGTCCCCTGCGACACGGATGGACCGGCTGGTGACGATGCCGCCCAGCGAGATGATGGCCACTTCGGTCGTCCCGCCGCCGATGTCGACCACCATGCTCCCCGTGGGCTCCCCAACCGGAAGGCCCGCCCCGATGGCAGCCGCCATCGGCTCCTCAATGGTCTGGGCGTGTTTCGCACCGGCCTCGATGGCCGCGTCCTCGACCGCCCGCTTTTCGACCGCGGTGATCCCCGAGGGCACCGAAATCATCACACGAGGCTTTCCAGACCAAGCCGATTTGTTGCGCATCGCTTGGCGAATGAAGTACCGCAGCATCGTCGCCGTCGTCTGGAAATCGGCGATCACGCCGTCTTTCATCGGGCGCACGGCGACGATGTTCCCCGGTGTGCGGCCGATCATCTGCTTCGCTTGGTCCCCCACGGCTTCAATCGCGCCGGTGTCCGTGCGGATGGCCACCACCGACGGTTCGCGGACGACAATGCCCTTCCCCTTCACATAGACCAACGTGTTGGCGGTGCCCAGATCCACGCCCATATCCCGACCGGAAAACATAAAAACGACTCCTCTCAACGATGGTTACCCTTACCCGGCGTGCGGAGCCGATCCGCAGTATCCCAGCGCCCGCAGGCTCACGTACCGGCCGTCCCCCACCACGATGTGATCCAGCATGTCGATGCCGAGCAGCGCCCCCGCTTGGCACAACCGTTTCGTCACGGCGATGTCTTCAGGGCTCGGCGTCGGGTCCCCGCTCGGGTGGTTGTGCACGCACAGGACTGCCGAGGCGCTGCGCTTGACCGCCGGTTTGAAGATCTCCCGCGGGTGGACGATGGATGCGTCCAAACTGCCGATGGATACCACTTCTTCTCCTATCACGCAGTGTTTTGTATCGAGGTGCAGAACCATGAAATGTTCCTTTTTAAGGTGCCTCAACCGATCCATTACATACTCGGCGGCATCTTCCGCGCTGCGGATCTGCAGCCGTGAACGTGCGGGTCCCCGCACGATCCGCCGACCCAGTTCCACCGCTGCGGCGATCTGGAGCGCCTTGGCACGACCAATCCCGGGGATGGCCATCAACTCCTCGACTTCGGTGTCGAGCAGCCCGTACACCCCGTCGACCCGGTCCAGTACGCGCCGCGCCAGTTCCATGACCGATGCTTGGCGCGTCCCCGATTGAAAGATGACGGCCAACAGCTCGTCGTTTCGCAACGCCTGCGCCCCGCGCGCCAACAATCGCTCGCGGGGAGCGTCCTCGCCTCTCCAAGTATACGACAGACCCTGCCCCTGACTCATCCGCATCTCCGCCCTTCCCAATTTATCCGGCGTCTTCTCTACACACCATAGCGAGATGCGGATGAGCTGGCAAATCCTATCGTATCCCGAATGCGACAATTGCTCAACGAGAACGGCGTGCCAATAAATACCCGGCGATGACGCCAGCCAACGTCAAGCCGTTGACGCGCAGAGTCAGGTCGAGATTGTAGCGAAGCACGCCGAGATCCGCCCCCGGATGCCACTCCACCTGGGTGGACCGCGCCAGGAACGGCACCTGGTGCGCCAGCAGCTGCCCCGCCAACGTCCCCAACACCGCGCCTGCTGCGACAAACCCGGCCACGCGCCAAAAAGGCTTGCGCACGCCAAGCCCCTCCTTCAGCCGCATTCGGATGGTCCCGTATTCTGTTCGACACGTAGGGCGGGAGTCCTCCCAAACATTATCGAGAAATGGTGAACAATGTCGATCCCGCCGCCATCCGGGTGAGGTCGTCCAAAGCCTGCAAAGCGGCCGTCCGGGAGTTGTCCATCTGCTGCCGCGACAGCGCAGTGGACGCCGCCTGAAGATGGCTGGAGAAAGACTTCAGCCGTTCCCCGTACCCTGTCTCACCCCAATCGGAGGCGGCCGGAAGATGTGCCTCGACCGTTTGGCAGGCGGTGAGCGCATCCTGGCGCAAGCCGCCATCCGAAAGGGCGCCTACGAGGGCGTTGAGAGCGCCCGTAGCTTCGGACAACCAGCCATTCACCCGCGCGACGGCCGCCTCGCTCGCCCCCGCCGGTGCAGCGAGCGGATGCGCCTTCCAGCCCACGAACACGACGGACCCGTGCACACCCTTTCCTTCCAGGGTCTTCAACTCGTCCTGCAGGCTCCCCTGGCGCAGCGATACGTCCGCCCACAGCTGGTAGGTTCCACCGCCGTGCACCACCGTGTGCACCCCTTGCTTGGCGAGGACCTGCCGGTGTTCTTCTGCCGCCGCCTCCGTGCTGTAGGACCCGATTTGCAACACATACAACCGCAAAGCGGGCAGTTGGACGGCCGGCCCGGCCACGGTCTCGACGGCACTGCTCGCCGAGGGCGCGGACACCTCCACCCGCAGGTCCGGTTTCAGTTGGTGAAACAGCACCATACTCAAGCAACCGAGCCCCATGCCAAACACGAGGCCGGCTTGAAACGCATCCCGCAGCCCGCGCCGGCCTTGCTCACGCCTCGCGCTTCGGCCACGGACGCCCCTTCGCTCAGCCGTCCGCATCGAGTTCCGCCCAGGTCCGCGATCGCGATCGAAGAAACTCCGATCCACTTTCGACGCGCCGGCCTCCTCGCCGTCCGCCCACAAACGGTCCACTGCTTCGGCTAACCAGCCAAGCCCCCGCCGGAAGCGACTGCGACTCTCACGCGCAGGCCCGCGTACAGGCGCATGGTTCGGCGCCGGGTCGCCGCCTGCATCGCCCTGCTGCCAAGACCCATCGCGTCGGACCACCCACTGTTGTCCCCCCGCGCGGATGATGAGCGGCGGTTCCTCCACGCGTCGGGCTTGTCCCCGCTCGTTCGGCAAGCGCACGGCGCATCCCCCTCCCCGTCGTCCTCTTGTTTCCCAGTCTATGAACGACGGGACGGGATATGAGAGATATTTCATAGAAAGCGGAGAAAAAGAGGGCTCCCGCAGAAGCCCCCCTTGGCATCGGCATGCACCGATCACTCGATCTCGTACACCGTGATGGTTCGAACCCCCCACCGCGCCGCCGCGGCCTCGCTGGCGACACAGATGTCAATTCGGTTGCCCCGTACGGAACCCCCCGTATCCGCTGCCGTCACCACACCGATGCCTGGAATGTACAGCCGGGTGCCGAGCGGGATCACGCGCGGATCGACCGCCACCACACCAGGTGCCGCCGCTCTTCCCGTGGAAGTCTGCCCGCCCGCGGCGTAGGCGGTCGCCACCACGGTCAGGCTCCGTCGGACTACCAACGAACCCACGCCGCGCGCGCTCAGTGTGAAAGGCCGCGGCTTGGTTCCGACAAGGATCACCTCATTCACCGGCTGCCGCACGACCCGCCGCTGTACCGACTGCCCCACTTTGTGCCCGTCGACGTACGTGTCGACGGTCTTCTCTTCCACCCATCCTTCCACACCACGCGTCAGCACCCGTTGTTCTCCATCGTACAAACTGTCGCTTCGCTGGCGTATGGTCTGGAACGATATTGTTTGCTGCTTCACCGACACCCGCTGCTCAACGCGCTGAACGTGAATGGTCGTCCCATCCTGGATGGGCGTCTCCAGCTTCAAGTTGACTGTGTCCGCCGGTCCCAGCTCGACATGTTGCTCCTGGAGAAAGTCTCCGACCGTCGCCGCAAGCGTCTCCACGGTGACCCGCTGCGCCCCGTCGAGGAATGTCACCGTCTTGGGATGGACGATCTCCACGACCATGCCATCCGTCACCGGCGCATCCCGCCCTGGCGACACCCGATCCTCCGGAGTCAAGTTGATGCCCTGCGCCTGCAAGAACTCTCCGACCGTACCCGTGGCCAATCCTTGCATGACCCTCCGCTGTCCGTGATCGACGACGGTCACAGATTTGTACCCGCGGGCGCCCGCCACGCCGGTGGTCCCCAAGAGCGCCATTGTGGCGGCCGACAGATACCACACCTTCGACTTAGGAATCCGCACCCCATCACCCCTTGGTCTGTGTATGTGAAGAGGCGGCCCGGCGAAACAGGTTTGCTACAGTATATCGGATCTCGCGGAAAAATTGCAAACGCCACCATCGTGCGCTGCCTGCTGCCATTGCCATCCCTCACGGGATGGTCACAGGTTGTGGCAGCGGCTGCAGGGTAAGCCCAGACAGGATGCCCGACTTCGGCCCGTCCACGTCTCCAATCCCCGGCATCGCCTGCGGCGGGTGCTGGATGGCACTTGGATTGTAGCCCAGGAACAGCCTGCGGGCGACGTCAGCCTGATCTGCCATCTGCCCGTCGATGACCACGTTCGCCCCGGCCACTCCGCCATAAATCCGGTAATATCCATCCACCCCGTTTACAAAGATATTCCCCGCGCTGTTCAGAAATGCATACAACCCAATCGGATTAGAAAACTCGGGCTGGGTGCCCGGCTCCGGGGTCAGCGAAATGTCCCCGTCCGCAAACAGCACCCATGGGCTCTGCTGCGTGGCACCCGCCCCGTTTTCCCCCGGGTCGATGACGATGTCGCCAGAAACGAAGACTGCCGCGGTGGTGTCGAGTTGCCCTTGCACCGTAAGGTTTCCATCGATGTACAACGGCCCTCGCATGTGCAGCACAGCTCCAGGCGGGATCGTCAGGTCCCCTGTGAAATACATCGGACCCGTGACCGTCGACTCACCCGGTACACTGTAAAAGCCGTCACGGACGGACACCACGCCCCCGCTTGCTGGCAGGGGATCGCCCGGATTGCGAATGGTTGTCGATCCGATCTGCTGCGCCTGACTTTGAATCACGTCGTGGTACTTCGAAACCACTGCGCCCACCAGGTTATCGAGCGACCCTCCAGTGGTCACGCGGCCGCCGTTGAGGTAATCCGTCAATTGCCAGGGGTCTTGCAGGGTCAAATGGGTGCCATCCACATAGAACAACGTTGGCGCCGGCCCGCTGAACCCGGTGAAGGCGGACATCTGCGGCGTGTACAATGTGCCCCCGGCGTCCAGCTGCGCCGGCTTGGATTGAGCTCCCGGCAGCTGGGCGATAAACGAAATGCCCTGCCCGAGGTACGTCAGGTACGGGGAGGGGGTTCCATTCCCATTCCCATTCCCATTCCCGTTGCCATTCCCGTTTCCGTTGCCATTTCCGTTGCCATTGCCATTGCCATTGCCATTGCCATTGCCGTTGCCATTGCCATTGCCGTTGCCATTGCCGTTGCCATTGCCGTTGCCATTCCCGTTGCCGTTTCCGTTCCCGTTGCCGTTGCCATTCCCGTTGCCGTTGCCGTTCCCATGGCCGTTCCCGTTCCCATTTCCGTTCCCATTTCCGTTGCCATTTCCGTTGCCATTTCCGTTGCCATTTCCGTTGCCATTGCCGTGACCGTTGCCGTTTCCGTTGCCACTTCCATTTCCGTTGCCGTTCCCGTTGCCATTCCCGTTGCCGTTGCCGTTCCCATGGCCGTTCCCGTTCCCATTTCCGTTGCCGGATTGTACCAGATCCTGGGCTGCCCACGCGGCATGACTGAAATACACCCCGCCGCCGGCTGCAAGCTGGCCCTGCATCTCTGGCGATCCGCACACATACAGGTGGTTGGCTGCGTAGGCCGCATAGGAAAACGATGGCAGGGCGTTGGAGATGGTGACAACGGTTTGCAGAGATTCACTGGCGCTCCCGCTCCTTGCGGTGACGCGGATGCGAAAATTCTGGAATATGTAACCAGCGGGTTGATGTGGATCAGACAACGATACAGAGGCCAGATTGCTGTCACCAGGGCCGGTGAGCAAGTCGACCTGCGCTGTGATGTCTCGGTTGGCAAACATGTAGGGAAGCTGGATGGTATTGAGAAACTGGGTCCAAGCCTGCATCCCTTGCTGTACAACCTTGCCGTCCAGCGAACCGCTGGGAATATAGGTCGAGATCCACTGCGGTATCTGAAACTCATACTTCATCTCGTCGTACACGGTGAGCACGGCGCTGCGCGCGTCCATCAGCGCCTGGGCGCTGTCGAGCGAACGTTTGGTCGCGTTCATTTCCTGGGCGGACGCGCCGAGGACGGCGGTCAACATCACGGTGAGAATGAGGACGGCGGCCAGTACCGTGACCAGCGTCGACCCCTGCTCCTTGTGCGCCAACTCAGTTCCCCCCGCCCACCACGTACGTGGATGTCAGTTGTCTGGAGATCGGCTGGCCCAGGTACGTCCCCTGGAGCGTGACGGTGACCAGGGATCCCTGGACCTGAAACTGGGTGCCGGCAAGCGACACCATGGGCAGCCGCCACACCACGTCCTTGGACTGCCCGGTGGACGAGTTGGTTTTCACCTCGAGGCCGCAAACGTCCATTCCGTCAACCACGTCCACCTGCTTCACATAGACCTCCACTGTGCCCCCGTCAGCCGTCTCGCACGTCAACTCAGAGGGCCCCGCGGATGTGACAGCCGACACGTTCTGAAACGTTTCGCGCAACTGTTTGTCTATCGACACCAACCCGGTCTGGACCACCTGTCTGGCCTCCAGCCAAGGCAGGGTGCGCTGCTCGAAAAAATATGCCGCCAAGACGCCGCCGGCGAGAATTCCGGTCAGCGCCAATGCGGCCAACAGCTCCACCAGAGTGAGCCCAGACTCGGAGGAAGAGCGCGGAGAAACGGGGCTGCGCGTCTTCGGAGGGTAATTCAGTAAGGAAACAGCTGGCTTCGCGTGACTGTCTCCTGCACCTGCCGTTGCAGTATTCGCGTGGTCCACGTGACCGTCACCTCCGCCTCCACCTCCGCCGGACGCTGGACACCTGGCAGCTGCCAGGTCCTGTAGGGGGCTTGTCCTCGTGCAGGGATCACCGTGTATTGAATCCCATTTACCGTTCTGGTGTACGTCCCCTGGCTGATTACCGTGTCGGCGCCGTACTGCGCCATGTGAGCGATGGCTTCCTCCGCCAACAGTGCCGCCGTCCTCCGCTGGGCATCCACCGCCGTCTGAGTGTACATCCCGTCCACCAACGCCAACAGGGCGGTCAGGAACACGCCCAAGACGGTCACCGCGGCCAAAACCTCGACCAGCGTCAAACCGGTCTCCAGCCTGACACCGCCCATGCGATCGCGCACGCCGCCGTCACCCCTTCCCCGCGTACGGGAAGATGGCCTGTATCATCAGTTTCGCGCTCCCGCTGGACGGATTGGCGACCTGCGCACGACGCGTCACAGTGAGGCGGGCTCCGGTTTGCAGACGGTCGAGAAAGTCAAGCAATTGCGCCCTCGTCCCGGTCGCAGTGAGCGACACGGAGACCGCATGCGCGCTTTGCTGGCCCGGAGAAGCTGCGCCTCCCGTGGTGGCGGCAGCTCCCGTCGCCGTCGCGGCAGGACCGCCGGTGCCGGTATCCGTCAGAGTGAGCCCGGTGACCGTAACGTGTGCGGCTTGCGCCAAGCCGGCAACCTCATCCAACAACTCCGGCTCTTCGGCGGTCAGGGGAACCTGGCCTGAGGACTGGCTTGAGCCGGCCGCGGCGTCGCGGATCGCCTTCCGCAGGCGAGCCGCTTCTGCCTCGGTAGCGGCCAATTGGTGCTGAGCCGCGGCCAAGTCCGCGTTCGTCCGTACGGCCCGCCACCGTTCGTATCCGAACCCGCAACCCGCCATGACCGTTAGCACAGACAGCCCCGCCAGGGCAGTGCGCACCGTGACTTGCCGCTGCATCCGACACCCCCCCGCTTTCCCGTCCAGTCATGTCCTCGGCCCCGGTCGAATCTCGTCACGATCCCGCAGCCGGCGCGGAGCCCGCAGAAAACACCACGATCAGAGCAAAACCGTACGCACCCGATCCGGACTGTTGCACATCGCTGACCCAGGCGCTGGTCGCTCCAGGCAATCCCAGCAGAGCCCGCTGGTACTCCGACACCGCCGTAATGCTGGGTGCCTCACCGGTCAGGCTCAGTTGCTTGCCGTCCCAGGCCAGGTTGGAGATCGTCAGGCCGGCCGGAGCATTCGCCCACACCTGGTTGAAGAGTGGGGCCAGTCTCCGCTGTTCCCCGTACTGGGCGGTCAGGCGCGACGCCCGCTGCAGGTTGCTCCACTGCTGTGAGAGTGCGGTTGTTTCCGCCGCGGCCCTGCCCAACTGAGCCTTCACGTCGGCGAGCAAGGCCGAACGCCGATCCACCGCGGCCAGCTCGCTCCAGCCTAAGGCGGTGAACGCGACGGCAGCGATGCCCAGCACCCCGGCGCAAATGGCCGCGATGGAGCCGGAGTAGCGTTCAGACACCGATTCCTGCGGCAGCAGGTTGACCGCCATCACGCCATCCTGCCAACGCGCCTTGCTCACGGGAACCCACCTTTCAGCGCCAGACCCACCGCTGTGGCGTAGGCGGCGGAGTGGTTCACGGCTGCCCCTCGGCGCCAAACCACTTCGGCAGGCAGCGGCTGCACCGGCAGACCCAACAGGCCGCTGAGCCGCGCGGCAGCAGCCGCCTCATCACTGAGGAGACCTGCCAGCCACACCCCGTCCACCGGCAACTCACGCCCGGCCAAGTTGAATTGGAAAAACTTGATCACCCGGTCCACCTCGTACGCCACGTCGGCCAGCCGGCCGTCCACCACGGTGCCTTCGTCGACGCCGTTCGACAGATTTTCGACAGTGCGAAGAAAATACAACGCCCCGCCGGCGACCACCGAAATCGTCGTGTCGGCATCATCCAGCTGCAACAGCACCCGCACCCCGGCCGCCTGCCATGCGTCCGGCCCGGCGGCCCGCAGCCGTGCGAGCGGGGCCAGGTCAACCGCCCGCGGGCGCAGGCCGGCCGAACGCACCACCTGCAGCGCCCACTGCACGTACCCGCGCGGGGCAGCCACCAAACACACCGGCACTTCATCGCCCGGGTCGTCGGCAACCAGTTGCGGCACCCTGACCACGTCGAACACCGGATCGTCAAACGGCAGGTGGATGGTCTCGCCCAGTTCCAGCGCGACCGCCTGCCGTAACGCCCGGTCCGGCAGCGGCGGCATCTTCAGCAGCCTGACCGTCACCCGTTCGCTCGGTACCCCAATGACCACCCGGCAGTTCCGCAGCCGGTGCCGGCGGGAAAAATCACGGAGCTGGCCGACGAAGGCGTCTGTTGCCTGTAGCTCGTTCCCGTCGGCCAGCTCACCCTCGATGGCCCCCAACACCTCAGGCCCGCGGGAGCTAAACCTGACCGCCACACACCGGCACCCGGTGCGCGTGAATTCGATGCCCACTGCCCGCCGCCGCCACAGGTGCCAAGTCATCGCATGTGTAGCCTCCAGTCGGCTGCGCCGAGATTCGTATCGAGTTACCGCCAATTTTGGAGTTGACTTGGATTGTCCACAGGTTGTGCCATCGAGTTGCTCAAGTACAGGGTGTCACCCGGATCACCGCTATTGATAGCTTTGTCAGTCACAAGTTCGAAGTAAGTGCCGTCCGATTTATACCAAAAGTCCTGGTTCCATGCGTCCTTTGGAATTGCCTGCAAGTACCCGACTTTTGATTTCCCGTTGGGAGATGCTACCAGAACATCGTTCAGAGCAGAGGAAGCGGGATACCAACCGTACCCGGGAGAAACAGGATACTGTCCGTTCCCTTCCTCCATGGCATACCGCTGCAGGGCCTCCGAAATTACGACCATGCTCTGTTCGGTGGTTTTCTTCTTGGAGTCGTTGATGGACCCCATAACCGCAGGTACGGCCATGGCCGCGATCAAGCCGAGGATAACAATGACGGCGAGCATCTCGATCAGCGTCAAGCCTCGCTCGCCCTGCTCGCGCCGCTGCTCCATCTCTTGCAGCCGCACCAAAACCGTTTGTTTCAGCTTCTCTTTCATTCACCCATCCCCTTTCCATTCGTCGTCCGCCGTGTTGCGGCCGCGGCTCGTTGTCAGCCACGTTTCTCTTCCCTGGCCACCTGTGTCTGTGTCGTGCCTGCCCACGCGCCGGCCGGACTCGGCCCGGCGTTGCCGATCCAATCTCGAATATACGACGCCTATGGCAAATTCCCTTCTGGCCCACGTTCATCCGAGACTTCCAATTTGTTGGTAGATAGCGAACATGGGTGCGATCACGGACAGCACAATCGTGCCCACAATGACCGCCAGCACCAGCACCAACATCGGTTCCAGCAAGGCCTTCAGGCGGTCTGCCAACGCCTCGGTTTCCGCCTCATAAAAATCGGCCACCTTCCCCAACATGAGGTCCAGGTTTCCCGTCTCCTCGCCGACGCGGATCATGTGCGTCACCAACGGAGGAAACACTGGCTCCCCCGCCAGCCGCTGCGACATCGGCTGGCCCATGGCGATCCCCTCGCGCGCGTGCAGGAGCCCCTGCGCCACCACCGCATTGTCGACGGCGGACGCGGTCAGGTCGAGGCACTGCAGGACCGGCACGCCGCTGGCGAACAGGGTCCCCATGGTGCGGGCCATGGTGGCCATGGCAGACTTCAACGCCAACTGACCGAACACCGGCACCCTCAGCCGCAACCTGTCCCGCATCAAGCGGAACCGCTCATGGCGCAGCGCCACCCGGTAGCCGGCGTACAACAGCACCGCCGCCGCCAGCACTAAGAACCAGGCGTGGACGAAAACAGAGGACACGTCCATCACCACGCGCGTCGGCAGTGGCAGCGGGGCGTTGTAATTGCGAAACAACGCCACAAACGTCGGCACCACCTTGACCAGCAGGAACACGGTGACCAAGACGGCGACCAAGCTCACCAAGACCGGATACGCCAGCGCCGACTTGACTTTCTCGCGGGTGTAGTGCTGCTTCTCGAAGTGGACGGCTGCGCGCTCCAAGACCTCGTCCAGGCTGCCGGACGCCTCACCGGCCCGCACCAAGTTGGTCAACAGCGGCGGAAACGCCCGCGTCCTCGCCGCCAGGGCAGCGGACAGCTGGTGGCCCGTGTGCATCTCCCCCACCACTTCCAACAACACGGCAGCTAGGCGGCGGTTCTCCGTCTCCGCCGCCAACACCTCGACCGCGCTCGCCACGCCGACGCCCGCCCGCACCAACGTCGCCAGCTGGCGGGAGAATACGGCCAGGTCTTTGGCCGTCACCGAGCCTCCCGTGGGAAGACGCCCCGTCGTCAGCGCCCGCGGCCACCCCTCCAAGCGGGCCCGCAGCCCGGCCGGTGCGCTGACGCGCCAGCGGGGTGCATCCTCCCCTGCGCGCACGGCCTTCTCGGCGGTGGCCGCCAGCTCCGTCGCGTACAAGCCGCTCTCGCGCAGCTTGCGCAAGGCCTCGCGGCGGTCCTCAGCCGCCACGCGCCCGCGCCTGCGTTTGCCGCGTGCGTCCACGGCCTTGTAGCGAAACTCCATTTACGACACCCCGACTCCCTGTACGCCCGCCGATTGCACCGCGGACGCCGGCAACACACCGCGGCCCACCAGTTCGCGCAGGTGCATCTCCATCGTCTGCATGCCGAACGCCCGGCCTGTCTGCATCACCGAGCGAATCTGGTGGGTCTTTTCCGTGCGAATCAGGTTCGCCACCGCGGGGGTATTGACCAACACCTCCACCGCCGCCACGCGCCCGCGGCCATCAGCTCGCTTGTACAGCCGCTGCGTGACCACGCCCTGCAGCACCGACGCGATCTGCAGCCGCACCTGGGCCTGCTGGGACGCCGGAAACACGTCAATTATGCGGTCGACGGTCTGCACCGCATCGCTGGTGTGCAGGGTGGCGAACACCAGGTGACCCGTCTCCGCCGCCGTGATGGCCGTCTGCATGGTCTCCAGGTCCCGCATCTCCCCGACCAGGATGACGTCCGGGTCCTGGCGCAGGGCGGCCCGCAGCGCCGGCCCGAAGCTGTGCGTGTCGAGGCCAATCTCGCGCTGATTGATGATGGACAGGTGGTGCCGGTGCAGGTATTCGATCGGATCTTCCAGCGTGATGATGTGCTTGCGCTGGGTGTGGTTGATGTGGTCAATCATGGCCGCCAGTGTCGTCGACTTGCCGCTGCCCGTCGGCCCCGTGACCAAGACCAGACCGTTCGGCTTGTCCGTGAACGAGCGCAACACCTCCGGCAACCCGAGGTCCTCCAGCTTCGGGACCTGATTCGGAACCACCCTGGCCGCGATGCTGACGCACCCGCGCTGCCGGTACACGTTCACGCGGTAACGGGACACGCCCGGCAGGCTGAAGGAGAAGTCGATCTCGCCCGCCGCCGCGAACGCCTCCCACTGTGGGCTCGTCATCAGGGCGCGCGCCATCCCTTCTGTGTCGGCTGGCGACAGTGGATCCCCCTCCGCCACGAGTTCCCCGTTCACGCGCAGGACAGGCGGCGCATTGACCGACAGGTGCAGGTCGGACGCACCGGCCGCCTTCGCCTGCGCCAGCAGTTGCAAGATGTCCATCTGGCTCCTCCTTCCCGTTGCTGCGCATCCACGGCACGCCCGCCGCTTACTCGCGCAAGGTCACCCGCATCACTTCCGCCAGCGTCGTGCGCCCGGCCAAGGCCTTTTCGATCCCGTCGTCGACCATCAGGGTCATCCCGTTTGCCGTGGCGTGCCGGCGGTAGTCGGAGTCGGGCCGCTTCTCGACCACCATCGCGCGCAGGGTATCGTCCATCCGCAGCACCTCGTGCACCGCCACCCGGCCGCGATAGCCGGTGCGCCCGCAGTACCCGCAGCCGTGTCCGCGCAACAGCTTGTCCGCCCGTACGCCCCGCCGCTCCAAGAACGCCTGCTCCGCTGCCGCAGGCGCGTACGCCTCCGCGCACTGGTCGCACACCCTGCGCACCAGCCGTTGCGCCACCACACCCAGCACCGCGGACGCCACCAAGTACGGTTCGATGCCCATGTCCACGAGGCGAGTGAGGGCGCTGACCGCGTCGTTGGTGTGCAGGGTGCTCAGCACCAGGTGCCCGGTGAGGGCCGCCCGGATGGCGATCTCGGCCGTCTCCGCGTCCCGGATCTCACCCACCATCACCACGTCCGGGTCTTGGCGCAGGATGGAGCGCAGCCCGCGCGCAAACGTCAGGCCGGTGGCCGGGTTGACCTGAACCTGGTTGACTCCCGGCAGTTGGTACTCCACCGGGTCTTCGATGGTGATGACGTTTCGCTCCTCCGAATTGAGTGCGCGCAGCGCGGCGTACAGAGTGGACGTCTTGCCGCTGCCCGTGGGTCCGGTGATGAGGACCATTCCGTGCGAGGCCCGAATCAAGCTCCGAAACACCGCCTCATTGGCAGCCGACAAGCCGAGACCGGCGATGTCCATCACCCCTTGCCGCGGGTCGAGCAGACGCAGCACACACCGCTCTCCGTGCACTGTCGGCAGCGTGGCCACGCGTACGTCCACCTTCCGGGCCCCGTCTTCCACGGCGGTTCTCCCGTCCTGAGGCAGCCGGCGCTCCGCGACGTTCAAATTGGCCATGATCTTCAGCCGCGTCAACACCACCGATTGCATCGAGCGCGGCAACACCTGCTCGGTGCGCAGCACCCCGTCCACCCGGTAGCGGATGCGCAAACCATCCGGCGCCGGATCGATGTGGATGTCGCTGGCGCGCATCGCCAAGCCTTGCTGGATGATCTGGTTGACCAGGCGCACGACCGGCGCGTCCTCGTTCGTGACTTGGCTGGTCAACTCTTCCTCGGCGGGCCGCACCACCGCTTTCAACTCGTCGACGGATTCCCGCATACCGTAGTAGCGCTCGATGAAGGCGCGCAACTCGTCTTTCGACGCGATCGCCGGCTCTATCTGAAACCCGGTGGACATCTGCAGGTCCTCGATGGCGTAGAAATCGAGCGGATCGGCCATCGCCACCGTCAGCCGCTGCTTGTCCTTCTTGACCGGAAACGCCAGATGGCGCCTCGCCAACGCCTCTGGCACGAGCTGAACCACACTCGGGTCGACAGCGTACCGGTACAGGTTGATGTGCGGGATGCCGAGTTGAAACTCCAGCGCCTCGATGATCTGCTCCTCGGTGACGTACCCCTTTTTGATCAACAGTTCTCCAATGCGTGCCTTGGTCTCACGCTGTGTCTGCAGGACGTCCTGCAGCTGCTCCTGCGTGATCAGGCCCATCTCCACCAGCAGGTCCCCCAGCCGTTTTCGCGCCATCGTGCATCACCCCCCTCCCCAAGGCAACGTCGCTGTCAGCCGGCCCACCCGAGCACCTCGCGCAGATACCAGCTGGTCAGGGCATCCCCGAACCACACGGCCGTCACCACGCCCATGGCGATGAACGGCACGAAGGGCACCGGCTGGCGCGGCTTCAGCCAGCCCACCGCGCGCATGCCGTAACCGATCACCGTACCGTACACGGACGCCAAAACGAGCGACTCCAACCCGCCCCAGAAGCCGAGCATGGCGCCGATGCTGGCGTACAGCTTGACGTCACCCAGGCCCATCCGGCCGCGCGATAGCAGATGAATCCCCCACAGCGTCAGCGTGCAGCCTGCCATGCCGAGCAGAGCCCCGCCCGCGCTCCGCACCCCGGAGGCGATCACCAATCCCAGCACCACAGCGGCCCCGGGCAAAGACAGGACGTTCGGCACCCGCATCGAGGTCAGGTCCGTGGCCACAGTCGCCAACAACAGCAGCCAGAACACGGACCATGCCAGGCCTTCCAGAAGGCGGTCGGCGTGGACCGCCGTCAACGCGAACAGCGCCCCCGCCGCCAACTCGATGCAAGGGTACCTCAGCGGAATTGGATTGCGGCACGTCCGGCAACGCCCCCCGAGCATGAGCCAAGACACGGCCGGGATAAGCTCCCAGGCGCTCAGTGTCCGGCCGCAGTCCGGGCAATGGGACCGCGGAAACACCACCGACTCCCCGCGGGGTACGCGGTACCCGACCACGTTGATGAACGAGCCGAACAACAAACCGAACATAAAGCCCATCCAGGCGAACACCGGCCCGGTCCATCCGCCCGCGGACACACCCTCGACCCCTTCCATGCCCTCTGCCGCCTTGCGGCAGAAAGCCGCCGTCCGAATCTCTCCTCTGACGCTGTCGCGTGTATTCGACCTCTCCCTGCAAAAATCCTGTCGATTCGACCGGAACTTGTCGAATTTTATCGAGCAGTGTTGAATAGGCGCGTGTGTGTTCAGCAGGGGCATGGTATACTGAAAGCAGGGACAAGCTTGGCGGAATTCAAGCCGGGGTCTGAGGGGGGCTGTGCGATGGACTGGAAGAGAACGGTCGCCGTGGTCATTGTCGGCGTGATCACATTCGTGCTGCTCATGGCATTTCTGAATCTGGCCATCAAGCTCGCCCTGTTCGCGGCCCTGGTGGCACTGGCCTTTTACTGGTTCGCACGGGCCAGGGAGAGCTGGCGGCGGCGCAGACCGTGAGGAACGCCGAGACGATACGCGCAGGCGGATATCGATGACGAGGGGCCACCCCGCTGGGGTGGCCCCTTTTGCTTCGCATTTTCCGTTACGCGTACGCCGTCTCCTGTAGGCCTCCCAGGGCGGCGCCGAGCCGGTAGGCGACCTGCCAGATGTCGCCCGCACCCATCGTCAGCACCAGATCGCCCGGGCGGACGGTGTGGACCAGATACTCGTAGACATCGTCCTTCGTGGATAAAAAGCGGGTGTTCGGATTGCTGTCGAGCCGGATGCGTTCCGCCAGTTTCTCTGCCGAGACGCCCTCGATCTGCTTCTCGCCCGCCGGGGAATAGATGTCGGTGATCACCACCTCGTCCGCCCCGCCGAAGGCCTTGGCGAAGGCGTCGAACAGGAAGAACGTGCGCGTGTACCGCTGCGGCTGAAAGACGGCGATGATGCGCCGGCCGGTCGTCTTCGCCGCCGCGATGGTCGCGCTGATCTCGGTGGGATGATGCGCGTAGTCGTCGATCACCAGGACGCCGCCTGCCTCCGCGATCACCTGGAAACGCCTCTTGGCGCCGTGGAATTCGTGCAGGGCCTGCGCGATGTCCGGATACCCCAGCCCCGCCTCCCGGCCTACCGCGATGGCCGCCAGGGCGTTCATCACGTTGTGAACACCGGGCAGGCTCAGCACCAGGGTGCCCAACCGCTCCCCGCGAAACCACACGGTGCAGTGGCTGCCGCGGTCGACCAACGCCACGTCGCGGGCGATGTAATCGGCGTCCTCGTCGATGGCGTACGTCATCACCCGGCACCGGGCCGCTGGGCGAATCTCACGCAGGTGCTCGTCCTGACCCGACATCACGCACAGGCCGCTCTCCGGGATCTGGCCGATGAATTGGGCATACGCCCGTTTGAGGTTCTCAAAACTTCCGCCGTAGTGCTCCAAGTGGTCCGGCTCGATGTTCGTCACCACGGCGATCTTCGGACGGTAGTGCAGAAACGACCCATCGCTCTCGTCAGCCTCGGCGACCACGTACTGCCCCGGCCCGCCTTCGCATTATCCCCGATGTTGCTGACGACGCCGCCGATCACGAAGGTGGGATCCAGCCCGCAGCGTTCCATCATGTAGGCGATCATCGAGGTTGTGGTGGTCTTGCCGTGGGCACCGGTCACTGCCACGCCGACCCGGTCCTCCATCAGGCGCGCCAGCATCTCGGACCGGTGCACAATGGGGATGTTGCGCCTGCGCGCTTCCTCCAGTTCGACATTGTCCTGAGGCAGCGCCGTGCTGTACACGACCAGGTCCGCGCCCGCCACCTGATTGGCGGCGTGGCCGCGATAAATGCGGGCGCCGAGATCGCGCAGCCGCTGGGTCAACTCCTGAGACGATACGTCGGAACCGGACACCTCATAGCCCAGATCCAGCATCACGCGCGCGATGGCGCTCATTCCGTAGCCGCCGATCCCGACGAAATGCACATGTTCGGAGCGATTCACGCACCTCACCGTCCTCACATCCGTAGATCTTCCGCTTGTTCCATAGCCTTCCTCGCCTCGTGCACCGTATACAGGGAACCCCACACGCACACCGGCCGCCCCAAGGTGCGCGCAAAGGCCAGCGCGTCCGCTACCGAAGGCCGGGTCTCGACCTGGACGCTGGGTGAAACGGTCCGAACCGCCTCCGCCAGTTGGGCGGCCCGCAGCGCCCGGGGCGAATCCGGCGCCGCTGCGATCACGCGGCCCGCCAATGGCAGAAGCGCCTCCAGCATGGGGCGCACCGGTTTGTCGCCCAAAACGCCGACGACCATCGTCCAATCCCCCGGCGTCTCCGCGGCATGTTTCGGCTCGCCCCTTGCCGCCGCCCCCATGCGGCCCCGTGTTCCGGCGTCATGCCCGGCTCCGCGCCCCAGCCCGCCGAGCTGGGCGAACTCGCGCAGGGACCGGGCCAGCGCCGTCGCCCCCGGCGGGTTGTGCGCGCCGTCCAGGACCACCAGCGGCGGCCCTTCGAACACTTCGAACCGCCCGGGCCAGCGCACGCGCATCAGTGCCTCGCGCAGCTCGCGAACCGATAGGCGTGGACAGACGCCGACCCGGCACGCCCATTCGTACATCGCGAGGGCGACGGCGGCGTTCTGGCGCTGGTGATCGCCGAACAGAGGCAGCGGCAGCTGCAGCCCATCCGCGTCAAGGCCGCGGTAGTCCAACCACTGGCAGCGGGCGTCCCGCCGCCACACCGTCGCCGACACGTCCGCCCCGCACACCGTCAGGGGTGCACCGACGGCTTTGGCCCGGCCGCGGATGACCTTGAGCGCCTCACCTTCCGCCGCGGTGACCGCGGGAACCCCCGGTTTCAGGATGCCGGCCTTCTCCCGGGCGATTTGGCGGAGCGTGTCTCCCAGCACATCCATGTGATCGAATCCCACGTTTGTGATGCCGGTGACGGCGGGCATCACCACATTCGTGGTGTCCAGCCGCCCGCCGAGCCCGGTCTCCCAGACGACGGCCTCCGCCCGTTCCTCGTGGAAGTACAGGATGGCCATCACGGTGAGCGCTTCGAACTCGGTCAGCGGATCGCCCGGAACGGCCGCTTCCGCGGCCTGCCGCACTGTCTCGGCCAGCCGTTCGAACACCGTCTCCGGAATAGGCCGCCCGTCCACCACGAAGCGGCCGCGGTACCCGTCGAAGGCGGGGGAGGTGTAGGTGGCCGTCCGCAGGCGTGCCGACAAGAGCGCGGTCAGGATGGCGCAGACGGACCCCTTCCCGTTGGTCCCCGCGACGTGCAGAAAGCGAAGCGCCTGCTGCGGATCGCCCAGGGCCGCCAACACCCGGCGAGTGCGGTCGAGACCGGGCTTCATGCCAAAGCGCGCCAGACTGCGCAGCCAATTCGCACCTTGCGGTGCGCCCACCGCCATAATCTATTCGCCTCCCGGGGCATTGGTCACATCCGCCCGTCCGCGGTCAGGATTGAAACTGGCGAATCCGTGCCTCGACCGCCTGCAGCTTCGCCTCGTAGTCGGCCAACTTGGCCCGCTCCCCTTCGACGACGTCGGCCGGCGCTTTGGCGACGAACTGCGGATTGGCCAGTTTCTTCTGCGCCCGAGCCACCTCCGCCTCCAGGCGGCTGCGCTCCTTTTGCAGCCGCTCCAGTTCGGCGGCGATGTCGACCAGCCCCGCCAGAGGCAGATACAGCTCTGCTCCCGTCACCACGGCGGTCATCGCCTGCGCGGGCGCGGAGGCATCGGGATCGATGGTCAACGCCGAGAGGTGACCGAACTTCCACAGGACGTCACGCACCGACTCGAACAGTTCGGCCGCCGCCGCATCCGCCGGCCGCACCACCAGCTCCACCGGCCGGCTCGGCGGCACATTCAGTTCCGCGCGGACGTTGCGCACAGCTCGCACCGCCTCCATCAGCTGCTGGGTGCGGCGGGCCGCGTCCTCGTCGAACAGCGACGCATCCACGGCCGGCCAGGCCGCCGCAATCAGGGCGTCGCCGGGGACCGGAAGAGACTGCCATATCTCCTCCGTGACGAACGGCACGAACGGGTGCAGCAGGCGCAGCAGGGTGTCCAGCACGTGCACCAAGACCGCACGGGTCTGCCCCTTGCGCGCCTCATCTTCGCCGTACAGCGACAGCTTCGCGAACTCGATGTACCAGTCGCAGAAGTCGTCCCAGGCGAAATCATACAGGGCGCGCCCGGCTTCGCCGAAATCGTACCGGTCGATGAGCTCGCCGACGGCGGCGACCGTCTCCTGCAGCCGATGCAGGATCCAGCGGTCGGGCAGCGTCAACGCCTCCCGATTGAGCGGCGGGATGGCGCCCCCGTCGGGCAGGTTCATCAGCACGAAGCGAGAGGCGTTCCACACCTTGTTGATGAAGTTCCGGGACGCCTCGACCTTCTCCCAGTAAAAGCGCTGATCGTTGCCGGGCGAGGTGCCGGTGGTCAGCGTGAAGCGCAGGGCGTCGGCGCCGTAGCGGTCGATCACCTCCAGCGGATCGACCCCGTTCCCGAGGCTCTTAGACATCTTTCGTCCATCGGAGGCCCGGATCAGTCCGTGGACCACCACAGTCGCGAACGGCATCTCTCCCGTGAACTCGAGCCCGGTGAACACCATCCGCGCGACCCAGAAGAACAGGATGTCGTACGCGGTGACGAGGGTGTCCGTCGGGTAATACCGGGCCAGGTCGCTCGTGTCGTCCGGCCAACCCATGGTCGAAAAGGGCCACAGGGCGGACGAAAACCAGGTGTCGAGCACGTCCTCGTCCTGATGCACTTCGCCGGAGCCGCAGTGACTGCACGCCGTCACGTCCTCCATAGCGACGGTGATGCCGCCGCAGGCGTCGCAGTACCAGGCCGGAATGCGGTGACCCCACCAGAGCTGGCGAGAGATGCACCAGTCGCGCACGTTCTCCAGCCAGTGCACGAACACCTTCTCGAACCGCTCTGGCACGAAGCGGAGCTTCCCCTCCTCGACGCCGCGGATGGCCGCCCGCGCGAGAGGCTCCATGCGGACAAACCACTGATCGGACAAGAACGGCTCCACGACCGTGTCGCAGCGGCTGCAGTGGCCGACGGCGTGCGTGATCCGCTCCGCCTTCACGACATACCCCTGCGCCTCCAGGTCGGCGGCGACCCGCCGCCGGGCCTCCTCCCGCGACAGGCCCTGGTACGGGCCGGCGAGCTCGGTCAACACACCGTCCGGGCCGATACAGCTGGGCGTCTCCAGGTTGTGGCGCAGGCCCACCTCGAAGTCGTTCGGGTCGTGGGCGGGCGTGATCTTCACGCAGCCGGTGCCGAACTCAGGGTCGACGTACGCGTCGGCGATCACGGGGATCTCCCGGTCCGTCAGCGACAGATGCACCGTCTTGCCGACGAGATCGCGATAGCGTTCGTCATCCGGGTGCACCGCGACGGCCACATCGGCGAACATCGTCTCAGGCCGCGTGGTCGCGACCACCACGTCTCCCTGCCCGTCCGTGCGCGGGTAGCGGACGTGATACAGCGTGCCTTCGACGTCGTTGTGCTCCACCTCGATGTCCGACAGCGCAGTCGAACAGCGCGGGCACCAGTTGATAATGCGGTTGCCGCGGTAGATCAGCCCCTTCTCGTAGAGGCGGACGAACACGGTCCGAACGGCGCGCGACAACCCTTCGTCCATGGTGAACCGCTCCCGGGACCAGTCGCACGACACGCCGAGGGCCCGCACCTGACTGGTGATCAGGTTACCGTACTTGTGCTTCCACGCCCACACCCGCTCGACGAACCGCTCCCGTCCCAGCTCGTGGCGAGTCGTGCCCTCCTCCTCGCGCAACATCCGTTCGACGCGCGCCTGGGTGGCGATGCCGGCGTGATCGGTCCCGGGCAGGTACAGGGCGTCGTAGCCGGCCATGCGCTTGTGGCGGATGATGATGTCCTGCAGGGTGTTGTTCCATGCGTGCCCGAGGTGCAGCGACCCGGTGACGTTCGGAGGCGGCATGACGATGGAGAACGCCGGCTTCGACGCGTCCTTGCCCGCCTGGAAGTACCCGCCTCGTTCCCAGAACTGGTAGATCTTCTGCTCCACTGCCTTCGGGTCGTACACCGGCGGCAGACTGGTGGAAGGTGCTGTGTGTGCCATCGCAGGTCCTCCTCCGCGATTCGTGTCGTTCACGCCGCGCCCGCAGCGGGTCCGCACGCCAACCGGCCAAACAAAAAACCTCCCGTCCTCATCAGGACGGAAGGTCGGTTCCGCGGTACCACCTGAATTCCCCCCGCGCAGGTGCGCGAAGGGCCCTCTGTCATCGATAACGGGATGACCCGGTCCGAAGACGGCTCGGAGACGACGTTCGGACGCGCGGCCGGGGTGGCTTCCAGCCGATGGCCACCCTCTCTGCGGAGCGGACCTCCGCTCCTGACGAGCCCCGGTCGCCCTACTCCTTCTCCTTCATTGCCTTTTGTCCGCGGCGCGCGGCCTGGAAACGCCACGCGGCCGTTGGCTGCATTAGCTTTCATTTTATCGGGCCGCCCTCGGTGCTGTCAAGCGCGGAACCTCAGCGGCGTTTCTTCCTTTTCTTCTTGCTGTGGACCCGCCTGCGCACCGGTTCGTCCTTCATGCGCTCCGCCCGCCGCTTGGCCTCCAGTTCCGCCCGTTTGCGGTCCGACCACTGCGTAAGTCGCAGGTAGATGAACGCCATCGCGAAACTGAACACCAGGTACAGGGCGTTGAGCTCCACGTACACCCCCAGCTGGTGGGTCGCCGCGGCCGTCTGCCAACCCCGCTCAACGAAGGCCTCCAGGGCCAGGTTGATGAGGAACGTGACGGCGATGGCGACAAAGGCGTTGGCCAGCCTGCGCTCCTGCGCGCGCGGGATGATCACGTAGGAGACAATCAGCATGGCCAAGAGCATGCTTTGCGAGATGGGATAGTGGTTCGGGACAAAATAATAGGCCGCCACCTGCAGGACGACCACCACCGCGATGGTCCACGCCATCAAGCGCCAGTGCCAGCCCCGCCACACCCCCGGAGTCGTTGGTGCGTTCATGCAGACCTCCATCCGTCCAGCCGGACGCCGAAGTTCAACAATCTTTGTCCATCTTACCAAGTTCGGCTCCGGTTGTCACCGGCCCAACCCACGCATATACATGAATCGACGACAAGTGGGAATGGGGGGAGGTCGCGGTGGGCTTTTTCTACGCGCTCGCGCGGTTCGTGAAACTGCTCCTCGCCATCGCCATCTTTCTGCTCTTTCTGCGCGCCATCCTATGGCCGAGCGCGCTCGATCTGTTCGTTCTGCTGATCCTGTTCATCGTCTTCGTTACGCTGTTCCTCGGCGCTCCCTAGGCTTCAGGTGGTCTTGATCCCCGCCACAGGCCGGCCGGGTGGCCCTCGTCGCCTAGGTTGACGCCGCCCGGACCTGCACCACCCCCGCGCCTGCGCCCGCGCCGGGACCGCTTCGGCTTGCGGCCGCCTTCCGGCTTCTTGCCGGACGGCGAAGGCGGTCGCGGCGCCTCCTGTGATCCCAGCGGCCCAGGATCCGAACGGGCGGAGTCGAGGACATGGCCGGACGCTTCCCGCCCGCCGTCGGCGGCGCCATCCCCGTCGGCTGCGCCGCTCGACCCGCCAGCATCCTCCTCCACCTCGACGGGCACCTCCATCCTCAAATGCTGCACAGGTACCCGTTTGCCCGCATCCCCCGCGTCCGCGCCTTCCGCCAAAGCCCAGTGTGGGGAACGTGCCAACACTTCGTTGACGGCCGCTTGGCGCGGTTCCTCCAGCTCCAACGACGACTCCAAGGCATCCATGTACTCGTCCTCATCCCAGGCCCGGGCGCGGTGCATGTACCAGAGCACCACCTGAACACTGCGCAACGGCGCGGACAGGAGAGCCGCGAGCGCAAACCGCTCGCTCTCTGCCAGCGGCCGAACCGCCTCGTAGGCGGCCAACGCGCGCGCCAACACGTCCCCGCTCCACGCATGCGCCGGCAGATACCGGTGGAGAAACATCGCCAGGTCCTCCACAGGCGGACCGGGATGCATGCGGTCGTAGTCCAGCACACACCACTGGTTCCCGGTGTACACCAAACTCTGGCGGACAAATCGGCCGTGGCAGGTGCGCCCCTCCGCCCGGGACACAGCGTGCAGCGATTCGTAGTCCGCTTCTGCGCACGCCGCCAGGGCGAAGCGCAGCCGTTCCGCCAAGTCCCGGCGGCAGGCCGCATACAGCCGCGCGAACGATCCCGCGGCAGACGACGGTTCCTGATCCCGCTCGAGTTCCGGCAGGGCCGCCGCCAGCCGATCGGGCAGGGACCGCGCCTCCGGCTGCCAGGCCACCGTCTGGCCGAACGCCGACATCGCCACGTGCCAACGGGCGAGTTCGCCGGCGCAAGCGGCCAGGTCCGTGACTTTGCCCGCGTCCGGATCCCGCCCCGACACCCAGGCGGTCAGGTAGTACAGTCCAGTCTCGTGGATCACGAACGGATCGCCGTAGCGGTTGCGGATGAACCGCGGCACGCCCGGAAGCCCCTGGGCCGCCGCGTGCTCGGCGCCAAGAAACACGTAGCGGAGCCGGTCCACCGGCATGTGCACCCGCTTCAGCAGGCGCGCCCCGGAGGCGGTCCGCAGTTTCACCCCGCCACGGGCCGCCCGCGCGTGCACCGGGATCAACCCGTACTCGTCGAGTACCTCTTCATCCATCCCGCAGGCGCGCAGCACTTCGGACACCGGTTCAGGTTGCGGCGCCAACCTCATCCCCCCCAATGCGTCCCAACAGGGCCTGTGCGGCCTGGTCGTGCCGTGCGGCTACACGCTCCCATCCGGAAGGCAGGCCGGTCGCCCCGCGCGCTGCACGCCAGGTGCGCAGCCATTGCACCGCGTGGTGCGGAAACGCGGCAAATGCCCGGACCATGTCCGCCTCGTCGGCGTCCAGTGCCGCCTCGGCGCGATACGCAGACAGCGCCTCCGCCACGCCGCCCGCGTGACCGGCCAAGCACACCTCGTGGCACAAGGTCGCCAGGTCGAACAGGCGCGCGTCGGCCACCGGATCGACCCACTGCACCGTGGCGATCCGCCCGCCTGGGGTCCGGACGAGCGTCTGCAGCCGGTAACCGTTCCATGCGATCTCCCGCCGGCGCGCCGCTTCCCCGGCGCGCTCCCCGTACCCCGACCGTTCGAGGGCGGCCACCGCGCGGTCCGCCGTCTCGGCCCAGCGATCCAACCAGACGGCCCACGCCCGCCCGCCGGAGGCAGGGCCGGAGACAGAGACGGCGCCGGGACGGTCCCCGGCCAACAGCCGTTCAGCCGCCAAGGCATCGCGTCCGGCGCGCAGGCGGTCGAGCCAGTTCCCTCGCCGTGTGGGCAGGTCACTCAGATCCGGGTGCGCGCCCGCCCCGTCGAGCGCCCGGTGCAGGCGGGCCAAATTCCTCGCCGCCAGGTCCACGTCGTGAGGCATGGGCTGCAGCGGACTCCCCATGAAGACATCCACCAGCATGAACGCGCTCCCGTCCGCCATCCGGACCCACCGCTCCAGGTAGAGCGTCGCGAGGGGGCGCTGCGTCCGCCGAAACCCTCGCTCGGCACAGACGTCGGTGACGGCGGTGCGCCAGCGGGCGGCGGCGGCGCTGAGCCGCCTCGCCTCGTAGCACCGGCCGCCGCTATCGATCCGCACCCGTCCCGGTTCCATCGGCGTCCACCGCTCCGCCGGTACGTCGTAGTGCGCCAGACCATTCCTTGCCCACATCAGGTCCGCTTCTTCTTCCGGCACGGGCACCGCCCCTCAACGGACGCCCACCGGCACCGGCACGAGAAGGCACTGGCCGGCGTAGACCGTGTCCGACGTCAGGCGGTTGACGCGCATCAACTCGGCGGTCGTCACGCCTAATCGTTCGGCGACCGACTCGAGGCTCTCGTCCTCCATGACGATGGCGAACCGCAGGGTATACGTTCGCTCCGGCGCATTGAAATCGACGAACGACCACAGGCTGTTGTCGACCGTCGGCACGGCCTCTCCGCGATCCGGGCCGGAGGCGTCCGACCGGGCATCCACGGGGCTTTGGGACTGGGCAGAAGGAGATTCTGCCAGCGGTGAGCTTTGGGCTTCGGGCGGTGCGCCATAGGACACCGGTGTCTGGACGAACCCGGCCGTCGCTTGGAACCCGCTGTCCGAAAACCCGCGGGACGGCACGAATCGCTCCTCCTGCACCGGGGACCCCGCGCCCGCGGCCTCGTGGAGATCGTCCGGCGGCAACTGATGCTCGAATTCCATCTCAGTCCATGGCCGATCGAGGAACCCGTCGTCCGGAGTCCAGCCCGAGCCGGAAGCGTCCTCCGCTGGTGCGGATCTGGACACCTCAGGCCACGGCTCCGGAGAACGAAAGGACGCCTCTGGCTCGGGCCATGCGTCCGCTTCCGTGTCCGCGCGCGGAGCCTCCTGGTCCTCCCGGTCGTCCACCGCGAGGGCTTCTTCCGGATCGCCTGCGTCACCTGCGTCCTGCGCCATCGTCGCGCCGCCGTCCATCAGCCGGTCGAACCCGACCAACTGCTCTTTGGCACCCGGCTCCTCGGCAACCCACGCCTCGGCATCGTCTCGTGCGTCCGCGGCATCCGGAGCGACATCCGCCTCATCCCGCACGTCGGACGCATCCGCGGGGCCCACCCCTTGCCGCGCGCCGCTGATGGCTTCCATGGCAGCGTGGGGAGGATCGCCGGCATGGCGCGCGGCACTCTGAAAGTCGTCCGCTCGGCTGCGGCCAACGCCGCGTGCCAGCGCGTACGGTGTGACGTCCGGTCGCGTGTCCCCACCCCCGCTGGCCGGTTCTCCCTGGGCTGCCGCATCTGGCTCCGCGGACGCCGAATCAAAGAAGACGTCACCCGCCTCTTGAGCCCCGCACTGAAAATGGTAGCCCTGCTGGCCGTTTAGGCCGACGATGCTCAGGTCCGCCAGCACCCGCACCCACCCCGGCCCCACCACGTCCAGTTGCCAATGGGTGATGCGGCTGGCGACGTTGACGATGCCCCGCGGCTGCACCTTGACGGGTACCCGCAGCACGAACGGCATCCGGTGATGGACATGCTGCCCGAACGCAGTGTCGCCAAAATCCAGGCTGAACGAATCTTCTTCCGCGGGCGTCTGCGTACCCGGCCGGGTCAGGTAGCCGGCGAAGACGATCGCCCCTTCGAGGACGTACGCGTCTCCAACGCGATGGAACGACGTCACCTCCGTGGCGACCGTCGCGTCCTCGACCCGATCGCCCTCCCGGACGGCGGGAATGAACACCTCCTGATCCACGTTCAGACGGATGACCGGGGCGCGCTCTGTATCGCTCACTTCGTTCCCCTCCCTGTGATCCGCGCCCGCCCGCCCCGGGCATGACGGACGGCCAGGCGCCGGACGGTGCACCAGTTCACTGTATGACTGTATGCCCGGCCTCCAGGCATTATGTAGGGGATGGGGCGCATCGCTCCGCTTCTGCTTCGCAAGCCGCTCCGCGATGCACCCCATCCCCCTCGTCCGCTATGACGGAACGCCCACACAGTTACGAAACGCCCATGCAGTGGAATGATTTGAAATCCGTCTTCCACCAAACCTGCAAACACAGCGACCAGGTAATCATCCAGTGGAGCGCCTAAACCGACGACAAATGCCATGACAACGCCAAGTTGGTCGCTGTCATGGCATTTTTCTTACCGTACATCCCCTTCCATGAGGATGGGGCGGGGCGCCCCGACCCACCCTCAGACGACCTCCGCCATCGCCCGCTCGATGGCCTCCTCGGTCTGCGCCAGCTCGCGCTCCGTGTGCACCGCCGACAAGAATCCGGCTTCCAGCTGGGAGGGCGCCAGCGATACGCCGTTTTTCAGCATCGCGTGGAAGAACCGGGCGTAGCGGCCCGCGTCCGACGACGACGCTTCCGCCAAGCTGCGCACCGGTCCGTCGTGGAAGAACAGGCCGAACATGCCCCCGATGGCGTGGCCGTACACGGGAACACCGCGCCGCTGGCCGGCCGCCGTGAACGCCGCCACGATCCGCCGGCCGAACGCCTCCAACCGCTCGTACAAGGCCGGTCCCGCCTCCTCCAGCATCTCGAGTGAGCGCAGCCCGGCCGCCATGGCGAGCGGATTGCCCGACAGGGTCCCCGCCTGGTACATCGGGCCGTCCGGCGCCACGAGCGCCATGATGTCCCGGCGGCCGCCGTACGCGCCCACCGGCAACCCGGCGCCGATCACCTTGCCGAGGGTCGTCAGGTCCGGCGTGATCTCAAATCGCGCCTGTGCACCGCCGAGGGCCACCCGAAATCCGGTCATCACCTCGTCAAAGATCAGGAGCGCGCCGTACGCCTGGGTGACCTCGCGCAGGGTCTGCAAGAAACCCGGCTCCGGCAGGATGCAGCCCATGTTGCCCGCGACCGGTTCGACGATCACGGCGGCGATGTCCTCCCCGCGGCGCGCGAACAGCGCCCGTACCGCCTCCGCGTCGTTGTACGGAAGCGTCAGCGTCGTCTCGGCCGTCGCCCGCGGCACGCCGGGGCTGTTGGGCAGGCCGAACGTGGCCACGCCGGAGCCCGCCTTCACCAACAGGCTGTCGGCGTGGCCGTGATACCCGCCCTCAAACTTGACGATGCAATCGCGAGACGTGTACGCCCGGGCGAGCCGCAGGGCGCTCATCGTCGCCTCGGTGCCGCTGTTGACCATCCGCACCACTTCGATACTCGGGATCAGCTGCGTGACCTTTTCGGCCATCCGCGTCTCCAGTTCCGTGGGCACGCCGAAGCTGGTGCCGCGGCGGGCGGCCGAAACCACCGCCGCCACGATTTCCGGATGCGCGTGGCCCCAGATGAGCGGTCCCCACGACAACAGGTAGTCGACGTAACGGTTCCCGTCGATGTCATACAGGTACGGGCCTTCACCGTGACTGGCGAAGAACGGTGTGCCTCCGACCGCCTTGAACGCCCGCACCGGGCTGTTGACCCCGCCCGGCATCACCCGTCTGGCGGCCGCGAATGCCGCGTCCGATTTGTCGTACACGTCCACCCCTCCGTCCGCTTACGCCCGCTCGCGCAGCCAGCGGGCCATGTCCTTGGCGTGGTAGGTGATGATGAAATCCGCACCGGCGCGCTTGAACGACGTCAGCATTTCCTCCACCACGGCCCGCTCGTCAATCCAGCCCCGGGCAGCGGCCGCCTTGACCATGCTGTACTCGCCGCTGACGTTGTAGGTCGCCACGGGGACTTCGCACACCTCGCGCACCGCACGCGTGACGTCCATGTACGAGAGAGCCGGCTTGACCATCAGCATGTCGGCGCCTTCTTCGAGGTCCGTCAGGGCTTCCTTCACCGCCTCGCGGACGTTGGCCGGGTCCATCTGGTATGTCTTGCGGTCCCCGAAGGCCGGTGCCGAATGGGCCGCCTCGCGGAACGGGCCGTAGAACGCGGAGGCGTACTTCACCGCGTAGGAGAGGATGGCCACGTCCGTCAACCCGTTCTCATCCAGGCGCTCCCGGATGGCCGCCACACGGCCGTCCATCATGTCGGACGGCGCCACCACGTCGGCACCCGCCTGGGCGTGGGACAGGGCCGTCTGCGCAATCAGATCCAAGCTCTCGTCGTTGACGATCTTCCCGTCGCGCACGAGACCGCAGTGCCCCGCGGGGTTGTACTGGCACAGGCACACGTCGGTGATCACGACCAAATCCGGGTTTTCCTCCTTGGCGGCGCGCACCGCCTCCTGCACCACGCCGTGCTCGTCGTACGCACTGTGGCTGAGTTCGTCTTTCTCCAGCGGAACCCCGAACAACAGCAGCGCCGGGATGCCGAGCTCGGAAACCTCCGCCACCTCGCGCCGGAACGCGTCCAGCCCGAAGTGGTAGACGCCCGGCATCGCCGAGATCTCCTCTTTCCCGCGCAAACCCTCCTGAACGAACACCGGGTACACCAAATCGTCCACCGCAACGCGGTGCTCGCGCACCATCCGCCGCAAATTCGCCGACGCCCGCAGGCGCCGGTGGCGTCGAAATGCGGTCATGTCCTCTCCCCCTCTTCATCCCGTTGGGGCTTGTGGTGGCTCCGCGCCGCCGCCAGGGCGGCGAGCGCCTCCGCAACTCCGTCGTCGTGGCTCGCCGGGGCCAACCATACGTCGGCCAGCCCCGCCTCGCGCGCCGCGCGGGCGGTCGTGGGCCCCACGCACACAAACGCTGCCTTCCGACCCGATTCTAGCAAAAGCGGCTGAAGCTGGCGAATCCAGGCGCGCACCGCCGACGGACTGTACAGAGTGACGGCCAGTTGAGGAGACGCCGCCAACAGGCGCCGCCACGCGGCCACGTCCGCCACGGCCTCCCGCGTTCGATAGGCGCACACGGCCGTCACGTCGACACCCGCCTCGGCCAATCGCGCGGAAAAGTTCGGATCCGCCAGCTCCCCGTGGATGTACAGCACTCGCAGATGCCGCCCGGCCCAACGCCGGGCCAAGACGTCCGCCAGGTCCGCGCCCGTCCGCACTCCTTCGGGCACCTCGGCCACCAGGCCGGCTCGGCCCAATGCCGTGGCGGAAGCCCGCCCGACGGCGTAGCACGCCACAGGTCGCGGCGCCTCGGTGCGCCCCTCGGCCTCAAGCGCCTCTGCGAGGGCACGCGCGGCGTTGGCCGACGTGATCACGAGCGCGTCCCAGTCGTTCCAGCGCCGGATGGCGGGAAGGAGCCGGTCCGGGAACCGGTCGATGGCGAGCAAGGGTGCCAGCCACGCCCGTCCGCCGAGGGCCTCCACCTTTCGGGCCAATGCCTCGCCCTGTCCCTCCGGGCGGGTGATCGCGACGGTCCATTCCTGCAGCGGCAGGCCGCCTGGGCCGCCGCGTTCACCGCCCGGCACGGCTCGCTCCTCCACTGGCAAGTTGATTCACCGTCCCGCCGGCGCGGCCGACGCCGAAGTCTCCAAGAGGCGGTCTGCCCCTTGCGCGCGCAGTGATTCCGCCACCGTCCGGCCCACCTGTTCCGGGTCAGCGCCCTGCGCCTCCGCCCGCAGCACCTCGCTTCCGTCCGCCGACGCCACCAGGCCCGTCAAGGCCACACCGCCCGCCACCGGCCGCGCATGACCCGCGATGGGCACCTGGCAGCCGCCGTCCAGCGCCGCCAACAGCGCCCGCTCCGCCAGGGCCGCCGCGGTGGCGGCAGGATCGGCGATCGCAGCGAGCAACGACAGGACGCGCTCGTCGCCCGACCGGCACTCGATGCCGAGCAGCCCCTGGCCGATGGCGGGCAGACACACGGTCACATCCAGGTACTCGGTGATGCGCCCCGCCCAGCCCATCCGATGCAAGCCAGCCGCCGCCAGGACAATCGCGTCCAAACCCTCGGTCTCCAGTTTGCGCAGGCGCGTGTCGATGTTGCCGCGCAGCGGTTCGAACGCCAGATCCGGGCGCAGGGCCTTCAACTGGGCGACCCGGCGCAGGCTCGACGTGCCCACGCGCGCCCCGGCGGGCAGTTCCGCCAACCGGCCGCCCGTGCGGGTGATGACCGCATCCCTGGGGTCCTCGCGCGCCGGAACCGCACCGATGGTCATCCCCTCGGCCAAGACGGCGGGGACGTCCTTCAGGCTGTGGACCGCGATATCCGCCTCCCCGCGCGCCAGGCACGCCTCCACCTCGGACACGAACAGACCCTTGCCGCCGACCTTCGACAGGGCGACGTCGAGGATGCGATCCCCGCGGGTCACTACCGGTACCACCTCGCACTGAAGGCCCGGATGCGCCCGCTCCAGGCGCTCCATCACCCACCGGGTTTGTTGCAGGGCCAGCGCGCTCTGGCGCGAGGCCACACGAATCGTCTCCACCTGTTCTCCACCTCTTCTCCGGGCGCCGTCGCGCCCTCACACGTGGTGGAACAGCGAAAAGCTGCCCACCACCAACAGATTGGCGATCACGGCCGTAAAGCACAGCAGATTGTATCCGACGAGGCGCGGCCCGCTCCAACCGGACCGCGCCCGCAGCAACGGGGAGATGCCGTACATCCCCCACAGCACGGTGGTCGAGAACAGCTTCGGATCCAGGTACACGAACCGCCCGACGGTCAACTTGCCCCAGATGGTCCCAAGCACCATGGCGACCAGCAAGAGCGGCAACCCGAGCACGATGGACCGGTAGGCGAGCCGATCCAGCTTGTCCAGCGGGGGCGAGCGAAAATGCCACCGATTCCAACGCTTGGCCCTCAGCAGGCGATGCTCCACCAGGTACATCAGCGAGAATACGAAAGCGAAGGCGAAGGCCGTGTAGCTGAGGAGCGCGAACCCGATGTGCAAGTACAACAGGTCGCCCTCCGGCGCCGTGTACACCGCCCCCATCGGCCGGAAGACCGCGAAGGCGGCCATTCCGAACCCGGTGAGGTTGGCGACGAACAGCACCAGGTCGACGCGGAAAAAGGCGTCGAGGACCAGCGTCACCGCCAGGATCAGCCACGCGACCAGCGACAGGGCATCAAACGACGTCAGGACCGGTACAGTCCCCAAGGCCTGCAGCCGGTCCAGGAAAAATACGGTCTCCAAGACGAACGACGCGAACAGCATCCCCAGGGCGGTGCGGTTCAGGGCGCGCCTGGGGTGGACGGCGTCCAGAAAGAACAACACCACGGAGAGGGCGTACAGCGCCACGAAGGTATCGTAGAGGATGCGTCCGGTCAGCATCGAGATCGCCTACCGATAAGCGGGTTGCAGCGTCCCCGGCGGGTCGGCGTCGCGGCCGCGCCCGTCCCGCCGCAGCGCCTCGCGCCAATGGCGCACCAGTTCCGGCAGGCCGCCTCCGGCCGCGTCGCAGGCCTCCGGCCACAGGGAAGCGTCCCGGTGGCGGCGCAGATCGGCCTCAGAGATGCCGAACACCTGTGCGAAGACCTCGAGGTGTGCACCACCGCCCTCCGCAATCGCCAGCTCCTTCATGTTCTTCACCGGATCCCGCAGCAGCTGGTTGACGATGCTCATGGTGTGCTTGTGCAATAATTCCCGCTCGCGATCGCTCAGGTCCGGCAATTTCCGCGTGAGGCTCTCCATGACGGAGGCCTGGATGGCCTCACCCTTCTCCCTTACCGCGGCGATGAGCGGCACCACTTCCTGCTCCGCCAGCCAGCGTCCGTACTCGCGCAGCGCGTCCAGGATCATCCGCTCCACGTCCCGGGCGAGCCGCTCCCGCTCCGCCAAGTTGGCCGCCACGACCCCTTCCAAATCGTCGATGTCGTACAGATACACCTGCCCGAGGGCGCCGACCGCCGGGTCGATATCGCGAGGGACGGCGATGTCCACCATCACCACCGGCCGCCGCCCTCGCCGGGCCAGGGCCCGCCCGGCCAATGCGGTGTCGATCACGAAGCCCTGCGCGCCCGTCGAGCTGATGACCACATCGGCGCGGGCCAGGCCGTCCTCCATCGCCTCCCACGGCAGCGGCGACGCGCCAAATTCCCGCGACAGCGCCTCGGCGCGCGCGAGCGTGCGGTTGCACACCTCCATCGCCGCGATCCCGGCGGCGAACAGGTGCTGCGCGGTCAGCCGGCTCATCTTCCCCGCGCCGACCACCAGCACGCGCTTGCCCGTGAGATCGCCGAACACCTTGCGGACCAGCTGAACGGCCGCGTAGCTGACCGACACCGGGTTCTGCCCGATACCCGCCTCCGCCTGCGCCCGCTTTCCCACCTGGATGGCCCGCCGGAACAGCTGGTTTAAAAGCGCCCCGGTGTTTCCCGCGTCCGCGGCGGCCAGGTACGCGTCGCGAACCTGGCCGAGGATCTGCGTCTCCCCGAGGACGAGCGAGTCCAGGCCGCACGCCACCCGCATCAGGTGCCGCGCGGCCTCCTGATCCTCGTGAAGATATAGGTGCCGGCCTGCCTCCGCTCCGCCGCGGCGGGCGAACCAGGTCCTCAGGTAATCCTCGCCGGCGCGCGACGAGGTGACCACGGCGTACACTTCCGTCCGGTTGCAGGTGGACAGCACCACGCTCTCCAACACCGTTCGCGTGCGGCGCATCGCCGCAAGGGTCTCCGCAAGTTCTCCCTCCGGCACGCTCACCCGTTCCCGGACCTCCACCGGTGCGGTCTTGTGGTTCAAGCCTGCGACGACGATGTGCACCCCTGTCACCTCCTGCGCGCCCCCGGCGCATCCGTTCGTCCATTTCGACCGTCATTATATCACACCGGCATTGTCAAAACCTTGAACGATCCGTGCACCGGCAGGCACCCGATATGCCGGCGCCTGCGCCCGCCGTCCGAAGGGCAGGCCTCGCCGGCCGTTGACGCGCCGAGCGGCCGGTGTGTACACTGGCAGCATGATTACGACACCGTATGCGCAAGTGCCGCGCCGGCGGCTTCGATCCCGCTGGACGGCGAACTTCATCCTTTTGACGGTGACGCTCGTGTGGGGCGCCACTTTCACCCTCACCAAGGACGCCATCGCGCAGGTGCCTGTATTCTGGTTCCTCGCCGCCCGCTTTTGGGTCGCGAGCGCGGCCTTGCTGGCCATCGTCTTCGCGACGCCTCATGCCCGCCGGGCACTCGGCCGCCCCGAGACGTGGCGGCGCGGTCTGTGGCTCGGCGTGCTCCTGTTCGGCACCTACGCCCTGCAGACCTTCGGGCTCGCCACCACCACCCCCGCCACCGCCGGCTTTCTCACCGGCTTGAACGTGGTGCTGGTCCCGATCCTCGCGTATCCGCTGCTCGGGGTGCGCCCCAGTTGGCGCACCGGGTCGGCCGCGGTGCTGGCCGCCGCCGGGCTGGGACTGCTCTGCGGATTTCAGGGCACCGGGTGGTCCGGGGGAGACCTGTTGGTGCTCCTGTGTGCGGTGTGCGTCGCTCTGCAGGTGGTGGAGACAGAGCGGTGGGGCCAGGACGTCGACCCGCTGGCCCTGTCCGCCATCGAGGTGTGGGGATTGACCTTCGGCTGCACGGCGGCGGCCCTCTGGGAACCGTGGCCCGGGTTGGCACAGCTGACCGCGCCGGGTGTATGGCAAGCCATCTTGATCTGCGCCATCCCCGGAACCGCCCTCGCCTACTGGGCGCAGACGGCGTTTCAACAGCACACCAGCTCTGCCCAGACGGCCATCATCTTTTCCATGGAGCCCGTCTTCGCCGCGGCCATCGGCTGGGCGGCCCGTGGCGACCGGTTAGGCGCGCCAGCCCTCGCCGGGTGCGTCATCCTCTTCGCCAGCATGCTCTTGGCCGATCCGAACGTCCGCGTCCCCCGCCTCTTGCCCGGGCACCCGGCTCGGCCGTTCCGCCACGGCCGCTGAAGCCGGCTCCGTCCGCCCGGTGCCCGGCTGTTCCGACACGTCCACGTCCGCCAGATCCGCCTCGGGCTCCAAAACCGGTGGCCCCTCTCGCCACCGCTCCAAGTCCTCGTCCAACACCTTCCAAAGCGCCTCCAGGCCATCCCGGTGGACGGCCGACACCGCCACCATCGGCCACGGCGTGTTGAGCGCCTTGCGGATGCGCGCCGTGTGCGCCTGGATCGCCCCGCGCGAGATCTTGTCCCGCTTGGTCGCCACGATGCAGACCGGGAGTTCCAGCTGGAGGAGCCACCGGTGCATCTGCACGTCGAGCGCCGTAGGCTCGTGCCGGATGTCAATCAGATGCATCACGCGCAGGAGGGGCCGCTCCGCGGTCAGGTACGTCTCGATGAAGCGCGCGAACTGCCCGCGCGTCGATTTGCTCACCGCGGCATAGCCGTACCCGGGCAGGTCGACGAAGCGAAAGGCGTCGTTGACGCGGTAGAAGTTGATCTGTTGGGTCTTGCCCGGCGTGGCCGACACCCGAGCGAGAGATTTGCGCTGAAGCAGGGCGTTGAGCAAGGACGACTTTCCGACATTGCTGCGGCCGACAAAGGCGAACTCGGGCAAACCGCCGCCCGGCCACTGACTCGGCCGGACGGCGCTGATCTCAAACTCCGCGCTGCGCACCTTCACTGGTGCGTCCCCTCCTGGGCATATCCCGGGTCGGTCAGCTCGTGTACACCCGCGACCCAGTTTTCCAGCGGATTGTCGCCCGGAACAGGTTCCTCGCACAAAGCGTGCCCCAGCACTTCGTCCATGTGGGACACCGGGATCAAACGCATCTCCTTGCGCACCGACTCGGGGATGTCCCGCACATCCTTCTCGTTCTCCGCCGGCATCAACACCGTCCGGATCCCCGCCCGGTGGGCGGCCAGCACCTTCTCCTTCAGTCCTCCGATGGGGAGCACCCGGCCGCGCAGGGTGACCTCACCGGTCATCGCCACATCGTGCCGCACCGGGCGATTGGTCAGCGCGGACGCAATGGCGGTCGCCATCGTGATGCCGGCCGATGGACCGTCCTTCGGGATGGCGCCTTCCGGGACGTGGACGTGGATGTCCACCTTCTCCGCGAAATTCGTCGGAATCCCGAGCACCCGGGCCCGCGAGCGAATGTACGACAGCGCGGTCTGAGCGCTCTCCCGCATCACCTCGCCCAGGTGGCCCGTCAGCACGATCTTGCCTTTCCCCGGCACCACGGCAACCTCGACCAGCAGCGTGTCGCCGCCCACCGGCGTCCAGGCCAGTCCCGTCACCACGCCGACTTGGTCCTCTTCCTCCATCCGGCCGTGGCGGTAGATCGGCGGACCCAGAAACTCAGACAGCAGCTTTGAGGTGACCGTCACCCGCTTCTGCTCTCCCTCCGCCACCCTTCGCGCCACCTTGCGGCAGATGGCCGCGAGCAGGCGATTCAACTGGCGCACCCCGGCCTCCCGGGTGTACCCGCGGATGAGCTGCAGCAGGACCTCGTCCGAGATGCGGATCTTATCCCCCTTCAGCCCGTGGTTATCCCGTTCCTTGGGCAGCAGGTGGCGTTTGGCGATCTGCAGCTTCTCCACCTCCGTGTACCCGGACAGATGGATGATCTCCATGCGATCCCGCAGGGGTCCCGGGATCTGGTACACGTCGTTGGCGGTGGTGATGAACAGGACGTCAGACAGGTCAAACGGGATCTCGATATAATGATCGGAAAAATTGCTGTTCTGCTCCGGATCCAGCACCTCCAGCATGGCGGAGGCGGGATCGCCGCGAAAGTCGCTCGCCATTTTGTCGATCTCGTCGAGCAGAAACACCGGATTCCGCTTGCCGGCCTGCTTCATGCCCTGCAGGATGCGTCCCGGCAGGGCGCCGACGTAGGTCCGCCTGTGCCCGCGGATCTCCGCCTCATCGCGCACGCCGCCCAGCGACACGCGCACGAACGGGCGTTGCAGGGAGGTCGCGATGGACCGGGCGAGGGAGGTCTTGCCGACACCAGGCGGGCCTGCCAGGCAGATGATGGGTCCCGACTGACGGCCGACCAGTTTCTGAACCGCTAGAAACTCCAGCATCCGTTCCTTGACTTTCTCGAGCCCGTAGTGTTCCTCGTCGAGGATCTTCTGCGCCCGCTCCAGATCCACTTCCGATTCCGCGCGTTCGAGCCAGGGTAAAGCGAGCAGCCAGTCGATGTACGTCCGGGCGACGGTGCCCTCCGCCGACGCGGGCGGGATGCGTTCCAACCGTTCGATCTCCTTCTCCAGCCGTTCGGCCACCGCCTCCGGCAGCGGCTTCTTGGCCATCGCCTCGCGCAGCTCCTCGACCTCCGCCGCGCGGCCCTCGCGGTCTCCCAACTCCTTCTGGATGGCCTTCATCTGCTCGCGCAGGTAGTACTCCTTCTGGGTCCGCTCCATCTGCTTGCGCACGCGCTGGTGGATCTTTTTCTCCAACTCCAGCACTTCGCGCTCGTCGGAGAGCACCTGTAGCACCTTCTCGAGGCGGGCGGTGATGTCGAAGGCCTCGAGGACATCCTGCTTGTCCCGGATCTTCAGGGGCAGATGGGACGCGATGGCGTCGGCCAGCCGGCCCGGGTGTTCGACATCCATGACCGACATGTAGGTCTCTTGATCGATCTTCTTCGAAAGTTTCGCGTACTGTTCAAATTGCTGGAGCACCGACCGCATCAGTGCCTGCAGCTCCGGGGTGACCTCGACCGCGCGGTCCGGATGGCGCCGTACCCGTACTTCGAACCACTCGGTCGTCCGCAAAAACTCCTCTATATTGGCTCGCTCCAGCCCCTCCACCAGCACCCGGATGGTGCCGTTGGGCAGTTTCATCATCTGTTTGACCCGCGCGATGGTGCCGACGCGGAACAGGTCCTGTTCCGATGGGTCGTCCACCTGACCGTCCTCCTGGGACGCCAACAGGATCAGGTGTTCCCCGCCCAGCATGGCTTTCTCCAGCGCCTTCACGGACTTGTCGCGACCGACGTCAAAGTGCAGCACCATACCCGGATACACCAAAAGTCCCCGCAAAGGCAGGAGCGGGAACACGTCGCCCACAGGTCGCTCCAAAGACTTCACCCCCAAGTTCGCCCGTTGCACGCCGGGCCCTGCCGGAAGCACGGCAGGGAAGGAATTGGCCTTTATTGTACAGAATCGGGATCTCAATGTCTAATCGGCGTCCGTCCAGGGACCGGGCCCAATTCGCAAAGAAAGCGGGATGATCCCGCGATGCATCATCGCTGGACCATCCCGCCGACACGTCCGACACGCCGTTCGCGCCCGGGTTGTCAGTCGCCGCTCTTGGCGGAGGTGATGCTGGTCCCTCCGACCGCCCCGGCCGCCGCCACGCCCGGCATGGGGAGCGGGGCTCCGCCTTCGACGAACCCCTCGAGCGCAAAGCGAAGCACGTCCTCGAACTTCTCCACCGGTACCACCTTGATGTCCTCCATTTGCAAGAAGATCTCTTGCCAGTTCTCTTTCGGGATGATCACGGTCTTCGCGCCCGCTTCCTTGGCCGCCTCGATCTTCGTCGGCACGCCGCCGACGGGCCTCACCAGGCCGCGGATTGACAACTCCCCCGTGAGGGCCACCGTGTTCAACACTGGGATACCGGTGATGGCCGAGTAGACCGCCGTCGCCATGGCAATTCCGGCGCTCGGCCCGTCTACCGGCATGCCGCCCGGGAAATTGACGTGCAGGTCGTAATCCCGCACATTCAGTCGCACGACGCGCTGCAATGCCGTCAAGACATTGTCCAGCGACGCCTTCGCCATCGACTTGCGCCGCACGCTGCGCCCCCCGGCGTTGAGCGTCTCCTCCTCCACCAGCCCCGTGATGGTCACCGTTCCTTTGCCAGCCGTGGAAGCGGGTGTCGCCGTCACCTCAATCTCCAACAGCATGCCGCTGGCCGGCCCGTTCACCGCCAAGCCATTGACCACGCCCACCAGCGGCCGGTCGTGGATCTTGCGCTCGGGACGAGGGCTCAACTGCCCGAACTGGATCACCCACTGCACGTCCTCCAGCCGGATCTCCTGGCGCTGTTCAGTCAGCGCGAGCCCGCCCGCGATTTGGACCATATTGACCGCCTCACGTCCATTGGTCGCGTATTTGGACACCTCCTGCACCGCCGCCTCCGGCATCGCCATCCCCAGCTTCTCGGCCGCGTTGCGGGTGATGCGCCAGATCTCTTCCTTCGTCAAGGGCTTGAAGAAGATCTCGACGCAACGCGACCGGATGGCAGGCGGAATTTCTTCCGGAGAGCGTGTCGTCGCGCCGACCAGGCGGAAGTCGGCCGGCAGCCCGTTCTGGAAAATGTCGTGAACGTGCGACGGGATGGTGGTGTCTTCGGAGCTGTAATAGGCGCTCTCCAGGAACACCTTCCGGTCCTCGAGCACTTTCAGAAGCTTGTTCATCTGAATGGGATGCAGCTCGCCGATCTCGTCGATGAACAAAATTCCCCCGTGGGCCTTCGTCACGGCACCTGATTTGGGCTGCGGGATGCCCGCCATGCCCATGGCGCCCGCCCCTTGGTAGATGGGATCGTGGACGGATCCGATGAGCGGATCGGCGATGCCTCGTTCATCAAAGCGCGCGGTGGTGGCGTCGATCTCGACGAACTTGGCGTCCTGGCGAAAGGGAGATCCAGGGCTCCGCTTGGCCTCTTCCAGCACCACCCGGGCCGCTGCCGTCTTCCCCACGCCCGGCGGTCCGTAGATCAGCACGTGCTGCGGGTGCGGTCCGCACAGGGCGGCCCGGAGGGCCTTCAGCCCGTCCTTCTGGCCAACGATGTCCTCCAGCGAGGCCGGCCGCGTCTTTTCCGACAGCGGTTCCGTCAACGAGATGGATCGCATCCTGCGCAGCTTCTCCAGTTCCTTGCGCGACTCTTTCTCAATAGCGCTCCGGTTGCTGTTCTGCGTCTTCAACAGGTTCCAAAAGTAGAGGCCGATCACCACGGCAAAAAACACCTGGATCACGGCCAGTACAGTCGCGCTCAATGATACCCCTCCCTGGATGTCGCGAATCGGATATCACCAGTATTCCCAGGCCGATCCGCAGGTAAACAAAAGGCCCGCACCCGGGAATCCCCGGTGCGGGCGCCATCCAGGCGACGGGTCAAGCGGTCTCCTCCGATTTGCGGATGATCTTGGTCGCCTTTCCATCCTTGCCGAGCAGCAGCGGTCCCTGCTCGCGCATCGCCGCTTCCTTCGTGATGATGCACTTCTTGACGTCGTCGCGGCTGGGCAGCTCGTACATCACGTCGAGCATGATCCCTTCGATGATGGCGCGCAGTCCACGCGCCCCCGTGCCGCGCTTGATGGCCTCTTTGGCGATGTACGTCAGGGCGTCCTCGTGAAATTCGAGCGCCACGTCGTCCATCTCCATCAGCTTCTGGAACTGCTTGACGAGCGCGTTCTTCGGCTCTGTGAGAATCCGCTTGAGGGCCGCCTCGTCCAACATCTCCAGCGTGGTGATCACCGGCAGACGGCCGATGAACTCCGGGATGAGCCCGAATTTCAACAGGTCCTCCGGCAACACCTTGGTCAACACATCGCGGTCGGAGACGTCCGACGACGGGCTCGATCCCGCTCCGAATCCGATGACTTTGCGACCCAGACGGCGCTTGATGATGGTTTCCAATCCATCGAACGCTCCGCCGCAGATGAACAGGATGTTCGTCGTGTCAATCTGGATGAACTCCTGGTGCGGGTGCTTCCGGCCCCCTTGGGGCGGGACGCTGGCCACCGTGCCCTCCAGGATCTTCAGCAGGGCCTGCTGCACGCCTTCGCCGGAAACGTCTCGCGTGATGGACGGGTTCTCCGACTTGCGCGCAATTTTGTCGATCTCGTCGATGTAAATGATCCCCCGCTCCGCCTTCTCCACATCGTAGTCAGCCGCCTGGATGAGCTTGAGCAGGATGTTCTCCACGTCCTCGCCGACGTAGCCCGCCTCGGTCAGTGAAGTGGCGTCGGCGATGGCAAAGGGCACGTTCAAGATGCGCGCCAACGTCTGGGCCAGCAACGTCTTCCCGCTGCCCGTCGGTCCAATCAGGAGAATGTTGCTCTTGGTCAGCTCGACATCGTCCGACTTGCTGCCGGAGACGTTGATGCGTTTGTAATGGTTGTACACCGCCACCGATAGGGCTTTTTTCGCCTGCTCCTGACCGATGACATATTGGTCGAGAATCGCCTTGATCTCGGTCGGCTTCGGGACCTCCTTGAGGTCGAATTCCTCCTCGTCTCCGAGCTGCTCCTCGACGATCTCGTTGCACAATTCGATGCACTCGTCGCAGATGTATACGCCGGGACCGGCCACCAGCTTTCGCACCTGTTCCTGCGTCTTGCCGCAGAACGAGCACTTCAGCTGGCCTTTTTCATCGTTGAACTTGAACATTCGGTTCCCTCCCTCGGTCGGGGATGACCCACACGCCCCGGATCCGTGCCCAGAACCGGGGCCGCGGGCCTGCCCCCGCGCTCCGGCGCCCGGTCACGACCCGTGACGCACAATCACCTCGTCGATCAATCCATACGCCTTCGCCTCTTCGGCAGACAGAAAGTTGTCGCGGTCCGTGTCGCGCTCCACCCTTTCCAGCGGCTGGCCCGTCCGTTCTGCCAGGATGCGGTTTAGCTTATCCTTCGTCTTCAGGATCCAATCGGCGTGAATCTTGATGTCCGAAGCCTGACCCTGAACGCCGCCGAGCGGCTGGTGGATCATGATTTCGCTGTTCGGCAACGCGTACCGCTTGCCTTTCGCACCCGCCGCGAGCAAGACGGCGCCCATACTCGCCGCCATTCCAATGCACATGGTGGACACGTCCGGCTTGATGTGCTGCATCGTGTCGTAGATGGCCAAACCGGCCGTGACAGAACCGCCGGGGCTGTTGATGTACAACTGGATGTCGCGTTCTGGGTCGTCCGCTGCCAAAAACAGCAACTGAGCGACGATGCTGTTGGCAACATAGTCATCGATCGGCGTTCCGAGGATGATGATTCGGTCGCGCAACAACCTCGAGTAGATGTCATATGAGCGTTCCCCGCGGCTCGTCTGTTCGATGACGATGGGCGTCAAGCTCATGGCGCTCCCTCCTTGCTCGCGTCCTGCGATCGCGTGTCCGTGGAAAAACAAGGCACGGAAATCGTGCCTTGTCCATTGACGCAGTCGTTACCCGTATTCTGATTGTACACCAACTCACGCCACTTTGCTATTCTCCACCAAAAACCCGATGGTCTTGCGCGTCTGCAGTTCGGAACGCATCCCCGCGAAACCAGGGTCGCGCAGGGCGTACAATTCCTTCACCCGCTCCAGCGGCAACCCAGCCGCCTCGGCGATGCGCGTCAGCTCGGCCTCGATCTCATCGTCCGACACGGTCAACCCCTCCGCCTTGGCGATGGCTTCCAATACGAGGGACGTGCGGACGTTCTTCTCCGCGGTGTCCCGGAACTGGTCCCGAAGCTCCTCACGCGTCATGCCGCTGAACTCGAGATACGCTTCCAACGGGATCTGCTGCATGGCCAACTGCTGCGCAAAGTGTTGCAACAGGTGCTCCGCCTCGTGATCGATCATCACCTGCGGAATCTCCACCTTCGCCTGGGCGACGGCCGCCTGGACCGCCTGCTCCTCGAGGTAACGCCGGTGCTCCGCCTCTTTGCGCGCAGCAACCTGCTTGCGCAGATCCTCCATGAACTCGTCGACGGTCTGGAACTCGCTGATCTCCTGCACGAACTCGTCGTTCACCTCGCGCAGGAACTTGCGCTTGATGTCGTGAAGCTTCACCTTGAACTTCGCTTGCTTGCCGGCGAGCGACTTGATGTGGTAGTCGTCCGGGAACTGGACTTCGATTTCTCGTTCTTCGCCCGGCTTCATACCGATGAGCTGTTCTTCAAAGCCTTTGATGAACATCCCGGAGCCGATCTCCAGCTGGAAATTCTCCGCTTCCCCGCCTTCGAACGGTTCGCCGTCCACCGTGCCGAAGAAGTCGATGTGGACTGTGTCGCCTTCCTGCACCTCGCCATCCTCAACGGGATTGATCTCGGCGTGCAGCTTGCGAATGTTCTCCAGTTCTTCCTGAACCGCCGCGTCGTCCGCCGGAAACGGCTTGTCCTGAATCTCCAAGCCCTTGTACTGGCCGAGCTCGACCTCGGGCTTCACGGTCACCGTCGCCTTGAAGACGAACGGTTTGCCTGCCTCGACCTGAATCACGTCGATCTCCGGCTGTGCCACCGGCTCGATCCCCGTCTCCTCGACCGCGTCCGCATAAGCCCGTGGCAACAGGTACTCGACCGCGTCCTGGTACAGGGATTCCACGCCAAAGCGTGCCTCGAATAGCTTGCGTGGTACCTTGCCCTTGCGGAACCCCGGCACGACGACGCGCTTGACCACCTTCTTGAAGGCGACGTCGAGCGCTTCCGCAAATCTATCGCTAGGCACTTCCACTTCTAGCACGCCTACGTTGGTTTGCGTCTTCTCCCACTTCACCGTCATACGTTGTCCTCCCCAAACACCGACCCCGGACGCTCCGCCCGATGGTTCAACCGAGCCGGAACGCACGGATGCGCCGTGCGCCGGTTGTCTTGAAATCCCACTGTACGTGAATACGCCAGCCATTTTAACATGTGCCGGTTTGTTCAGGCAATGGGCACACAGAAAAAGCCCCTGCGCGCCATCGAACGCGCAGTTTGTGTACGCGATTGCAGATGTGTATCGAGACCGTTATAATGCCAGCGTTCAAGTCAACGAAGACCATCTGTGGGTCAAGAGATAAGGGGCGTCCAGGAATGAGCGTTTTAGCGATATATGGAAGCTCACGCCGACACGGCAATACGGAGTTGCTCGCAGACCGTGTGGTGGAAGGCCTCCCTGTGGAGAAGATCTACCTCATAGAAAAGCCCGTTCGTCCGATCGAGGATCGCCGCCACGACCCGGGAGGCTTTGCCCGAGTGGATGACGATTACGATTTCGTCATCGAGCGTGTCATGGCCCATGACACGCTGGTTTTTGCGACACCCGTCTACTGGTATGGGATGTCGGGGTTGATGAAAAACTTCATCGATCGATGGTCTCAAAGCCTGCGTGACCCGCGCTATGACTTCCGCCAGGTCATGGGCAAGAAGTCCGCCTGTGTGGTGCTGGTCGGGGGAGATGACCCGCGCATCAAAGCACTGCCATTGGTGGAACAGTTCCGGTACATTTTCGACTTCATGGGTATGCGGTTCACTGGATACGTCGTGGGAGAGGCCAATCGGCCGGGCGATATCTTGTCGGACGCGGCCGCCATGTACGAGGCGAGTCTGCTGAATGCGCGATTGCGGCAGAGCGCGCCAGATTCGGTCTCGTGAGGAGATGGACCATCCCAAGGATTCGCCTGCCTTCCCGCAGATGGTCCCTCCTCTGCACGCCCCATCACCCATGCAGCCCTGCTTCCCACCGCGGTCCCGGACGATGCGGGCCAATCGGTACCTGAACGAGCGTGGTTTGATCGCGCGCAGGCAGATCGTACAGGTCGTCGCACATGGGGGCTTCGAACCCGAGCAGAGGGTGCCCGTTCCACCCCATCGCTGCCGCCACAAGCAACAGGCGGTGCAGTAAGATGCCGGCTTGCATCTGTTGAATGCGGTAGCCGCGATAACCGACGGACGCCACGAGATGATCGCGCCGCCCGACCACGTGGACGCATACCGGCACCTGGAACAGATTCAGGTTCGGCATGGACAGGGCCCGCTGAAGGGATGGACGATGATCGCCTGGCTGGATCACCTCAAGTGAGTGGGCCTTCGCGTCGTAGCGATACGCCCCGTCGGGAACACCGTCCACCGCATAGGTGCACACATACAGCTCCACCGAGTTGGCATGCCCGGATCCCCCATCGATATCCCTCCAATCGCCCGAGGGAGCTGTGGCCTCCGACAAGAGTGAGGCCAACTGCTGAATTTGGACCGCTTGCAGGACGAAGTCGATACCCGGGGAATACCGTCGCCTGCAGGCGGCCGCGAAGTCGAAGGACAAACGCTTTCCGGCTGGCAGCGCCACGGCGCATTCTGACGCAGGGACCGGCGTGATCGGTGCGAGGCGGGGGAACTTCCGCGTCGAGCTGAGCATGCAGGCCCGGTTCATGGCCACGATCCTGGGGCAGGCCAGCACCCGCGACGAACCAAGGGAATGGTCGTGATGAACCGGATCCACTTCGTCCATCAAGTCCGCATCGGAGACGGCCCCCGGCTCTTCGGCAGGGCCCGTAACCCAATTCGCCACCGGTTGCACCGACAACGGTACCACCGCGTACACGCTCTCTTCAGATTCCGATAAACCGAGCAGATGATTGACGGCTCTGTCCAGGAATTGAAAACAAACGCCCGCCGTAAACCCAAATCGCCGCGCGACCTCCAGCAGCTGGCCCACCGCCACGCCGGTGTCGACGGCCTGCAACCGGTAGGCAAAGTCAACGTATTTGAAGAACCCCTTCCAGAACACGGTGGAAACAAATGCCGTAGCGAAACAGGCGGTCACATCGAATCGGTCTCCCAGGGCCCGTCGCAGGTAGTTGTCAAAGCATCCTTCACGCAGCAGATCGAGGCGATGGTGCGCCGCATCATAGTGGTAGACGCCCCAGCGCACGCCCGGGAGGCGCAGGTATACGTACACCTCGCTGGGATAGAGCGCTCCGCCCGAGGGCAAGAAGCGCCGCTGGACATAGGCGGATCCGGTTCCGGACGCGGCCGCCTCCAGCGACAGGCTGGTCTGAGACAACCGATGAATGCCGTAAACATACCAGAGAAAGTGGCCGATTTGCGTGAGATCCGGCGTCGCTGGTACAGCGGGTGGAGCCTCGAGCGTGAGCGGCACGGCCGCCGACAAAGGCACCGTGGGAAGGCCCCGGTACAACTTGTAAGGTAACGGCGCATCCGACCAATCCGGCATCCAGTCGGGCGGCCGGACCTTGTCGACATCAAAGTGCAGGTCGTGCAAGAATTCCTCCAGGTTCACGCTTCTCCCTCCAAAGATAAAGGTCAGGGAAACGGGTGCGGGTGCGGATTGAGCTCCGCGACTTTGAGTGGGCGCGGGGAATAGCCGAGATGGCACGGAACGTTGAGCACGCGATGCAGCCCCTCAAGACGTGTCAAGTGGTAGCCGAAGGTCATCGGCAGCATCCCCGGAATGAGCACCTTCACGCAGGAGAGGCCGTTTCGTTGCAATTCGGGTGCAGTCTGGTCCACGACGATCACCTCGAGTCCCAGCCGGCCAAACACCTCCAAAAGGTCCTCGAGATCGCGTGCCAAATCGGTGTGCTGTGCACGCGGCGGAAACGCTTCGTCGAACGATTGCAGCGGGCGGTGTCCGGCCAAAAGGAAGGAAAACCGTTCCTCCGCTTCCGGCAGGCTGTAGAGCAGAGAGTGGTCTTCCATGGAGCAGACGGCAAACGGATCACGGAGCATGCGCCGCGCATCCTCGCGCCGCGCCTCTAGGCGCTCGTCGAGGGTGCCGATGGTCCCGGCCAGTTCGTGAATCACGCTTTTCACGGCTCGAACGGGATCGACATGTGCACCCGCAGCGCATGTGAGGTTGGCCCCTTCGCGGCGCCTGTTCTTCGCAATGGCCCACACGCTCGGAATGCCGCTGTCCATCGTGGCGTTGAAAAACAGCAGGTCATAGCCGGTCAGCGCCTCGAACCGGTGGACCATCAGGCGAAGCTCAGGGTCGGACGCGGAATGAAGGTCGATCCGCGGAAGCGGCATCTGAGCGTACCACGTGAGCAAGAATGCGTCGCGCTCCACCACTTCGAGGATGCCGTGAAAGATGGCCTCCACCAGACTTCCTCCGACAGCACAGCCATTCGACGTCTCGTAGACGAACCCGTCGCCACCACCGAGGCTGTAGTACGCCAGCCGCTCCGGCACCAGGATGGGGCGTTGCTGCAGAAACGAGTAGCCCCATACCCAGGACATGGCGCGATCCGGATCAAACGGTCGAAAGGGAAAATCGTCCCTCGCATACTGCTCTGGCGCATGGAGGCCGACGCGGACAGGATGGAGGGCCTGATCGCCGAGATTCCGGTAACTGTCGAACACCACCGGACGCACGCCGCGGGGGAATAATCCGCAGTGACGCTCCAGTCCCTCCAGAATCGCTGTGTACAGACTCTCCTGGTATGTTAAGGTTCTTCCCGCCGTCCCCTCATCTGCAGTCGGCAGCGGTAAGTTCACGGCGACCGTAGCAAACGGGGAGGACAAATCGTCCATCCGTCCGTTCAGAAGCCCGGTTCGGCCGTCCAGGTAATCCTTTACGAGACAGGGGCCAAGTTCGTCCAGCGGGCGCGAACGGTAGCCGCCGCTGATCTTGGGCGTGGGCGCCAGCGACACCGGCTTCGGCGCGTCGTCTGGCACGCCCCCGCATGTGGGACAAAGCGGATCGGGCACGACAATATGACGAGAACTCCGCAGTGTCCGCAGATTCACCAAGTACAAGGCGCCTTCCAACCGGGTCGGCGTTTCGCCAAGCAGGCGTTCCGCCTCGCCCACGCACAGGTAAGTCAGGTACCGAAGCCCCGTTCGAGATGCCCACGCATCACGCTGAGGTCCCTCCTGAGCCATTCGTTGCTGCTCAAGCAGCCACATCTCCGGCCGATCCGGTCCCGCCATGAACCGCCGTGTGTCGGCACACCGCAAACAGCCTGGTACGCCTGGGCGGACCAGGGGACCCACGACGCCTTCGCCAAATGCGATGAACCCCGGGATCCAGGGGACGCCCGCTGCACGGAACACCTGTTCTGCTTCACGATATCGACCGGGATGCCAGGCGTCGTCCAGCACGAGAGCCAGATGGAGAGGCCTGGAAACCGACGCGGGCACGTCCGCTGACCGAAGAACCTTGTGCGCGGGGGAGAGCAATCCGGCGACCTGGTCCGCCCAGACTCCGTTTCCAACGACAAGAACGGCACCGGTCATGTCGACATCTCCTTTCGCAGCGCTACGGCGAACACCCCCGCCAGGCTTTCCTTCACCCAGGGTTCCGGCGAAACATCGACGACGTCAACCCGCATGCCGGTGCCCTGCAACCTCTGCAGCGCCGCGCGCACGACCTGGGCTTGTGTCCCGTCCGGTGACGCGGGGACAGACAATGATTGCGGACTCCCCTCGGAAAGCTGGACGAACTCCGTCTCCAATCCGCGTCCGCTCCCGTACGTCACCAGGTGCTGCAGAGACAGCAGTGCGTGGGTCAGTGCAGCGCGAAGAGCTAGGGTCACGTTTAGCCCGACGCCGGCAAACCAACGCTTACCGGACCGAACCCACACGACCGGACACCCGAGTACGGGTACACCGAGCCCGAACTCCGGCTCGCCTCCCAGCACAGCCAGCGCCTCCAGGTAGCAGCGGCAATGAATGTCGGCGACCTCGGTAAGCACTATCTGCGACACGGACGGCGGTGCGTCGTGCTCGCGGTGGCGCAGCGCCTCCTCAAGACACCGGACCAGGGCGCGGCTCACCCCTTCCGCCAGGGTTTCCCCTGCCCCGATGCCCGTATAAAGAGGTGGACCACCATCGGGATGTTCACCCGGTCGTCGAGGTGACAGGGACACGCCCGGATCTCCAATCAGCCGGGAGACGTACGTTTCCACCCCAACCAACCCAGCCTCACGTCTCGCCTCCTCGTGCGTAAGGCCCGCGCACACAATCTCGGGAAGCAGGCGCGCCGGCCCGGGAGAAAGGGGATCCGCCACCTGAACACGGCACTGCGCAAGAGGTAACTGTACCAGGTCCCCCTCCTCCCAGATGTGAAAGATCCCAGTGATCGGCGACGTCAACCGCGCGAAAAAGGGCAGCAAACCTTGGGAGTCGGACGGCTCGTCTGCGGCTCCCAATTTACGCTCGAGGTCTGCGACGGGCACTGGCGGCGTCGTTCCCACGACGAGTGGATGCGGCCAAAACGAATGCCAGTGCCCCTCGAGGGTTTCGAAATTGAGCAGGAAAAAGCGCGGTTCCTCCTCCGCGGCACGTTCTCCAGCAACCCACTTGAACCACTCGAGAACAAGCACGTTCGCCATCATCGCTCCAGCGGTGGAGGAAAATGCGTGTACCTTCTCATCCTTCGCCATGGCGGCCTGATGCATCCGACGCCACGCGGACGCCCAGGAATCAGGGCGACCGGGGCACGTGAACGGACCCACGAGCCCAGCCTGTCCCGCGCAGATTGCGGGCAGAAACCGCTTCCCTTCATCACGGCACGCTGCTTCGAACGTCTGCAGGTCCTCGAGGCGGCCTGTCTGTGAAACGTACAGCACTGCGTCGAACGGCCTCACTATCGCACGAAGGACATCCTGCCCGGTGCCCGGCATGCCCACCTCCTGGAAATCAACGTCGGGGTCTGACCGCTGAGCGTGGCGTACAAGTTCAGCGATCCGATCTCGGTGGGTCGGCACTTCCTCTGTCACCAGGACGTGAATGCCCGGAAGCCCGGATTCGAGCAGGGCCGACACCAACGAAGCGAGGAATGGTCCTGCACCCACAGCGAGCACGCGAGCCTTCCGGTACAACTCGAAGCGATAAGCCCCGGCACCGAACAGATGATCCAAGAACTCGATTTGCGATGCATAGTTCGTGATGAGCTCATCACGCAGGGAATGCGGCGGATCAGAGGCCACATCTCGCAAGAACCCGTTTTCGTACAGGACCTGGGCGATCTCGTACACCCGGTTTCGGTGGGCATCGTTCAGCCCCTCGGTCAACTCGCCCAACGTGTGTGTCCCATCGAAGACCGGCATGAGGTGATTGATCCACTCCACAATGCTCCTGCCTTCCATGCGGAACGAGCCTTCGTTGTTCCGAAAATACACACCGCCGCTTTCATCCGGTACGAAGAATGTGTCCCCTTTTACCTTCAAACGCATCGATGGATGCAGCTTCACGACGTCCTGCCTCCTCCGCCTGGCTGTTCTCGCCCTTCTCGCCAACCTCACCAGCATGATATGTACAGTGACGCAAAGGTGCGTGCATTAAGCAAAGCTCCTGTACGACCGTTGCGTTGTACAGGAGCAGCCAAGGATTTAGGAAGTGAATTTTTCAGACGAACTCAGGTTAGAAGCAGCGGGAGCATCGGAAGCAATTAAAGCACCGGAAACAATTGAAGCAGCGGAAGCATTGGAAACAGCTGAAGCAACGGAAGCAGCTAAAACACTGGCTGCAACGAAATCCCCCGCCGCAGAAAAACTGCGCCGGAACGGTGTCGTGCGGCCCGGGATTGTCGGACGGCATGACCTTACTGGTCTTGAACTCGTCGACATCCAGCTTGTGAATCGCCTTCTTGAAATCGTCCACGGAATACCCCCCTTTCCTAAAGCCTCCGGCCTGGCGAACGATGCCAACAGATCGTCACTGCCGTGCGATGAATGCTGCAGCGATATTGTAGGTGTATGAGGCAGGGGCGGCCGGGGGCAAGGCTCGTTCCGCGTATCAGCGGCCCATTTTACCATTCGCGGGTGGGCGAGAACGACCATGTGCCCCGTCCGTGACGGCACGACGCCAAACAGAGCGACTGCCATGGTTCGGCAGTCGCTTCTTCCCGTTGACTCATTTGTGGCTGAATATGGAACAAGCCATCCGAGCATCTCCTCGGATGGCTTCTCACATTTGGCGTCTCAGGAGGGATTCGAACCCCCGACCCACAGCTTAGAAGGCTGTTGCTCTATCCAGCTGAGCTACTGAGACATGCTGGACCAGCCCGTCCATGGTACCCAGCCGCCGCGGGACCAAAAGGGTTGAAGGCTGCCCGTCGAAGTCAGTGTAGCCGAAAACTGCAACCACGATCAAGACGAGGCGGAGGAGGCAGGCAGGTGCACACGCAGGGTCGCGTTGGTCATATCTCCGGCCGCCGTCCAGTGTGACACCCGCAGGTCGTATCCCTGTCGGCCCGTCGACGGCTCCAGCTCCAGCAAAGCAAATGTGCGCTCTCGCCGGCCCCGCGGAGTGGACAGGCTGCCCGGATTGAGGAGCAGACACCCGGAGTGCATGGCTGCCAGCGCGATGTGCGTGTGTCCGAACACGGCGACCTGGGCACCGCACGCTTGGGCCCGCGCGACCAGGCCGCCCAGGCCCTCCTTGACACGCAGATGGTGGCCGTGGGTCAGATACACCGGCGGCCCAAAATCGGTGATGACGCGCTCCAAAGGATACGTCGGGGTGGGGCGGTCCCAATTGCCCGACACCGCGTAGATCGGCCAATCCACGCGTTCCGCCAGCCACTCCACGTCGGACGTCTCATCGCCGGCGTGCAGGATGGCGTCCAAAGGCTGCGCGCTCTTGACCGCGGTCAACAGCTCGTGCCGGTGGCGATGCGTATCGCTGACCACGCACAGCCTCACGGGACTTCCCCCTTCCACGCCGCGATCAACGCATCCACCGCGCGCGCCCGGTGAGACCAGCGGTTCTTCTCCTCGGCCGTCAGTTCAGCCAACGTCTTGCCTAACTCGGGAACGTAAAAGAGCGGATCGTATCCGAATCCACCGGAGCCCGAGAGCGCAGTCGCTACCTGACCGCGGACGGTCCCACGGACCACCCAACCGCGCCCGAGACGGTGGTTCCAGACCGCGATCGCGCAGACGAATTCCGCCGTTCGCTCTGCAGCCGGAACCTCGGCCAAGGCGGACAACAGCTTCTGGTTGTTGGCCGCGCTGTCCCCGTGAACGCCCGCGTACCGAGCGGACATCACCCCCGGGGCCCCGCCCAGCGCGTCGACGCAGATGCCTGAGTCGTCTGCCAATACCCAGCCCGGACAATACCGAGCGTAGAATACCGCCTTCTCCACGGCGTTCGCTTCAAACGAGACCCCGTTTTCCGGGCACGCCCCTGCCTCCTCGGGAAGGGGGCGAACGTCTTGGGCCACCGGTGCCAACAGCTGGCGAAACTCCTCGACCTTGTGCGGATTACGCGTCGCGATATAGATCACATCGAGCATACAAGATCCACCCTGCAGCTTGGGGAAAACGAAACGCTGTGCGCAGACACGCACAGCGCGGTTCAGTCTCCCGAAATCTTGTCGTTCAACAGATCCAACGCTCTCAGGATTTCCGACCGCTCGGAGTGGCTCAGCGACTCCAGGACCCCTGCGAGGTACGCCCGCCGTGCGTCAAGCACGCGTTCGATGATGTCCGCCCCTTTTTGCAACAACCGTACCCGCACCACGCGCCGGTCCGCTTGATCCCGCTCCCGAGCCACAAACCCAGAGCGCTCCAGTCTATCCACCAGATCCGTCGTGGTGCTGTAGGCCAGGTAGAGTCGGCTGCTCAGATCCCCGATGGTGAGATCTCCGTTCCGATCCAGAATCAACAGCGCGTCAAACTGCGGGGGTGTGATCTGGTGTTGATCGAGCAACATGCGGCCACGTCGCCGAACGACCCCCGCGATCTGCCGCAGGTGATGTTCGATCTCCGCGACCTGATGGGCGAACACGGGATCCACAGCGTCACCCCTGTCTGCGTGACTGTGTTGCCCATTATGATATCATTCGGTTCAATCCCGAGTCAACGGAACGGAGAACCCCTACACGGGAGGGTAGGGGCACCGACCTCAGATGTTCAATTCACCGAGCCGGACCAGTTCCACCACGGCTTGGGACCGCCCTTTCACGTTCAGTTTCTTCATTACATTCGAAATGTGGTTCCGAACCGTCTTCTCGCTGACGAACAGCTGGGCGGCGATCTCCTTCGTGGTCTTGTCTTGAACAAGCAATTCAAACACTTCCCGCTCACGGTTGGTGAGCAGAGACTTGCCTCGCAACTCGCTCCCGGAAGACATCCTTTATCCCTCCTTGCCGGTCGGTGTACAAGAATGGGATACAGTCAGGGTATAGTATGTTGGAGGCATGTCTCGTGTGCGGCGGCCAGGAAACATGGGCAAAAAGCGAGCAGGCTCCGCAAGGGAGCCTGCCGATCCACGGTGTGTCAAGGAAAGAGGGCCAGTTGTGATCAGGCTTGCACGTGACTCTCGGCGCTCCTGTACTCGCGCACGATCTCGTCTTCACTGCGCCCTTTCAGGAACGCGAGCGCGATCAGCGTCACGACCGCGTTAAAGATAATGTACGCGCTGATGGCTGACGAACTTCCATATTTGTGCATCAACCAGGTGGCGATCAGCGGCGCCGGACCGCCTGCGATCACGCTGGCCAACTGATAACCAAGCGATGCGCCACTGTACCGCAGATGGGACGGGAAGTTCTCCGCAATCAGTGCGGCCTGCGGACCGTACAGGAAGTCGTGCGGGATCAGCGAGATCACGATGGCGATGAACGCCAGCGCGGCGACCCCCGTGTTGACCAGCCAGAAATACGGATACGCGTACAGCAGCACCAACACCGCCCCGATGGCGTACATCTTGCGCCGCCCAATGCGGTCGGACAGATACCCCGCGAACGGCACCGTGAACAGCGACAGCACCGCGGCCACCGTGGTGGCGTTGGTCAGGAACCCTTTGTTGTAGTGCATGTACGTACTGCCGTAACTCAGAATAAAGGTAATGAACAGGTAGAACGGCGCCTGTTCCGCCATGCGCACCAGCGCGGAGAGAACGATCTCCTTCGGATGCGACTTGATGGCCTCGATGACCGGTACCTTGACAACCTTCTGGCGTTGCACCACTTCTTGGAAGTGCGGCGTCTCCATCACGCGCAGCCGGATGAACAGACCGATGAGGACCATCACCAGGCTGAGCAGGAAGGGGATCCGCCAACCCCAGGTGTTGAATCCGCTTCCGCTGATGGCGATAAAGATGCTCGTGAACAGCGATGAGAACAGCAGTCCCAGAGGAACCCCCAGCTGCGGCCAGCTGCCCATCAGGCCGCGCCGCTGGTGATGGCCCCATTCCATCGACAGCAGAACCGAGCCGCCCCATTCACCGCCGACGCCGATGCCCTGCAGGATGCGCAGGATGATGAGGATGACCGGTGCCCACACGCCGATCGCCGCGTAGGTGGGTAGGATGCCCATCGCCGCGCTGCTCAAGCCCATCAACAGCAGCGTGATAATGAGCGTTGCTTTGCGGCCCAACCGGTCACCGTAGTGCCCGAAGATCGCCGCCCCGACGGGACGGGCGACAAAGCCCAGAAACATGGTCGCAAACGATTGCAGCTGGCCGATAAAGGGATCAGAGTTCGGGAAAAATAACTTCGGAAATACCAAGGCCGCCGCAGTACCGTACAAGAAATAATCATACCATTCGATGGCCGTGCCGATGGTGCTGGCGATGGCCGCCCGCCGGACCTGCGTCTGGCGAATCTCGTTCTGCGCCCCTTGAACTTGCGCCATTCTGTCAATCCCCCTGTCGTGCAGTCTCTTCCCTGGCCAACCCAGTTGGATTACACACTCTTTCCGTTCGCGCGCGTCTGGACCTGGCCACCTCCCCTCCGCCTCAGGAAACCGCTTTCTTTCCTGCCCGCAGAAGAACGCCTGGAACCCAGGATTGCGAGAGGTACGAGAGGCGGTTCCCGAACGGTCTGCCTGCGGATTGTCGACGATCGACAATTCCGTAGACAATGAATCCTATGGACAATGCCGAGAAATCATCCCAATTATGCAAGACAAAGCGCGCCCATGTCAACTGGGCGCGCCCTCGCGCGTCTTGTACAACGTTCACAGGCGGCGGGATCATTCCGGGTGAGAGCCGGTCAGCACCGAAGGCCCGGACGCCGCTGCGGTTCCCAGGGAGACCTGCGGGCCACTCCCTTCCCTGGTGGCACCTGACGGAAAGAGCCAGCCGCCCACCCGTGACGCGACCAATGCCTGCTCATCAGGTGTCAATTCGGACCACAGTTGGGATGCGGCCTGCTGAAGCAACACCACATCGCTGCCATCAAATGCCCGGGCACCTTGGAAATGCGCCGCGATCCAGGCCAAGTCGGCATTCGACAGATGCGCCTGCGCCCACGCGGCGAAATCCGACTGTGCCCTGGCTGTGTCCCCAGACAACAGATCCCCAGCCAGCCGCTGCAGGTCCGTCGGTTGCATCTGCCCCGCCGCACGCGTCAGAATGCTCTCCAACTCCTGGATATCGGCGGTCGACCACACCGCTGCGCCAGCCTGCTCCGTGCCGTCGCCTGGTAACGCGCCAAGGCCCCCGGTATCGTCACCCGTGGCGCCCCCTGCACCTGTGGCTCCCGAGCTCGTCGCGTCCACCGCCACCGTCGTCCCTGCCAGACCTGGCACCGAAGTGGCTCCTTCGTTCGTTCCGGAGCCCGTCACTGGACCACCTTTGTCCACGCTGGACGCCGGTGTCTCTGGGCCCGTGGACGCGTTCCTACCCGTGCCTGACACGGCCGGACTGTCCGCCGGTTCTGCCCGCATCCAGCGGACCATCGAGTTCAACCCACTTCGGATCATCCCGTCCACCCGTCCGGCGGACGGCAATTCCGCCGTCAAGACGCTGGCAGTAGCCATCACCGTCAGCGTTGCCACCGCCACCACCAAACCTGCTTCGAGCCTGCGCACAGACAACCACCTCAGCTCCAGTATCGGCGCAGGCCGTCCCCGGTAAACCCACTTGGATCAAAAAGAAATCGGTGGACGCGGGATGATCCCGCTCCACCGACCCGTGGTGAAGATCAATGGATGGCCTTTTTACTTCTTCAACCATGCTCCCAAGGCGTAGTAGGTCACCTGACGGTTCATCGCCGCGATGGACGTCGTCAGCGGAATGCCTTTCGGGCAGACCTGCACGCAGTTTTGGGAGTTGCCGCACTCGTGAATGCCGCCCTCACCCATCAACGCCTCCAACCGCTCCTCGCGATGCATGGCCCCAGTCGGATGCGCGTTGAACAGGCGCGCCTGCGAGATGGCGAAGGGGCCGATGTAAGAGCTGCGCTCGTTGACGTTCGGGCACGCCTCTACGCACGCGCCGCACGTGAAGCAGCGGGACAACTCGTACGCCCACTGGCGATCCCGCTCTGGCATGCGCGGGCCGGGTCCCAGGTCGTACGTGCCGTCGATCGGGATCCACGCCTTGATCTTCTTCAGAGCCTCGAACATCCGGCTCCGGTCCACCACCAGGTCCCGCACCACCGGGAAGGTGCGGGCCGGCTTCAGGCGGATCGGCTGCTCCAGCTTGTCGACGATGGCGGAACACGCCTGCCGGGGCTTGCCGTTGATCACCATCATGCACGCGCCGCACACCTCTTCGAGGCAATTCATCTCCCACGCCACCGGCGCAACGGGCTTGCCGTCCTTGTTGACCGGGTTGCGCTGAATCGCCATCAGGCAGGCGATGACGTTCATGCCCGGCACATAGTCGACCAAAAACTCCTCCGTGTACGGTTGAGAGTTCGGATTGTCCTGCCGCTCGATGATCAGATGTACCTTTTTCTTCTGCTTCGCTGGGGCCGTCGCCTGAGCGTCGGTCCGGGTTGCCGTCGCTTCGGTCATCCGTCAGGCCTCCTTCGCCACTGCGTAATTGCGCTTCCGCGGCGGGATCAGCGACACGTCCACATCCTCGTACGAAATGCTCGGACCGTCCGGCGTCCACTTGGCAATGGTCGTCTTCAGGAAGTTCTCGTCGTCGCGCTCCGGGAACTCCGGTTTGTAGTGCGCGCCACGGCTCTCGTTGCGCATGAGCGCCCCGATGGTGATGGCACGGGCCATCTCGATCATGTTCCCCAGATGGCGCGTAAATTGGGCCATCTGATTCTCCCAGCGCGATTTGTCGACCACGCCGATCCGCTTCCACCGCTCCTTCAGTTCCTGGAGCTTTTCGTCCGTCTTCTTCAAGCGATCGTTGTACCGGACCACCGTGACGTTGTCGGTCATCAACTGGCCGAGCTCACGATGCAGCTGGTACGGGTTCTCCGGCCCGTCCATTTTGAGAATGGCTTCGAACTTCTCCTCCTCACGACGCCGGTACTGCTGGTACAACGTCTCCGGCAGGCTGTCGCACGACCGCTTGAGGCCTTTGATGTAGCGCACCGCGGCCGGTCCCGCAATCATCCCGCCGTAGATGCAGGACAACAGCGAATTCGCGCCGAGGCGGTTGGCGCCGTGGTACTGGTAGTCCGCTTCGCCCGCCGCGAACAATCCGGGAATGTTCGTCATCTGGTCGTAGTCGACCCACAGCCCGCCCATGCTGTAGTGCATCGCCGGGAAGATGCGCATCGGCACCTTGCGCGGGTCGTCGCCGACGAACTTTTCGTAGATCTCCAGGATGTTCCCCAGCTTGACGTTCAACACGTCGGCCGGGATGTGTGACACGTCCAAATACACCTGGTTTTGCCCGTCGATGCCGAGCCCCATGTCGACGCACACCTTAAAGATGGCGCGGGTGGCCACGTCACGCGGCACCAGGTTCCCGTACTCCGGATACCACTCTTCCAGGAAGTACCAAGGCTTTCCGTCTTTGTACGTCCAGACGCGGCCGCCCTCGCCGCGGGCCGACTCGGACATCAGGCGCAACTTGTCGTCGCCCGGGATGGCTGTCGGATGGACCTGGATCATCTCCGGGTTCGCGTAGATGACCCCCTGCTGGTACATGATGGAGGCCGCCGATCCGGTGTTGATCATCGAGTTCGTGCTCTTGCCGAAGATGAGGCCGATCCCGCCGGTGCAAGCCACCACCGCGTCAGCCCGGAAGGTGTGGATCTCCATGGACCGCAGGTCCTGCGCGACGATGCCGCGGCAGACGCCCTCGTCGTCCAGGACCAGACTCAAGAAATCCCACCCCTCGTACTTCTGGACCAAGCCGGCCACCTCATGCCGGCGCACCTGCTCGTCCAGCGCGTACAGGAGCTGCTGCCCGGTCGACGCGCCAGCGAAGGCCGTGCGGTGGTGCTTGGTGCCGCCAAACCGCCGGAAGTCGAGCAATCCCTCGGGCGTACGGTTGAACATGACCCCCATGCGGTCAAACAGGTGGATGATGCCCGGCGCCGCCTCGCACATGCCGAGCACCGGCCGCTGGTTGGCGAGAAAGTCGCCGCCGTAGATGGTGTCGTCGAAATGGATCCAGGGCGAGTCCCCTTCACCCTTGGTATTGACCGCACCGTTGATACCGCCCTGGGCGCACACGGAGTGCGACCGCTTCACGGGCACCAAAGAAAACAGGTCGACCGGAATGCCTGCCTCGGCGATCTTGATGGTGGTCATCAAGCCCGCCAGGCCGCCGCCGACCACAATCACGCGTTGAGTCGTCAAGTGGGGTCCCTCCTTACCTCAGCAGGCGCAACCGACATATCCGCGCCCGAATGGTCCTGTCGCCCGCTCAGGCTGCGCGGGTGAAGGCGAAAATGGCTTCGATGCCGACAGCCGCCAGCACGACGAAGATGACCATCGTCACGTACGCCGTGACGCGCTGCGCGCGCTGGCCCACGGTGATGCCCCAGTGGATGCAGAACGACCACAGGCCGTTGGCGAAGTGGAACGTCGCCGCGACCACGCCGATCACCATGAACCACAGATAGGCCGGATTGGACATCAGTTGATGTACCATGTCAAATGTGGGCGCCCGCCCGGAGAAGCGCGTGGTCCACAGGTGGTAGATGATGAACACAAACGTGATCACACCCGTCACCCGCTGCAGCACGAACAACACATTCCGGCCCCACGAGTACTGCCCGGCGTTGTAACCAGACGTGAACGCAACGTACAGGCCGTACACGCCGTGATACGTCAACGGCAGGAAAATGAAGAAGAACTCGATGAAGTGCAGGAACGGGATGTGTTGAATGGTATCGACCGCGCTGTTGAATGACGCCGCACCGGTGGTGGCCATGGCATTGGTGAACAGGTGTTCCAGCAGGAACAGCCCGACTGGGACCACCCCGGCCAGCGTGTGCAGACGGCGCAGTACGAACTCCGAGTGAGATTGCGCTTGTGCCACCTAAGTGCCTCCCTTCGAGGTCTCCCCGGTCCCGACAGCGTGGCCGACGACATATGTAACGGCAGTCGCGGACGACTGCCTCGCCAGGGTAGGCCTTCCTGATTCCCTTGTAAATTGTACTGATTGCGCATCACACCGTCAAGAAACGGCAAAGGGACGTTTCAACCCTTCGCCGCCAGGTGCTGCTGAATCTTTTCCGCCAATTTCTCTCCGATGCCCACCTGGCGAAACGCATCCAGCGGCGCCTCCCGAATCGCCTGAAGGGATCCGAAATGTGCCAACAGTTTCTTGCGCCGCTGCGGTCCAACGCCCGGGATCTCGTCGAGTACCGACGCCAGACCGGTCCGCTTCCGAACTTGGCGGTGGAAGGTGACGGCATACCGATGCACCTCGTCCTGGATCCGCTCCAGCAGGTAAAACGCCTGCGAATGCCGGTCGATGGCCACCGGCTCCGGATCGTCCCGGAAGAACAGCTGACTTGTCCTGTGGCGGTCGTCTTTCGCCAGACCGCACACCGGGATGTCAAGATCCAATTCGTTCTCCAGGACGTCCAGCGCTGCCGCCAACTGGCCTTTTCCGCCGTCGATCACGATGAGATCCGGCAGGGGCAGCTTCTCCTTCAAGACCCGAGTATACCGGCGCCGGATGACTTCCCGCATCGAAGCGTAGTCGTCCGGCCCCTGCACTGTGCGGATCTTGTACTTCCTGTATTCCGCCTTCGCCGGCCGCCCATCGACGAACACCACCATCGCAGCCACGGCGTCCGCCCCCTGCAGGTTGGAGTTGTCGAACGCCTCGATCCGGTGCGGAACCGGAATGGCCAGGATGTCCCCCAACTCGGCGACCGCCCCGAGCGTCTTTTCCTGGTCGCGCTCCATAAGCCGGAGGCGCTCTTCCAAGGCCAGGCGGGCGTTTTCACAGGCGAGATCGACCAACTGGCGCTTCGGGCCGCGCTGGGGATGCAGGCAGCGGGCGTGGAGCCAACCCGCCAAGGCGTCGCTCGCCGCCCCCTGCGGCAACAGGATCTCCTTGGGGACGTCGTGCTGCGCGAAGTAAAACTGTTCCACGTACGACATGAAGTCGTCGAGGGGTTCACCGTAATGCGGCATGATTGCGACAGAGCGCTCAATCAGCTTGCCGGCGCGGACGTAGAACACCTGGACACACAACAAGCCCCGCTCGGCCGCGAAGCCGAACACGTCCCGGTCGACTTGGTCCGCCACGGTCACCTTCTGTTGCTCCATGACCCGGTCGATGTGCTGGATGAGATCGCGCAGCTCCTTGGCTCTCTCAAATCGCAGGGCCTCGGCTTCCCGCTGCATCTGCTCCCTCAACTGCTCCTGCACGGCTCGGTGGCCACCGTTGAGGAACTGGGTGATCTCCTTGGTGATCTGTTCGTACGTCTCCTTCGGGACGTGGAACTCGCATGGAGCCAGGCACTGCCCGATGTGGTAATAGAGGCATACCTTCTTTTTCAGCGTCCGGCATTTGCGCAGCGGGTACAACCGTTCCAACAGGCGTTTGGTCTCCGCGGCAGACGTGGCGTTCGGGTAGGGGCCGAAATACTTGGCCTTGTCGTTCTGCACCCGGCGCACGATCTCCAGGCGCGGATGCAGCTCGTTGGTCAACTTGATGTACGGATATGCCTTGTCGTCCCGCAGCATGATGTTGTACGGCGGCGTGTGCTGCTTGATCAGGTTGCACTCGAGCAACAGCGCCTCCACCACGGTGTCGGTCACGATGTATTCAAAATCCCGGATTCGGGATACGAGTGCCTGGGTCTTGCGGTCGTGCGATCCGGTGAAATAGGAGCGCACCCGGTTCTTCAGCACCTTGGCCTTACCCACGTACAGCACCTGGCCCCGTTCGTCCTTCATGAGATACACGCCCGGCTTCGCGGGCAAAAGCGCCAGCTTGGCCCGGATTCGCTCATCCATTTCACCGCCCTCCTCTCTCCCTCAATTGACCGATGCGACCACCAACTGGGTGACCCCGCCCGTCGTTTGGACCCACGCGACCCGCTGATCGGACGCCGTGAAAAACGGGACCGAACCTGCCAACTGGCCAGCGGGTTCCTGCGCCTGTGCCGCGGAGGCGTCCGTCAAAGCCCCCATCCAGACGTGGACGAGGCCGCGGTGATCCTCATCGGGCGTGGTCTCGCACCACCACAAATCGCCCGCCTCCCCCCGGACCGGCCAGTGAGGCTGCGCGTCCGCTGGCGGTCCGACGTACCGCGCCAGTTGATCCGACCACGAGAGGGTATACCAGGCGGTGGTCACCGGCGCAGGGCCGTCCGACTGTCCTCGGATGCCTTGGAACACGAGGGTCCCACCGACGATGGCCGGTTTGTCCATCACGCCAAAGGGCGCGTTCAGCTGGCCCGCGTTGACCAACGCCCGCAGCGGAGCCTCTCCAGATAATGTATACACCTGAACGGGCGCCCCGCCGGAGGCGCCTGGCGGCCGTTCGGCAGCTTGGACCACAATGCGGCCTCCACCCACCGCGACGGCCGGAGGCGCCGCGGCGGGCTCCGCCGAGAGCAAAAGGCCGGAGGCTCCACTCGGAAGATACAATCCGTACAGCTGTGTGACGACATCCGGCCCGGACGCGGGTTTCCACGTGACGACGGCGACCGCCCAGTCTCCGGTGACATGGACGGACCAGTCGGCGATGGTCCAATTCACGGGTTGCCTTGTCCCTCGGTCGTTCAGCGGGGGGACCATCTCGATCCGGCCAGCGTCTGCCAACGCCTTGTCCAACGCGGACCCGGAGCCCGTGTAAGGGGCTTTCTGCAACTTGATCGCCGGCCAACTGTCCGTCGCCTGCACCAACTGGGGCAGATACAGTCCATCGGGAGCCAACACGGCACGTCGCAGTGAGTCCAATGGGAAGTCATTTGGCAGCCGGAACTGAGCGTTCTCACTCACCGGCAAGCCTTCGAAGGGGGCCGGGAGACCGGGAGCGCTCGGGTGAGCGGCCGGTGGCGGCGGCGTCACCGCCGCGGCCTCCGGGCGATAGGCGCCGTAAACCGCCGACCCCAATCCGAACACCAGTAGAATCCCGGCGCCGATGGTCCACACCACCGGACCCCGGTGGTGCCGTTCCGCCTCGATCTGGGCGGCGGTGGCCCGAATCCACTGCTCTGTTCGGTGGTACAGCCACTCCGGGACCTGCATGTCCGCCACCTGCGCCTCTACCCACCGGACCTGATCCAGCGCATCCTCAGGCATCGGCCACCCGCGGACGGCCGCTTCCGCAGCCAACTGCCGCCGTGCAGCCGCCCACCTCCGGGTGATCACCCGCACCGGGAGCAGGAGCAGGCGCTCCAGACGGTGCGGCGAAGGATCGCTGAAAACGGAGGCGAGCCACACGGATCGAAGCTCCGGCTCCAACCGGGCGATGACCTCCGCCAACGCCGCAGCCGGGTGCGCCTCCGTCGGCTGGATGCTCGGCTGGTCACCGGGATCGCCGAAGGGTGCCGTGTCTTTCGTCAGCACCGGACCTCCACCGGCCGTGGCACAAACGGCCAGGGCGGCGCTGATCACGGCGTCCTGTTCGTGCGCATAATCCGCAACGCGCGGCGGCCGCCGGCACAGCGCCACAAACGTCTCCTGGAACCCGTACTGCGCCTGCCCTTCGTCTCCGGTGTACAGGTACGCCAAGCGGAGCACCCGATCCCCATAGGCTTCCAACCATTGCGCTGCCAGGCGCCGCCTTTCTTCATCCAACGGATGCAACCACCGACCCTCCCCCGGCCACGTCTGCTTCCATTGTACCACCCACCAGGCCCCCCACCGCCAGGCGTTCTAGCTGCCAGCGGCCTTGGGAAGCCACCCGTCACCCGCTCGCCACCACCAGGTCAACAGACGCGAAAAAGCCGCTGGGGTTCCCCGCAGCGGCATCACACTCTGTCGTCGGTATCGGGTTGGTGGGTCATGAAGGAATCGAACCTTCAACCTGCCGATTAAGAGTCGGATGCTCTACCAATTGAGCTAATGACCCAGGTGGTGACCCTAAGGGGATTCGAACCCCTATTACCGCCGTGAGAGGGCGGCGTCCTAACCGTTAGACGATAGGGCCACTGGCTGCCGAACTAGGACTCGAACCTAGACTAACTGATCCAGAGTCAGTCGTGCTACCATTACACCATTCGGCAACGTCCCGCCGACACTTCTGGATTATAGCGGGGGCCCACCCCGCTGTCAACCCGTCCGACGGCAGGAAATTACGACCAATCCCTCTCGTTGGCATCCGGCAGGTCCGTCAGACGGACCGCCGGATCCACGCTGCGGCGGCCCGCATCCGGGTCTGGCACTCTGCCCGGCCGAGCAACGCCATCACATCAAACAACCCCGGCCCCACCGTCACGCCGGTGAGCGCCAATCGAGTGGGGTGAATCAACTCGCCGCCCTTAATGCCCCACGCTGCGATGAGTGACCGGTACACCGCCTCCACGTTCGCCGCGGTGAAAGGCGTCGCGCTGTCCAGAGCATCCGCGGCCTCGAGCAGGCGATCCGCAGCCGCCGTGGTGAAATGCTTGCGCACCCCTTTCTCGTCGTACGCAGCCGGAGCCTCAAAGTAGTACGCCATGCTGCCGGCCAGTTCCCCCATGCTGCGGCTTCTCTCCTGCACGGCCCTGACCAGGTTCAGCAGCCAGGCCAACGTCTCCCGTCCCGGGTCCGCGCCGACCCAGCCTCGCTTCTGCAGTGTCTCCCAGATCAGCGACAGGGCACGTTCCGCCGGCATGGCCCGCAGGTAGTGGGCGTTGAGCCACTCGAGCTTCTTTACGTCGTAAACCGCCGCGTGCTTGGTCACCTTCTCGAGATCGAAGACCGCCACCGCCTCGTCGCGGCTGATGACCTCACGATCTTCCCCGGGGGAGAATCCGAGCAGCAACAGATAATTGATCAGCGCTTCCGGAAGGATCCCCTGTTCCCGGTATTCCTGCACACTGGTCGCGCCGTGCCGCTTACTCAGCTTGCTGCGATCCGGTGCCAGGATCATCGGCACATGGGCAAACGCCGGAATGGGAGCGCCGAGCGCGTGGAACAGCTGGATGTGCCGAGGCGTGTTGGACAAGTGCTCCTCCGCGCGGATGATGTGCGTGATGCCCATCAGATAGTCGTCCACGCAGCTGGCGAAGTGATACGTAGGCATACCGTCGCTCTTCCAGATGACAAAATCGTCGATCTCCGCGTTGTCGAACGCCACGTCTCCCCGGATGAGGTCGTGCACGACCGTCGTCCCTTCCTGCGGAGCCCGCAGGCGGTAGGCCGGCCGTTCCCCGGCCGCCAGGCGCCGCTCGACCTCCTCCCGGGTCAGATCCCGGCACCGGCCCGCGTAACGCGGCGCCTGTCCCGCGGCCTGCGCCCGTTCCCGATCGGCCGCCAGCTGCTCCGGCGTGCAAAAACAAGGATACGCCTTGCCCGCCTCCACCAGTTGCTGAAGCTGCGCACGGTAGATGTCGAGGCGCTGCGACTGCCGGTAGGGTCCGTACGGCCCGCCGACATCCGGACCCTCGTCCCAATCGATTCCGAGCCAGCGAAAACCGTCGAGAATCTGCCGGTAGGACTCCTCCGTCGAACGGGCCAGGTCCGTGTCGTCGATCCGGAGGACGAACACACCCTGGTGCTGGCGTGCGAACAGCCAGTTGAAATACGCGGTCCTGGCTCCTCCAATATGTAATGATCCGGTCGGACTGGGTGCGAACCGAACCCGTACCGGTCCGGGTTGCGTCTGTGCCATGCCGATGCATCCTTTCTCCTTGGATTCAAATCCTCCACATCTGGCTTCACGCCCGGTGGCGGCAGAGGCGCGCTTTGCCGCCGAGGATAGTTTGGCCTTCCCCACCACACGCTATGGACTGGACGGCCGCACGGCCGGATCCAGACAGGAGGTGCCGTGTCCGTGGACGAACACCGTCAAGTTTCAAATGAGACACACGTCACGCAAAGTGTCAACTCTGGCCGGTACGATCCCGGGCCGATGGTGGAATCGGGAGAACCGAACGCGGAGCTGGCGACCGTTCAAGCCCAGCGCAACGACCTGATGCCGGAGGAGTTCCCGGACGGCCCGTACGGCGCTGCCATCCAGCCGGATCACCTGGGCAAGTCCGGGCATTGGCGCCCCGGGCAGGCGTCCATCTCGCCCTACTGGGATGAAAACCCGGTTTTCTCGGACCGCAAACGCCCCCGCCGGGAGCCGCCTCACGACGCGCCGTCCGGCTCCATCGAAGGCCAGAACTAACCTCTCCGCCGCCTCCGAAACTGCCGCAGCCCGGACGCCCCGGGCTGCGGACAGGCTCCATTGTACCATGCCCACCCAGTGTTATAATAGACAAGCTGGGTATGTGTGCCCATATGAGGAGGCGAAACCGTTGCATCAGTACTGGTTTTGGATCGGCCACTTTCCGGTCCGCGCCTACAGCACCATCTTTGCAGCCGCGTTTTTGCTCGGCCTCGGCGCGGTCCTGTACTTTGCCCGCGCGGACGGAAAATCCGAATATGTCCCCCATTTCTGGAACATGGCACCTGGCCTGCTCATCGGCGGGCTGGTCGGTGCGCGGTTCTGGCAGGTGTTTTTCTTCGACTGGCCCTATTACCGGCAGAATCCGGCCGAGATCCCGGCGATTTGGCACGGCGGTCTGTCCATCCAAGGCGGCGTCACCGGCGCATTTTTGGTGGCACTCTGGTACATCTGGAGGCACCGCCTCGACCTGTGGGTCATGGCGGACATCGTCGCGCCGGGCCTCTTGCTCGGCCAAAGCATCGGCCGCGATGCCAATCTGATGAACGGCGACGCCTTCGGAGATCCCACGCATCACGATTTCGGCCTGCTGTACCCCCAAGGTACACTCGCCCGCATGACCTACGGGGATCAACCCCTGTGGCCCGCCGAGGTGTGGGAGGGACAGGCCGACGTCATTCTCTTCGCCCTGCTGTTAGTGTTAAAACAACGCCGTTGGCCCAAGGGCTTCCTGTTCGCCTATTACCTCGTGTCTTACAATGCCGTTCGGTTTTTGCTCGAAATGCTCCGGGGAGACTCGCCTCGCTATCTGTTTCACTGGGACGCCGCCCAATGGACCGCCGCACCGCTCGTCCTCGCCGGGCTCGTCTTGGCGGTCTATCTGTTCTGGCGTGACCGGCGCCGCGGCCAATCCCCTATGGAGGCGACGGGAAGCCCCGGCGAATTGGACTGACCTCTCCCGGATAGCGGTCGCCCCAGCGGATGAAACCTTCCGTCCAGAGTCCGGGCCAACCCCCGTCCAGCACGACAAGGCCGCCCCCGGCGGAGTCACCCTGCCGGGGCGGCCATGCAGCCCTGCGTGTATCTCAACCCCGTTGGCGCAGCACCGCCGCCAACGCCTCGATGCAAGCCTCGTTTTCTTCCTCCGTGCCGAACGTAATGCGCACATGATCCGGCAACCCGAAGCCCGCGCGCACCATGACCCCGTGGGCCATCAAGGCCTGAACGGTGCCCTTGGCGTCTTTCGTCTCCGCCAGAATGAAGTTCGCCTCCGTCGGAACGGACGGTACCCCCAGTTCCGCCAAGGCCTTGGCGTAATACGCCCGGCTCGCCTGCGCGTGCGCCTGCGACCGGCGCCGGTGCTCCTCGTCCGCGAGCGCCGCAACGGCCGCTCGTTGGGCCACCCGATTGACGTTGAACGGCTCCCTCACGCGGTTGACGAACGACCACACCTCCGGGTTCGCCAAGCCATAGCCGACGCGCAACCCTGCCAATCCATACAGTTTCGAGAAGGTGTGCAGCGCGATGATCCGCGCATCCGCCAGCAGCCGCGTGTCCTCGACCACCCGCTCCGGGTGCTGAGAATAGTCGTTGTACGCCAGATCCAACACCACCAGCACATCCTCCGGCAGCCGTTCCAACAGCCAATCCAGCTCCCGTCGCGTGATGATGGTCCCCGTCGGGTTGTTGGGCGTGCACAGATAAACCAACTTGGTGCGCGGGCCCACCTTGTCCAGGACAGCCTCCACGTCGTAGGTGAAATCCGGCCGAAGCGCCGCCGGGACGACCGTCGCCCGCATGATGGCCGCGCCGAATCCGTATTGGGAGAACGAGGGCTTCGGGACCACCACCTCGTCTCCCGGATCGAGAAACGTCTCCGAGATCAACTTGATCAGGTCGTCCGATCCGTTGCCCACCAGCACCGCTTCCGGAGATACCCCGTGGAACGCCGCGATGGCCTCCCGCAGCAGCTCGCTCGACCCGTCCGGGTAATGGTGCAGCGTCTCCAGCTCCCGCCGGATGGCCTCCAGGGCCAACGGAGAAGGACCGAGGGCATTTTCGTTCGCATTCAGTTTGATAACTCGCGTCAGTCCGTAACGGTGTTTCAGCTCGTCGTCGGTCAGGCCAGGCTGATACGGATCGATCCCGCTGATGCCCGGCCTCACCCGGCTCGCCACGTCGACCATGCCAGCGCCTCCCCTCGGCGGGCAAGCGCCCCGCCCGAGTTTCTCTCATCTCCCAGCTCTGCTACAATGACATCGGCCATGGACATGGGCCATGACCGTCGGCATCGGCCTGCGCGCCTGGCGCGGCCGGCCGGCTGACCTTAGCTTAAACGAGCCCTGCAAGAAACACAACCACCGGTTCAACCGCGGGAAGGAGTCCGGCACATGTCGGTTCATCAGATGAAACGGCCCACTCTCGACGACGTGCGACAAGCCCAAGAGCGTCTTGCGGGCGTCATTCAACAGACGCCACTCGATCCCTCACACACCTTTTCCGCCCTGTCCGGGCACCGCGTCTTCTTGAAACTCGAGAACCTGCAGAAGACCGGATCATTCAAACTGCGTGGCGCTTACAATAAGATCGCCCAGCTGTCACCGGAGGAGCGAGAAGGCGGAGTGATCGCCGCCTCCGCCGGCAACCACGCCCAGGGCGTCGCATTCGCGGCATCGTGCCACCACAGTCCCTGCGTGATCGTTATGCCAGAGGCGGCGAGCCTCGCCAAGATCTCGGCCACCCAAGGTTACGGCGCGACCGTCGTGTTGTCGGGCACGAGCTACGACGACGCCTACCAGCACGCCCTGGAGTTGCAAAAGGTCCATGGCTATACGTTCGTGCACGCCTTTGACGACCCGCTGGTCATCGCGGGGCAAGGGACCATCGGCCTGGAGATCCTCCAGCAGCTCCCGGAGGTCGACGCCGTGGTCGTGCCGGTGGGCGGCGGTGGTCTGGCGGCCGGTGTGGCCTTGGCGGTCAAATCCCTCCGCCCCGCCGTGCGGGTGTACGGCGTTGAAGCGGCGAACGCTGCCTGCTTCCGGCACGCGCTCGACACCGGGCGCGTGGAGACCATCCCCGCGCAACCCACCATCGCCGACGGCATCGCGGTGCGCCGGCCGGGCCAGCTGACGTTCGAACTGATTCAGACGTATGTGGATGACGTGGTGACGGTGGAGGAGGAAGAGATCGCGAGGACGCTCGTGCTCCTGCTGGAACGCAGTAAGTTGGTGGTCGAAGGAGCGGCCGCGGCGGCCCTGGCCGCCTGCATCACGAAGAAACTCCCGTCCGGCCTCGGCAACGTCGTCGTGGTGCTCTCGGGCGGGAACATCGATGTCACCGTGCTCTCGCGCGTGATCGAACACGGATTGGCCGACGCCGGCCGGTATCTGCGGCTCGCTGTCCACCTGTACGACCGCCCGGGCGCGTTGCGCGACCTGCTCGACGTGTTTGCAGCGCTCGGCGCCAACGTGGTCTCCATCCAACACCACCGCGTCGGCACCGGGATCTCCCTCGGCCAGACCGAAGTGGAAATTGACCTGGAGACGCGCGACGCGAATCACGTCCAGATCATCCTCGAGCGGCTGTCGGCCAAAGGGTATACGCCGAAACTGCGGTAACGGAAACAGGCGGGGGATCTCCCCGCCTGCTTTACAACATGGACGGCAGCGTGTAGAAACCCACCGCCATGACCAGATACGCCCCTAAGGCCAAGGCGCCTTCCAACCAGTTGGACTCCCCGTCCATCATCAAGACCACGACCAGCAGCACGGCTGCCCCCATGCTGGCTAATTCCGGCCACGAAAACAACAGCGGCATCGGGTGCCCAAGGGCGAGACTGGCGAGAAACAACACCGGCGCGACGAACATGGCCACCTGCAGCGTACTGCCCACCGCGATCTCCAAGGACAGGTCCATGCGGTTCTTCCACGCCATCCATACTGCCGACGCGTGCTCGGCAGCGTTGCCGACGATGGCGACGATGACCACGCCCATGAACACCTCGCTCCACCCCATGCGGGTGGCCAACTCCTCGATGCTGCCGACCAACCATTCGCTCGCGAAGGCGACACAGACGGTGGTGATGAGCAGCACGCCGATGGCCGGCCACAGGCGCCAGTGCTGCTCGTCCTCACCCGCGTAGTGGTTGATGGACTCGAACACCTCCCGATGGGTGAACAGAGTGAAATACAGCCCGGACAAGTACAGCAGCAAGGAGACGAGGGCGACGACCGTCGACATGGTGAGGCTCGCCGCATCCTGGCTTGTGCTGAAGATGGCGGGCACGATGAAGGCGACCCCGACGCTCAACATCAACATGGATGCGTTGCTGCGGGCGGCGCGAATGTTGAACCGCTGGATGGGATGACGGATGCCGCCGACGAAGAAACTCACACCGAGTACGAACAGCATGTTGCCGAGGATGGAGCCGGTGATGGACGCCTTGACGAGCGTCGACATCCCCGCGTTCAGCGCGATGACCCCGATGATCAGCTCAACGGCATTGCCGAATGTCGCGGACAGGAGTCCGCCCACCCGCGGTCCCGCGTGCGCCGCGATGGCTTCCGTCGACCGGCCCATCAAACCCGCCAAGGGAATGATGGCCGCCGCGGAGAAGAGAAACACAACCACCCCGGAAGCTTCCACGAACTTCGCGTATCCTGCAATGATCAACAGTGCCGCTGTCAGCGGCCACACCCACCGGCGCAACACGTCATTCCTCCCAGCCGATTGCCGGGTCCGGCCCGCCCGCCGCCCAAGCGGTAGCTCCGCGGGCCGCCGAACCCTATAATGAAATTCAAGAGAACAGCGGGTATCCGCGCTTGCCGAGCACCCGCGCGGTCCAACAGGAGAGGATGACCCCGGCCGCTGCCACGCCGTACAGGATCCACTCCGGCCACACCATCCGGGCGCCTGCCGCTGCCATGAGATACACGGAAAAGGCCGCAAATGGCAACGACGCGGCCCACCAGCGCCGAAAAATCATGTTGACGGCCATCCCGGCGCCGAACAAGGTGACAAAGGCGAGGATGCTGAGCATGAGCCAATAACCGACCATCCTGTTTACTCCTTCCTGCCGGAGGTGATCCGATGCCTGTCCGCCCCCGCATCGTCTCCCTATGCCCAAGCAACACCGAGCTGGTGCACGCCCTCGGGCTCTCCGACTGCCTCGTCGGCGTGGACCTGTACTCCGACTACCCTCCCGATGCGGTCGAAGGTCTGCCTCGGGTGGGACCCGACCTCGACATCGACGTCGACCGAGTCGCTGCCCTTCGGCCCGATCTGACGTTGTGTTCGCTCTCGGTCCCGGGAATGGAGCGCGTCGTACAGGCCATTTCAGCCGCCGGCTTGCCGCACTTGGTGTTCTCCCCGCATTCCGTGGCCGATATCTTTGCGGACCTGCGCCGCCTCGAGGACGCCCTTCCCGGGGCCGTCCCCCCGGGCCGGGCGGAGGCCATTATCGACGGGCTGCGGGAGCGGATCGATCGCGTTCAAGACGCGGCAGCTACCGTCGCCTGGCGGCCGCGGTTGTACTGGGAGTGGTGGCCGCACCCCATCTTCTCCCCGGCGTCCGGCAACTGGTTGACGGAGATCTCATGGCTGGCCGGAGCCGAAAACGTGTTCGCGGACCGTCCGGGGGACCAGGTGCAAGATGACGGCAGCGCCGTCATCCAGGAGAAGCCGGACTTCCTGCTCGCCGTCTGGACGGGCGTCGTGCAGCACAAGGTCCCGCTCGCGAAACTGCTCCACCGCCCTGGCTGGGGGGAGATCCCCGCCATCCGCAACCGGCGGGTATTCATCCTCGCGGAAGGCCTCTACTGCCGGCCCTCCCCCCGTCTCATCGACGGGCTCGAGCAGTTGTTTGTGCTGGTCCATCCGGACGCAGCGGCCCGGGCGGGGCTGCCGCCCGCCTCCCATCACGCGCCGGTGCGAACGGCCGACGGGCGGTGGCTGGACGGCGTGACACCCGAGCGGGCGCAAGACGCACGCGGCCGAATCACCGGTGGGTGAACCGCGGCGCCCGCTTCTCCAGGAACGCCTGCACCCCTTCCACCGCGTCCTGGGTGCGGAACACCTCGCCGAACAGGTGCGCCTCGTGGCGAATGCCGTCGGCCAACGTCATCTCCAGCCCTTCGTCAATGGCCCGCTTTGCCAACGCCAACGTGGCCAGGCTCCGGGCGCGGAACACCTGGGCGAAATCGATGGCCGCCTGGACGGCCTGTCCGGTCTCCACGACGCGGTTGACCAGCCCCATCCGGTGGGCCTCCTCCGCCGAAATCGGCTCGCCGCCAAAGATCATTTCCTTGGCACGGCTCGCGCCGATGAGGCGCGGGAGCCGTTGGGTCCCTCCGGCGCCGGGGAACAACCCCAACTTCACCTCCGGAAAGCCGAGTTGCGCCTGAACTTCTGCGATGCGAAAATCGCACGCCAACGCCAGCTCCAGACCTCCGCCCAGGGTGACCCCATTCAGCGCCGCGATGGTCGGCTTCCGGCAGGCGGCCAAGACGTCGAGACTCGCGTCCAGTTCCAAGGCTAAGGCTTCGGCTCCGTCCTCGGCCATCACCCGCGGAAACTCCTTGATGTCCGCCCCCGCGACGAACGCCCGATCCCCAGCCCCCGTGACGACCAGTGCCACGACGTCCTCGCGAGACACCGCCTGTTCGACAGCCGCCCGCAGGCGGCTGGCCATGTCCCGCGACAACACGTTGAGTGGCGGATTGTCCAGCACCAACACCGCCACCTGATCTTGCACCTGCACCCGTACCTCTGCCACATCGGTTCCCCCTTCCCTCGGCCGGCGGCGCGTGGCGCCCGCCGGTCCGGCCAATACCGCTTGCGTCCCCTGATGTCGGTCCCTGCTACGCGGCTCAGTACCGCTTCCACTCGTCCGGGTCTTCCACCGGCGGATGCTTGCGCCGCCGCCACCAGCGCAGCCCATAGCGGACGGCGAGAATGATGAGGCACACCGCCACCACTGCGGCGCCCAGCCAGCGGGCGCGCGGCCAAGCGAAGCGACGTGCGATGAGATCGAACAACTCCCAACCGCCGATGGCAAAGGCGGCGAACATCCAATCGGGCCACCCGTAGTTCATACCTGCCCCCTGCGACTCAATCTGGATCGAACAAACGCAACTGGCGGCCCGGGGGATCATCCTGCGGCCGCGCCACCCGCGCGGCGAGGCCCAACAGATCCAGCCAGTCCAAGGCGTTGCGCACCGCGTAATCGCCCTGGTTGTTGTTCATGAGAATGTGAACCGCGCTGGCTTCTTGCGCCCATCGGCGCACATACGGCAGAAAAGACGCCAGTTCTTCTCGCGTGTAGAGATAGTCGAACCGCTGCTGTGACGACTGCAGTCCCTTCTGATACCACGTCTTGGCGTTCCGCCCATGCAGGCGGAAGATGACCAGCCGCGGCTGCGTCACCTCGGGAACGAACGGGATGGTCCCCTGTCCCACCTGCGGTTCATCGCACACCACGTTGACAGCCCCCAGGCTGCGGAGGTGATCGGCTGTCTGCAGCGCCGCATCGCCCTGCCACCAGCTGCGATGCCGGAATTCCACGGCGAGCAGGAAGCCGTCCATCCGCTCTGCCACCTCGTCGAGGTAGCGGTGATTCGCCTCGTTGGCCACGAACCACGGGGGGAACTGGAACAGCACCGCCCCGAGACGTCCACCTTCTTTCAACGGCTGCATCGCGCGGATAAATGCCTCAAAATCCGCCGCACGCTGGGCCGTACCCGCCTGGCCTCGGTCGTGCAAGGTCATCGTACGGTGCGCCTTGACGTCGAACACGAACCCCTCAGGGGTCTGCTCCACCCAACGGGCGACCACGTCCGGAGCCGGGATTCGGTAGTACGGGGCGTCAGCTTCCACCAGCGAAAAATGGCGAGCATAGTAAGACAACCGCGCCTCAGGGCGCATCCCCTTCGGATAAAATGCGGTGTGGTCCGCCCACGCACAAGTTCCGCAGCGAACCCCGGCCAACGTCGGGTTCACAGCTTCTCCGACACCGCCTTCGCCTGGGTGAACAACAGGAGGTAGTCCCGCCCGCCGGCCTTGGAGTCAGTGCCGGACATGTTGAACCCTCCGAACGGATGAACCCCGACCAGAGCCCCCGTGCACTTGCGGTTAAAATACAGGTTGCCGACGTGGAACTCCTGCCGGGCGTATTCCAGGTGTTCGCGGTTGTTGCTGAACACCGACCCGGTCAGGCCGAACTCCGTGTCATTGGCGATGCGGATGGCGTCCTCGAAGTCCTTTGCGCGGATGAGGGCCACCACCGGGCCGAAGATCTCCTCCTGAGCGATACGCGCGCGCGGATCCACGTCCCCGAACACCGTCGGTTGAATGAAAAACCCGTTCCCTTCCGCCTTACCTCCACCGGCCAGCAGCTTGCCCTCCTGCTTGCCCACCTCAATGTATTCCAATATCTTCTTATAAGCCGCCTCGTCGATGACCGGCCCAACCTGGCTTGCGCCGTCCGTCGCAGGCCCCACGCGCATCGATTTTGCCAGCGCCACCACGCGCTCGGCCACAGTGTCGTACACGTCCTGGTGGATGATGGCGCGCGAGCAGGCAGAGCACTTCTGACCTGAGAAGTTGAACGCCGATGCGGCGATCTGGCGCGCGGCCTCTTCCAGGTCCGCCTCCCGGTCCACCACGATGGCGTCCTTGCCGCCCATCTCCGCAACGACGCGCTTGAGCCAGATCTGCCCCGGCTGCACCTTGGCCGCCCGCTCATAAATACGGATTCCGACCTCTTTCGATCCCGTGAAGGAGATGAACCGGGTCTTCGGGTGATCCACCAGATAGTCGCCGATCTCCGCGCCGCTTCCCGGCACGAAGTTGATGACGCCCGCGGGGATCCCCGCGTCACGCATCACCTCGAGGAACTTGTACGCGATCACGGGCGTCGGTGTGGCCGGCTTCAGCAGCACCGTGTTCCCCGCGACCACCGCCGAGCTGGTCATGCCGGTGAGGATGGCGAGCGGAAAATTCCAGGGCGGGATGATGATGCCGACACCGAGCGGAATGTAGTGCTGTTCATTGTCCTCCCCGGGTATGCGCACCAGGGGATGCACCTCGCCCAGCCGGATGGCTTCCCGTGCATAAAACTCCAAAAAATCGATGGCTTCCGCAGTGTCCGCGTCCGCTTCGGGCCACGTCTTGCCGGCTTCATAGCACATCCAGGCGGACAGCTCATGTTTCCGGCGCCGCATGATGGCGGCCGCCTTCAACAGGTAACGCGCCCGTTCGGCGAACGATTTGCGCTTCCACGTCTCGAAAGCCGCCAACGCGCTCTGCATCGCCTCTTCTGCGAGCGCCTGGTCCGCCTTGGCGACGTATCCGACCACCTGGTCCTTTTGCGAAGGATTGATGGAGGCGGTGCGCCGTTCGGTGACAACTTCCCGGCCGCCTATGTACAATGGATAGGTCCGTCCCAACTGCGCCCCGACCTGTGCCAACGCCTGTTCAAACGCCGCGCGCTGTTCCGGAACCGAAAAATCGGTCAACGGTTCGTTGACAAACGGTTGAACCATGCCCATTCCTCCTTCCGACAGTGCGGATCGGGGCGCGACCGGAAAACGCCCGCCACCGCCCGAGGCTATTGTACCCTGCCAGCCTAGGCTCCAGCAAACCTCGCATCCATGTGAAGGGCCCGACCTTTGACGGGTCAGGCCCAGTATCCGTGATACGGTTGCATGCTCCATGCGTCCCACCAAGCCGGGTCCGGTGCGGAAAATGCGTGCCAAGGTGCCAGCACCGGATACGCGCCAGCCCACCAGAGCGCCTCGGAGCGCATCCACCACGGGTGCACCTGCAGATGTTCGGCGGCCCAAGGCTGCGTGGTCCGCAGGTTCCAGATGATGTCGAGATCGCCGTCCACCCACGGCGGCGTGTACACCATGACTCCCCCCTGATCTCCCCGGGCTTACCGGAGATGATGATCAGGGGCAATGTATGCTTCCACCCGCCACCCTGCGCCCTCCGCCCAGGACCGTACCTGAGTAGCCCTAACCCCGCGGCCCGATTTGTCCCGTGTCCCGGACGATCCACTCGGCGGCGTCTAGCAAATCCCTGGCCACGTAGTGTGCTTCGGAAGGCCCGCGGCCGATGAACACCGTCTTCGTTCCCGCTGCCAGGCCCGCCTGCACGTCGGTGTCCCGGTCGCCCACCATATAGCTCGCCGCCAGATCGAGATGATGTCGTTTTGCCAGCGCCAGCAGCATTCCGGGCTTCGGCTTGCGGCATGGGCATCCTGCGTCTGGGCGGTGTGTGCAAGTTTCGATGTCGTCGACGCGAGCCCCGTCCCGGGCCAGCAATTCGCACATGCGGCGGTGCACCGCCTCGAGATCCGCCTCCGACATGTAGCCGAGTCCCACGCCGCCCTGATTGGTCGCCACGCACACCAACAGCCCCGCACGGTTGAGGAGGCGAATCGCCTCCGCCGCACGGGGGAACAGGATCAGCTCGTCCGGCCGGTTGACCGGATGCTCATTCCGATTGATGACTCCGTCCCGATCGAGGATCGCCGCCCGTTTCAACGGCTCCCCACCGTTTCTGTGAGCTGGCGAAATACCGCGGCCATGTCGGCTTCAGCCAAACCGTGTGCGCAAGCCGCCAAGATCTGTTGGTACGCGGCCGACGCCAGCGGCATCGCCGCCATCCACGCTCCGGACAGGTCTTGCACCAGACCGAGGTCCTTGGCCATGTGCTTGAGCGCGAACGACGCTGGAAAATCGTCGTGTTCCCAAAGTGGCCGTTTTGCCGCGAGCACCGGGGACCAGGTGCTCGTCTCGGACAATACCTCCAGCAACCGGCCGCGGCCCAGGCCGATCTTGTCGGCCACGGCCAAGCATTCGCTCACGCCGGTGATCACGGTCGCCAGATAGGCATTGACCAACAGCTTCATGGCCGAACCGGACCCGACCGGCCCCAGGTGGTGCACCGCCTTGGCGACCGCACCGAGCACCGGTTCCACACGTCGGAACGCAGCCTCGGAACCGCCCGCCATGACGACCAGCTTGCCCTCGCGGGCGGGTTGAACCGATCCGGAGACCGGCGCGTCGATCCACTCCACGCCGTGGCCCGCCATCGACATCGCGAAGGCCTGCGTCTCAGCCACGCCGATGGTGCTGAAGTTGACGATCACGGCGCCTCGCGCGAGCCTCTCCGCAGCGCCACCGTCCTCAAGCACACTCCGCACGGCGGCGGCATCCGACACCATCAGACACAACACGTCTGCACCGTCAAAGGCGTCGGCCAGTCGGTCGACCACGCTGCCCGGTCCCAGATCGACCGGCTTCGGCGTTCGATTGTACGCGCGGACTTCGAACCCCGCCTGCGCCACGCGGGCAGCCATCGGCGCTCCCATCGCCCCCAAGCCAATCCATCCGATCCGCAATCCCATTCCCTTCCCTTTCCTCCGACCCGGTGCTCACTTGCCCAACTCTGACTCGGCGATCTCCACGAACCTTGCAATCAGCCGGACGAACTCCCTCGTATCCTCGGGCCCGAGCTTGTTCAACACCGCCAGAATGCGGCGCCCTCGGATGATGCGTACCTGTTCGAGGCGGCGGCGGCCCTCCTCCGTGATGCGGATGTGCACGACACGGCGATCGTCATTAGACCGCGTCCGTTCCACCAACCCCATCCGCACCAAGTCGTCGCACACTTGTGTCACCGCGCCCGGACTCAACCCAGCAAAGCGGGCGATGTCGGACGCCTTTGCCTGGTCGCAGTGATCCAGGTAGCGCAGGATGAACACCTGGCTCCCTGTCAACCCGTGTTCGGCGATCAAGGTCTTGGACGAGGACATCACCCGCTGCAAGCGCGCCAACAGCTCTTCCATCTGCCGCAGGTATTCCGACATCCCGCCGTCCTGCAGAGTACGCTGGGGTTCACCGTGCTGCACAGCCCTGTCACTCCCATGGTCTGTCCTCTCTGCACCCATTTTAGCAATTGAAGTATTTGTCGACAACAACCGCCGCTTCCCGGGGCCCCACCCGCGGGATGTCCCGACGCCAGGCCATCCTCGCCGACAGTGTCTGCCAACGGGCCGACCACGATTCACGACCGGAGATGCCCGGTCCGGGCGGCCGCTTCGCAGGCGCCCACCTGGGAGCCCGTCTCGCCGTCTAGTATCCGTGGCCTCTATTTCTCGAAAAATAACGATTTTCGCCGCCGTTCTCCTCGCCTCGACAAACGGTTGTACCAGCGAGGGCGTCCTGTGATACGATCCCTCCGAATCACCATCGGTCGTTTCATGCAAGGAGGCGCTGCCCGTGTCTGAACCTCTGTCCCATTGGCTCACCTTTGGCATGTCGGCCTTCGACACGCCGGGATTCCACGACACCTCACGGTTGATGACGTCCGCTGTCCCGATACCGCGCGCCTACGTGGAGCCCTCGCCGCCGTACAGCGCTTGGCGCGGGCTGCAGGCGCCCGTCCTCCGATGGCGCTCCCGCCGCAGCAATGAGACGTGGGTACTGACACCGCCGCTCCCCATTCCGGGTCGCCTGGACGTTGCGAACTGGGGGATTCGGATCCAGGCGCGTGCGCTGGAACGGACATTGGAGGCTGAATGGGGGAGGGATTGGCGCAGGACAACCCTCGTGTACTTGACCAACTGGTCGTATGCGGTGGAACCGCTCGTTTCAAGGTTGGCCCCCGATCACCTGGTGTTCGACCTGGTGGACGACGTTCTCAGCTTCCCCTATCCGCTGCCGCGGGAACGGGTGCTGGAACGATGGCGCCGGATCTCCCGCAGGGCCAGCGCGGTGCTCGCCGTGTCACCGGCGCTGCAGGCGTGGAGCGAGGCACACCTGGGCCGACCCGCACACCTGTTGCCCAACGGTGTGGACGCCGGCCACTTCACCACGCAGCCCGAACCTCCGGAACTTCCGTCTGCGACACCGGGAGGGGTTCGCGTCGGGTTCGCGGGCACGCTCAACCACTGGATCGATTACCCGGCCCTGTTGTCGCTGGTGGAACAACAGCCCGATGCCGAACTGTATCTGATGGGCCGACGGGGACACATCGGCGATTCCGGATTGGAAGAGGCGCTTCGCAGACTGGAGGCGCATCCGCGCGTGCACCTGCTCGGGCCTGTGCCGTATGAGCATCTGCCTGGATACCTCCATGCCATGGATGTCCTGATCCTGCCGCGCATCCTGTCGCCGGCCAGTGCCGCCTCCAGCCCGTTAAAGTTGTACGAATACCTGGCGGTGGGCAAGCCGCCGGTCATCTCCGGCATCTCTGTGCCGCCATCGCTCCGGCGCCTGGTGTACGAGGCTGCACCCAATACGGGATTGGCGGATGCCGTCCGCAGGGCATGGGCGGAAGTCAAAGGCGAGGCACCGTCGCAGCGCGCCGAACGGCAAGCCTTCGCGCGGCAACATACCTGGCAGGCGCGGGTTCAGCAGGTGATCGCGCTGGCGGAGGCCCCGGCATCCATCCGCCAGGACCGCGCCGGGTCACTCCGGGATCGATAGGTTTGTCTCACGGCATTTCGGTATAATGGAAAGGAACCTGTTTGGGCAGGTTGTCGTGCTGCCCAATCCACACTGGGAGAGGATACCGTTGGCCAAACGCAACCAGCAGCTGTTCGATTACCTGGTACAGATTGCGGACAACGTCCGCAATGCAGCTGCCGAATTTGAACGCGGTCTGCACAATCTGTCACATCCCGAGGCGTTGGCGGCGTCCATCAAACACATGGAAGATCGCGGCGACGACCTGACCAGTGATATGGTGTCCCTGCTGAACGCGACCTACATCACGCCCTTGGAACGGGAGGACTTTCTGGCGCTGGCGAACAAGATGGACGACGTGGTGGACGGACTCGAAGCTTGCACTGTTCGATTCGACTTGTACCGGGTGACGTCGGCCACCCCGCCGATGTTCGACTTCGCCCGGAACATCGTCGACAGTGCGCGCGAAGTGTACGAGGCCATCGCGAAACTGAACGCGCGCCGCTTATTGGATATCCGCGAGCACACCCTGCGCATCAACCACCTGGAGAAGACGGGGGACGAGCTGTTGCGGGATTCCCTGCGGGCGCTTTTTCAAGACCGGGACCGGGACGTCTTGGAGGTCATCAAACTCAAAGAGGTATACGAGATCCTGGAGGGGATCACCGACCGGTGCCAGGATGTGGCGGACGTACTGGATTCGGTGATTGTGAAGAACGCCTGACCGTCTGTCATCAGGTCAGGGATGCACGCGGCGAGCGCCGAGATAGTGGGCAGCCCAGTATCCGCTGCTCAGCGAATCCGTCCGCACCCCTGAAGGGGTCGCGTTGATGAAGCGGCCGTTCCCGATATAGATGCCGACGTGAGACGCCCCCGGACCGTCGGTATTGAAAAACACGAGGTCACCGGGTTCGAGATCGGACCGCTTGACCGCTTGGCCCGCCTGATACTGATCATAGCTGGTCCGGCCCACATGAACCCCAACGCGTGCCAACGTGTACTGGACGAGCCCGGAACAGTCAAACCCCCGATCAGAGGTGCCTCCCCACCGGTAGGGTACGCCAATAAACTGCTGAGCTGTCTGGGCTACCCGAGCGCCGAATGTCAAGTCCGCGACGGGAGAACTCCCTCGGCTGGACAGCACGACGCTGCTTGTGGGCGCCGGGGACGCTGGACGCTTCGGCGTACCTCCGGCGGATCGGGTGTGTCCTGCGCTTCCGGCGTGCCCAGGGTTGTCCCCTGCCTGGGGCTGGCTTGGCCCGACTTGCGAGGAAGACGTCTTCTGGCCGGAGTCGGAAGGAAAATGCGCGTCGGCATGCGCCGCTGCTCCATCAAGTACGGCTTGCACGCGGGCTCTCTGCACGGACTGAGAAGACGAAGTCCACGTGCCATCCGCGGTGTCGAAGGTGAGGTGTGGGCCCGCATCCGCCATCGCCACCCATTGGCGAGCAGGCAAAGAGAACGGCGAAGCAGGTTGGAACTGTACCACGGGTACAACGCCGCTCACGGTGACAGAGCTCGAAGACGGATGGGAGGCGCCCACAGGCCCCGTACCCGCATACACGGCGAGACCCGTGGCGCACACGGCCGTTCCCGCCGCCACGCGCCAAGATCGCTGCATTCTGTAAGCCCCTTTGCATCCTGCGAGGTTAGTTGACGGGCTCGGGAGCGGCTTCTCCTCCCTGCCTGCCTGTGGCCGCTCGGAATGCGCGGCGTTTTGAGCAGGATTCGCCCCAAAAAAGGTGTCCCCCGCCTCCAAACTGGAGTTCGGATGGTCTCTCAATCCGTAGAGACAAAAAACTCAAGTTGATTATAAAAAAATGAAAGCTTGTCTGACAAGACATGCACCTGAAAAATTTAAATAGGAAAGATAGATTCCCTGTCCATGGGTGGTACCCGCCCAAGGGTGAAAAAAGCCGCCCGGCGACTCGGACGGCTTTTCCTCAGGTCACACGGTTCCGTGTGTGTGACGCCGGTCCAACTCTCGCGGCACCCCAGGCGGGCTCACCACCAGAGGGCGGCCAGGGCGAAAATCCACCAAAACGCCAGCCACCACCACCACCATCCGCCCCACCAGGCGCCCCAACCGGGATACCCCCATCCCCGGTATCCCCAGCCCGGTCCGTACGCGGAGGCGAGTGCGAGGTCCAATCGCTGTTCATCCGTGGTCTTCGCGTCGATGTGCTCGGCATGGCTCGCCAGGGCGACCGGCGCGTACCGGCGCGGCATGCGCACGAGCACCGCCCTGTTGTTTACGTCCTCGATGATGCCGCGGTGATAGCCCCACTGCGTGTGAAAGTGTACCCACTGTCCACGCAGGTTCAGGCACTGACCCATCGTGCACACCGCAACACCCCTCCTTTCCCTAGCACCCATATGCCGGCCGAGGCCTGGACGACATGGACAAAGTGCCAGGGAAATTGCGGATCAAATCTCGTCCCAGAACTTCTCCGTCTTGAGACGGGCGGCCAACTCTTTGCTCTCGGCGCGGTGATGTTTGCGCCGTTCCGCGCGGCGCGGTGCGGTCTCGTAGAGGAGCCGCTCTTCTTCGGATTCGGGACGCACGGGCGGTACCGGGACAGGACGGCCCTGGTCGTCGAGCGCCACGAAAGTCAAGAAGGCCGTGGCAGCGATCCGGCGATCCCCCGTCTTGAGGTCTTCCGCCACCACCTTGACGAACACCTCCATCGAGGTGGTTCCGGTCCACGTCACATACGACGTCAGGCACACCGAGTCGCTCTCCCGGATGGGGCACAGAAAATCGACAGAGTCGGTGGACGCCGTCACCACGTCGGTGCGTGCGTGGCGCGATGCGGAGATGGAGGCGATGTCGTCGATATATGCCATCAGCTTGCCGCCGAACAATGTGTTGTGATCGTTGAGATCATTCGGGAACACGCGGCTGATCTTCACGCATCGGGATTCCCTGCAGAACTTCGGTTGCACCATAACCCCTCCAGCCTGTTGGTGAGCGGCGGGGGATCCTCGCCCCAGCCCTTCCCCAGTTTAGCCCATCCCGCCCCACCCGCCAACCGATGCGAGTGCACCCCCTGTCACGCGCTCCCGGCCCCGGAAGAACGTGAAATGCCGATGCCACACGGCATCGGCATTTCACACGGGATCATGCGGCCCCCCAGCCCGCCAGGGCGGATCACTTGGCGAAATTGAGGTGTCCCAGCTTGGTGATCACCGGACGCGACCAGACCCAGCTTCGCGCCGGCGTCTGCGCCGGGTTGTAGAACACCATCGCCCCTGGTACCACGTCGCGGCCATCGCGGAGCACCGCCTCGGCCGCCTTCTTGCTTTCTGCGTCCGGCTCCGAGTAGATGTACCCGTTCATCACCGGCTCGAATTGATAGTGGCCGTCCGCCACCTGGAAGACCACGCCCTTGACAGTGTCCGGATAGGCCGGGTCGCGCATGCGGTGCAGGACCACGTCGCCGACCGCAATCTTTGCCGCCAGGGGCTCATCGCCCGCCTCGGCGTGAATGATGTGCGACATCCAGTATAGGTTGTCCGCCGTCGCCAACCCGGTCGCCGGGGCGCTGACTGGCAGCCGTAACGTAGCGCCGACCGGTAAGTTCAGAGGTCGGACCCATGGATTGGCCGCCTGCAGGGCCTGCACAGATACGTGGTGCTGCCGCGCGATGGTCCACAGAGAGTCCCCTTTTCGCACCACGTACGTGTGCCGGTCCGGAACATTGACCCGGGCGCCCACCGGCAGGTGCTTCGGATCCACGTTCGGGTTGGCCTTCTGCACTGCCGCCAGCGACACCTGGTGCGCCTTGGCGATGGACCACAGCGAATCTCCAGGGCGCACGGTGACGACACTCGCCATCGCCTCCGGCGCGGCAGTCATCGACAGTACAGCAGCGGCTCCACACAACCACGTCCTGAACGACACGACTCCATCACCTCTCGTCTTGCCTCCGGGGTTAGTTGTCGGGTTGGGGCACGAGCCGCCCCTCGCGCGCGGTGAGCGTTCACCCCGCACGATTCACCCCAAAGGGAAGTCCCCTGTGTTGCATCCCCCGTACCCCGATGCACAGGCATCGGAGATTCGGCTGGTATGGATGTAAAAAGCAAGGCTTTTACAATTATAAATTGACAACCCAACATAAGGCGAGACTAAAATGTTGGGATCGGAGGAGGATCAGTGCCAACACGAACCGGGCGGCCGCAGTCCGCAGCCGCCCGGCGGTGTCCGTCCGGTGTTTCACCGTCCGGCTTTCATCCGGTGCGATGGAGGATCGCTTAACACTTGCTAAAACCGCACGCCTCGCATTCAAAACATCCGCCCGTCCGGACCAAGGTGTGCTGGTGGCAGTTCGGGCACAGATCCTTCCCCACCGAGTAGTCGCGCAGCGCCGGCCGCTCCACGTCCTCCGTGGCCGTCTCCTGTCCGCTCGCCCACTCCCGGAATGCCGCTTTGCGCAACGGGAACGTCTCGGAGTGCTCGATCAGCGCCTTGGCGATGGCGTCCGGCACCGACGTGATGCGCCGGTCTCCGAAGCCGACCGAGTTCGATCCGCCGATCCCGGCGAAGTGCTTGACCAGCTCTGCTTCCTTGTTGGGATTGCGAGAATCCCGCAGGTACAGCGTGATCGCGCGGCCCAACGCCTCGTTGGCGGCATACACATCGCTGCCCGCCTTGCCGATGTTGACGAAGATCTCCAGGGCGACGTGCTCTTCCGGATCGTCGTTGATAGTGATGTATGCCTTCCCCAGCGGCGTCTCCTTCTTATACGTCGCCCCGTACAGCACATCCGGCCGGCGGCGCTTCTGGTAGACCGGCTGCTTGGGGGCCTCGGCACCGCTCCGATCAGCTGTCGGCGCCACCTCCCGCGCCTCTGCCTCGTGCGCCTGCGGGTCCGCCTTGTCCTCGGCCTTCAACGACAACACCTGCTCTGAACGGGACCCGTCGCGGTAGATGGTGATGCCTTTGCAGCCCAGGGCATACGCCAGGTCGTACAGCCGCTTGGTATCTTCCACCGTGTAGGAGTTCGGCGCATTGCAGGTCTTCGAGATGGAGCTGTCGATCCACTTCTGCAGCGCCGCCTGCACGCGCACGTGATCCTCGGGCGTGAGCTCCATGGCCGTCACGAAGTAGTCGGGCAGCCGGTCGGCATTCGGATGGGTGTCATAGTACTCCTGCACGATCGCCGCGTTCTCCTCGAACATGCCGAGCCGGGAGTTGCGGAAGTACGACCACGCGTAGTACGGTTCGCACCCGGTCGAACACCCGACCATCGTCCCCGTTGTACCGGTCGGCGCGATCGTCATCAGCGTGACGTTGCGCACCCCGTGGCGCCGGACGGCTTCCACCACGTGCGGCCGCTCCTCGGCCATCTGCCGCATGTAGCCCGAGGCCAGGAACTTCTCCGCGTCGAACGCCGGGAACGGCCCGTTCTCCTTGGCGATCTCGACGGATTCCAGGTAACACCACTCGGCCATCAGGCCCATCAACACGTCGATGAACTTCACCGACTCCTCCGACCCGTAGCGAATGCCGCAGTACAACAAGAGGTCGTGCAGGCCCATGATGCCGAGCCCTATGCGCCGCTCCTGCATCTGGTTGCGCCGGTTCTCCTCGAACGGATAGTACGTGGCGTCGATCACCGCGTCCTGGAACCGGATACCCGTGCGAGTGGTCTCCTCCAGCGCCTCCCACTTCACGTGGTGCAGGAAAAACTCCGCCTTCTCCGCGTCGAAGTGCTTGGTCAACCAGGAGCGGACATACGCTTCCTTCTCCGGATCGGAGAATTCCACCCGCTTTCCGCAGTCGGCAAATCCGACCGCGAACTTGCTCAACACCACCGCGCCCAGGTTGCAGATGCCGTTGGCCGGCAGCGGTTGCTCACCACAGGGATTAGTCGCCACCAATGGGTTAAAATACCATGAATTGCTCATCCGGTTCGCGCGCCCGAGGAAGACCACACCCGGCTCTGCCGACTTCCACGCCGAAAGCACCAGCTCGTCCCACAGCTCGCCGGCCGGAAGCGAGTCCGTGACCTCGAAGGGCTTGCCCGCCCCCACCCAGGTGTCGAAGTCTCCGTCGAACGCCTCCCAGTGCTCTTTGGGCACGAAGCCGATCGGCCAGCGCTCGCCTTTCTCCTTGGCCTCCATGAAACGTTCTGAGATTCCGACCGAGATGTTGGCCCCGGTGATGACCCCGTCGACCTGTTTGCAGCGGATGAATTTCAGCACATCCGCATGGCGATCGTTGAGAATCAGCATCAGCGCGCCGCGCCGGGATCCCCCCTGCAGGGTCAACTGGCAGCCGACGCTCATGATCTCGCCCACGCCGACCGGGCCAAACCCTTCTCCGAACACCTGATTGCCCTTGTCATACAGGGTGCCCCAGGAGTACGCGCCCGAGCTGCGGCCGTTAACGCCGCGCACGTAGCTGTAGCGGGGGCGCAGGGAGGACAGGATGACCGACACTTGTTTGCCCTCCGCCATCCGCTCCCACATGTCGCCGAGCGTCGCCGCGATGGTGCTGCGCTGATCGCCCGGGACGAGGACCGTTCCGATGACGTCGCTCAACACAAGCGCGCCGCTGGCCAGAATCGACTCGTACAGACGCCGCGCAGGCGCCGGCTCCTGCCAGTTGACCGGCAGCCCCCGCTCCATCCAGTCTTCCAGGCGGCCTGTCCACATGTCGTCGTACCCTTCAACACTCGTCTCCGGGAACCCGAACCGCCACTCCGCGTCCTCCTCGACAGCCCGCAGGAACTCGCGGTTCACCCGCACTACCTTCGTGCTGTTCGGATACTCCGCCTGCAGGAACTCAGGCAGGTCCGGATGCCAGATGTCGAGCACGAGATGCAGATAAGGCCGCCGTGAACCCGGGAACACCGGGATATAGGTTCCCTGTGGCGGGATGCGCGACAGGTTCATCCCGACGCCGCCGCTTCTCGCCTGGATCTCCAGGGTCTGCCCGAACGCCTCCGCGTAGTCGCGCATGGTCGGTCCGACGCTCGGGATGACGAAACAGTTGTAGCTCGTCACCTGCATCCCTGTGCCGAGCGACGCATTGATGCGCCCGCCAGGGACGTACTTCCATCCGCACTGCAATTGGTAAAACCGCTCCGTCCAGCGCTCCGGGTCGCGCGTGGCCGCCGCGGCGCCTTTTGCCACCCGCCGCCACATCTGGCGCGGCGAGGTCTCCAGCAGCACGTCCACCTGGTGATGCGGCAGTTCCTCGCGGTGGCCGTCCTTCAGCTCGACGGTCACCGTTCTGCGCGCATCGTCGATGGCGACGACGCGGGCCAGCTCGTGGTAAGCCCGCTTTTTGTCGAGTACGGCTACCACCAACGATCCGACCTTCAGCGTCTCCTTGCGCACATCCTTGAGCAGGTACCGGTCGGCCACGATGCGCTCCCCCGTCGCACCCAACCGGTCCTCCTCGGTGAACGGAAGCATGCTCTCCTCCGTCGCTTTGACCATCTTTCCGCCTCCCCGCCGGTCATGCATGCCGGCGCTTGCTTCAATTATGTACATGCGGTCGGACGCGCACGACCCTCAATTCCCCGGCTTGGTTCTTCCCGCCGTCTCCTGCAGCAGCGAGAGAACCTCCTGCGCCAGTGTCTCCACATCCCGAAACTGCCTGTACACGCTGGCAAAACGCACATACGCCACGCCGTCCAGGGCACGCAGTTCTTCCATGACCCGCTCCCCGATGACCGATGAAGGCACTTCTCGCTCGAACTCCAGGCGCAGGCGCCGATCGATCCGCTCGACGACCTGTTCTACCTGCTCCGCCGAGATGGGGCGTTTCTCGCACGCCTTCATCAGCCCGCGGTACAGCTTCTCATAGGAGAACTCCTCGCGCTTGTTGTCCTTCTTCACCACCATCAGCGGGCGTTGTTCGATCCGTTCGTACGTGGTGAATCTGCGGCCACAAGACGGATTCGTGCACTCGCGCCGGCGCCGGATGGTGGTGCCGTCCTCACTCGCCCTGGACTCAATTACGCGTGAATTGTCGGTCTCACAGTAGGGACAGCGCATGTTTGCCGCCTCTTTTCCGGGATGGCGGCGCGGCGGCCAGCCAGGCCGCCGCAAGCCGCGTGGAGCAGGCGGGCGCTTGGCGCCCGCCGTCCGAACAGGTTACCATAATCCCATATATCTAGTGTGCGCATCCGGTTCAGGGCCCATTATACACACCAGATATATGGTTAGCAAGTCTACCAAAACCGGCCCCTTCCGATGGTTCACGAGAGGAACAGATCCGCCACCGATCGGTGGACCTCGTCCGGTTCCAGCGAAGCGGAAGAAGATTCCGCCTCCGCGTACTGAACCCCACTTTCCACCTGTACCGTGTACACGCCGGCGAGCTTACCCGCCAATACGTCGGTCCGCCGGTTGTCGCCGATGAGCAGGACCTTGTCCGGATCCAGGCCGTAGCGCTGGAGCGCAAAGCGAACGAAATCGGGGTTGGGTTTTCCCGCGACATACGGTCGAACCCCCGTCGCGGTCTCGATGAACGCCCCCAAGGCGCCATTGCCAGGCATGAACCGGTCCTCCGCCGGCAGCCGAACATCCCCGTTCGTCAACACAAAGGCGCCCAGCCGCAACACCTCGGCACACACCACCGCCAGTCGCCGGTACGTGATCTCTGGATCGAGCCCGACCACGACGGCTGCCACGCCTGAATGGTCGCCGTGCTCCGGCGTACCCAATTCCACCGCCCGGTGTCCGTATTCCACCAGTGCCTCTCGCAGGCCGTCGAGCCCGACAAAGCCAACCTCGGCCGGCCCGATCCACTCCCGCAACTGGTGCGCGGACGCCTCTGCCGACGTGCACACCTCATCCGGTTCCGCCGCGATGCCCATGCCTTTCAATTTGTCCGCCACCTGGCGCGGTGTGCGCGTTGAATTATTCGTCAGAAACACGGGACGGATGCCCCTTTGGCGCAACCGCTCGACGAATTCCGGCGCCCCAGGCACCACCTCGTTGCCGCGGTAGAGGGTGCCGTCGAGGTCCAACAACGCCGCCTGCCACGCTTGTTCCCCATGCCGCATGGTGTCTCTCCACTCCCTGCTTGTGTCTGCTTACTTCTGCTCCGTCTGAAACGGATCCGGCTTTGGCGCCCGGAAATCGACCGAAGGCTCCGCCATTCCCGTTCTCGTGTGGACGCTGCGCGCCATCACGAACAAGAGATCCGAGAGGCGGTTGAGATACCTCCGGATCCAGGGCTGCACCGGTTCCACCTCGCCCAACGCCACCACCTCGCGCTCGGCGCGGCGGACGATGGTCCGCGCCAAGTGCAGGGCCGCCGCCGCAGGGTGGCCGCCCGGCAGAAGGAATCGCTGCAACGGCGGATTATCCGCGTCCAACCGGTCGATCATCCGCTCCAGCAGCCCCACGTCCGCCTCCGTCGTGTGGAATTCGGCCTGCTTGTCCAGTGGTGTGGCCAGATCGCGCCCGAGATCGAACAGATCCCGCTGCACACGCGCCAAGAATCGGCGCAGATCGTCGAAGCGGGCGTCCTCCGGCAACCACGACAGCGCCAGCCCGATGGCCGAGTTCGCCTCATCGAGGGTGCCGTATGCCCCTACCCGGGCTGACGCCTTGCTGACCCGCCGCCCGTAAATCAGGCTCGTCTGCCCTTCATCCCCCGCTCGGGTGTAGATCCGCATGGTGATCCCTCCGCTTCCATGGGATGGCTCGCACGGTATAATCACGGTGAAAGGTGGGATCCCGTCATGTGTGCTCATGCCATCCAATTGCTTCGGATTGCCCCGCACGTCTTCCAATGCCCGGTCCCCGCGCCCACGCTGCCCCCGGCGTTCTCGACGAACACCTATCTCATCGCCAAGGACGGCGAGGGCGTCGTGGTGGACAACGGCACGGACGACCCGGACGCCATTCAGGCGCTCGTGGACACCATCCGCTCCGCCGGCGTCCGGCGCGTCACCGCCCTCATCGCGACCCACCATCACCGCGATCACACCAGCGGCCTGCCCGCGCTGCACCGGGCCTTCCAGGCACCTGTCTACATCCATCCCCTCGACCGCACCCGGCTGACCTGGCCCGCGTCCGACGCGGCCGCCTTGGAGGACGCACCGCCTGCGTTGTCCTGTGCCGGCATCGCCCTTCACCTCCGCCACTGTCCGGGACACACCCACGGCCATTTGCACGTGGAGATCCCCGGCGAGGACGTCATCCTCGTCGGCGATCACCTGGCGGGCCAGGGATCCGTCTGGATCGGCCCGCCCGACGGTCACATGGCCTCGTACTTCCGCGCGCTCGACGCCATCGCGGCCAGCGGATGCCGCATCGCCGGACCCGGACACGGCCCAGTCTTGAAGGACGCCGCAGCCGCCGCTCGGCAGCTGAAGAAGAGGCGCGAGGGCCGCGAAGCCGAGGTACTGGGCCTGTTGGCCGAGCGCCCCCGTACCCTGGGCGAGATCGTCGGCGCCATCTACGGAGACACGGTGCCACCCGGGGTTCGCCTGGCGGCCCGGCGGACCGTGCAGGCGCACCTGCAGCATCTGTTGTCATGCGGTCTGGCGGAGCGTGAATTTGACGCTGGTCGAGGGTTCGTCTACCGCCTGCCGAATCAGATTACCCTGTCGGGCCGGGCACCCACAGCGTATTGAATGCTTCTTCCGCGCTCCGGCAGGCGGCGATGCCCTGGAGCATCGCCCACGTGGGCCGGACCGCCTGGGCCTCCCCCCGCTGGAGCGCACCGAGCAGGTCGGTGGCCGGCCGCCATCCCGCCCAGTCATGTTCCGCCGCGTGCGCCGACGGGATCACGCGGTCTGGTGCCAACCCGACGAAAAACCGGGTGTCGAAGCGGACCGGCTGGTGGGCCGGCGTGATCCAACGCCCGACGTAGCGAAGCCGGCTGAGATCGATGCCCGTGCGCAGCGCCTTCAACACGTCCCAAAAGGTGATCCGATGATTCAACAGCGCATCGCGCTGCGCGCTGGGCAGTGCCACGCAGCTAGTTCCCTCGGGTGTGACAGCGGCGCACACCCAGCCGGTCTCCTCCGCACACTCCCGCACCGCGGCAATGGCGTACGCGGTGCGGGGCAACTCCGGCCCCCGCACCTGGCCGAAGCACACCCCTGCGGGGGGCGCGTCGTCCGCGGGCTCCAGCGCGCCGCCAGGAAAGGCCAGGTGCCCCGGTAGGAACCGCATCGTACTGGCCCTGCGCACGGCGAGCACCTCAATTCCGTGAGCCCCGTCACGCACCAGCATGAGCGTGGCCGCCGGCCGGGGAACCACGGTTGACCGGGCCCTTTGTCCCTCGGCCAACTCGTCCACGAGACGGCCAGGGTCATCCGGTCGTTCGTCACGTTCGTCCTCTTGCGTCAATCTCCCCTCGCTCCTCTCCCCTGTTCGATGGATACCGCCACGGCCATTCCCCCGGACAACCGTCTGCCCCCATGGTATGCCCTGTAAGGAGCGTCGGCGCCTGCCCGTTCTCCCTCCGAGGGCGCTGGATTCTGTATAATGGGGCTCGGTGAAACGAGGAGGGAATGGGGTGTACACGGACAGAGACTTCCGCGCGGATTGGGCCGGGTATTGGTTTACCCTTGGACGCCTATTGCGCGGTACACGGGTCCTGCACCAACAGCTGGACATCCCGCTGGAGCCAGGCATCCGGCGCAGCCGCTGGACCGCCCTGTGGGTCGCCGGATTGGGCGTGGCTGCCCTGCTCATTGCGCGTCCCGATGCCTGGCCCGCCCTGCGCCAGGCGCTGCGCCTGCCGGCGGCGGGCTGGGCGTCCGCCGCCACCATGGCGGCCTGGGTGGCCCTGACCGGGCTTCTCGCCATCGTCGCCTACGGTTTGTTGCGGCTGTACACCCTGGTCGCCCATGTGATCGCGACCAACGTCTTCAAGACGCGCGGACAGCGCCTGCGGCTGCTGAATGTCGAATGCACCGCGCTGACCCTGGCGGCCCCTGTATCAGCCGGTGTGGCGCTGACCCGTTGGAGCGTCTGGGGCGGTGCGCTGATCGCTGGCGCGTTCGCCCTCTACGCCGCTTGGGTGATGGGCCTCGGGTACGCGGCGGTGTTCCACAAGCGGCCACTCTCCGGGCTCTGGTTGTGGCTGGCGACCAGCGCCGTCTCTGGATTCGTCTTGCTGATCGGCGCCCTCGCTGTGGCGGTGACGGCGGGGGTGCTGTCCCTGTTCTTCCTCGTCGTCTTGCGCATGTTCGTTCACCGCGGCCAATGAAACTGTCCGGTCATCACCTCGACCGCCTCACCTGTCATCCACACTCGGCCGTCCTGCACCTCGACCCGGAGGTCGCCGCCCTGCAGATGGACGGTGACGGACGGATCCAACAGGCCCAACCGGATCCCAGCCGCCACACTGGCGCACGCCCCGCTCCCGCAGGCGTACGTGATTCCCGAGCCCCGCTCCCACACGCGGAAATCCAGTTCGCCCCGCCCGCGCGGCGCGACGAATTCGACGTTGATCCGCTCCGGGAAATGGGGATGCCGTTCGATCTCGGGCCCCACCCGCGCCAGAGGAATCGCGTCGACCTGATCAACAAAGCAGACGAAGTGCGGATTGCCCATGGACACCAACACGCCGTGAAACGTCTCGCCGGCGGCCGCGACGGATACCGAATCCCCCCGTTCGGGCCCACCGTAAGGCACCGCGCCGGTGCCAAAGCGCGCGATTCCCATGTCGACGGTGACTTGGTGGACCTGGCCTCCGTCGAGGTGGACCTCGGCTGTGACGATGCCGGCGCGCGTTTCAATGGTGAATCGCCGGCGGTTGACGAAGCCCCGGTCAAACGCGAATTTGGCCACGCAGCGCAGCCCATTGCCGCAGGTCTCCGCCTCGGAGCCGTCCGCGTTGAAGATACGCATCCGCAGGTCGGCCGTATCCGAAGGCCCTATCCAGATGAGGCCGTCCGATCCGATGCCGCGCCGCACATCGCTCACCGCGGTCGCCAGCCGCGGAAGCGCCCGTTCATCGAGCGGTTGCTCGAATTCGCTCACGTAGATGTAATTGTTGCCGAGAGCGTGCATTTTCGTCACGCGTACCATGGGCTCGCCTCCTGGCATGAGTCTATCACAAGTTCCCTGCGTGCGCCCGTCACCAGCCCAACGCGGCGAGCTCACCGCCGCGTGCACGCGTACACGGCGTCTGTCACCGGAACGCCGGGCCATACACCTCCGCTCTGTATCAAATTTCCACACGGAAAAGGGGTTGCACGAACGGTGGGCCGCTGATATAATCGGTCTTGTCGTCGCGGGGAGCGGACGAGCGAAACAGAATTCACATGCGGTCGTGGCGGAATTGGCAGACGCGCAAGATTCAGGTTCTTGTGGTGGCAACACCGTGGGGGTTCAAGTCCCTTCGACCGCACCAAACCAGCCAAACGGTACGTCTTCGGATGTACCGGTTGGCTTTTTATTTTGCTGTGCTTGCCGCAATCTGGAACACCCTGGGCCGGATACCCCCCGCCATCCGGGGAACAATCAGGACGAAGCCAATACCAAGGATGGAGGGGACCCTACGTTGACTCGACATACAAGGAAATGCGCGGTGTGGACAGCGACGGCCGGTGCACTCCTCGCGCTGGCCACAGGAGGCTGCGGGCAGGCGGCCAACCACACGGCCAACGCGGTCAACGCCACCGGGAATGCGGCGGGGATGGCAGCGCGAGGGACAGCCAATGTCATCCGCGGCGCGGGCAACGCCGTGACGGATGCCGCCCGCCTCGGCCCTGCCGGGGACCGCAATGCTTGGACTCGAAATCCGTTCACGGCCGCCGCGGTGCCGTTGGCCAGCCAGAGTGTGGAGGTCGATCCCGGCACACACACGGTCAACATCCGCCTGGCGGGTGCGGCGCGCACCGACGGCGTGGTGCCCGGGACCCGCGCGGGTGCGGCTGTCCCAGGCGCCGTCACGCCCGGAGCGGCCGTGGCACCCGGAACCGCGGCACCGCCCGTTCGCGCGGCCTGGGCGCCGACCGTCACCGTGCCGACCGGCTGGACCGTGCGCGTGACGGCACCCACTTCTGGCGCGTGGAACCATGGACTGGCGGTCGTCCCGTACCGGGACGGCACCGCGCCGGTGGGCGCGGCGGCAGCCCGGACCCCGGGCGTGTCCCGCGCGCTCAACTTCCGGGCCAACACCGCCGGCCTGTACGCCTTGGTCGTGACCACCCCCGGCCAGGCGGACCGCGTGATCGACATCCTCAACGTCTCCAACGGCAACCGGACGCCAGCCGTCCTCACCTATCACGACGGCTGGCGGTGACAGTCCAGAACGTTTGAAGGGGGTGCGCCGCACCGCATCGGTGTGGACGCACCCCCGTTTTGCGCCTCAGGCCGACTCACGCGTGTCCCGCCTGATTGGCCGGCGCCGAGGTCCGATTGCCTGGCGGCCCTCCCCCCGCTCCCGCTGGGTTGGTGCTGTTGCCCGCCGGCGAGCTGCGGCCGCTACCGCCCCCCAGCACCACGAAGCGCAATCCCTGCTTTTTCAACCCTGCGATGATATCCGGCAGCGCCGCCAGGGTCAGCGCGTTCTCGTGCATGTCGAACACGCCGCCCGACGGGTTCCCCTTGACAACGGCGTCGACCACCTGCGCCGGCGTCTTGGCCTCCCAGTCTCTCGGATCCCGATTCCACAGGACGAGCGTGAGATGGTCCTTGGCCATCACCTGCTCTGTGTCGTCATTGTAAGCGCCGTACGGGGGCCGAAACAACGTGACCGGCCGGCCGAGCACCGCCTCCAACTGGCTCTTGGCGGTCTCAATCTGCGCTGCCTGTTCGGCCTGCGAGAGATCCGTGAGCAATGGATGGGACTCCGAATGATTGCCGATGACATCGCCGTCCCGCTGCGCCCGCAGCACCTCGGATCGCCACTGCGATACCCGGTTGCCGACAAAGAAAAAGGTCACCGGCACGTGATACCGCTCCAACACGTCGAGGATCCGGGCGGTGTAGGGCGACGGCCCATCGTCGATGGTCAGGGCCACCTCTCCCTTGCCCACACTCCACACCTCGGGGACGAGGTGCTTGGTCGCGTATTGCGGGTGCTGCGTCTTCGGGGGAATGTGCTGCTCCCCTGGCAGAATGGCCCCGTCACCGCCTACGGGGACGACCCCGCCATCCATCTGCAGTCCCCCATTCGGCGCGGCCGCGACGCCACCGTCTGCACCGCCGCCCGTGATCTCGCCCGCGCCGTTCACCGGCGCGACGGCCGCCGGTCGAGCCTGCGCCGGGCCGCTGTGGTCCTCTCCGCAGGCTGCCACGAACCCCGCCGCTGCTCCCCACAGCAGCGCGCAGGCGCACAGACCCCTTCTCCGTCCATCCATGATTGGCTCTCCACTCCCTGCGTCACCCTCGCTCAGCGCACCACCGCCGTGGCGGTGATCCCGGATGACTCTGAATACTGAAGATCGACGGAAAGCTGGTGCGACGCCTGTGCCGACGATTCCGCGACCCACTCGGCCACCGCGTCGATGACGTCCTGCTCCCGCAGATGGACCGGGTGAACGCGGTCGATCCGCGCGTCGGCCGAAAATGGGGTGGGCGCATCCGGGTCAAACACCAATTCCACCTGTACCTGTTGCGGATGGCACCGGTGCCGCCGCGCCACATACACGGCGCACGCGTCGATCACGCCCTGTTCGTCCAGGACCACGACCTCCGCCCCGGCATCCCCGTCCGGCTGAGGGTGTTGGCCGCCATTCATGTGCCGTCTCCACCACATTCGCCATCCCCTCTTTCCGCCCCTATTCTACCACGGTCCGGCTGACACGGAGCGAAAAAATCGCCATAGCTGGACTTTTTATGCTCTGCGCATGAACGGTTCATACCTGGCAAATGTTAACCTGTGAGCATGTCATTTCCGGCCCGCGCCAGACCACGCGAGCCGGATGCAGGAGGGATTCCCATGCCTCGTTGGATGGCTGCCGCCGCCGTATGCTTGGTTTGCCTGTTCCCGGCGAACGCCGAAGCCGCCGCGCGCACCGTCGAAATCCACGCCACAGACCAGGGATTTGTGCCCGCCAACGTGATCGCTATGGTGGATCAGCCCATCCACCTGCACGTGGTCAACACGGGTACCCGGGTGCACCAGTTCTCCATCCCGTTCTACCGGATCTTCTCGCGCAACCTCGGGCCGGGCGAGACGACCGACATCGAATTCTCGCCGTGGACCGCTGGGCGGTATGAGATGGCATCCGACCCGAGCGGAAACTTTTCCCCGGAGTTCCGGGGCTGGTTCATCGTCACCGACCAAAAGTGACCGTACCTGGACCCGGTCTTTGCGAGAAGCGCAAACCCGGTATAATAAGGTTCGTTGGGCGGAACGAACGATGCTGTCCATCCGGCCACGAATCATTCGGGTTTGCGCTGATCCACACCCCGCAGCGCACATCCGTGCAAGGGGGTTGGGTTCCCAATGGCCGAAAAGTATGACGTCATCATCATCGGCGCCGGCCCTGCCGGCCTGTACGCGGCATACGAGTTCACGCGCAAGGCACCGTCGGCCAAGGTTCTTCTCGTCGACAAGGGCGTCGAGGCCAAACATCGCCACTGCCCCATCATGGAGGGCAAGATCGAGAAGTGCCCGCCACCCAATCGCATCAAGACGTATGCCAGCTGTTGGCCGGCCTGCGGCGTGATCAACGGTGCGGGGGGCGCCGGGAGTTTCAGCGATGGAAAGTTCAACATCACGGCTGAATTCGGAGGCTTCCTGACGGACTATCTTTCGCCGTCGGAGGTCATGGACCTCATTCTGTACGTCGATCGCATCAATCTGGAGCACGGAGCGCCCGACACCATCACCGATCCGACGACACCGGAAGTGGCGGCCATCGAACGCCGAGCGGCCGGGGCAGGCCTCAAGCTGCTGCGGGCGCGGGTGCGGCACATCGGCACGGATCGCAACCTGGAGCTCATGGAGAGCATCTTCGCCTATCTCGAACCCCGCGTCGACCTGCGGTTCCGCACCTTCGTCGAAGACCTGTGGATCGAAGACGGGACCATCCGCGGCATCGAGGTGCGGGGCGGCGAACGGATCCGGGCGGACTTCGTTCTCGCGGCCCCGGGAAGGGACGGGTCCACTTGGCTCGGTGAGGTGTTCAAGCGGCACGGCCTGCGGATGACCAACAACCAGGTGGACATCGGCGTGCGCGTCGAGACATCCAATGTCATCATGCAAGAGATCAACGAGCATCTCTACGAAGGCAAGTTCATCTTCCAATCGCCATCCACCGGGTTGCGCGTGCGCACCTTCTGCGCCAACCCCAGCGGTTATGTGGTGGTAGAGAACCACACCGGCGTCATGGCCGCCAACGGCCATGCGTATAAAGACCCGGAGTTGGCGTCCGAGAATACCAACTTCGCGCTGTTGGTCAGCCACCGGTTTACGGAGCCGTTCGACCGCCCAAACGAATTTGCGCGCCAGATCTGCCGGCACGCCAACCAGCTGTCGAATGGTTCCATTATGATTCAACGCTACGGGGACCTGTTGCGCGGCCGGCGCAGTACGCCGGAGCGCATTCGGGAAGGGTTCATCGAACCCACGTTGAAAGAGGCGGTTCCCGGCGATCTCGGTTTGGTCCTGCCTTACAAGACCCTGGTGGCGCTGCAGGAGATGATGTCCGCGCTCAACCACGTCACCCCCGGGATCGCCAGCGACCACACCCTGTTCTACGGGGTCGAGGCCAAATTTTACGCCGCCCGCGCGGAGGTGGATCGCACCCTGCAGACGAAGGTCAAAGGGCTGTACTGCGCCGGTGACGGCCCCGGCATCTCGCGGGGCATCTCGCAGGCCGCCTCCAGCGGGGTCTACGCCGCGCGCAACATCATCCGGCAATTCACGTAAACAAGACCCGGGTGCGCGATGACCCTTCGCCAGCGGTGCATGCCGCCGAGATCGCGCACCCGGAAAGCAGGGTGACTGTATCCCTGTTACGGCTACTGTAAGCGGGTCGTCTGCAGACCGTGTGTGCACTCGCCTGCCCCGCGCATAAAGGGCAGAACGATGGGTTATCCTGATGGGCGTAAGGGGAAGGTGATGTGGGATGATAACGCACTGAGTTGACTTGCGTCAGCAAGTGGGTTGCGCTTCACGTCCTCGATCCTTACACCCGGGGAGGCGGCTGTGATGCCGTCTTTTCGGCGTTTTCAGGCGGTTGTCCCCAGGGCGCGAATAATCGGCGCGCCCTGAGCCAGCCTATGACCGGTGGACATCCCAGTGAGGAGGCGATCCGCGTGAAGGAATCCTTGCGCGTCCCCGGTCCCCGGCTCCGCTACATCGCGGCCGAAAAGCTGGACGACGACCGTCGTCAGTTGCTGCGCAAGTACGAGGTGCACGGCGACGGCGCACCCGGCATTCCCGTTCGATCCGCCAGGCGCATCGACGGGCTGAGCGCCGGGCGAGCCGACCGGAACTCCCCGCTGGTCTGATGAAACGGGCCCCCTCCGGGCGGGCCCGGTTCCACCTCTTCTCCCTCGCCCTTCGCCGGAATTCGCTACCGTTCGACGGATCCGAAACACAACCTTCACAAAAAGAACCGCCCCAGACGCCAACACATCCCAGCCCGCGTGCTACACTGGGAGTGCGACCATCCAGGCCACTTGGCGAGGAGGGGAAATCGCGTGCAAGAGCGAAAGTCGAGCAATCCTATCGCTGTCTTGGAGAAAGTCTGGCGCATCGCAGAGCGCGTCACCGTCACGCTGGCCAGCCTGCTGGTCATCGGGACGGCGGGTTATGTGTCCCTTCATCTGTTGACCTGATGGATTCGTCCGTCCAAGCCTGCCACTGTACACTGCGCTGTTGGAGAATGCGTGAAGCCTCCGCGGCGACACGGCGCACCACCTCGGCGGCTGGAACGATATCGTGCACCAATCCCACGCTTTGACCCGCATTCATCCAGCCGCCTTCGACATCACCTTCCAACGCCGCCCGCGCGTTCATGCGGCCGCTGATCATCGGCAACAGGTGCGCCTCGCTGCCCGGCGTCTCGGCCTCCTGGCGCAGCACCGCCTCGGCAAACGGGGATCGCAACACCCGCGTGATCCGGCCGAACGAACGCTCCATGACCACGGTGTCCTGCGCACGTGAAGCCACCAACAGGCTCTTGTAGTTCGGATGCGCCTGGCATTCCTCCGTCGCGACGAAGCGCGTGCCCATCTGGACGCCTTCAGCCCCAAGGCAGATGGCGGCTGCAGCGGTGCGGCCGTCGGCGATCCCGCCGGCTGCCACCACGGGAATGCGAACCGCGTCGACCACGTTCGGAATCAGACTGAACGTGGTCAATTCGGCCGGGCCGTTGTGACCGCCCGCTTCTGTCCCCTCGCAGATGACGATGTCCGCACCGGCCGCCTCTGCCTTCTGGGCCTGCTCGGGCGTCGACGCCAGCGTCATCACGGCGAGCCCCCAATCGCGCACCACTGGGATCCAGGGCCGGGGATTGCCTGCCGACAGGCTGACTGCACGGATCCGGCCGGGATGCTGTCGAACCATGCGCTCAATCACCTCGAAATACGGCGAGACATCCCGGTGTTCACTCAGCGGCACGTTGACGCCAAAACCCGCCTCGGTTTCCGCCAGCGCAATCCGGATCTGCGCCTCCAATTCCTCCGGGCTGCGACCGCCAGAGCCCACCTGACCGAACCCGCCGCCCGCAGAGACCGCCGCGGCCAAGCGGCCATTGCCCACATACGCGAGGCCGCCCTGGATGATCGGAAATCGACAACCGAGAATTTCACACACCCGGTTTTTCACGCCATTCCCTCCTCGTTGTGGAACTGCGGCCATTATAGCACGCGGAACCACTTCATTTGGTAAAGAAGGCGCTTGCAAAAGCGCCTTCGCTATGTCAGAAATGAAGTTGAAGCGAGGGTTGATAGACGGTTGACGGCCGCCGGCCCGCAGTCCGGGGCGGCGGGCGCAGCGGCGCGAAGGAGGATGCAGATGAACAAGGTATTTGCTTCCGCGGCCGACGCCGTTCGGGACATCCCAGACGGTGCGACCATCTTGGTGGGCGGCTTCGGACTGTCGGGGATCCCCGAAAATCTCATTCTGGCCCTGCGCGACCAGGGCACGAAGGATCTGACCTGCGTCAGCAACAACTGCGGCGTGGACGATTGGGGCCTCGGCCTGTTGCTCCAAACACGCCAGATCAAAAAGATGGTCGCCTCGTACGTGGGCGAGAACAAGACATTTGAACGCCAATTCCTGACGGGCGAGCTCGAGGTGGAGCTGGTGCCGCAAGGCACCCTCGCCGAACGCATCCGCGCAGGAGGCGCCGGCATCGGCGGCTTCTACACCCCCACGGGTGTGGGCACGGCTGTCGCCGAAGGCAAAGAGGTCCGCGTGTTCGACGGCCGGGAGTATGTGCTGGAGCGCCCCATCCGCGGCGATTTCGCGCTGATAAAGGGTTGGAAGGCGGACCGCCTCGGCAACGTGGTGTACCGAAAGGCGGCGCGCAACTTCAATCCCATCATGGCCGCCGCCGGTAAGATCACCATCGTGGAAGTCGAGGAACTGGTCGAACCCGGCGAGCTGGATCCCGACGCCATCCACACCCCCAGCATCTATGTGCAGCGCATCGTCGTCGGCCCGTCTTATCAGAAGCGCATTGAGCGGCGCACGGTCCGGCCCCGGCCCTGACGCTGTCTGAAGCCGCACTGGCGTGTCCGGCCGGCGGGCGAAACCGCCGATGGGTGGCTGGACGCTGAGAAAGGAGAGGAATCCAACCATGCCTCTGACGCGTGAACAGATTGTGCAACGCGCCGCCCTCGAGATTCAGGACGGAGACTACGTCAACCTCGGAATCGGCATGCCCACGATGGTGTCCAACTACATCCCGCCCGGCATCACCGTGGTCCTTCACTCCGAGAACGGGTTGCTCGGCACCGGCCCCTATCCCTACGAGGGCGAGGAAGATCCGGATCTGATCAACGCCGGCAAAGAGACCGTGACTGTGTTGCCTGGCGCCGCGTTCTTCGACTCCGCGGAGTCATTTGCCATGATCCGCGGGGGACACATCGACGTCGCCATCCTGGGGGCGATGGAGGTGTCGGAGCAGGGAGACCTCGCCAACTGGATGATCCCCGGCAAGATGGTCAAGGGGATGGGCGGCGCCATGGACCTGGTCAACGGCGCCAAAAAGGTCATCGTCACGATGGAGCACGTGAACAAGAACGGTGAGCCGAAGATCTTGAAAACGTGCACCCTGCCGCTGACCGGCAAACGGGTCGTGCACCGGATCATCACCGACTACGCGGTGATCGACGTCACGAGCGATGGCCTCGTGCTGCGTGAGGTCGCGGAGGGGCATACGCCGGAGGAGGTGCAGGCCATCACCGCGGCACCGCTGCACATCCCTGTCGAAGGCGTTACGGTGATGCGCACGCAGCACGCGTAACTCACGAGCAGAGAACGGTTCACGTTCAACCCCGGGCCGGCCGCAGGCAGACGGCGTCTTCTGCCTGCGGCCGTTCTGTGCCGACCCCCCAGGCTTTGGTCACGCCCCGGCTCTGTTCATTCTGGCGCTCGCCCTCGGCCATCTCGTCCTCCGCCTCCGACGTGCAATTTGGCCCCCGTCTGGTACAATGGGTGGGAATGATGAGAGGAGGGTGTTTCCTTGCCAGTCAACCCTGACGAGTTCCGGCGGGCCCTGGGGCGGTTCGCCAGCGGCGTCACGGTCGTCACGGCCCAGGCGAACGGAAGCGCGGCGGGCATCACGGTATCGGCATTCGCATCCGTCTCCCTGCAGCCCCCTTATATCCTGATCTGCATCGACAAACAGTCCAGTACCATTCCGGTGCTGCGCGCGGCAGGTGCGTTCGCCGTCAACTTTCTCAGCGAGGACCAGGCGCACTTGTCCAACCATTTCGCCTCGAAGCGCGCCGACAAGTTCGCCGGCATCTCCTGTCGCCACGGACAGCTCGGTGCGCCCCTGTTGGAAAACACGCTCGGCTATGTGGAGTGCCGGGTGGTGCGAGAGGTGGATGCCGGCGACCATCTGCTGTACCTCGGCCAGGTGGAGGCTTCAGGCGTGGACGACACCAAGCGGCCGCTGTTGTATTACCACAGCCAATACCACGGGCTCGCACCGCTCTCTTCGTGACCGCGGCCCCCGCTGGTCGCCCCGCCCGGCGGGGGCCACGACTGGCCAGCGCGCCGCTCAGATCTCCTCTTGCTCCTCGGCTGGCCGTGTGACACCCAACGCTTTGGCGACGATTCCGGTGGTGGTGGCCTGAATGAGAATGGTGGCCAAGATGGCCATGAAGGTCACGGCGCCGATCACGTCGGCCCCCTCGATTCCCTGCGCTGCCAGCATCCCCGCCAGGGCGGCCGGGATCACCCCGGTTTCGCGCACCCAGAACATGAAGGCCACCTCACGCCATCGCCAGCGCGCGATCCGGTCCGCCCAGACAGAGGCGAGCACGGAGATCGGCCGTGCCAGCACCATGAGGGCCGCTACGGCCAGGATGCCGACCCACAGGTTTGCCCGAACCACCCCGAAATCCACTTGAGTCCCGAGCAGGACGAAGATCAGCATCCGCATGAGCATCGTCATGCCATTGAAAAAGTGATCGGCATGGTCTTGGGTACGCGCCTCGAGGGCCCATCCGAATGCGGATCCGTTCCCCGTGATGACGCCCGCGGTGAACGCCGCCATGAACCCGCTGGCATGCAGGGCCTCCGCTGCCTGGTAGGCTCCGAGGGCCACCGACAACATGACGAGTGACCCGTACTCGTGGAAAACCCCCCAGCCGCGCGAGGACACCAACCACAGGCACAACAGCCCGAGGGCGAACCCGACCAACAGCCCGACGCCGGCCGATTGGATGAACTGCCAGACAGGCACGGCGAGATTGACCGAGCCCGCGGCGCCGAGCAGGCCCAATAAGGTGAACACCAGTACAGACGCGGTGGCGTCGTTGAACGCCGACTCGGACTCGACCGTCTGCTGCAGCCGACGCTCGATGGGAACGCGTTTAAACACCGGGATGAGCGTCGCGGGGTCGGTCGACGCCAGTACGGCAGCCAACAGCAGCGAGAACAACCATGGCATTCCGAACGCCCAGTGGACCACCGCGCCGACGACCAAGGCCGACACGAGGACGCCCACCGTCGCCAGCATCCCGATGGAGATCCACACCTTGCGGAGGACGGCAAACTGGGTGGACCGGCCGCCGTCAAACAAAATCAGGGTGGCCCCCACGTTGAGGATGAACTGGTTGACCTCGGAGCGCCCCGGCTCCGCCACCCAGTGCAGCACCGCCGGTCCGACGAGAATGCCGAACACCAAGTACGCCGCCACGTCGGGGATGCGCGGCCGCTCCGTCAGCTTCCCCACCACGAGGCCGCCCGCCAGCACCACCAGAAGCACGGTGATGGCGCTCTCCCATGTATTCATCTGAATCACGCTGGCATCCCCCTTCTCGACGGGCCCCGATTGGACCAGGTATCCGTTCGGACCCAGTCGTCTGAGACCCAGTATATCAGACAGGCTTCCGCCATCGAGGCGCACCCGGCCTGTTGCACGAATTTGTCCAAACGCTCGTGGACACCCCATCACACCGCTCACACCCCATTCCGACGGTGCGCTTCCCCGCCAGTATGCCCCTGCGGTCCGCCAGTTTTCAGTCTGTCGGAAACGCACGAGCGCTACGCGAAGGGTGGATCCCGTCACCGGATGGGCCGGATTGTGGTATACTGTCGGCGCATCCAACGCGGGGACAGGCCGCCGCCCAAAGCCGCGCACGGAATCCGAGGAGGGATTGACACCGTGGCCATCCCATTGGACCCTGACCTGCCCGTTCACGTGATCCGCAGCCGGCGCAGGCGGCGAACCATCGCCTTGGAGGTGACGCCGGAGGGGCTGTGGATTCGTGCGCCCATCAGCCTCACGGACGCGGACATCGCCCGTATCGTGGAGCGGCGCCGCGCTTGGATCCGGAGGACGTACGAAGCCCGCGTCGCCGCGCAGGCCCGTGAAGGAGGGCGTGTCTGGCAATTTCTCGGCCGTCCCGTTGAGATCCGATACATCCCGTGCCCCGACCAAACGTCGGCACCCTGGCGAATGTGGTGGGAAGCGGGCGCTGTCCATGTATCGGGACCCGGCTCATCTCTGCCGGACGATGTTCTGAAACCCCTGTTCACCGAATGGTACCGAGAACAGGCGCGTGTCCTCCTGTCGGTTCGAGCTGCACGATGGGCGGAGAAATTGGGCCTTCGCTACCGTTCCTTGCGGATCAAGGATCAAAAGTCCCGGTGGGGCAGCTGCAGTTCAGCCGGCAACATCAACCTCAACTGGCGCCTCGTACAGGCACCGGAATGGGTGGCAGACTACGTGATCGTGCACGAATTGTGTCACCTGGTCGAGCTCAACCACTCTCCGCGCTTCTGGGCCCTGGTGCGTGCGGCCATCCCAGACGCCGAGCGGGCAAAGCGGTGGCTGCGGGACCACGGTCAGGAGTTGTTTTTCTGAACAATCCCCGACAAGTTCACGCTTTTTTTGCGCTTCGTGCGGTTTCGGCTTGTTTCTCAACAGTCTCTTGAGGCTATACTAGATCCTGTGTGCCCGTTTTCTCGGGCTGTTTGCTTTCGTACCTCCCCATTCCCGGGGGAGCCGGCGGCCATCGCGCTGCCCATCGCCTACATACCCAATGCCCGTACGGAACGGAGGATGTGCATGAAGTTATCACCCTTGGGCGTGCTCGTCGTGGCATTAGGCGGTCTGGTTGCCATCATCATTTGGATTGTCGGTTACATCGGCCTGCCCAACCAAGTCACGCATCGGGATCTGGCCCACAACCCCCAGGTGGAGACATCCTTGAACGCCACTTCCGGGGGCGCCGCGGGGGGCGCCGCAGGCGGCCAGGCCGGCCAGAAGGCCGCTTGGTATGCCCTCGGCAAAGAGCCGAAATCCATCGATCTGACCATCACCGCGCAATCCGGCGACAATCCTATGAACTTCAACGGCTATGGTAAGGGCGCGTTGAAGATCACGGTGCCCGTCGGCTGGAAGGTCAATGTCACCTTCGTCAACCAGCAGGGACAGGTTCCGCACAGTGTCGGTTTCGTTCAGTGGGCGGATCGGGAGTCCCCGACCGGCCAGTTCACCCCGGCTTTCGACGGCTCGGTGGGCGATGAGAGCCAGTTCAAAAGCGGTGTGACGAGCGCCGGACAGAAGTACTCCTTCACCGCCGACAAGGCGGGGCAGTACGCCATGGTCTGCGGTGTCCCCGGCCACGCGGCAGCGGGGATGTGGGACGAATTCGACGTCGACGCCCATGCGACCGCGCCGACCATCACCACGCCGGAGGGCACGGTGACAGTCAAGTGAATCCAGGCGGCCCCATCCCAATGAACGGGGCCGCTTTTGTCTTCTTCGGTTGGTGGAACGCCAGCCGGGATTCACGATGTTTTCGGCTCCGTCAGGCCTGGGAAAGCGCCTGGCGGATCCACTTCTCCAGGGAAGCCTCACTGGCGGGCCCGAGGATGACCCCCACGATGGTTCCATCGGGCCGAAGGATGAAGGTCGTCGGCGTACCGACGATGTGGTAGTCCTCCAGAAACCGCCCCTTCGGATCGAGCAGCGTCAGGTACGGGATGTGATGTTCATCCACGAACCGTTTGGCGTCGGCCGCCGAATCTTCCACCGTCATGTTGACGCCGACAAACTGCACTTTCCCCTTGTACCGTTGGCTCGCCTGGACCAACACCGGCATCTCCTCGATGCACGGACCGCACCAAGAAGCCCACGTGTTGATCACCAACACCTCTTTTCCCAACAGATCCTGCAACCGGACATCGCCATCCCCCGATACTTTTGGCAGTTGGAAATCCGGCGCCTTTTTCCCCTGCATCGGTTCCAGCGTGGCCGTCTGCCCTGGACCCGCCGTGTTGACGATCCCGTTGTCTTGCGCATGCTCCGCTCCTCCTCCGGGGACTCCGCATCCCGCGAGGCCGAGCAACAAAAGACCGCACAGCAAGGCGGTCCGCTTCATGTCTGCTCTCTCCTTTCGTCGCACGCCTGGAGAAAAGCCAGCACAGCGTCCAGGTACGCGTCGGGCCGCTCCAGATGCACCGTATGCCCGGCACCTTCCACCTTCACCCATCGGACATCGGGCAGGCGCGATGCCATGCGGGCGGCGATGGCGCAGAACTTCGCGTCCAGGGCCCCGGTCACCAACAGCACCGGGATCGACAAGGAAGACAGCCGATCCCACTGCGGCCTCTGCGCTCCGGTGCCCATGCCGCGCAGACTGGCCGCCAAACCCTCCGGCGTCTGGGCCAGCCGGAGCTGCCGCTGCCGGTCGCGCACCGCGGCGGGCAATCGCGCCTGGGAAGCGAACAGGGGCTGGGCCGCCCAGCGAGTCGCAAACGCCTCCAGGCCGTTCGCCAGGATCCAGTCGGCGAGGTCCTCGTCCTGTCTCTGGCGATCCCGCCTCGCCTCGGGATCTTCGAGTCCCGGTGAAGCGCTCTCCAACACCAACCCGGACAGCCGGCCGGGCGCCTGTGACGCCAGCGTCAGCGCCGTCCGCCCGCCCATGGAGTAGCCGAGGAGATGAAACCTCGGATACCCGAGGTCGTCCATCAGCCGGAGCAGAGACGCCACCGCTCCGTCCATCGTCCGCTGTGCCGGGTCCTCTGGAAACCGGGACCGGCCGTGGCCGGGCATGTCGACGCACACCGTGCGGTAGTGGGCGGAGAGGCGATCCAGCACAGGCCACCATGCCTCCGCCCGGCCGGTGAAGCCGTGCAGCAGGAGAAGGGGCCACCCCTCACCACGTATCTCGGCGTACCATGTCCAGCCGTCGAGCACCTTCAACTCGGCCATACGACGCCCTCCACCGCGGACCACGCCCGCTCGAACACCCGCCGGTGCAGGCCGACATTGTCCACGTCCGCCGACGGCACCAGGACCACATGGACACCGCCCTCATCCAGGCCTTCCGCCACCGCCCGGCGGAACGACGGCCAATCGCTCGCCCGGGTGAACCGGGCGCCGTACATTTCCACCGCTCCCTGGAACGTCAGGCCATGGGGGGTGCGAAAGTGGATGAACGTGTCCTGGTGTTCCGCCTGCGGAAGGAAGGAGAAGATCCCGCCGCCGTCGTTGTGAATCACCACCACCACGAGGTCCGCCCCATGACGGGTGGCCGCCAACAGCCCCCCGAGGTCGTGATAGAAGGACACGTCACCGATGACCAGGACCGTCTTTTCCCCGGCGGCCGCCACCCCCGCAGCGGTCGAAACCACGCCGTCGATCCCGCTCGCGCCCCGGTTCCCGTACACGCGCAGCGCCTGTGGCCGTTTGCCGAGGAAGCTGTCGAGGTCCCGCACCGGCATGCTGTTGCCGGCGAACACCGTCGACCCATCCGGCAGAAGCGGCGCCAACTCGGTCCACACGCGCCCTTCGAAGAGGTCGTCCGCCGCCTCGAGCGCCGCGTCCATCGCCCTGCGGGCGCGCAGGTCGGCCTCCCGCCACGCGGCCGACCAGGCCGCCTGGGCAGCCACAGCCTCGGCGGGTCGGTGTACCGCGGCATGGGCCTCGGCCAGCGCACGGCAGACTGCAACCGGGTCCGCCTGCACCACCAGCCCCGCGGAGAAAAACGGATCGCGCCAGCGATCGCCGACATCCACGACCACCTGGAACGCGTCCTCATGGCGGCCGAGCCATTGGCCGAGCGCCTTCGACACCGGCGGGTGGCCGATGCGGATCACCAGGTCGGGCCGAATCCGCCCAGCCGACGGCCCCCGCAGCAGGGTGTCGTAGGTGTCGATCACCCTCCCCAGATCATGCCGCCCGACCCGCACCTGCGAAAGCGGATCGGCGAGGATCGGCACATCCCAATGGGCCGCCAGCGATGCCACCGCGGGGGCGACGGCGGGATCGTCCCATGGCCCGCAGACCACCACAGCGCGCCGGGCCTCGGCCAGGCGAGACGCCACCCGTGTGATCGCTTCCGGATCGGGCGTGGAGACGGCCGCATACACCGCCTCGGGCGCACCGGGACGATGCCCGGCGAGGCCCCCGCGGACGGGTGCGGACTCCCGCGGCGGCACGAGGGGTTCGCGGAAGGGCCAGTTGGCGTGCACGGGGCCGGCAGGCGCAGCCCATGCGGTATGCACCAACCGCCAGGCGCTCGCCGCCGCCTGCCGCCGCAGCCCCGGCTCCGCCATCGGCACCGGCATCTGCAGGAATAGCTTGACGTGGGTGCCGTACAGCTTCACTTGATCCACTGTCTGATTGCTGCCCGTCCCATACAGTTCTGGCGGCCGGTCGGCTGTGAGGACCACCAGCGGGACGCGCGCCTCGTATGCCTCCACCACGGCCGGCAGATAGTTTGCCGCCGCGGTGCCGGAGGTGCAGACCAACACCGCGGGCCGGCGCTTCGCCTTGGCCAATCCCAGCGCGAAAAAACCCGCGGATCGCTCGTCCAACAAGGTGTACAGCTGAAATCCGCCGTGGCGGGCAAAGGCCATGGTCAGCGGGGTCGATCGCGAGCCGGGCGACACGCACACGTCCCGGACCCCCGCCCTCGCCAGTTCGTCCACAAAGTCGAGCACCGGAAGCAGGTCAAGATTCTCCGCCGTCATCGGCCACCTCCAACCCGAGGGCCTGTTTCATCGGCCGCAGTTTCAACTCCGTCTCTTCCCATTCCGCGGCCGGGTCAGAATCTCCCATGATGCCCGCCCCCGCGTACAGATGTGCCAAGAGAGGCCTGACAAGTGCGCACCGGATGGCGACCATGAACTCGCCGCTGCCGTCCATGCCGGCCCAGCCGACAGCGCCGCCGTACCACCCCCGGTCAAATCCCTCACGATCCCGGATGTACCCCATGGCTTCCTTCTGTGGCGACCCGGCCAGGGCAGGCGTCGGCATCAACGCGTCCGCCACGGTCAGGATGTTCTGTCCAGCCTGCAGCCGGCCGGCGATCGGTGTGTGCAGATGTTGGACATTGGCCAACCGCTTCAACCCGGGTTCAGCTGGAACCTCCAGGTGGGTGCACAGGGGCGCCAGCCGTGCACGCAACCACTCGCGCACGACGCCGTGCTCGTGCAGGTTCTTCCCGCTGTGGAAGAGCCAGTCCGCCAGGCGGGCGTCCTCCGCCGGCGTCCGCCCGCGCGGGGCCGTACCGGCCAAGCAGTCGACCGCGACGCTCCCGCTCTGCACGCGCGCCAGCCGCTCCGGCGTGGCACCGAGAAAGCACTGATCCTGCCGCCACAGGGCGAAGACCCCGCTTTCCGGGTACCGGCGGCCCAACGCGCGCAATGCGGCCCCGATGTCCGCGGGGCGCGCGAGGGGGACGACCTCCTCCCTCGCCAGAACCACCTTCTCAAACTGTCCCGCGCGGATGGCGGACGCCGTCTCCGCCACCAGCCGCGTCCATCGGTCGCGCGCGTCCCCAAAAGCGGTGCCGGTCCGCTGGGCGCCATCGGGCCACGCAAGGGACTCTGCGGACGGCCGAACCCCTCCGTCCTCCGGCCCCTCCGGCTGCGCCACGGACAACCGATGCCACCAAGCGGCCGCCTCCTCCCAGACCTCCGCTGCGCTCTGGCCTGGAACGGCCCGCACCGTCACCGTGCACGTCGCCTCTTCACCGTCCCGGGCGAACGTCACCCGCGGCAGCCACATCTCCGCACTCGGCCAGCCGCGCCACGGGTCCAGGCGCGGACCGGTGTCAAACGCGGCGCCGCCAACCCAATGCAGAGCTGCCGGATCGTCGGCCTCCACGAGATGGCGCCAGGCTTGCCAGGCGTCTGCCAAGCCCCCGAGCGCACCCGCCGGCCCGGAGCGGACGGACGCCGCCGCACCCAATCCCAACCACGTCCGGCCGGCCGCCGGCTGATGGAGGTACCAGCGCGGTACCCCAGGCGGGCAGGCCAAAGCCGTCGCCAACAGGTCGTCGGTCGGGTCCACCCGGACCCTCGCCGCCGCCAGGACTGGCCGGCCGCTGGTCCGCGCCCGCTCCGCCGCCCGCTCCGCCCACGGCCGCAGGGCGTCCAGGGCGGCCGCGATCCCGGTCACCGGGATGTCGAGCTGACGAGCCATTCTCTCAAACTCCTTCGTAACAGTTTACCGGATGCGTTGCGCGGCAACTGCTCGGTCCACACGAACCGCTTCGGCACCTTGAAGCGGGCCAGACGGCCTTCGAGATGGGCCCGAAGGTCCGCTTCATCGACCGCCCCGGGGCGCACGGGGACCACGAACGCGACCGGGACCTGTCCCCACTCTGGGTCTGTCTCCCCCACCACCGCTGCCTCAAGGACGCCTGGGTGGGCCGCGATGGCGTTCTCTACTTCGGCGGGATAGATGTTCTCCCCTCCGGAGACAATCAGATCCGTCCTCCGGTCGAGCACGTACAAGTAGCCCTCTTCGTCCAGGAAACCGATGTCCCCTGTGTACAGCCACCCGTCCCGGATGGCCTTTGCGGTCGCGTCCGGCCGCCGCCAGTACCCCGGCGTCACCGTCGGGCCGCGGACGATGATCTCCCCGGGCTCCCCCGGCGCGGCCAGCCGGCCGTCACAGACCACCCGGATGTCCGTCAGCAGCAAGGGTTTCCCGGACGATCCCAGCTTACGCAGCCCGTCCTGCGGCAGCAGGGTGCACACCTGCGACGTGGCCTCCGTCAAGCCGTAACTCTGCGCCACCGGTACCCGCAGCGCCTGGCACCGCTCGAGCAGAGGTTTTGGCGCGTAGCTTCCCCCGAGCAGCACGCAGCGCAGCTGCTCCGGATAAGGGGTGTCGCGCCCGGCCAGCATCCGGCTGAGCATCGTCGGCACGACCGAAACGAGCGTGATGCCCCCCTCGTCGATGGCCTGGTTGACGGCCTCGGCGGAGAAGCGCTCGTGCGCCACGGCCGTCGTCCCGTAAATCAGACTCCTCATCAAGACCGACAGGCCTCCGACGTGAAACAGGGGCATCGGCACCAGCCAGCGATCCCCGGGCACGACCCCGAGCTGCAGCGCGGATGCCAGCGCCGAGGCCAAGAAGTTTCCGTAGGTGATCATCGCCCCTTTCGGATGCCCTGTCGTACCCGATGTGTACAGGATGGCCTGCACCTCGTCCAGTTCGATGCGATCGCGAAACACCGCGGACGCCTCCGGCCAAGGCTGGCTCACGTCCCAGACGGGCCAGATCCCCCGCCCCTGCTCGGCCACAGTGGCCGCCAACGCACATTGGGCATCGTCGCAGATCAACAGAGAAATCTCAGCATCGTTCAGCTGCCAGACAATCTCTTGGGCGCTCAGACGCCAGTTGATCGGCACCAAAATGGCGCCTCGCTGTATGGCGGCGTAAACGGCCAGCGCCACCACCTCGGGCCGCTGCGCCAACAGCGCGACCCGGTCGCCCGGCGCCACGCCCAAGCTCGCCATGACGCCCGCCGCCTGACCCGCCCGCTCGCCCAATTCCCGGTAGGTCCAGCGCACCGACTCCGTCTCCAAGGCCACCTCGCCGCCTCGCACGTCCATGTGCCGCGTCAGCCAATCGGGCACCGACGCGGCAGATTGAAGCCACGACGTGTGCATCGGTTCACCCCCTTGTCGGTCGTCTGCCGACACACAACCGCCCCACCGGAACCGGCGGGGCTGGGCGTGCATCCGGCCGTCACGACGGTTGCCCATCAAGGCAGGCGGCGGAACTGGCTGAAATCCGGCTTGCGCTTTTCAAGGAAAGCGCGCGCACCCTCCTTGGCCTCATCGGTCATGTAGTACAGCATGGTGGCGTCCCCCGCCAGCTGTTGCAGTCCGGCAAGACCGTCTGTGTCGGCGTTGAACGCCGCCTTCAGGAACCGGATGGCGATCGGGCTCTTCTCGAGGATCTCGCGCGCCCACTGAACCGCCTCTTCCTCCAGGCGTTCGAGCGGTACCACCGCATTGACCAACCCCATCTCGAGCGCCTCCTGGGCGGTGTACTGGCGGCAGAGGAACCAGATCTCTTTCGCCTTCTTGTGGCCGATGGTCCGCGCGAGCAGCGTCGCGCCGTACCCAGCGTCAAAACTGCCCACCTTCGGCCCGGTCTGGCCGAATCGAGCGTTCTCCGCCGCGATGGTCAGGTCGCACACCACGTGCAGCACATGGCCGCCGCCGATGCACCAACCGGCGACGACTGCGATCACCGGTTTGGGCAGGGTGCGGATCAACCGCTGCAAGTCCAGCACGTTCAACCGCGGCACATCGTCTGCGCCGACGTACCCGCCGTGGCCGCGCACACGTTGGTCGCCGCCCGAGCAGAACGCCTTGTCGCCCTTGCCGGTGAACAGCACCACGCCCGTCTCCGGGTCATCGCGCACATGTTCGAAAGCGTCAATCAACTCCATCACCGTCTCCGGGCGAAATGCGTTGTGCACCTCCGGCCGGTTGATGGTGATCTTCGCAATCCCGTCGGCCTTCTCATAAATGATATCCTGATATTCTTTCACAACTTTCCAGTCCGGAATCATTTGGTCCCCTCCCGTCGCCCCGGCCGACCTTAGCCGCGCCGAAGCCTTGTCCACCCTTCAGTATAACAAACCGCTGCCGGCCAATACGAATCCACCCAAATCCGCCTCCCGCCCCCACTGTCCAAACGGACTCTGCATTTGCTATCATCCAAGTGGAAGTTTGCCCTGCCAGACGGGACAATGAGGATTGGGAGTTGATGGACTTGTCTTGGCGGCAGCGTGTTGACGTGGCCTGGCGCATGTTGCGCCCGTTCACCCTGACGGCGTCCCTGGTGCCGACGTTGGTGGGCACCGGATTGGCGATGGCGCAACGTCACTTTCGGCCAGGCGAATTTGTGGCGTTCATCCTGGCCTCCGTCCTGATCCAATCGGCCACAAATATGTTCAACGAATACTTCGACTACCGGCGCGGCCTCGATTCAAAAGAGATGGTCGGCATCTCGGGCACCATCGTGCGAGACGGAATCCGGCCGGCGGTGGTCCTTAGGACCGCGTGGACGCTGGTAGGCGTCTCCATCTTGCTCGGCCTGTACATCTGCGCCACCACCTCGTGGTGGGTGGCGGTGGTCGGTGTCTGTTGCATCGCGGTGGCCTACTTCTACTCGGGCGGCCCGAAGCCGCTGGCGTATACGCCGTTCGGAGAAATTGCCGCGGCCGTGTCCATGGGCCCGACCATTGTGCTGCTCGCGTACTACATCGAGACCGGCCACATCAGCCCGTCCGCCTGGGCGGCCTCCGTCCCCATCGGGTTGCTCATCGGTGCCATCCTGCTCGGGAACAATATCCGCGACATGGAGCAGGACCGCGCCGGCGGACGGCATACGGTCCCCATTCTGATGGGCCGCGAACGCGGCCGCATGCTCGTCGCACTGGTGTTCACATTGGCCTACGCGCTGACGCTGGGGTTTGTCCTGTTGGGCTACTTGACCCCCTGGGCCCTGCTGGTGCTCTTGACCATTCCATCGGCGGTGTACGTGGTGAGGTTGTTTTACCGTTATTCAGACCCGGTGAAGCTGCACCCGGCCGTCAAAGGGACCTCGGTGCTCCTGTTTCGCTTTGGCGCGCTGATGTTCGCCGGCCTGCTCGCGGCGGCCTGGTTCTCCATCCGTTGAACCCAGCCCAGCCGGCTGGAGCCGGCCGCTGGCCAAACCGCTTCTGTACCTCGTGAAAACAAACCCGCCCCACCCCGGCGCATTGGGCCGGGGATGAGGCGGGTCATTTCGTTCAATTGCTTGTCGGGGCAGGCAGTGCGACGAGTTGCGCCGCACTCGCGTCCACATAGGCGGTCACCGGAGATGCAGAAGGTTGGTTCTGATCCACGAACTGCACCGCGATGAACCCGCCGGCGGGGGTGGGATTCGAACAGACCAACCAGTCTCCGCTGTGCACCTTCGCCAACACCTGCGCGGATCGGCTTGGAGCACTGTAGAGGTTGACCATGCTCGATCCGTTCGAGATGGCGCGGTACACGTTGGTGAGCGCGATGTACGCGGAGTCCACCCAACCGGACACGCCGCCCGCCGTCACGTGGTACCACTCCGTCGGCAGGTTGCCCACCATGCCTTCGCGCGCCTGGTCGACCGTCACCTGTACCCCCTGCGGAATCGACTGCGCCGGGGTGGGGATGAGGCTCTGCCACGTGCGGATATCGCACACGCCGGTGGCTGGCAGGCCATGCGCCTGTTGATACGTGATGAGCGCGCTCTGCGTCAGGGGGCCGAACGCCCCGTCGGTCTGGAGGCCCGCGCCGCTCGCCCGGTTCAGGGCCTGCTGCAGCAGCTTTACCCCGTTACCGCCGTCCCCGAGTTTCAGATCGCCGGGGAACATCTGGTCCGCCCCCTGGGACGGGTCGCTCCACACCGGCAAGTTGCCGTACGGGTTCGCCTGCACCACCCCAAGGGCGCCCGGCATCCGAAACACCGGCTCATCCGACGACTGCGGTGCCGGCGCGGACTGGCCTGCGACATACTGAGGGAACGATCCCGGGGCCACCTGAGCGGACTGGGACAGATCGGCCATCAGGGTGGCGATCTTCTGCGACCACGCGGGATCGGTGGCGTAATGCTCGTTCATCCCGTCGAGCGTCGGCCATTGGTAAAAGTGCTGCCCGTCCGCGTCCAGATACCCATTGCGTACGAACCACGCCGCGAACTGGATGGAGTAGTCCGCCGACGGGAACGTCCCCGCCGCGTGTCCCGGATCGGCGTCGTACGCCCCGTACCCAAAGAGGTTGTTCTTGGCCTGCATGATGGCGCTCTTGCCCCAGCCCGTCTCCAGCACGGCGTGGGCAGCCAGATAGGCGGCATCCACCCCGTAGCGCTGCTGCGCCCGAATGAACGAATCGCCCAGGCCCTGCAGGGGGGAGCCGTTGTCGGCGAACCACTGGTCAATGGCCTGCGCCGTCACGCCTGCAGGAGCGGGGAAACGGAGATCGACCGTGCGGAATGGATTCTCGTATGTACCGAGGAGCTTGCCGACATACGTCCCGTCGCTCTGGGAGAGAAGATAGAATTGCGAGAGATGCGGCGAGTGTCCGGGATTGACGTCCAGGGCGATGTAGCGCTCGCCCGGCTTTGCGAAGCTCGGCGGGGCCGCGCCGATCCATCCGTAGACGGTGCTGACAAACGACCCGTTGCTATTCAGGTAGTAGTAATTTTGGGGAAACTGGACGACCTTGTGCGTGGTCAGGTCGACCACGAAACCGGTGCTCGCTCCGCTGATCCGCTGCTTCGCCGCATCCAGCGTCGGCAACACCACCGGGTCCTGGGCCGGCGATGTATACGCAGCAAAACCGGCTTCCGAGAAGACCACATTGCCTGCCCCGTCCTTGATCACCCCACCCGGGATGCCCGCGATGGCCGCCTTGGCCGCATCGAGGGTTGAGTACGGGCCGCCCACCACCTTCCCGTCAGCCGTGTACGCGTAGTAGGACTGCTGGGTGGTCATGTTCCAGTGGGAACCGTCCCAGTTATGCTGGACGCCCAACCGGTCGAGGAGCCCCATCAAGTACCAGATAGGCATGTAGGTCGTCATGCTTCCGCCCGCCGGGTCTTTGCTCGCGATGCCGTTGACCCGCTTGACCGGCGTTCCGTTGATCTCGAGCACCTGCGCGCCGGTGCCGATCTGGATGTTGCTGAGATCGGCGTGCATCGACGCGGGTACCTGGAGATTCCAGTACGTCCCGTCCCATGTGCTCAGAATGCCAAGCTTCGTCAAGGCCTGCTGCAGATACCAGATGGGCATGTACGTGGTCCCCTGCCACGCAAACCCGGAGGGCGTCGAGATCACTTGACCATTGAGGAGAATCTGCATCGGCTGAAACTTGCGCGACGTCAATGCGCTCCAAGTCCCCGTTCCGACCACGCCGTCCGCCGGCAGGCCGTTGGCCTTTTGAAACGATTTCACAGCGTTCAACGTCGCCGCACCGAAGGAACCGTCCACCGCCCCGCTGTAATACCCGGCAGCCTTGAGCGCGTTCTGCAGGTCCGCCACCGCCGGGCCGTGATCGCCCAGGTGGAGCACCGGTTCCTGGGCGTAGACGGCCACTGGCGCCCACACCGCGGGAGATCCGGCCATCACGGCGCCCGCAGCCGCGCACAGCGCCATCCAAACCTTTCTATTCACCTTCCCATCCTCCTTACGTTCTCAACCCGGAAATCCAGCAGCGTCACGAGAGGACGGCGCGGATGCATCCGCCTCGCCTGATTTAGACGGCAGGACTGCAGGGCTTGTTACAGGTGCCGACCGGCCTCTTCTTGGTTCGACACGGGAATGGGAAGTCCTGCAAAAAGGCGTTGTGGGGACCACGCAGGTCGGCCCCCGGTTGGCACGTTGCGCCGGGGGCCTCCAGGTGGCTACGGGATCCAGAGCAGTTCAGGAAGAGTGCGCGGAGGAAAGCGACCGCGCCAGCGCCTCCGGATCGAAGACCGGCTGACGGCAGGCGTACTGCTCGCACACGTACGCCGCGGGCAGCCCATTCACCGGTCCCTGGCCGGCGACGAAGGGGGCGATCTCCGCCAATCGCCGCTGTCCCGCCGCCCCGTCGTGGGCGAGCAGAATGGCATTGGGCAGATACGTCCGCTGGATGACGGCACGCATTTGGGCCGCGTCCGCGCGATCCGGTGGCCCTGCGACGACGATCTCCCTGGAGGGACCGAGCGCCATCAACACCGCGATCCCGAACTGGGTGTACCCGGCCGGATGGTGGGCGGCCTCCCCCGCACAGGCCGACAACTGCCGCTCCGCCAGGGACGTCCACGCCGGATCGCCGGTGATGCGCGCGAGCTTCAACAGATTCCACGCCGCCACCGAGTTGGCGGACGGGGTGGCCCCGTCGTACATCTCCTTCGGCCGGGCGAGGAGGACCTCCGCGTCTGAGCCGTAGAAATAGTAACCGCCCCGCGCCTCATCCCAAAACAGACGCTGCATGTCCCGCTGCAGTCGAAGGGCACCGGCCAGGTACTCGGTCCGGAAGGTGGCTTCGTACAGCTCGATGGCGGCCCAAACCCAGAAGGCATAGTCGTCGGCGTAGGCCAGGTGAGCCGCCTCGCCGTCGCGATAGCGGGCCAATAGACGCCCGTCCGGCCGAGTGAGGTGCTGCTGCACAAAACGATACACGCGCTCGGCCGCCTCCACCCACGCGGGCTCGGCCAACACCCGGCCGGCCCGCGCGAGGGCCACCGCGGCGAGGGCATTCCAAGCGGTCAGGATCTTGTCGTCCCGGTGGGGGCGAACCCGCCGTTCGCGGGCGAACCGCAGGCGCTCGTGCGCCTCGCGCACCTGCGCCCCCCACTCGTCCGGATCCAAGCCCTCCTCGCGAGCGAACGCTTCCATCGTCCGGTCGACGAGGTTCGGGATGTTCTTGCCCTCGAAGTTCCCGGCTGGAGTGATGTCGAAGCACCGGCAGTAGCGATCGCCGAGTTCGTCGCCGAGGACCGCCCGGACCTCTTCGACGGTCCACAGGTAGTACTTGCCCTCCTCTCCTTCCGAGTCGGCGTCCTCGGCGGCGTGGAAGGCACCTTCCCGGTCGCGCATGTCGCGCAACAGGTAGGTCAGCACGTCGCGGGCCACCGCCGCGAACAGCGGCCTTCCGGTGGCCTGGTACGCCTCCGTGTACGCAAGGGCGAGCAAGGCGTTGTCGTACAGCATCTTTTCAAAATGGGGCACCAGCCAGCGGCGATCGGTGCTGTAGCGAGCGAACCCAAATCCGACGTGATCGTACAGACCGCCCCGGTACATCCGCTCCAAGGTGTTCGACGCCATCTCCGTGGCCTCCGCCGCGCCGCGCAGGTGTCCGTAACGGAGCAGGAAGATCAATTGGTGCGGCGTGGGAAACTTGGGCGCATCGCCGAATCCGCCGTACTCCGCATCGTACTGGCTGCGCAGCTGTTCATACATGCGCCGCACCAACCCCTCGTCGGCCTCCCCCGCGCGGCCCTGGGCGGCGAACGCCTGCTGTACGTGGCGCGCGATGTCCTGTCCGGCGGAAAGGACCTTCGCGCGATCCCGCGTCCACGCAAGCTGAATCTGCTCAAGCAGCTCCATCAACCCGATGCGGCCGAAGCGCCGCCGCTTCGGGAAGTAGGTCCCGGCGAAGATGGGCTGCTGCTCCGGCGTGAGGATCACCGTCAGCGGCCATCCGCCCTGGCCCGTCAGGGCCTGGCAAACGGTCATGTAGATGTGGTCGATGTCGGGCCGCTCCTCGCGATCGACCTTCACACTGACGAAATGTTCGTTCAGGTACGCGGCCACCTCTTCGTCCTCAAAGGACTCGTGCGCCATGACGTGGCACCAGTGACAGGTCGGCCTAGGAAACTCCTTGTGGTCGCCCCCGTAGGGGCTACGAATAGCCGATGGACAAGAACACAGGCTTACCCTCACGTTGTGCCTTTTGGAACGCTTCCGGGCACCACGGCCACCAGTCCACCGGATTGTACGCATGTTGGAGCAGGTACGGTGATTTTTCGTGAATCAAGCGGTTGGGCTTCCGTTCTTCGGGCACGCCCGCCACTCCCTCTGGTAAGAATTTTTGGTTGACGGTGTAATTGTACCCCGAAATCATACGAGTCCATGACACTTGAAGTGTGAATCCGTGGAGACACTGCGACATCTAAAGTCCGCCCCGTCGTGCATCCATTCGACGGACTTGCTTCACTGCCAGGGCGGTGTGCCACCCGATGCCAGTTGCATCGGGTTTTTGATGTACATTGGCCCTTGATCCTCACGTAACGTGAGGATGTACGTTAAGAGCGCCGGCATGATTTTAAGGAGGTCTCCGGGAGGGAATGGGAACAGACGCAAACGTTTGGAGAGTCGGTGAGGTCGCGGATTTAACGGGATTGTCCGTGCGGACGCTGCACTACTACGAGGAGATGGGACTGCTGGTACCATCGGATCGTACGGAGACCGGCCATCGTCGGTATACCGAGGCGGACCTTGCGCGACTGCAGCAAATCCTTTCGTTGAAGAGCATCGGGTTTTCGCTCGAGGAAATCCGCGATTGTCTGAACAACCCCGATTTCTCGCCGCTCACCGTGCTGAACCTGCACATGGACCAGATCCGTAGGCACATCGAGGCGTTGATGGAGTTGCACAAGCGCCTGGAGACGGTGGCAGATCACTTGCGACAACGGGAATCGGTCAGTGCTCAGGAATTCATTTATCTGATGGAGGGGATACGCATGGCAGAGAAGTACCCGTTCACGCCGGAACAAATGGAAAAGATCCGGAAGCAGGGTGAACTGCTTGGCCAGGACAAGATTCGGGAAGTCGAACAGGAATGGCCAGAATTGATTGCCAAGGTCAAGGCGGAGATGGAGAAGGGAACGCCTCCCGACAGTCCCGAAGTTCGCCAACTGGCCCGGCGGTGGAAGGAGCTCATCGAAATGTTTACTGGTGGCGACCCGGGCATCGCTGCGACACTCAAGAAGCGCTACACGGAGGAACCCGGTTACGCAGCCCAGTTTGGCATGAGCCGCGAGCTGTTGGAATACGTGGCAAAAGCGATGGAGTCATGAAGAACCGGTCTGTGGCAGCGGTTGCCACGGCGAACGGAAATACCTCGGCACACGACATGCCGGGGTATTTCATCCGCCGCATTATAGAGGATACGGTTGAGAAAAGGACGACCGCAAAGGTCGTTCCTTTTTTTTCTGGGTTCATCCGCTCACGTGTTCGATGTGAAGCTGACGGCGAATTCCGTTCTGGAGAATCTGCGAGTAGTTTAGACCTTCCTCGTCTGCGTACTCCTTCATCCAGCGCGGAATTGTGCAATTCACGCGGACAGAACGGTTCCGCTCGTTGTCCTCGTTCTCCATCCACGCCTCGATGAGCGAGACGAATCCTCCGTATCCCTCATACTCGTTGTGCCAAGTGATGTCCTCCGGCTTGCTCGGTTCTGGAATTGGCGTTCCCTCTTTTTTCATCTGGCGAAGAACCATCTCCAGAACCTCGCGAGCGTTCTTGTAGGCTTCGCGAAGGTTCGATCCGCAAGAATATGCTCCCTGATTCTCCAAGTCAGGGAACACGACGGCGTAGCTTCCGCCTGGTTCCGCAAGGAACACGCAAGGGAAAAGGTATCGTTCTATTTGTGGCACCTCCAACACACCAGGCTACTCCTCATCATAATACGCATTTTAGGTGCGCATCAATCCTTGCTGGTCACAACCTGGTTTGGAGATTCGGATAGGGGAACACAAGCCAGATCACGCCAGACGCAAGTCGGCCTCTGCGATGATCCTCTCCATCACCTGCGCCACACCGCACTCGTCGTTGGAGGCGGTTCTTAGCGAAATCTGCTCCAACACCACCGGCTCGGCGTTCGCCACCGCGTAACCCTTCCCGGCGTAGCGAAGCAGGTCGACATCGTTCTCTCCGTTCCCGAAAGCGATCACGTTGGCCAGCGGAATTTTCAATGGTTCAATCACGCGGATAACGCCGGACAGCTTCGTGGTCCCACGCGCCGTGAGCTCCAGTTCGCCCTGCTCGGTGCGGGCGATTTCAAACGCGTTCCAGGAGCGAAGCTCTGCGTACACCTGCGCCTGCCGTAAGGAGTCTCGGCATCCTACGGCGACTTTGAGGACGGGTTCGGCAGGCTGGCCCAAGTAATTCCGCAGGTCGTGCGGCAGAAGAACCTCTGGATTTCGGAAATGTACTCCCCACACGCGCTGCACGTAGTCCAGCTGGTCATTGCGGCACACCGTGTAGCGGTGTCCCATCAGCCTGCAGTGCAGACGCTGTTCTTCCACCCACTCGATGAGCCGCAGCAACGGTTCCTCTCCGATCCGGGAACAAGAGAGCGACTTGCCGGTAGACGATTCGACCACGTCCGCCCCGTTCAATGCCACCACGGGCGCATTCAATCGCGAACAACAACGGTCCTCTCATGGTGCTCCCCCTCCCGGGAATCTGCCTGGCCTAACCTGCCTCGCCGCCGGCCCTGTGACTGCGCCGCACCGGTTTGAACCAAGCGGTCCATCAGGGCTGCCAATTGCTGCGTTTGCTTCTGCCGCGTGTACATCTCCACCGTTCCGGGGCGCTGGGCGTCTTGTCCGTCTTCACTCCGCCAACTCATCAGACTCCGGAGGGCCTCAGCGACAGCCTCCGGTTTGTACGGATCGACCACGATGCCGCCGTTGGCCGACCGGATGATGTCCGCAGCTTCGCAATCCGGCAACAACGCGAGGATGGGCCTGCCTGCGTAGAGGTATTCGTACACTTTTCCCGGCACGTAATCGCGCGCACTCGAAGGGCGATCACCAAACAGCAGCAGGGCGTCGGCGGACATCATCCGGGCGAGGACCTCCTTTCTCGGGAGGTATCCCAGAACCTCGACCACCTCCTGCAGATCCAACTGTTCCACCAGCCTCCGGTTGTCCTCATAACCCGGGTAGTCGAACACACCGGCGAATTGAACACGGATTTCGTCGCGGCGCACATACCCGTACCGCAGGAGACGGCTCAGTGCTTGGAAAAAAACAGCTGGAGAGCGAGCAGGATACAGAATTCCCGCATACAGAAGGGTGAACCGGTCAGACTTTGGATACGGCGATTCTGACGGAAAATCGGACGGATCCACCCCATTCCGAATCACCCGGATGTTTTTCCGCACATGCGGGTACTTCCGGTCAAACAACGCTTTGAAGCCATCCGTTACGGTGATCACAGCCGAGGCGCCGTGAAACACCTGTCTCTCCATCCAACCTTCCAGTCGGCGCCTGAATCCTCTGTGCGAGAAATGAAAGTTGTCCGTCCACGGGTCGCGGAAATCCGCGACCCACTTTGTTCGCGTCAGCCAGTGGATCAGGAGGCCTGCGACGTGCGTGCTGTTCGGCCCCGAAGTCGTGTACACGCAGTCCACGCCCAGCTCCTTGGCCAATTTGATCCCTTCCCGCGCTGCGAACAAAGCCCACACCACGTGCTCATCCGGAACGAACAGCGCCTGCTTGAGTTTTTTCAGAGTGCTCCGAACCATCCGTTTGAACCACGGCAGGCGAGTGGGACGGTGTGTCGGGCCGCCACTCGTCGTAGTTTTCGAGATCGCCTTTCCCACCCACTTCGACACCGGGTCGGACACCCTCACAACCGTGACATCTGCCGGAACCTCCTGCAGCAGCGAGGGGTCCATGGTCGCGGCGTACACGTCCGCGGACGTCAGCACGGTGACCTTCCAGCCGAAACCGCCCAGGTACCGGGCGAATTTCAACGGGCGCTGAACGGCCATTCCCCCGACTGGGGGAAACGCGTGGCAGATGATGAGAACCGTTTTGGCACGCGCCTTGTCCGCGATCACCGGTCGACACCCCGGCTCGCCCAGGCCAGCTCTCCCTCTCGTTGTGAAGGGTCCGAAGCGAGGGATCTCCGCAGGCGGTGTTTCAAATCGACGATCACCGCCGGTTGGCGACACATGCGGAGTGCTCGCGCAAGGTCGAATTCCTCAAACGCCTGCTGCCACGCTGCGACAATCACCCCGTCCGCTCCGTACAGGCACGATTCCAAGGTGGAGACCTGGAACGGGAATTGCATCGGCACCGTCGGGTCGAACGCGCGTACGACCGCTCCCCTTTGCAGCAGGTGCTCCGCGCACGCCAACGCCGGACTGTGGCGGACATCGTTCGACCCGTCCTTCATCCCGAGGCCGAGGATGGCAATCGTGCACTCATCCAAGCTCTTGCCGACAGCGATGAGTTGCTTGGCCAATCGCTCCACCGTGCGAGCCGGCGCGGTCTCGTTGATGCCGCGCGCCAACTTCAGGAGCGGTAACGTGCGGCCAGCAGGCAGGGACGCCGCGAGGTAAGCGTAGGCACTGGGGATGCAGTAGCCGCCGACGCCGATGCCTGGTTCGAGCAGACGCACGCGAGGATGCGTGTTCGCGAGCCGAATCAACTCGTACACGTCCACACCGTGGTGCTCAGCAATCTCTTTGATCTGATGCGCCAACGCAATGTTCACGTCTCGTTGCACGTTTTCGATCACCTTGGTCAACTGAGCCGTCCGAAGGTCCGTCACATGAATCGTGCCCGCCGTCAGATGGGAGAGCAAATCGGCCGCCTTGGCTGCGCACTGCGGGGTCAGACCTGCGAGGACAACGTCGAGCGTCTGAAACTCGTGCAGAGCCCGCCCCTCTGCGACCCGCTCCGCGGCGTACGCCACGTGAAAGTCGACCCCCGGCGTCATCTGGCTGGCCTCGCGCAACCGGGGAATGATTTTATCTTCCATCATTCCTGGAACGACGGTGCTGCGGACCAGCACCAAGTCGCTCGGCTTCAACACCTTGCCCAGTTGCTCCATGGCGATGAGCAGGGGAGCTTCGTTGAGCGTCCCCTCCTTTGTGACCGGAACACCCACCGTGACGATGTAGGCCCGCCCTTCCCAGGCCGCGACGGAGATGTGAGTGGTCGGTATAAACCGACCCGAGGACAGGTGGCGTTGCAGGATGGACTCCAGGGTTTCTCCGTTCAGCGTTTCCGAAACCGTGGTCCGTCCACGGCACAGCTCGTTCACCTTGTCCTCGTCGATATCTACCCCCACGACTCTGTATCCTTTTTCGCAGAGACACAGTGCCAAGGGAAGTCCGATGTACCCCAAGCCGACAACGCCAATTGTTCCGTCCACAGCAACCCCTCCTTACTTCCAAACCTAGCGGAGTCGTGTGGATTTCCGGTGAATGCACTGTAAAGGGTTGACGAAGGATTCGATAATACCAAGGATTTTCAGTCAACCTTTCACATAGAAATACAAAGATGAAGGAGCACCGGTCACTAGGATCGGTGCTCCTGCCGTCGCCGGCACTGGCCTGTCGGACAGCCTCGTCGCGTTCGCTCCGTACAGAGTACTTCGGCAGCGCGCTGTTCGCATCCGGCCCGGTACCACACCCGGGGGGCTGCTTCGGCGAGGGGCTGTTCAGCTGCCTGTGAAGCCAGGATTGTTCCGCACAAATCCGGCCCACATCTGGCGCGCCGCCTCCGTCGCCGCGCGGGCGCTCAGGCCGAGCCGTTCCTCGGTGCCCCCGTACCCGATCTCCACCCTGCCTTCGCGAAGCGCCGCAAACACCGCGTCGGCGAACGCGTCAACAGGCACGCCGAAGGTGTGCAGGCCAGGTCCGCCGAGATCCGTGTTCACCGCCGGTGGCAGCACCTCCACCACCTCGACCGCGGTCCCTTCCAGCTGTATCCGCAATGACACGGTATAACTGTGCAGCGCCGCCTTCGTGGCGCTGTACACCGGCGCCCAGGCGGCCGGTGCCAACGCCAGGCCGGAGGATACGTGGATCACGGCCGCGCGCGGCTGCCGAACCAGATGTGGCAGCAGCAACTGGGTAAGGTGGACCGGAGCAGCAAAGTTGATCTGGATCTCCTGCTCCAGCTGCGACCACGGCAATGGACTGTGCAGCACGTGCGTGCGCTGCTGAATGCCCGCGTTTTGCACCACGACGTTCAGGTGCGGGAACTGCTGGAAGAGCCACTCCGCCAGCCCAGCCCGCTGGACTGGATCCGCGAGATCGCAGGCACGGGTGTGAAGCTCCGGATGGCGCGCCCGGGCTTCCTCCAACTTGGCCTCACGGCGCCCGCAGATGATCACCTGGTTGCCCGCTTTCAGGAACCGCTCGGCCAGTGCTAGGCCGATGCCGGTGGCGCCGCCGGTGATGAGCACCGTATTACCGGTCATTTGCATTCTCACAGCCTCCTCGTTCAGGATGATCTTGCCTGTGGCATCCCCCTCCGTTATACCATCGTTTCCCGCGCAGCGCCCGCCTGTGTCCCTCTCCGCGCCGCGCTCATCCCGAACGCACCGTCCCGTACGCCCCGTCGCGAACCATCGTTTTGCGCGTGTCTGGGCCAACCGCCCGGGTGCGCGCGGCTGCCAAGTCATACACTGCAGCGAGAGCACAACCGGACAGCGTTGGAGGTCGAACGCCATGCGGCTGGACACGCTGATCAAGTTCGGGTCTTTGGTATTCAGCGTGGCACAGGACGAACGGGTGCAGGAGATGGTCAAGATGGCCCACAAAGGCGCCAAGCGCCGCGGCTGGCTGCCGTCCGGGGCCCCCATCTTCCCGCCCTCTGGGCCGATGGTGCCGCCGTACGCCCATGCGAGCGGCCCCGGCTTGCATCGGCGGCCCGGAACGGGCCGGTGATCCCTCTTCGGTGGCGGGTTGTGGGCCCGCCGATGACCCTTCCGTCCGGGGACGGCCGTCGCGGCCGCCCCCGCCCCGTCTAGCGAGCCTGTCGAAATATGTGGTAGAATGTCCTCGATATCCATGGGTTTCGGTGTGCCCGAAATCGGGAGGAGGAGCCATGCGCAAGCTGGTCGCCGGAATCGCGGCGCTTTTGTATATATACGTGTCGTCCTCACTGCTCCTGTTCGCCGGACCGTTTACGGCGCTGCGTGGATTCGTCATCGATTCTCTGGCGACCACGCGGCATCAGTACCTGCTGCGGCCCCTGTCTTTGTTTCTGCTGTCTGACGCGGAGATCGCGGCACACATGCCGCACATTCTGGACACGAACGCCCGCGTCACCAGTGCGGACATGAGCGTGACGGAAGACTTTCGCAATGTGACCGACAACTCCATCGAGATCCACGACTACACCGGCCGAACCTTCCAGGCGAAAGTGATGCTGGTGCACAACCCGAACCTGGTGAAGGTGGCGGTCACGAAGGATCTCGGTGTAGCCGGGCAGACCGTGTCCGAAATGGTGGCCGAAAACCACGCCATCGCCGGCATCAACGCGGGCGCTTTCCAGGACGTGGGCTGGCATGGGACCGGTGGCATGCCGCTCGGGATCACGATGCACGACGGCAAGCTGATTGGGAACGACCAGAGCCAGTGGTATCAACAGCCGGTGATCGGCATCACGGACGAGGGAGTGCTCGTCGCCGGCAACTACTCGGTCGCCCAGTTGAAGCAACTGCATGTGCAGGAGGCGGTCTCCTTCGGGCCGGTTCTGGTTCGTGACGGCAAGGGCCAAGTGCAGGGGGACGGCGGCTGGGGCTTGGCGCCCCGTACCGCCATCGGCCAGAGGGCGGACGGCACCATCATCTTCGTCGTCACCGACGGCCGCTTCATCCATGGACCGGACAACCTGGGCGCGTCCCTGAAGGACGTGCAGGACATCATGCTCGAGTACGGCGCCACCATCGCGGTGAACCTCGACGGGGGTTCCTCGTCGACGATGGTGTATAACGGAAAACTGGTGAACCAACCCGTGGACATCCTCGGTGAACGCAAGGTCGCCACAGCGTTCATCGTGATGCCGAACGAGAACAGGGGGTGAGCGCGTGGAGCGGAAACGGCGCAAGACCGGGCGCCGCATTCTCGCCTTTGTGGCGGTCGTGACCGCAGTGCAGGTCGGCACGTTCTACCATTACAACGCCATTCTCGCGGGGGCTCAGCCGTCCGCCGAAAATCGGACTGCCCAGACGCCGTCCCGGCCGAATGACACCGCGAAACAGCAGTTGGCAAAGCTCAAACAGCTGCACCCGACGCTGGCCGTATCCGACGACGGCCGGTACGCCGCCTACGCCGACGACGGCCACCAGGTGCACGTGGTGGAGCTGGGCAAGCCGGATGAGGTGGCTTCCGTTCAGATGAAAGCTCCTGTGGTGTATCTGAAGTGGGTGCAGGACAGCGCCTTGTTCGTGGGCGAGAAGTTCGACGCCGGGTCGGACCACCGCTTGGCGCTGGCGACCATCGACGTCTCCACGCAGACGGTCCGGCTCATCCAGACGTTCTCTCACCTGTACGCGACGACCACGTTCAAAGATATCGAGTTCAGCGATACGACCAACGACATCTATGTGCTGATCGGGAACAGCCAGTCGGACCAGGTGTACCACTTCAATATCATGAGCGAGATGTCTCAGGTCCCGCTGGGCGGCCGCCGCATCGATCGAATTGCGGTGAGCGCCACCACAAACGACCTGTACGTGCAGGATTTCGCAGAGGGAACGCACAACGTCCTGGTCTACAACAGCAAGTACGGCCTGACCCTGATCCGGCGCAACGCTGCGCTGTTGCGCGCCGTCGACAACGACCTGTACTACGCCGCGCTGAATGACAGCGGTGAAGCCACCGCGGTCTACCGGTACTCTCCTCCCACAACGCCGGCAGGCACCGGCAATGCGACGGCAGGGACTTCTTCCGGCTCTGGCACGTCGACCCTCGTCAAGACCCTGGACACGCCGGTCGATCCCGCCGCCATCCAGGTGTCGGATGACGGCGCCATCTCCGTTCAGCCCGCGAACCCCTCCTGACGCCCGTCCAAAGGGGCGCATCGGCCACGGTACGTGGTGGATGCGCCCCTTTTCGCGGCGCGGGTCCCGACCGGTCCCTTACGACTCGAAATCGACGGCCGCCGACCCGGCCACCTCCTTCTTCAGCTCGGACAACAGCGCCTGATGCACCGGGTGTACCTGATAGGCCTGCATGTCCGCCAGCGAATCGAACCGGGCGATGAGCGCGAGATCATACGAGCGCGCCTCATGGAGCACGTCGACGCCGGCCTCAATGGACTTGAGCTCGGGGATCTTGCCCTGCATGTCGAGGATTTGCTGGCGAAGGCGCTCCGCCGTCTCCGGACGCGGATCCTTCAACTTGAAAAACACGATATGCGTGAACACCCCATCAACCTCCCCGCCGGGACAGCCGGGCGACCCACCAATCGCCGATGCCCTGCATCACTTGTACCAATACCATCATCACCACAATGGTAACCAACATCACGTCCGTTTGGAAGCGGTCGTACCCGTAGCGCACCGCCAGGTCACCCAACCCGCCGCCGCCGATCACACCCGCCATCGCCGAATAGCTCACCAGCGCAACCGCCGTGATCACGATGCCGGACAGGACCCCGGCCCTCGCCTCCGGCAGGAGCACCCACCACACGATCTGCCACGTGGACGCCCCCATCGCCTGCGCGGCCTCAATCACCCCTGGATCGACCTCCCGCAGGGCGGTCTCGGCGAGGCGTGCGTAAAACGGCGCGGCGCCGACCACCAGCGGCACGATGGCGGCATTGGTGCCGATGGAGGTGCCCATCACCCACTCCGTAAACGGAATGAGCGCGATCATCAGGATGATGAACGGCACCGACCGCAGCACGTTGACGATGAGCGACAGCACTTGGTACACGGGGCGGTTGGCCAACAGATGGTGCGGCGAGAACAGCACCAGCAACACGCCGATGGGCAGGCCGATCAACGTAGACAACAGGGTCCCCACCCCGACCATGTACAAGGTGGCCCCGGTGGCCTGCCAGATCTCCGGCCAGACGATGTCAGAGAGCACAGCGCCATCCCTCCTCGTCCCAGACGTCCACGCGGCAGCCGCGCCGGCGGAGCCACTGGAGCGCGTCACGCACCTGCATCGGTTCCCCCAGCCACTCCACGGTCAAGCGCGCGTACGGCTGATCCTTGACGGCATCCACCTTCCCGTGGAGGATGCTGAACCGAGTCGACGTGTGCGTCGCCGCCTCCTGCAGGAACGGCCCTTCCGCGGCGGCGCCCGCACAGACGATACGCGCCACCGTGCCTCCGGACCGCGGACGGACCTGACCCGCTTCCGGGTCATCCGCTTCCAGTAGGGAACGGGTGACCGCGTGGCGCGGAGAGACGAACACCTCGGTCAGCGGCCCTTCCTCCACCACCTGCCCGCGATCCATCACCGCCACGCGGTCGCACACCCGCTGGACGACCGCCATCTCGTGGGTCACCATGACAATGGTCAAGCCGAGGCGGCGTTGGATGTCGAGCAAAAGGTCGAGGATGGCACGGGTCGTGTTGGGGTCCAGGGCGCTGGTCGCCTCGTCGCACAATAGGACGGCCGGGTCGTTGGCCAGCGCCCTGGCGATGGCGACCCGTTGCTTCTGGCCGCCGGAGAGCTGCGCGGGATACTTGTGCTCATATCCGCCGAGGCCGACCAACTCCAGCAGTTCCCCCACCCGGGCCCGGGCCTGTCTGCGCGCCACCCCCGCCAACCGCAGGGGGAAGGCGACGTTGTCGGCGACGGTGGCCGATTGCAGCAGGTGAAAGTGCTGAAAGATCATCCCGATGCGGGCCCGTTCCCGCTGAAGGGCCCGGGCCGGCAGGTCGGTCAGGCGCTTGCCTGCCACGGTGACGGTGCCCTCCGTGGGACGTTCCAACAGGTTGATGCAGCGCAGGAGCGTGCTCTTGCCTGCGCCCGACTGGCCGATGATGCCGTACACCTGCCCTTCCTCCACGCGCAGCGTCACCCCCCGCAGCGCGTGCACGGACTGGCGGCCGGTTTGATACACCTTGTGAATGGACTCCAGCTCTATCGCGAACATGGTTGCCCTCCCCATGCGGTGGACGATTGGGTCCTCGGGAACCGCCCAGTAAAAACGCGCCCAGGAAGGGCGCGCGAAACAGAAAAGCGCCCGAGAAGGGCGCGTCCACGCGGCTCTTCTCTCATCTCTCGGACACAGGGGTCCGCAGGAATTGGCACCGACTCGAGGCCGGTTGCTGGGCTTCATTGGGCCTGTCCCTCAGCCGCTCTGGATGAGATCCCGCTGATGGAATTGTCTCGGACGCTAGCTTAGCGCCTGGGGACCGGCTTGTCAACCACCCGTGTAAAGTCTCGTACGGCTATTGACAAACGTCCGGCTCACCGCTAGGATGAGACAACGTACGCCGCGCGGCAACCGGTTCGGGCCATCGGGCCCGGCCCGGACACACAAATGCATACGTGAAGTTTCGCTCTTATCGAGAGAAGGTCGAGGGACTGGCCCGATGAAGCCCGGCAACCGGCGCGCGCCACCGGCGTTGCGCACGGTGCTAACTCCTGCGGAACCCTGGTGTTTCCGAGAGATGAGAGGCGTTAGGCTTGCATCGCCCTCGTTCTGGGAACGGGGGCTTTTTCATGGCCCGTCCGGGACACGCGGGACACCAGGAGGCCGCACGACACCTCAGACGACAACACAGGGAGGAGTTTTCATCATGCCACGTGCATCCATCGTTCGCTGGGCCGCTGCTTTGCTGGCCTCCACCGCCCTCGTCGCCGGTTGCGGCGCATCCCCGTCAAAGACGCCGTCGGCCGCCAACCATCCGACGGGCACGTCCGCGGAACCTGTCGTGCTCAAGGTCGGCGCAAGCCCCGTCCCGCACGCCGAGATCCTGAACGCTGTGAAGCCGGTGTTGGCCAAGGAAGGCATCGACCTGCAGGTGGTCGAATTCCAAGATTATGTTCAGCCCAACCGGGCATTGGCGGAGGGCAGCCTGGACGCGAACTTTTTCCAACACGTTCCATATCTGACAGAATACAATCAGCAAAACCACACAGACCTGGTGCCCACCGTGTCCGTGCACTTCGAGCCGCTCGGCCTGTATCCCGGCCGCAGCACATCGCTGTCGAATATCCCGGACGGCGCGAAGATCGCGGTGCCCAACGACACCACCAACGAGGCGCGCGCCCTGCTGCTGCTCCAGAACGCCGGGGTGATCTCGCTCAAACAGCCGCTGACCATCGATGAGACCAAGCAGGACATCACGGCGAATCCGCACCACGTGCAGATCGTCGAGCTGGATGCGGCGTCTATCCCGCGCCACCTCAAGGACGTCGATTACGCGGTGATCAACGGCAACTACGCCGTGCAGGCCGGACTGACCGTCGACAAGGCGCTGGCCAAGGAATCGGCGGACTCCCTGGCAGCGAAGACCTACGCCAACGTGGTCGTCGTGCGCAAGGGAGACGAAAATAAGCCGGCCATCCAGAAGCTCGACACAGCGCTGCAGTCAGACACGGTGCGGCAGTTCATCGAACAGCACTATCACGGTTCGGTCGTACCGGTGTTCGACGCGTTGAAGCACTGAACGATCCCTTTTCAACACCCGGGCCTCCGCTGAATCGGCCCGGCCGCCTTCCCATGGGATGGCGGCCGGGCTTGCGCTATACTGAAGCCAACTCCGCAAGGATGGGAGGGGATCCGGGTGACGAACGAAGTGCGGCAGACGTGCGCATCCGGCGCCTCTGGAATCGCGGCGCGGGAGACGGCACCTGTCCCTCCCGCCGTGCTCCTCGCCGCAGGCGTGATCGCCATCTCCTTCTCGGCCATCTTCATTAAATGGTGCAGCGCCCCCGCGCCCGTCATCGGCGCCTGGCGCCTGTGGCTGTCCGCCTTGCTTTTGTCGCCCGCCGCCTGGCGGCAGCGCCACGCCTTCGCCACGTTGTCCTCGCGGGACTGGGGCCTGCTCCTCGCTTCCGGAGGATTTCTCGGCCTTCACTTTCTGTTTTGGATCGGATCCCTGCACACCACGTCGGTGGCCAGCTCCATGATCATCACGGCGCTCCAGCCGCTGTTCGTCATGATAGGCGCCTTTTGGGCATTCGGGGAGCGCACGCCGCCCATGGGCTGGTGGGGCGTCGCCGTGGCCATGGCGGGAAGTGCGCTCATCCCGCTCGGGGATCGATACCAAGCCGGAGGTGCCTTGTACGGAGACCTCCTGTCCCTCTTGGGCACCGTCGCGATCTCGGGTTACCTCCTGGTCGGCCAAGCAGTTCGATCCCGCCTCCCCTCGGTCGTCTACAACCTGGTCGTGTTCTCCGTGGCTGCGCTGGTCCTGAGCCTCGCCTCCGCAGGGGCCGGGATCCCGCTGACCGGCTATCCCGCCCAGGACTGGGGATGGTTCGTCCTCCTCGCCGTCATCCCCACCCTGTTCGGTCACGCCCTCTTCAACTGGCTGCTGCGATTCGTCGAAGCGGCGACCATCTCGGTGACGGCCCTCGGCGAGCCGGTGGGCGCTATCGTGCTGGCGGCACTCTTGCTCCGCGAACCCGTGCGCTGGCCCCAGGTGGTGGGCGGACTGTTGGTATTGACCGGTGTCGCCCTCTACCTGCACACCATCCGGCGCCACCCCTCCGCATCCCGAGCCTGACCGGCCCGGCTCGCCAGGCCTCCCGCGTTTGTTGTAAGATAAGAAGGAATCGAGAGAGGAGACGATCCCATGGCTTGCGGATGTGGAAAAGATGCGTGCGGTTGCGCCGCGCCGCAGGAAATCCTGTTGCAGGACGAACACGGGCAGGTGCACACCTTTTTTGTGTCCGATCGGCTGACGGTCGGGGATCGCCAGTATGTGCTGGCGGTGAGCCTGGAGGAAGAGGAACGGTACGCGCTGCTCAAGGTGATCCGCGGTGCGGACGGGCGGGAGTACCTGACCAATATCCCGGACGAGGCGGAGTGGAACGAATTGCAGCAAGCGCTGCTGCAATTGGCGCGCTAGGAGGGTCGTTTTGCGGATTTTTCTCGATTTGGCCTGGTTCTTCCGGCAGGAATGGCACCGCTATCTGCTCGGGATCTCCATCCTGGCGGGTGTGGCGGTGCTGAACCTGATCCCGCCGCGCATCGTCGGCGGGCTGGTCGACGACATCAGCCACCAGCGCATCCGGGGGTCCATCTTGTTCCGCGACTTGGCGCTGTTGTTGGCCATCGCCCTGGTGGTGTACGCGCTGCGCCAAGTGTGGCGCCGGATGCTCTACTGGTCTGCGGCGCGGCTGGCCCGCTTGCTGCGCGATCGACTCTATCTTCACTATTCCCAATTGTCCCCCCGTTTTTATCAGCAGCATCGCGTCGGGGATCTGATGGCGCACGCCACCAATGACATCCAGGCCATCGAACAGACCGCCGGCGACGGCATCCTCACGTTGACGGACTCCATCACCACGGGCGCCCTGGTCGTCGGCACCATGGCGTTCACGATGAGTTGGAAATTGACGCTTGTGGTGTTGATCCCGATGCCGTTGATGGCCTGGGCCACGAGCCGCTACGGCTTGCTCTTGCACGACCGGTTTTTATTGGCGCAAGCGGCCTTTTCGGACCTCAACGGCAAGGTCCAGGAGAACATCAGCGGCGTCCGCGTCATCAAAGCCTTCGGCAAGGAGGAGGCAGAACGGCGTGCGTTTGCGGAACTTTCCGAGGAAGTGGTCGCAAGGAACGTGGCGGTCGCCCGCATCGACGCGCTGTTTGACCCGACCATTCAGCTCATCGTGGGGCTGTCCTACTTCCTCGCGGTCGCGGTCGGGGCGGTCTTGGTGGTGCGCGGCGGACTGACCATCGGTGGTTTGACAGCGTTCACGATGTACCTCGGCCAACTGATCTGGCCGATGCTCGCCTTCGGGTCCCTCATCAACATCGTGGAGCGCGGCCGCGCCTCCTACGATCGCGTTCGGCGACTGCTGGAAGAGCCCGTCGACATCCGGGATCACCCGGACGCCGCCGACACCCCGCCCGCAGGAGATCTGGAGGTTCGCATCGAGCGCTTCACGTATCCCGGTGCGGCGACCCCCGCCCTGTCGGACGTCCGGTTCCACCTGCCCCGCGGCGCCACGCTCGGCGTCGTCGGGCGCACCGGCAGCGGCAAGACGACCCTGCTGCGGCTGCTCCTGCGCGAGTTCGACGTGGAAGCGGGCGACATCGCCATCGGCGAGCGCTCCATCTACCAGGTCACGCTGCGTGCCCTGCGCCGCAGCATCGCCTACGTGCCGCAGGACCACTTTCTCTTCTCCGCCATCATCGCGGAAAACATCGCCTTTGCCAGACCGCAGGCCGGTCGGGACGAAATTGTCGCTGCCGCGCAGATGGCCGACGTGGACGCCGATATTCGGCGATTCCCGGGCGGTTACGACACCCTGGTCGGCGAGCGGGGCGTGACACTCTCCGGCGGACAGAAACAGCGCATCTCCATCGCCCGCGCTCTGCTGATGGACGCCGAGATCCTCGTCTTGGACGACGCCCTGTCAGCGGTGGACGCGCGCACCGAGGCGCGCATCCTGGCTGCGCTCAGGGAGAACCGGGCGGGTCGGACCACCGTGATCGCCGCCCACCGGTTGAGCGCCGTTCAGCATGCCGACCTGATTGTGGTGCTCGAGGGCGGACGCATCCGGGAGATGGGCCGGCATGAGGATCTGCTCGCGACAGGCGGCTGGTACGCGCAGACCTACGCCCATCAACAGCTGGAGGCGCTGGTCGAGGAGGGAGGGCATCCATGGTGAGCGTGACAACGGACGGCCGCCCGTCGGCGGCTGGCATGCGGACGGCTGCCCGCTCCGGCCCGGTACTCCGGCGTCTGCTGGCTTATGCGAAGCCGCATCGGAAGACCTTGGCCATCGCATTGACGCTGCTCGGGTTGGCGACGGCCGCCGACGTCATCAACCCAGTCCTGATGAAGGTGTTTATCGACGACTATTTGACACCGCGCCGGTTTCCGGCCGGGCCGCTGGCGGCCCTCGGCGGAGGATACCTGGCTCTGCTCACCGCCACGGTGGTCCTCAACTACCTGCAGCTCGTGTTGTTCCAGACCGTGGCGCTGCGCATCGTGCAGCAGCTGAGGGTGGACGTCTTTCATCACGTGCAAGGGCTGGGGCTCAGCTTCTTCGACCGCACGCCGGCAGGCGCCCTGATCTCTCGCATCACCAACGACACCGAGGCGGTCAAAGACCTGTTCGTCAGCGTTCTGTCCACATTCGTCCAGAATACGGTATTGTTAGCCGGCATCTTCGTGTCGATGTTCGCGCTGGACGCGCGCCTGGCCGCGTTCTGCCTGCTGCTCGCGCCGATCATCGGCCTGGCGATGGCGGTGTACGGACGTCTGAGCGGTCCGGTGTTTCAACGGACGCGCGAATGGCTGAGCCAGTTGAACACCCGGCTGAGCGAGTCCCTGCAGGGCATGCACGTGATCCAGGCCCTCGGCCAGGAGGAAAGGATGCGCCGGGTGTTTGCCGAGATCAATCAGGCGCACTTTCTCGCCCGTCTGCAGACCATCCGGCTCAATGGATGGCTCCTTCGTCCGCTCGTAGACCTCATCTACACGGCAGCGCTGATGCTGGTGCTGACCTGGTTCGGACTTCAGTCCCTCACGGGCCCGGTCGAAGTCGGCGTACTCTACGTCTTCGTCAACTATCTCGACCGGTTTTTCGAACCGGTGAATCAGATGATGATGCGCCTGAATCTGTTTCAACAGGCCATCGTCTCTGCCAAGCGGGTGTTTGACCTGCTCGACGACGCGTCCTTTGCCCCCGGCAAGACCGGGGATGGCACACCCCGCATCACGCGGGGGCACATCCGGTTCGAGAACGTCCGCTTTTCGTATGACGGCGAGACGGACGTGCTGGACGGCATCTCGTTCGAAGTACGGCCCGGCCAGACGGTGGCGCTGGTGGGCCACACGGGCTCGGGCAAGAGCAGCATCGTCAACCTGTTGATGCGGTTCTACCCGCTGGAGCACGGACGTATCACCATCGACGGCTGGCCCCTGGAGACCTTTTCGGACGAGGAGCTGCGGCGCAAGGTGGGACTCGTCCTGCAGGATCCGTTTTTGTTCACGGGCGACGTCATGGAGAACATCCGCCTCCACCGCCCCGAAGTCAGCGAGGCGGACGCGGTGGCTGCCGCCCGCTTCGTGCAGGCGCACCCGTTCATCGAACGCCTCCCCGAAGGCTACCGGACGGCGGTCGGGGAGCGGGGAGCGACCTTCTCTGCCGGGCAACGCCAACTGTTGTCCTTCGCCCGCACGATGGCTGGGGACCCGCTTATCCTCGTGCTCGACGAGGCCACGGCGAGCATCGACACGGAGACAGAGGAGGCCATCCAATCGGCGCTCGCAAGGATGCGGCGGGGCCGGACCACGCTCGCCATCGCGCACCGTTTGTCGACGATTCAAGACGCGGACCGCATTTTGGTCCTCCACCGCGGCCGCATCGTCGAGGAAGGTACCCATCAGGAACTGCTGTCATTGGGTGGCCTCTACCATAAGATGTACCTGCTTCAGCAAGGAGGCCCCCGTCTCGAGGCCGCGACTGCCACTGAGGGGGATTGACGCCATCCCGGTGGCTTCCCTGAGGCCGTTTGTGCGACTGTGGTGCCCGGTTCGGCACCTTTGGCATGTACTGATTCCGGAGGGGTGGTCATGCCACGGGACGTGTACCTGGCGCTCGGAGATTCCATCACATACGGTTACAACGCCTCGCACCCGGAGCGGACGTATGCCGCAATTGTCCACCGGCATGCCGCGCGGCAAGGATGGGCGGCGGGGCGCTTGGTGGTCGCCCAGCATCTGTGGACCGCTCAACGCCTGTTGGCAGCGGCGTCGGCCGTGCCGAGCGGCATCTGGGCGCGCGCGAGTTTCGCCACGGTGATGATCGGCGGCAACGACCTGCGCAAGCTGTTGCGACGGCAGTACCTGCCCCCGCCTCTGTCGACGATCTCGCCGGACCATGTGACTCGGCGCATCCACGCATTCGCGCAGGCCTTCGGGCCCTTGTGCAGGCTCTTGGCCCGCTCCGGGATCCCCCGGGTGGTTCTGTGCACGATCTATAATCCAGTACCGCACTCGCCGCTGGCGTCCGCCGGGATCGACCAGCTCAACGACATCATCTGCGCACAGGCGAAGGCGCATGGGTTTGCCTTGGCCGACGTCCATAGGGCGTTCTCCGGCCATGAGGCCGAATGGATCGACGGATACCGCAGCGGGCAGTTGGACGACCTGTTCTCGCCCATCCGCCGCCCCATCCATCCGAACGACGCAGGTCACGCGGCTATCGCTCACTGCATCCTGAACGCGATGCGCGATGACATACGCCTGAAGAGCCGACCCGCGAAGATTCGTCGGGCCGGGAAACATCGGCAGCCTCTGCATAACGACGCCCGCTGAGGAAGACAATACCGACTGAGAAATCCACCATCCCAGCGAGGAGGTCCGTTATGCCGAACAACCGCAATCAAAAGTTGATACCGCAAGCGAAGGACGCCCTGGAGCAGATGAAGTACGAGATCGCTGCAGAATTCGGGGTCCAGTTGGGTGCGGACACGTCTTCCCGCGAAAACGGTTCGGTGGGAGGAGAGATCACAAAGCGGTTGGTTGCGTTCGCAGAGCAGCACCTGTCTGGCACCCTGCCGCGGGTGTGAAGGCTCGACAGCCGAACGGCATCCATGAACAGCCCGCGGGGACCGGCTCACAGGAACGTGAACCGGTCCCCGTCATTTGCCCCTCAATACACAACAGGCGTGGTGGTGCAGGTCGTGGAATAACCGTAACCGTAACCCGGGACCAGCAGGAAGAACAGCACGAAGATGATCAGGAACACCACCGCCCAACAGGTGTAGCAGCCAAACGTTCCGCTGTACATGGACACTCGCCTCCCCCCACACTTGGCTCGTGCCGCATGCCTACGCTGCGGCATGCTTCACCGTATGAGACAAATGACCGCCTGGAAGCGGTATTCGCCCTGCCCATATGATGGCGAGCGATGGATGCCACGCATGCGCATAGGGTCCCAGCGCTGGTCACATAATCAACATCGTACTTCGGCTGCGGCGGGTCACGCCGCGGCCGGGAGAACCTATAACAAGGGGGAATCCCGCGTGACAGTTGCCAGTCAGGTCAAACAGACCCTCGCCGGATTGAAGAGCGCGCAAGCCAGCTTTGAACAGTTCGCCCTGCAGACGCAAAACCAGCAGGCGAAGCAGTTGTACACCGACGCGGCCAACCAGACCAAAACCTTGGTCGACACGCTGGAGCAGCGTGTTCAGCAGCTGGAACAGGAGGAACCCCAGTACAGCGGATTCTGACCGAGACACTTGTGGCATCCTGTGGCCGGGGGTGGTGCGCGCCGCGTCACCCCTCCCTGCCACCGACCTGCCCTGCCACCCGGTTGATGGCGTCCACTGATCGGCGAAATGCCCAGTCCTTCCCGAGCAACACATACGTCTCCAGCTCCGAGTGCGCCGTTGCCTGACGAACCTCCTCCCACTCCTGTTGAATCCAGTGTTTTACGACAAACAACTGCAACTGACCAGCATGGCGCTCGGCCAACAGGCGGTTTTCCGCTTCCTGTTCCGCCCGTTGGCACTGCTCCACATACTTCGGGATGTCGTCCTCCATAAACCGTTGGTACGCGTGCAGAACCTCGTAATAGCTGTCTCCGTCGCTGCCCACCAGGCGCACAGGATGCTCCCGGTGTGCCAACAGAAATTTGGACAGGAAATAGTGGTCCCCAGCGTGACGGTTGTGCAGCAGTGAATACTCCCCTTCGAACCGGTGTTGCCGCGGCAGGAAACGGTTCAGTGCGGTGAACGTCCGGTGGTGGTCGCAAACGAGCAGATAGGTGGTCGCTTGCATCCGCATGCCGTTCTCCAACCTTTCCTGCAAATCCGATTTTGGCACGATTATACTGAGTTCCTCCCGTAGATCAATCCAGGCTTGGGTGCGCCTCGCAGGTGCGGTTGCCGGCGGTCCATGTGCGCGATCCCGGATCCCCGTACTGAAATGTGGCATTTGAACCCATGAAGTCCGGTTGCCGGCCGATTTCGGCGATCTTTCCCCGCATGCGCACCATTTCATGGCGATATTCCTGGGCGCTTGAAATCTCTCAACTTGAAAGCGAATGTACGCGTGGCTATGATGGGAATCGGATATTAGCACTCAAGGCATTCGAGTGCTAACAATCTGTATAAGGAGGTACGGACATGAGCACGGTGGGGACCAAGACGACCTTGAAACCTCTGGCGGATCGCGTGGTGGTGCGCGCGGTGGCGCGCGAAGAGAAGACCGCCAGCGGCATCGTGCTGCCGGACACGGCGAAGGAAAAGCCGCAGGAAGGTGAGGTCATCGCCGTTGGCCCCGGCCGCGTCGAGGACGGAAAGCGGGTGCCCCTCGAGGTCAAGGTCGGTGACCGGGTGATTTACTCCAAGTATGCCGGTACCGAGGTCAAGGTGGACGGTGAAGAGCTCTTGATCCTCCGGGAGAGCGACCTGCTCGCCGTCGTCGAAAAGTGACAGGCGCTTTGCATCTCATGCCATCCCCAGGTCATTGGACACAACGTTTCCTCAGGAGGCGGTAGGACATGGCCAAACAGATCAAGTTTAGCGAAGAAGCACGCCGAGCGATGCTGCGCGGTGTCGACGCGCTCGCCGACGCGGTGAAAGTGACGCTTGGTCCGAAGGGCCGTAACGTGGTGTTGGAGAAGAAGTTCGGGTCTCCGCTCATCACCAACGACGGTGTGACCATCGCCAAGGAGATCGAGCTGGAGGATCCGTACGAGAAGATGGGCGCTCAGCTGGTGAAGGAGGTCGCGACGAAGACCAACGACGTCGCGGGTGACGGTACCACCACGGCGACCGTGCTGGCGCAGGCGATGATCCGCGAGGGCTTGAAGAACGTGGCGGCCGGCGCCAACCCGATGATCCTGCGCAAGGGCATCGAGAAGGCTGTGAACGCGGCGGTCGAGGAGATCAAGCGCATCTCCAAGCCCGTCGAGGGCCGCGAGAACATCGCCCAGGTGGCGGCCATCTCCGCGGGCGACCAAGACATCGGCGTCCTGATTGCCGACGCGATGGAGAAGGTCGGCAAGGACGGCGTCATCACGGTCGAGGAGTCCAAGGGCTTCACCACGGAGCTCGAGGTCGTTGAAGGCATGCAGTTTGACCGCGGCTACATCTCGCCGTACATGGTCACCGACACGGACAAGATGGAGGCCGTGCTCGAAGAGCCTTACCTCCTCATCACCGATAAAAAGATCAGCAGCATCAACGACCTGCTGCCCGTCTTGGAGCGGGTGGTGAAAACCGGCCGGCCGCTGCTCGTCATCGCGGAGGACATGGAGGGCGAGGCGCTGGCGACCCTGGTGGTCAACAAGCTGCGCGGCACGTTCACGGCAGTGGCGGTCAAGGCGCCTGGCTTCGGCGACCGGCGCAAGGCCATGCTGCAGGACATCGCCATCCTCACCGGCGGCCAGGTCATCTCCGAGGAGCTGGGCCTTGAGCTCAAGAACACCGACATCCACCAGCTCGGCCGCGCTCGTCAGGTGCGCGTGAGCAAGGAGAACACCATCATCGTCGACGGCGCGGGCGACAAGAAGGAGATCCAGGGGCGCATCAACCAGATCAAGGCGCAGATTGAGGAGACCACGTCCGACTTCGACCGCGAGAAGCTGCAGGAGCGGCTGGCGAAGCTGGCGGGCGGCGTGGCGGTCATCAAGGTCGGCGCCGCGACGGAGACGGAGCTGAAGGAGAAGAAGCTGCGCATCGAGGACGCGCTGAACGCGACCCGTGCGGCGGTCGAGGAGGGCCTGGTGCCGGGCGGCGGCACGGCGCTGGTCAACATCATCCCGGCGCTGGACAAGGTGCAGGCGACGGGCGACGAGCTGACGGGCGTCAACCTGGTACGCAAGGCGCTCGAGGCTCCGGTGCGCCAGATCGCGGAGAACGCGGGCGTCGAGGGCTCGGTCATTGTCGAACGGCTGAAGAAGGAGCCGGTGGGCCAGGGCTTCAATGCGGCGACCGGCGAGTGGGTGGACATGATCAAGGCCGGCATCGTCGACCCGGCGAAGGTGACCCGCTCGGCGCTGCAGAACGCGGCCAGCGTGGCGGCGATGTTCCTGACCACCGAGGCGGTCGTTGCGGACAAGCCGGAGAAGGAAAAGGCGCCTGCCGGTGCCGGCATGGGCGATATGGACATGTAACCACAGCATCCATCGCGGCGAGGCGGCCGGACCCTGGGTCCGGTCGCCTCTTGCTTTTGACGAACCGCCGTGCCCGCTGCGGTACGCCAGCCGATGCGCCATTCCGCGCCCGCCGTGACATAATCTCCGCCCGGCAGCGCATCCTAAAGCGCGCAGACATCCACGGGAGGAGGTTGTTCCATGCCGCTCATTCCTTACGATCCGCTGGGGATCTTCCGGCGCGAGAACGGCTTAACGTCGTGGCCGGCGCTGGGCCAACTGTTCGACAACGACTGGTTCCGCATCGGCAACATGCCGCGCGTCGATGTGCGTGAGACGCCGACCGACGTCATTGTGACCGCCGAGATCCCGGGCCTGGAGCGCAAGGAGGACGTCAATATCGTCATCCACGACCGCCATCTCCACCTCAGCGGCGAAATCCATCGGACGTACGAGGAGAAGCGGGAGAACATCCATCGAGCCGAGCGGTTCTACGGCCAGTTCTCCCGTACAGTCCCGCTCCCCGCCGCCGTAGAGGAGGACCAGGCCAAGGCCACCTATCGAAACGGCGTCCTCGAGATCACCATTCCGAAGGCGAAGACCCAAATCGGCAAGCGGATCGACATCGACTTTCACTGACCGGTCTGCATTCAACGGTTGCCATGGCGCGGTCGGGAGAGCACAGCTTCGGCCACGTCGTATCCCGCGCCATCACGTGCGCGACCAGGGCCCCGCTATACAACGGGGCCCTGTGGCCGTTTCGGTGCATCCGGTGTCTATCGGGCGCCATCCTGCGGTATGGGGGCGTCCTGCGGCCATACGCACGCCTCGGCCGGGACATCCAGCACCGCCTGCAGGACCGGATGGCGGAGCGAGCGACCGGGCGTCCAGGTGCTGTACGTGACACGCACAGCGACCTGCGGACGTACCCATCGAGCGCCGGCGTATCGCCCAGGACGGTGAAAAAACGGCACATCCGGGGTGCGCAACGGGCGAAGCACTTCGGCCAAGGCTCGCCACTCCGCGCACGAGAGGCGGCCGCTGCCGGTGTGTCCGACGTACCAAAGACGCCCGGCCTTGTCGTACACGCCGAGTAGAACCGCGCCCATTCCGCCGTCCTCCCCGAGCGTGTAGCCGCCGATCACGGCGTTCAGGTCGTGAACGTGTTTGACCTTGAGCCAATCTCCCCGCTTCTCTCCCACCCGGTAAGGGGCATCCCGGCGCTTGCATACGATGCCCTCCAGCCCAAGCACCCGAGTCCGTTCAAAGAGCTCGGCGCCATCCGCGTGATCGTCGACCCAACGGACGTGAGCGGTGGGCCGGACCACTCGGCGCAACAGTTCGAGACGCTCATCCAACGGCCGATCGGTCACCCAGGACCCGTCGCAGTAGAGAATGTCGAACACCATGTAAAACACCGGGACAGCGCGCTGCACCGCCGCCACGCGTTCGCGCCGACGAACCCCGTCCCGGCGCATGACCTCGTGAAAATCCGGTTTGCCGTCGATCCCGAGGGCGACGACCTCCCCGTCGAGGATCACCGAAGACGCCGCACAATACGACCCCACGTCGAGTAACTCCGGGTAATGCCACGTCCGCTCCCGCCGGTGCCGGTTGTACAGCCGCACGCCGTCGTCGTCCCGGTACACCAAAACGCGAACGCCGTCCCACTTCACCTGCGCGATCCACTCCGCCCCGCCCGGCGGCCGATCCGCCGCCTTCGGTTCCATCGGCGTCACCGGCTTCATTTCGCATCCAACCGGTTTTTGATGACGCGCAGCAACAGCTCCAGCTCGAACAGCCGCCCCTCGATTCGGTGCAGATGGCTCTGCATGTCGTCGATCTCCTGCTCGGCCTTGTAATTGATCGCGAAGTCGATGACAGACTCGTGCTTGTCGCGGGCCGCCTGCCGGTTCTGGCTCATCATGATGACGGGCGCCTGGAATGCGGCGATGAACGACAGGATCAGGTTGAGCAGAATGAACGGCGGCTCGTCGAAATGCGGCAGAAAACGGACGGTGTTCCAGGTCATCCACAGGGCCAAAAAGGCCGCGAAGCACAGAATGAAGGTCCAACTCCCGCCGAACCGCGCGATGCGGTCCGCCAGCCGGTCGGACCAGGTGGTCTTGCGGGTATACTCTTCATCCAGATGCGTCATGATGTGGCGCTCATACAGATCGACCAGTCGGTCGATGCGCTTCGCGTCGTCCTCGTTGATCGGGATGTCGAATCCCTCCAGGGTGGGCGCACCCGTCATCAACAGCTCCTGCGGTTTGATGTGGTACCGTTTCCTGCGCATCGGCCGCATCCCCGCTTCCTGCCCAAAGTCTCTCTTTAGCTTTCCCCTGCGCCAGCCCGGGCTTGCGTCAATGCTGCCCCGTCTCCACCCCCGGCACCCAGTCCACAGCCTCCGAGGTGGTACGCTGGATGACGAGGTGCTCGTCGCCTGGCATCAGCCGCTTACCGCGCCGAATGACCATGCGGAGCCACGATCCGGCCATCCACGAGGTCACCAGCGCCAGCATCACCAGGATGGCAAAGAAGTTCTGGTTGATGATCCCGAGGGAATACGCGACCGTGGAGAGGACGATGCCAGGCCCTCCGCGGGCGTTCATCGCTGCGGCGAGATTGAGGCTCGTCAGTCGATCGCACCGGATGGCCCGGGACGTGGTGTACACCACCAAGGTCTGCGTCGCAGTGGCGAACAGGACGTACAGCAGGAAGAATCCCACGCTGAACTGGTGCGCCAGGTCCAACTGCAGACCGACGACCGCAAAATACACCGGGATGAACAGCGAGAACGAGATGTCGCGCGTGCTCGCCTCCACCCGTTCCCGCAGACGCTCCGGCAGGGTGAGCTTTGTCGCCACGCCGGCGAGAAGCGCCCCGTACATCACGTCGACCTTCAGATACCCCGCGATGTCGGAGAGCAGCAGGAGGATGAGCAGGAAGTAGCCGAGAAAAGACGCCCGGAAGAGGATGTTGGCCCGCCGAGAGGTCACCCGGCGCAACATCCAGGGCACCACCAGGGTGCAGGCCGCGAGAAAACCGAATGTGACACCGAGGCTCTTGAGCAGGACGCCCGCATCCACCTGGCCGTGGCTGCTGACGAGGCTCGAGGCCACCGCCAAGGCCACCCACAGGAGGATGTCGTGCACCCCCGCTACGGCCACAATCACCTTGGCGAACCGGGAGTGCAGGATCCCGAGGTCAGCGAAGATTTTGGAGATGACCGGGATGGACGTGACTGCGATGGAGATGGCGATCACGATCTTCAACGCGGTGAGCTGATGCGCCGGGCCGAGGAATGGCGCAGGGTCCCAGACCATGGTCAACAACCAGCCTGCGAGGAAGGGCAGGACGGTGGACGCCCCGATGAGGGCCGCTCCGATCTTGACGTCAGACGCTTCGAAGCGCGCCTGAAACTTGAGGCCCGAGTGAAACATGAGCAGAATCAACCCGAGTTGCGAGAGGAAGCCAAACAAGGTTCCCTCGGAAGGAAACCCGAGGAACAGCGCGTGAAATGCGTTGGGAAACCAGGTGCCGAGCGCAGTGGGACCCAGCAGGAGCCCCGCCGAGACTTCACCGATGACGCGCGGGATCGCCAGACGTTCGGCGATGTAACCGAGCACGTGAGCGGCTGCCAGCAGGGCGGCGACAGCGAACAGAAACCGCACCAGATCCGCTCCGGCCAAACTGAACAAGACAGACCCCTCCTTTTCGATCTCCCCGTCTCATGGGACGGTGAGATACCGTATGAGGGGCGCAAACGTCTGTCCAAGGCGGACATCCCTGATGGACAAATCCCCAACGCGGTTTGGGCGCAAAATCAGGCGGACGCACCGGTGCCGGCGTCTGTACAGCAAAACGGCCCCTGTGGCATCAATCCATAGATCCACAGGAGCCATCATCCTCGAATGGGCGCTTGTACGGTGAGCTCCATCACCGGATTCGATTGTCTGCTTCAGCATATCGCGGACAGCCCTGGCGCGCCACGGACACTCACCCAACTTAACCATGCGGCAGCGGAACCGGGGATGAGGCGCGCGGATTCTCCGATGGGTCGCCTTCTTCCACGGATAAGCCTAGGTCAGAACATTCGCTTGACGGCGGTGAGGTGCTTGCCCCAATAGGAGCCCGGAGCGACGGACAGGTATCCAACCTTGCCCAGGCCGCCGCCCTCCTGGATCATGCGGCCATTGCCGGCATAGATGCCGACGTGCGATCCGTTGTTGAAGATGAGGAGATCACCCGGCTGCATCTGGGATACGGGCACCTGCCTTCCCACCGACTTCGCCTGCGTGCGCGATGAAGTGCTCATCTTGTAGCCAAGCGCGTGATGATACACGTACGCCGTGAAGTTCGAGCAGTCAAATCCGTACTGTCCGCGGTCCTCATTGTGACCCCACACGTACGGCGTCCCCAACTTGCTCTCGGCCACCTGCAGGACGGCATTGACCTTCGCCTGCCGGGAAGCGGACGGTTTCGCCAACGGGCGCACGGAGGCATCGTAGGTGACGCCCGGCGGCAAAGACGCGCTCTGCGTGACGACCGCGCTGGAGCCCGTCGAAGCGGACGCCGCCGGTGCGGCGATAGATGCCAGCGTTGCGAAAGCCAGTGCGGCCGATGCGATAAGCCTGCGCATGCCTGTTGCGGTCAATTCGATTCCTCCTTACGCCTCCGGGGTTAGTTGACGGGTTTGGGCCAGAGGTCGCCCTAGCCTTGCGGCATTCACCCCAAAAAACACAGTCCCCCGTACCGGACATCCGTCCGGATTCGGCTGAAGTTGGCGTCCGTCCACAGCGGACGGGCGCGTGTACAAAATCGTAACATGGGGTTTGAGAGAAGAAAATACAAAACTAGTGGTTGGATTTCCGTGAAATGCTATATGTTGATGCACCACGAATAGGAGAATCCATGCGAGGTCATACTCTCCGGGTGTGAGCCTGTCAGGGAACGGAGTGTCTCCATGCCCACGACGCACGAAGTGTTGTACCAGTCCGTGATCGCCTTCATCGTGTTGTTTGTCGTCGCGCGCGTGCTGGGCAAACGCCAAGTGGCGCAGCTGAGTTTTTTCGATTACATCGTCGGCATCACCATCGGCAACATCGCCGCCAGCTGGTCGCTCGACCAGGTGAAGACACGGCACGCCGTGGTGAGTCTATTGCTGTGGTGTGTGCTGTCCTTGCTGATCGCCCTGTTACAGAGAAAATCCTACCGTGCGAGGGTATTTTTGGACGGTCGCCCGACAGTGGTCATTCAACGAGGGAAGATTCTCGAGCGGAACCTAAAAGCGTGCCATCTGTCCACCGAAGAGCTCATGCTGATGCTGCGGGAGAAAGATGTTTTCAAAGTCTCGGACGTGGAATACGCCATCTTGGAGATGAACGGCAAGCTCAGCGTCATGAAAAAATCAGAGGTCCAGCCTCTGACGCCGAAAGACACTGGGGTCGCCATCACCCCGGAGCACGAACCGCGGTTGGTGATCATCGACGGGCACGTCATGGAACGGTCCCTGCGGGACGCGGGATTTACCCGGGAATGGCTGTTGGAGGAAGTGCGCAAACAGGGCGCACAGGACTTTCGCGACGTGTTTCTCGCCCAGGTGGATTCCAACGGCTGTGTCTATGTGGATTTGTACCAGGATCATCCCCCGCACGCGGAGCCCAAGCCAAAGGCCATGGTCGCGGCCAATTTAAGAAAAATCCAGGCCGACCTCGAGATGTTCGCGCTGGAGACCCGCAACGAGGAGGCCAAGCGGACTTACGCCCAGATGGCACAACAGCTAAAAGAACTGCTCGACCGGGTGGCCCCCCACCTGAAAGATTGAAGCGGCCCCCAGAGCGGGCGACCGCTGCTCAGCCAATCGCGATTTTGGTCATGCGCGCCGAACTGTGGACATACATTTGGTGGTGATTGTCCCATCCCGGTGAAGGAGACCTGCGTATGACTGGAGTCGTGCCAGCGCTCCTGTGCGCGGTGTGCTATTCCCTCTCCTACGTCCTGCTGCACCGCGGGCAGGCTGAACTGGACAGCGATGACAATGGACTGTTGCCCATCCTGGTCGTCGGGAGCCTGATGCTGGGCCTCGCCGCCCTTGTGAAAGTGGCCCACGACACGGATGCAGGCCTTTTATCATCCCCCCGCGCTTGGATGGGGTATGGCCTGTGCGCCCTTGGTGGCATCGTCGGCACGATGCTCGGACGGATGTCGTTGTACGGCGCGATCCGGATGCTCGGCGCCACGCGCGGCGTCGTGATTGAAACGCTTGAGACAATGGTCACCTTGGTGCTTGCCGCCCTGTTCCTGCAGGAATCCTTGAACGCCGAGCGCCTCGCGGGGGTGGCGCTGATCTTCGCCAGCATCGGCGTCCTCCTGTGGGAACGCCAACGCCACCCGCAGCGGACGCTCCTGACGCTCGGGGTGTCCCTCGGCCTTGCCGCCGCCCTGTTCAAAGGCAGCGGCCACTTCTTGCGGAAACTGGGGATGAACCAAGGATTGGATCCCACGCTGGCGGCCGCCCTTGACGTGACCGCGGCTTGCGTGAGCTACCTCGCCGTCCTCGCAGCCTCCGGACGTCTCGGCCCCTATATCCGCGTGTACACGCGCACGTTCAACGTCTATCTGTGGTCCGCAGGCTGCCTGTCCGCCGCCGGCGTACTGCTGTTTTTCGTCGCCGCAGCCACCTCGCCCATCTCCACCGTCGCAGTGATCGTGGGCCTGGAACCGGTGTTGGTCGCCCTGTTCTCAATCGTACTGTTGCGCGGTCTCGACCGGCTCACCTGGTGGACCGCCCTGTACGCCGCGCTCGCTACCGCCGGCGTCATGCTGGCCAAGTGACACCAGCGCCACACCGGCGGCGATCAACGCGGCGCCTGCCCAGAACGACATGCCCACCCGCTCTCCGAGACACAACCACCCCAATAGCGATCCCGTCAAGGGTTGAAAGAAAAAATACAGTCCGCCCGTTCCCGCGTCCACCCGTTGCAAACCGAAGTTCCACAAGAAGAACGCGATCGCGGTGGAAATCACGCCGATGTACAGGATGCCCAAGATGATGCCGGGGCGCGTCAGAACGGACCACGATACGCCTCTGCCCTGCCAGAGCGCCGCCGGTGTCATCACCACCCAGGCGGCGAGCATCGCGTGGGCCGTGACGACCCATGAGGGGTATGCCGGCGGCACCCGCTTCACCAGGACGGACATCAACGCCCACGTGAGGGCCGCCACGACCAGGACCCATCCCCCCAACCGCACGCCGGCATCCAGGTGGCCGAGCCCGATGATCATCCAAACGCCGGCCGTGGCGAGGACCACGGACAGGCCCTTTCGCCAAGTGACCGGTTCTCCGAGCATCATCCGGCCGAAGATCACCATGAAAGCCGGGGTGGTCGACGTGATGACCGCCCCCATCTGCGCCGTGGACCAGTACGTCCCGAGGAACTGAGCGGAGATGGACAACGCGTATCCCACCAGGCCGACCACCGCCATCCGTGTCCAATCACGCCACGGAACCCGCATGGGCATGCGCATCGCCCATCCCAAGCCAAACAGCACGCACACCGCAATGGCGTAGCGAATCCACACCAACGCGAAGGGCGGCACCGCATCCAACACTACTTTACTGACCACGTACAAGCCGCCCCAGATACTGGCGGCCAACGCCAGAGACAATGGGCCGGCCCAACCAGCACCGAATCGCTGGGCCGCAACGACCTGTCCGGCCACGCGCCGCCCCCCTTCCTACAACCATTCAACCGGCTCAACCTGATGGTAACCGGCCACAGGAGGGCGGTCAATTCCCTGAGCGTCGACATACCGGCCAATCGCCCGCCGTGCCGTTTCCCTCTGGGATCCGCATCCGTTGATGCTAGGAATTTCGCCCGACGACCCGCTCAAAGGAGGAACAGAACATGTCTCCATTGCTATGGGGCTGGGTGGCCAGTGTCTTGTGCGCAGTGGCGATTTGGTGGGGGGTGCGGTGGGTGTGGCGGCCGAGGGCCTTGGAGCAGATGAAGGCCGCGGGCCAAAAGACCACGCGGTACCTGGCTGCTTCTGCGTTCGGCGCGGGGGTGTTGTTGATCGCGGTGCTCTGCGACTTCCTGCCAGACGCCTGGGAGGAGGCGCAAACGGCGGCGCCCTGGTGTGTGCTGGCTGGTGTCGGCCTGTTGTGGGCCGCCACGCTGTGGTCGGATCACGCCTTCTGGCGCCGATCTTCATCGCTCCGGACGCCCGATCCGGTCGTCGCGCGGGACGCAGTGCCAAGGGAGGTCTCCCCGGCGAGTGAAGGACGGCTCTCACCGCCAGGCACATTCACCGTATCCAGCGCCTGGGTGCTCGGAGCGGCGCTGTCGCTCCACTCGTTTCTCGAGGGTTCGGCTCTGACGGTGGCCGTTCAACAGCCGGGGTGGGCAAGATGGCTGTTCCCGGCCGCCATGGTCGTCCACAAACTGCCGGAGGGGGTCCTCTGGGGCGTTGCGCTGCAAGCCGCCTACCCCCGTTGGACAGCATCCTCCATCGCGAGGGCGCAATGGGTATTGGGCATCCCGTCCCTGTGCACGCTGCTCGGTTCCACCCTGGGCATGACCTTCGCAGGGTCCGGGGATACGGCCGGCGCGGCCTTCCTGTCGGCAGGCTCGGCCGGCGCCCTGTTGTTCATCTGCTTGAGCGAACTGCTCCCAATGCTGCGCGAACACGGCATGTCCGCGCCGAAGCTGCACGGGTGGTTCGCGGCCGGCGCCGCCTCCATGTTGCTGCTCACCCTGCTTGCGAGAGCGGCCGGCGGCTGATCAGTTTACCTGCACGGATTGCGGGGCGGTCATGACCATATTTCCGTGATCGATCACGTGATACATCACCCAATACTTTCCGGGCGCCTGAAATGTGTACGAAGCGGAATACACCCCGTCGCCGGTGCGCTTCGCGTGCATCAGGTCGTGCTGCGCATTCGGCTTGTCTGGCCAGACCTCGAACATCATGTCGTCCAGCTGATTGACGGGCGATCCATTCCGGGTCACGCGCACCTGCAACAAAAGGGAGGTCCCTGCCTTTGCTGACGCGGGGACCGTCATCTGCACGGTGGGCAGCGGGGTCTGGGCCGCCGGCTGGGGCTGGGATGGCTGGGCAGCCTGCCCGCATCCGTACACCAGCCCCCCGCCACCCAATACGACCAGTCCCATCAGTAGGGCGGCACCTTTTCGAATCATGCCAAACCTCCTCACAGCCAATTCCAACGCGTGATGAGGCTGTGGATGTCCTGCTCCACCTTCTTCGGGTCTGGATTGTCCCCGAGATAGGTGGCGCGGATGTTCCCGTTCTGGTCGATGAGCTCGGTGACCAGCGTATGGTTGATATACACCGAATTGGGCACCTGCTGCTTATAGACTCCCCACGCCTTAAGAATGGCGGGCAATTGCTGGGGATCCGGCCGCAGGAAATACCACCCGTCGTAGTCCGGGTGATAGTGGGAAGACCAGTCCTTGATGGCCTGCAGGGTGTCGTGTTCCGGGTCGAGGGTCACCGAGACGATGGCGACCTTGGTCCCGAACAGGCCCTGTTGTTTGAGGTCATTCTGGACCTGCTCCAATCGGTACGCCGTCAAGGGGCAAGGACCCGGGCAGTGCGTGTAGAAAAACGTCACCAGCCGGATCTTGCCGTCCAGGCTGCTGAAACGCACAGGTTTTCCATCGAGGTTGGTCGCCGTGAAATCGGACGCCTGTCCCGTCACCGGCAGGGAGCCGCCCCCTTCCCGGACCATGTAGCCGATGGCCGCCGCGATGGCAAAGACCAGGACTGCGACGAACGCGTAAAACACCGTTTTGCCCGCCCGAGTCCGCACACCATCACCCCGCATTCAACAGATTTGTGACAGCGCACGCCCGCCTTCCCGCCCGAGGCTCACCGATTCGTCCGGCGGCCGAGCGACGCAGTCCCCAAGGAGATGACGGAGAGCACCAGGGCGATCACGGAGACGATCCCGGGCCATGCGGCGGCGCGTGAATCCGCCGCACCTGAGGCCGGCGCGGCCGGTGCCGCGGCATTCGTGCCGGCCGCCGGAGCCCCCGTCGCATTTGCCGTCGCGGCCGGCTGTGTACCGGCAGGTGACGCCGCGAGGATGTCCGTCACAGAGTGCGGCGTATCCGCCCCCGGTTGTCCCGTCCACTCCACGATGCTGCCGTCCTTGTAGTACTGGTAGGCGTCCCAGGCGACGCTGCCCGCCTGCTTCGGGTTCTGGCCGACGAACGAGAACTCCTGGAATTGCCCGGGCGCGATGCCCGCCCCGGTCGCGGTCCACGTCACGCGGGTCACTCTGCCGGAGGCGTCCTTCTCTTCGCTGACCGTCCACCCGGGGACCGGTTCATACTGCTCGAAGGTGACGCCGTCCGGCACCTTCAGGACGACTTTCACCGTCGGGACATCCTTCTCCGTCGGCACCCGCATGGTGTACTTCTCCCAAGCGCCCGTGGTGGACGTCTTTGGGGATACCGTGACATGCGCCCAAACAGCCGGTGCGCCCAGCACCAGGGTGGCCGCCAACGCCCCTGCGGCCGCCCATACGGTCATGCTCTTTCTGAACATCATACCATCCCTCTCCTCAAGGTCTCAAAATGCCGACGGGTTGCCCGTGACGAACCGGTAATCCGCATCCCAGTCCGTCAAGTCCGCCGTCAACACATGCAGATGCGCCCGCCATCGGCCTGCCATCGTCAGATACAGCCCCTGCGCTCTGTACCGGCCCGGGCCAGCTGGTTTCAGGCGGATGGTGTTGGTCCCCATATCCATTTCGAGGCTCGAGAGCGCGAGGGTCACCTGCTGTACGCTGGTCACCGGCCCACCCGCCCCGTTCCGCAGATCCACCTCAAACACATTGTCCCCGACCACATTCGGTTCGATCCGCAGCGTCGCCTCGACGTTGGCTCCGATGGTCAGGGTCAGCGCCACCGGCCCGGGCGCCGCGGCGGCGGGTGACAGGTTGGTCAACACGGACGTGATCGCAAACACCACCGCGCCCAAGCACAGCTCGACAGCCAGGGTGCGTTGGATGCTCCGTCGCCGTCCGACACCCGCGCCGTGCGCGCGTATCCAATGGAAGGCCGCCAGGCCGAGCATCAGGGCGAACACGGAGAGTTTCACGAGCAACGTCTGGCCGTAACGGGTGTGAGCCAAGGCGTACCCCGTCGGGATATTTTCCAGGGCGGCGTACAGGCCGGTGGCGGCGAGCACGCAGACACTGGTAATGCCCCACGGGGAGAAGCGCCGCATCGTCTCCCAGTAGAGTCTGATCCGCTCGTGGCGATCCCCGACCACGGGTTCCAGCCGGGACAGCAACAGGACCATGCCCAGCAGACTGCCGATCCACAGCGTCGCCGCGGCAAGGTGCAAGGCATCCAGCGGGATCGACAATGCGGGAAGTGTGGCTCCTGCGGCGTGCCCGCTGGCGCTCTTCGCCGCGATGCAGACGGCCGTGGCCAACAGGGTCACCCATACCGCTCCCAGGCGCCGTCCCGCCGCCCAGGCGGCCCACAGCACCGCCACCATGGCAGCACCCATCCCCCACAGAGGGCCAAACCGGGTCGCGGTCAACACGGGCCACCATACCCCGGGGGTGAGCGCCTGTGCCCACCCGACGCCGGCGTCCAGCCGGGCTTGCAATGGCAGGTCGGCCAGCACAGACACCGTCAAGACGGTCAACGCTGCCAGGCGAACCCGGTGCAGACGCCGCCACAGGGCGTCACGCAGCCGGGCGGGCACGACCCGCCACCAGAACAGCAGCAGCCCGCCTGCGCCGGACAGGCCCAGGTATTCTCCCCAGCGCACGGCCACCATGTCCGCGCCGGGCACATACCCCTGGGCGGTCACTGGAGTGCGCGACGCTGCCTGTCCCACAGAAAACGGAATGGTACCGGACACCGGATGGCCGTCTGCAGAGACCACGCGCCACGTCGCCGTGTACAGGCCTGGTCCCAACCCCGGCCGGAGGGAGACCAGGAGGTGCTTCGGATCGTTGGCATCCACATGCGCGTCACCGCGGTCCACCCGCTGACCCTGCTCGCCGGTCACGGTGAGGGAGTCGAACACCGCCTGAACCGGTTCATCGAACCAGATCTGCACGGTCACCGGGGCGCTCGCCAACGCCGCATTGGGGGGCGGGTCGGCGTGCACGACGTAGGCGTGTGCCGATGCCGTCGGAGGCCACGCGCACACCCACAGGATCGCCGCGAGTGCCACGGCCCACCGTGCGATCCTGTTCCCCAGCCTGTGCATGACGTCCCCTCCCCTCACGCAGTCCGGACGCTTCCAGCTTACCCAATCTCGCAGCGTAAAAATCTAGCTCACCCGGGCTATTTCTGTGGCAGGATTGCGTCTGTCCCCGTTACACCACGTTGGTGACTATGTCTCACGAGCTCACATGACTGCAGAGGACGATTTGCATGACGGTGCACAGTGCGGGATAGTAGAGGAAGTAAGGTCGTTTTGTCGAAGGACGGGTGTCTCATGCCATTTCGGTATTACCAGATCACGCTGGTCCTGGGTCCCGCGGTGATCGTCCTCGCCGCTGAGCTGATTCGTCACCGGTTCGGCCTCCCGTACGTCTCGATGTCGAGAGGCAACTGGCTGATGGCTCTGCTCACCGCCGTCGTCATCGCCTTGTTCTCGCAAGGATTGTTCCGGCGTTTCGAAGCAGCTACGCTGTCGCTCGCCCGAGAGCGCGCAGCCCGGGCGGTGATGGAAGAACGGGAACGGTTGGCGCGCGAGCTGCACGACCAGATTGCCCAGACGTTATTCTCCATCGGGATCCAACTGGAAGCCCTGCATCAATCTATTTCTGGTGCAGAGGCGGACAGCGCTGCGGTCGAGGAGGCGTGGAGAGAGATCCGGGTCGCGCTGCGGGAAGTGGATGACAACGTTCGCCAGGTGATCTTTCATCTGCGGCGGCCTCTGGACGACGGCCCTGACCTCCACAGCCGCCTGCAGGCACTGCTCACCCAGACGTTCTGGGCCCAAGACATCCGCTGGGAGGTCCGGATGGATCCATCCGTTCATCTGCCGCCCGCTGAAGAGGTACAGCTGTTTGGCATCGCCCAAGAGGCGATTACCAATGTGAAAAAGCACGCCGGTGCGAAACGCGTACTGGTCGCACTGGAATCCACCCCGTCCGGAGGTTGGGCGTTCCGCGTGCAAGATGATGGACGAGGCTTTCAGCCCTCCGCAGGGGTGGGACACTACGGCATCCAAATTATGGCGAGCCGGGCGCAAGAGATCGGTGCGCGTCTGGTGATTGAACCCGCGTCGCCGGGAACCGCCGTTCGCGTCGTCAAACCGGGGTGACGCGACTGTGCTCCTGGCGGGCCGGCCCTTGGACCCGGGGCCGCTTCTCCCGACGAGAGGCATGCGTTGTGGACGTGTATCCGCCTACTCCCCCAACGGCACCCGGTAAGCCGCCAACTGCACGCGGTTGTGCAACTGGAGCTTCGCGAGAATGTTTTTGATATGGTTTTTTACGGTGTTCTCGGAGATAAAGAGGGCGTCCGCAATTTCCCGGTTGGTTGCGCCCGTACGCACGAGCCGGAGGACTTCCAGTTCCCGTGCCGTCAGCTTGTCCCCGCGGACCAAGTCCAGACGGTCGCCAAAGGGCTCTTCCAACCCCGGTGTCCTGTCCTCTCCCCATCCGGCTGCCCCAAGTCCGTCCAGAGCCGCCGGCCGAAAGGAGGACCACAGGCGCAAAGCCATCTCCCGCGGAAGCGGACCGTCTCCATCCATCACGCGCAACAGGTAGGCGATCCAGTCCTCCGGGTGCATCCGTTTCACCAGGTACCCCTGCGCGCCAGCGCGAACTGCCTCGAACAGATCCGCTGGATCGTCGGATACGCTCAACAACACCACCGTGATCTCGGGCCGATCCCGTTTGATGCAACGGGTCGCCTCCAATCCGTCCATGCCGGGCATGCGCAGGTCCATCAACACCAGATCCGGATGATGCAACCGGGTCAAGCGGACGGCCTCCGCCCCGTTTGCAGCCTCCGCCACCACATGAAACCGATCCTCGCGGGTCAACCACGTGCACACCGCACGGCGTGCGCGATCGTTGTCGTCTGCCACCAGGACTCTGTACGTATCCATGATGCCTCACCGCCATCGATCCGGACGTTCTCCTGCTATCTTAACGCAGCGCATAGGCTTGGTTCATCCTCTGCAAGATAGCGGTGCAGTGAGCCGTTGACACGAGGCGTTTCCCCAAGGGGAATCGGTGTTTCCGGCTCCCGCTTGTCTCTCCTCTTTTGGTATGATATTGCCGGAAAGCGAATGAGGAGGATGACCGTGGACAAGGTACTGATCTTCGGACATCGGAACCCGGATACGGATTCCATCTGTTCCGCATTGGTCTACGCCGACCTGAAGACGAAGCTCGGCGCCTCGGTAGAGCCCGTGCGCCTCGGCGAATTGAACGCAGAGACGCGGTTTGTACTGAATCACTTCGGTGTGCAACCGCCGCGCCTGGTGGAGGGGGTCTCCGGAGAGGCCAAACAGGTGATCCTGGTCGATCACAACGAGCGCCAACAGAGCGCCCCCGACATCGAAGAGGTGCAGGTGGTCGAGGTGATTGACCACCACCGCATCGCCAACTTCGAGACCAGCCAACCTCTGTATTACCGGGCAGAGCCTGTGGGCTGCACGGCGACGATCCTGAACAAGCTGTACAAGGAGCACGGCGTCCCGGTCAGCAAGGAGATGGCCGGCCTGATGGCATCGTCCATCATCTCCGACACACTCTTGCTCAAGTCGCCCACCTGCACGGAGCAGGACATCGCGGCCGCACGCGAGTTGGCCTCCATCGCCGGGTTGGACCTCGAATCGTACGGCCTGGACATGCTCAAAGCGGGCGCGAACGTGCGCGACAAATCCGTCGAGGAGCTGTTGACCCTCGATGCCAAGGAATTTCAGATGGGCGCCTACAAGGTCGAGATTGCGCAGGTCAACACAGTCGATCCGAACGATGTCCTCGAGCGGCAGGCGGACGTGGAGGCGGCCATCCAGCGAACCATCGACGCGAAAGGGCTCGATCTGTTCGTGTTCGTCATCACGGACATCCTGAACAACGACTCCGTGGCCATCGCCCTCGGCCGCGCGGCACAAGCCGTCGAGGTCGCCTATGGTGTCACCCTCGATCACAACCGGGCCGTCCTCAAGGGTGTGGTCTCGCGCAAGAAGCAGGTCGTTCCCGTGCTCACGGACACGCTTGCCCACTACACGGCGTGATCCATCCCTGTCTGGGCCATCCGATCCCGTCGTGGAAACAGGTAGAGACTTTCGTCAAGAATCCCCGCAGCCACGTGCCTGCTGCGGGGATTGATTCTTGCCTGGCGTACGCTGCAGCTCGCGATGCTAGCGAGGGAGCGCGCCCTCCCGGCCTTGGCCCTCAACCGATTCGCTGCAGCACGTGATGGTTCGCGCCCAACTCATCCGTGGGATCCACATGTACCTCGACATGCGCCAAGTGTGCCACGTCCAACTGCAATTGATGAATCACATGCTTGGCGATCTGGTGACCCTCCGTCACCGTCAGCTGACCATCGACGCCGATGCTCAGTTCCGCGTGGATCCGGTGGCCGCACCAACGCGCGCGCACGTCGGTCACCTGGAGCACCCCGTGAACGGACAGCGCCGACCGCTTGATTTGGTCAATCGTCTCCGGTTCGATGCCGTCCAACAGGCGGGTGAACACCGTCACGGCAGCGTCCTTGACAATCAGAACGATCATCAGGGTGATAATCAGACCCACGATGGGATCGACAATGGGGTACCCCAGCCAAGTGCCCACGACGCCGAGCAGCACAGCCAACGACGTGATGCCGTCGATGCGCGCGTGGTGACCATCTGCCACGAGCGCAGCACTTCCCATCTTATTCCCCATGCGAATGCGGAACCAGGCCGCAAGCTCATTGCCCAGGAACCCGACGACGGCGGCTGCCGCGACCGCCCACAGATGGTCAGGGTGCGTGCGGTGCACCAGGCGTTCGATGGAAGCATATCCGGAAACGACCGCGCTGACCGAGATGGCCACCACGATGAACAGGCCTGCCAGGTCCTCACTTCGGTTGAAACCGTAAGAGAACCGTTTGGTGGGTTTGCGACGGCTGACCCGAAATGCAAACCACAGTGGGACGGACGTCAAGGCGTCGCCAAAATTGTGAATCGTGTCGGCTAACAGAGCGACACTCCCGGACAAGATGGCGATGACTCCTTGAATGACTGCGGTGACCAACAACCCCAGCAAGGAGATGAGCAGCACCTTGGTCGCGTCCCGGTTGTCCGCCAGCGCCGCGTCAATCCCGCTATGGGAATGGCTGTGTCTCCCGTGAGCACCATTGTGTCCATGTCTGTGCGTCATGGTACCTATCGCCCCCTTCCTTCCGTCCGATCCAACCGCCTCCAAAGCCGATTTTAGCTCCTCCCGGAAAGGGGGAGGAAGCCACACACGCTGGAGAATGTACCAAGATTGTGAATACGCGGCGGTTAATGATCCCACTCGGCCCGAAATTCGGCATCACAGTTCGGTGTTTCGTGAAGGCGGACGAACTTCACCGCCACGCCTTGCGGCGTGTATCGTTGAAAGGTTTGATACAACCAGTAGACCATGTTTTCTGCCGTCGGATTCATCGGCGGCAGCACGTCGTTCAGATAGGAATGATCCAAAACGGGTTCAATGCTTCTTCCATATCTCCTTGGTATCATGAAAGTCCATGACGATGCCCCGGCCATCCGGACTGCCGAAAATCCCAACCTGCACCCGGTAGGTATGGCCATGGAGATGCTTTTTGGCGCCTGGAATCTTCCCGGATGCCACTTCGCCCGGCTCCCAGACATCGATGAACTGCAGAGTCTGGCCTCGTTTCCAGGCGCTCGTACACATCCAGCGAATGGATGTCGATCACGTTGGTCGCAGGTTCACCCTCGCCTTAAATACCCATAGAGGTATATCTATGGCGCGGGGCATATGCTACGACGCATAGTTCCCTTTGACAACACCCGTCGAGGGTGTACCAGCGTTCTGTCAAGGCCGTTCCTGCGGATTCTGACATGGTTCAAGTTGCACAGAAAAGACCATCCCTTTGTGCCTCCAGGGTTATCGAGCGGCGGTGTAGGCTTTGAAGTGGAACAAAATATGGATCCTCAGGCATGGCGGGGTGATGTGCAGTTCATGCGTGTCGATGCAGGCGGTCACAACGCAGCCGGGCACCACGTTCACCATCTTTCCGTCGGAAGGGAGTGGTTGACATGTTGAAGCAGGCGCTTTGGGTGCTGCCTGTACTCGCTCTGGGAATGGCGAGTGGCAGTGTAGCACTTTCGAATTCTTTTGCCTCCAGCATCACGCAGACAAACACGCCGTCAGCACAAGGTCAACAAACGATGCAACAAGCGCTGACCACGCCCCAGGGTCAAGCGATGATTCAAGCCTGCAGCAACTTCATGAGCCAATTTCAAAAGTAATGAAATGCTCGGTTTTAGCGGGGCCGTGAATTACCGCCGGCCCCCCTCACATCGTCGCTCCCAGTGAATGGAATGTCAGTGGTCATGATGTACGGCTCGTCTGGTTTCGGCAAGTGGACGCAGAGCAATTATTGCGGAAGCAGTGGATGACATTTGCCCAGTGATGAACCACATTTGGGCACTCTATGCGTGAGCGGATATTGACATCGATACGATACGGGGGTATGGTGTTCGTAGAGAGTACGAAGGCGAGGGTTGACCCATGTGCCCCGATCACACCGGACACAGCTACACCCCACACAAGGACGACCTCTTACGCCGTCTGCGGCGCATTGAAGGTCAAGTGCGCGGCATCCAGAGGATGATCGAAGAAGACCGTTATTGTGTGGACATCTTGGTGCAGATCTCAGCCATCAAGAGCGCTCTGCATCAGGTCGGACTCACCATTCTCGAATCCCACACCCGTGGGTGCGTAGCGGTCGCCCTGGCCAACCGAGACCAGGGCGATGAAAAGATTGATGAACTGATGGACGTCATCCGCCAATTCACCCGTTCCTGAACGGATGCGGGAGGTGAGCGCATGGGTGAAGTGAAAGAGATCACGCTGCCCGTCGAGGGGATGACGTGCGCCGCCTGCGCCGCCCGGATTGAGAAGAACGTCGCGAAGTTGCCCGGCGTCCAGCAGGTGAACGTCAATCTGGCGTCGGAGCGGGCCCGTGTGGTCCTCGACGCATCGACGCCTTGGACGGAAGTCGTCGCAAGGATTGAAAAGACGGGTTACTCGGTTCCGGTGCGGGAGCTGGACCTGAACATCACAGGCATGACGTGCGCCGCCTGCGCTGCGCGCATTGAGAAAGTCGTCGGGCGACTGGACGCCGTTCGGTCGGTCCACGTCAACCTGGCATCGGAGCGGGCGCACGTGACCTATGTCCCCGGCGTGATCGATGAGCATGACCTCATCCGGGCCATCGAAAAGGCGGGATACGGTGCAACGCTGGCCGCCGAGGCGGCGGACAGGGCTGACGAACAGCGCAAGACTCAGGCGTACCGCAGAGACCTGGCCAAGTTCTGGTTCTCCGCGATCCTGACGTTTCCCCTCGTCCTGCAGATGTTGGTGATGCTGTTCGGCGGCCGCCCCTTTCTGCCGTATGGGGTCTCGTGGCTGCTCGCCACTCCTGTCCAGTTTTACGTCGGATGGCGCTTTTATAAAGGTGCGTACCGCGCCCTCCGAGGCGGGGCTGCAAACATGGATGTATTGGTGGCGCTGGGCACCAGCGTCGCGTATGTGTACAGCGCCATCCTGACGGTCATGGGACGGCCCGACGTGTACTTTGACAGCTCGGCCACCGTGGTGACGCTCATCTTCCTGGGCAAGTTGCTGGAGACCCGCGCCAAAGCGAAGGCAAGCGCTGCCATCGAGTCCCTGGCCAAGCTCGGCGCCAAGTTCGCACATGTGCTGCGAGATGGCGTGGAGACCGACGTACCCGTCGAGGCCCTGCGCGTGGGGGATCTCGTCCGTGTGCGCCCGGGTGAAAAGGTGCCGGCGGACGGCGTGATCGAAGAAGGCATAACATCGGTGGACGAGTCGTTTCTCACCGGCGAATCGATGCCGGCCACCAAACGGCCGGGCGATCCGGTCGTCGGCGCGTCCATCAACCAGACGGGCGCCTTCCTGATGCGGGTGACAAAGGTCGGCCGGGACACCGCCTTGGGGCAGGTCATGCGGCTGGTGGATCAGGCACAGGGATCGAAGGCACCGGTGCAACGGTTGGCCGATACCATCTCCGGCGTCTTTGTCCCGGCCGTCCTCGGGGTAGCGGTGCTCACACTGCTGACGTGGGGCGCGTTCGGTAACTGGACCCACGGCCTGCTCGCCGCCGTCGCGGTGCTGGTGATCGCCTGCCCGTGTGCGTTAGGACTCGCGACCCCGACCGCCATCATGGTCGGCACCGCCCTGGGGGCAGAGTCAGGCATCCTCTTCAAGGGCGGAGAACATCTGGAACGAGCCCGCCAAGTCGATACGGTGGTGTTCGACAAGACGGGGACGCTCACCCTCGGCAAGCCAGTGGTCACCGATGTGCAGACGGTGGAGGGCGTGGCGCGCGAACAGCTCCTAGCGGCTGCGGCGGCACTGGAGGCGCAGAGTGAGCACCCGATCGGCCAATCGGTGGTGACGTACGCCCGGGAGCAAGGTGTGAACATCCCTGCCGCCTCCGATGTGGAGGCGGTGCCCGGCCGGGGCGTCCGGGGTGTGGTGAACGGGGCTACAGTGCGGGTCGGGAACCGCACGTGGTTCCTTGAGCAAGGCCTCACCGTCCCCGATCCTGTGTTGGCGACGTTTGAGCAGGCTGGCAAGACGGCAGTGCTGGTGGCCCGGGAAGGCCAGCTATTAGGGGCCGTCGCGATCGCCGACACCCTTAAACCGGACGCCGCCGACACGGTAAAACGACTCAGAGACATGGGGATCGAGGTTTGGATGATAACGGGAGATCAGGCACGCACGGCAGAGGCCATTGCACGACAGGTGGGGATCACGAACGTGATGGCGGGCGTCCTGCCGGCCGACAAAGCGGCCAAAGTGGATGAGCTTCGCAGGCACGGGCGAGTGGTCGCCATGGTCGGCGATGGCCTCAACGACGCAGCGGCGTTGGCGGCGGCGGACATCGGGATCGCCATGGGTACGGGCACCGATGTAGCGTTGGAAGCGGCGGACATCGCCCTGATGCACGGTCGTACGCAAGGCGTCGTCGATGCCCTGCACCTGTCCAAAGCGACCCTACGCAAGATACGACAAAACCTGTTCTGGGCGTTCTTCTACAACGTCCTCGGCATTCCCCTGGCAGCGTTGGGCCTGCTCAACCCGGTCATCGCGGGTGCCGCCATGGCCCTCAGTTCCCTCACCGTGGTATCCAACAGCCTGTTGCTGCGCCGCCTGAAACTCGGAAAGGAGACGCTCGCGGCGTAAGAGGCAGGATGGCTTCGCCCGAACCCGCAAGGCGCAACGCCTTGCGGGTTCTCTGTTTCCGGGTGTAAACGCACATTTGCTTGTCTATGGAACACGTGACCAAACCCTTCGGTGAGCTTGGTCATATGCTGGACGGACTCAACCGAAGGGAGGACAAGTCATGGGCGACCACGTGTTCCAGCGCGTGTGTGTTGTTGGACAGGGCTTTGTTGGGCTTCCGTTGGCAGTGGCGTTTGCGAGTAGCGGGGTTCACGTGGTGGGCATCGACATCGATGCACGCAAGGTTCAGGAGCTGAATGCGGGCAAAAGTCCGATTGCCGATGTACCGGATCAATCCCTGCAATCCCTTCTCTGGGCCGGTCGGATCTCCTTCACGACGGACATAGGCCGGATTGCGGGAGCCGACGCGGTTCTCATCTGTGTACCGACCCCGCTCAATGACCGCGGGGCACCGGATTTGACCTACATCTTGGAGGCCGCCAAGTCGATCTCCAGACACCTGTCGAAAGGGCAGTTGATCGTCCTGGAGAGTTCCACATTTCCAGGCACGACGGAAGAAATCCTGATTCCGATTCTGGAGACATACGGCATGCGCGCCGGTGAAGACTTCTATGTCGCCTACTCACCGGAACGCATCAATCCCGGTGAGACGTTTGATCTCCGGCGCATTCCAAAAGTGGTTGGCGGAGTCACGCAGGCGTCGCTCGAACGGGCGGTGGACCTGTACCGCCTCGTCTTCGAACAAGTGGTTCCGACGTCGTCCACGCGCGTTGCGGAGTTCACCAAACTCTTGGAGAATACGCAGCGCTTCATCAACATCTCGATGATGAATCAACTCGCGGTGTTATGCCATCAAACCGGACTCGACTTATGGGAGGCCATTGCCGCCGCCGCAACCAAACCCTACGGGTTTGTTCCCTACTATCCGGGACCTGGTGTCGGCGGGCACTGTATTCCCGTGGACCCGATGTACCTGAAGTGGTATGCGGACCGATCTCGTTGCACCCTGGACCTCGTCGATGCGGCGAACAAGATCAACCACTTCATGCCCGCATTTGTGGCGGAGCGGATTGTGAGCCTGAGCGATGTCGAGCAACCGCGAGTGTTGATTGTGGGTGTCACGTACAAGCGCGACGTGAATGACACGCGCGAATCCGCTTCGCTGCGGGTATTGGAAGAGCTGGCCCAGCGATCGGCGACGACGGCTTACCATGACCCGCTCGTGCCCGAGATTCGCGTCTGCGGGCAGGAACAGCGGTCCACGCCCCTCACCGCGCAGACGGTTTCCAGCTTCGACGTGGTGGCGATTCTCACGGACCACTCCAATGTCGATTACGAACTGATCCAAAAGCATGCGCGGAACGTGCTCGACTGCCGAGGGGTTTACAAGACCAAGAGCCCGAACGTTCACACCTTGTGAGAGGAGCTGCGCGAGATGAAGCTGCTGGTTACCGGAGGGGCCGGCTTTATCGGTTCACATTTGGCCGAACACCTCCTTCGCTCAGGACATACCGTCACCGTCTTGGACAATATGTCCACCGGGAGTTCGCGGAACATCGACGACCTCAAGGCGTACGATCGCTTTTCGTTTGTGTGCGGCACCGTCCTCGACGCGAAACTGGTGAATTCGCTGGTGAAAGAACACGATGCCGTGTTCCATCTGGCGGCCGTGGTCGGTACCAAGAATTGTATCGAGAATCCCATCGACCTGATACACAGCAACATTATGGGTACGGACAATGTCGTCGAAGCCTGTTACGAACATGGGAAAAAACTCGTGCTTGCCTCGACATCGGAGGTGTACGGGCGATCCGAACAGATCCCGTTCCGGGAAGACGGTCCGAGGGTGTTCGGCCCCGTTCACGCAGACCGCTGGTGTTATGCCACCACCAAGACGCTCGACGAATACCTGAGCCTGGCCTATGCCAAGCTCGGCCTTGCCGTCACCATTCTGCGTTACTTCAACATTTACGGCCCGCGGGCAAACCAGAGCCGGTACGCAAATGTCATCCCGTCCTTCATCCGGTGCGCGTTGAACAATGAACCGCTTCAGGTCCACGGTACGGGAGAGCAAACGAGAAGCTTCACCTATGTCAGCGACTGCGTCGGGGCCACGGTTGCGGCGCTTGCGCCGTCGGCAAATGGGGCCGTGATCAACGTCGGCACGGAAGATGAAGTCAGCATCAATGCGTTGGCCAAGACCATCATCCGACTGTCGGGATCCCGGTCGGCCATCGTGCACGTGCCCTACGAACACGTCTTTGGACCCGGACACGAGGACGTCTCTCGGCGCGTCCCGGATGCCACACGCGCGCGCCAGTTGCTGAACTTTCACCCGAGGGTGACACTGGAGGACGGCCTCCGGAAGACCATCGATTGGTATCGAAAGGCAAGTGGTATCGAAAGGAGGCCCAACCATCATGAAAATGTGGAGGAGTATGGGGATGAGATCCATTCATAGGGATACAACGAAACGACTCGCCATCGTGGTACCCGCCTCGAACGAGGCGGACACCATACGCCCGGTCCTGACGGAACTGCTGAAGCTCCAGCCAGACGAACTCATCGTTGTGGAGAACGGCTCCACGGACGGTACCGGGCAAATCGCCAAATCGATGGGCGCCAAGGTGCTTTCGTACGACATGCCGTTGGGAAATGACGTGCCTAGAGCGCTGGGTGCGCTTGCTGCCGATGCGGACATCTACTTGTTTACGGATTCGGACATTGTGATTCCTGCGGAGGAACTGATGCCGCTCATCGAAGACATCGAGTCCGGCTCCGACATGGCCATCAACGCCATTGATTGGTGCGCTCGGCACCCCAAACCGGACGCGCCATCCATCGCCCGCTACTATCTCAACCTCTGTCTGGGCCGGCGTGATCTCGGTTTGGAGAACGTGCTCACCGTCCCGCATGCCTTCAGCAGGAAGGCATTGGACCACATCGGTAAGGAGGTGTTGGCGAACCCATTGCTCGCGACTGCGCTCGTCATAGACGAAGGGTTGACCGTCACGGTGCCGACGCAGTTCAACGTCTTGGACAAAAACCGCGCCCGCAAGGCGCACCAGACCCGGCCGGGTGACAAGCTGCCCTACGCATACCTGCGAATGCACGGCGACACCACGGAGGCGTTCGCGTACCTGTTGAACAAAAAGGGACCGAGGTTCGGATTCGGTCCCGGGTTGCAGGACCGATCCGCCTATTACGCCCGTCTCGCCTATACGCAAACGTGGAAGCCCAGTGCGCAGCCCGTCAAGGAGCCGGACGTCACCCTGGTCCTGTCCATCTCGCACGACACGGTGCCACTGCGCCGCTTTCTGGAGCAAATGAAGGACCGGTACCGCTTGATCCCGGTCGTGCACGGCGCCGAGGCCAAAGTCACGCGGTTGCTCGAACGCCTGAACATCCCTTACATTCACATCCCGCGCTTCGTTGGGCACAATGTGGCGTTTGCGATCGGTGCCGAGCTGGCGGAGACGCCGATCGCGGTGTTTCACGACACGCTGCAGCCGCTGGACAACTACGAGATCCATCCCTTTGTGGCGCCGATTCGCGCCGGAAAGGCTCACGTTGTGGTCAATGACCAGTCCATGTACGTGGGCAGGCTGGAAGGCATGTACTCGGTGCACATCGGCAACTACTACATGAACATCGTGGGCAATGAGCCGGAACTGACTACTTCCGGGATGAACCTCCCGCCCTACGGCGTCCACGTCCCGTCATTCCGTCCCATTGGCTGGCACGCGCTGATGAACCCCTCACTGGCGCAGCTGGTGGCACTGGAGAGGGGCCTCAAAGTCGTCCCGGGTCTGCACTTGGATATCACGCATCGCACGAACGTGCGTTGGAGGCCGGTCCTGTTGGACCGGAATACGCTGCTCGGGGACCAAATGGAGAGTCTGTACTATTGGGTAACCAAATACGGCTACCGAGGCGGTTTCCACGACGGCAACCGGCAGCGCCAAGTGCTTCCGCCCGGTCGTCCCACTTATCCCGTCACACCGCCGGTCGGGCAACCCCATGTCGATCTGCACACGATCCTCTGGAATGATGGCTCTCCGTCTCAAGTTTGACAGCACCCCTGTCAGGACAAAGATTTGTGGGTGCAAGTCTGCACGACACCACCAGCCCCATCGGTTGATGGGGCTGGCGCTTCACAGTCTGGTGTCGCTCAGTTGTTTTCGAGGACAGGGGGGCTGAAAGCCCCCTGGTGCTCGATGAACTTATGAAACGGTATGCTCGGATTCGGAAAAACCATATACTTCCGGCAAGATGAAAATAGATGCGAGAAGGCCGATGAGCGAAAACATAGCAACGAACAGCGTGGCATTGCCTTTCCCAAGAACGCTGAAGAAGGAGGGGAAGAGGAAGATGCCCAAAAATCCCGCGAGTTTAACAAACATGTACGAAAATCCGCTGGCGGTTCCACGGTATTTTGGCGGGGCGACCATGGATGCTATCGTCATGCCGTTTTCCGCATCCCAATAATGTCCCCAAAGCATGAGGGCAATCACGAGAGGAAGGAGCACCGTAGCCTTCGTGTAAAGTGCAATCGCGCCAATCACGAGGGCTATAAATACGATGCCGAATCCATAGATACTAAGTTTGCGCTGCCCGATCTTGGGTGTGATCAGTGGCCCAACCCAACCGGAAATCGCCGCAATAATGTACAAGCAAAGCGTGATCAAGTCCGTTTGCACAATCCCGGATACATTCAGCATCACCAGCAACACGGGCGTATAAAAAGCGAAGGTAGAGAACTCCACATTTTGGCAAAACCCAGAGATCCATGAAAATACGCTTGCCCGCCACCGAATCTTATCCTTGCGAATTTCCCGCAGGAAGTCGCTGAGTTTTGGACGCGGCAGGTCATAATCGACATCTGGCAACATGTCGAGCGGGTCACCGTAGATCTCCTTGGCAATTTGCTTGGCCTCGTGGAATTTCCCACGTTGGATCAGCCAAATTGCGGTCTCTGGGAGGTTGTAACGTAGGATAAACAGCACAACCGCTGGCACCCCAGATAAGCCGAGGATGATCCTCCACAGCGTGTCGTTGTTGATACCGCTAATAATCAGGAGCAAAACCACAGCAATGGAAACGACTTCACCAACGGCGAACATGAACTGCCACCGGTTTCCCATGACTTCCCGTTTGCCCTTTTGCATGAATTCCATAATGTACGTGTACCCGTTCGCAATGTCAGCGCCGAGCGGAAGTCCAAGGAAAAACCTGAGAATGGCCAACACGGTCATGTTCGGTGCAAACGCTTGCGCAACGCCAAAGACAAAGAACATGATCATGGTGGCCAAAAACACTTTTCGACGCCCGATTTTATCGGTCAGCCATCCACCACCAATGGTGCCAAACAGGGCCCCCAGCTGCGTTGCGCCCGCGGTGAGTCCGAGCATCAATGAAGAAGGATGATAGATCTGTGAAATAAATACGAGGACAAACGAAATGGAGTACAGGTCCCACGCTTCAATAAAAATTGAAGCGATCATCAGCCATCCGATGCGGTTGCCATTGGGGCTGTACTTCTCCACCAAATGTTCGATTGCGCGGGAGATGTCTGCCGAGTTGATCGCACTACTTGATGTCGTCATACGAACCCTCCCCACTTTCTACTATATCCTAGATATAACCACGCCTATGTTGTTTTTCGCAAGTCAAAAGTGCAGAAAGTCGCTGCGGATTATTCAGAGCACTGCCACGGCTGAAGTTTAGCAAGATTACGACGTATGAAACCGCACCGCCATGCGCATTGTACAAACATGGCGATGCGGTTATCCAAAGGGTATGTAACGAAACGGGAAGCAAGCCTGTAAGCCGAGGTATTTTGCATATTAGCAAATAGCCGAAAAACCCTTGTGGGACAAGACTTCTTGAGGTTCAGAGGCTCAACGGTGTCGGGAAAACATGCACTTTCGACTTATCTGACCTCCATCACGGGTCCGAATTACGGACTGCAAATGGAGGGAAGGTTACATGCTCCTCGAAGACGTCTTCAAGAAGTTCACCTCATATCTCCGACTCGAACGAGACTTTTCCAAGGCAACGGTGATTGCCTACCGCCGAGATTTCCACGACTTTCTCGAGTTCTTGTCAAGGGAGAACATCGACCCTGAGCTTGAGAACATCACGACGCCGATGATCCGGGACTATGTTGTTTATCTCTCGGAGGAACACAATCTGTCTCCAAACAGCATACGCAGAAAGTTGAACAGCCTGCGAAGCTTCTTTAAGTATGCCACCACACAGGAATACATTTCTAAGAACCCAGCCTTGCCAGTCGTTCCGCCCAAAAAGAAGAAGGTGCTCCCCGTATACATCCCTGCCGACGAGCTTCGAAAACTGCTCAATGCACCGATGCAACAGGGGCGGAGTCGTACGTGGCTGAGAGACAAGCTTATCCTTGAAACGTTTGCATTCACGGGGATCAGGCGGCAAGAACTGATCAATTTGGAGTGGAGGGACATTAACTTCCGTGAAGGGACTTTGAAGGTACGCAGCGGTAAAGGTGACAAAGATCGGCTAATTCCGTTACCTCCTCAACTGCTACGGGACCTTGAAATGTTTAAGTCTATGCAAGATGTTTCGGACTTTACACCGGTGTTTCGAAGCGTGAATGGGAGGCGCCTGACACCTTGGCCGCTTCGGAGACTATTCGAACGTTACATCAAACTAGCCGGTTTGGAGGGCAAGGGCTATACCATTCACAAAATGCGGCACTCGTATGCAACCCTGCTCATGCAACAAGGTGTGGATGTGACAACAATCCAGGAGTTACTCGGTCATGCCGATTTGACAGCGACGAAAATATACATTCACACCGATGCCGTCCATCTCCGGAATTCAATTATGAAGCATCCCTTATTGCAAGACGATGTGTTTGCATCCACTACCACATAAGTTGGTGTCTGAACCTACGTCAGTTCCGTTTGATTTCAATGTGAAAGGATGGGCTGACCCCATGCGCCTACCTTATTCACGATACATCCAACTCACCGTCACCACCCAGAACGGTCCCGTGACGCTCACCGTCTTTTCCCCACTGGACGCCTTGTGGATTTGCGAGCAAATTCGACGACTACCGGATAATCTCCACTGTGTACAGTCGGGTGTTGTGAATGTCGGTGATTCCTTCATCGTGCTGGAACGGGAGCCCTGTTCGGAAGGGTTGCACTTTCTTGCACACTGCTACCGGCCGACCGATGCCCTTCGGCGGGGTGAAGACGATTCTCCGCCGCAGCTCGATGTTCATGCCTACCACCTGTCCGCCGGAAGCTGATACCACTCATCTGAAAGGAGCTGAACCTCCATGCTACAGAGAACTTCCACTCGGCCCTGGACGACCCGAGAGGATAAAGACCTCTGCGACGGTTTCCTTAAGAGGTGCCCGCTGTACCTCATTGCCGAACAACTGAATCGGCCTGTTGTCGAATTACAGCACCGCCTGCGTTACTTGGCCTACGGTTGCCCAAATCTGTCGGAGCGGGAATTCGGACAGTGTAAGGCCATTCTTGACGGAGTTTGGTCGTCTTTTGCGGAGCTGTCCCACATCACCGGCATCCCGGAAGATACCTTGCGTTACGTCTGGTACGAGGTCAAGCGCCCCACTTGGAGCGTATTGAACCCGACTTTGTCAAGACAGATGGGATGGCTTTTAAGAGAGAGATGAGAGACTTGCAATTCAGATAAAAACCGTCTCACGCTGCGTCCTGTTGCATTTTCCAATTTCTGAATTCCAACGGCGAGCGATAACCTAGTGCGGAATGCGGTCGGTCCGTGTTGTAAAAGCGAATGTACGACTCAATCGCCGCTTTCGCCTCGGCAAAGCTGCTGTATTCCTGCAGCCAGACCTCCTCCTCCTTCAGCGACCGGAAGAATCGCTCGATGTATCCGTCAGCATCGGGGTTGTTGTATCCCGTCCGCTCATGGTTGATTTGGCAGACCTTCATCGCTTCGATGAACCGTCGACTCGTCATCTGGCAGCCATTGTCCGTTCGTAATGTCAAACCGGCACCTTGAACGCCGTTCGGGAAGCGATAGTTCAGCGCCATATCCACAGCCTTCAGCAGGTCCTCCGTGCGGCAGAACCGGGAAAACGAGTACCCCACAATCTCCCTGTGTTTGCTAACGTAAAAGTTGACCACGTGGGGGTACATTGACAACCAAAAAGTTGACCACCCCGGCACCTCTTTCCTGTACCCTGGAGTTTGGTCCGAACTCTGGGGGGACAGGAGGAAAGGAATGTGCTCGAGATGGTCGACAAGGAGTATATCAGAAAGCGGTACTATGTGGACGGGTGGTCGATACGTAAAATCAGCCGGCAATGCCAAGTGTCGCGACAAACAGTGCGCAAGATGCTGGCCGACGCTGATATCCCCAAGTATCGGTTGACCAAACCCCGCTCCCGCCCGGCTATGGAACGATGGATCCCCGTCATCGAGTCCTGGCTTAAGGAGGAGGAGAAGGCGGGAGCCCCCAAGAAACAGCGGTATGTGTCCTCAAGAATCTACGAGCGGCTGCAGGAGGAGTACGGCGAGGAGTTCACCGCGGCTGAATCCACCGTCCGGTACTGGGTAAGCAGGCTGAGAAAACGCAGGCAGGAGGCGTATATCCCACTTACTTCGGATGCCGGTGAGCTGGCGCAGGCCGACTTCGGGCGAGTCGTTGTGAAGATAAACGGCAAGAAGACGGAGGTCAGCCTGTTCGTCATGCGGCTGCGGTACAGCGGCGTCATCTTTGCCTGTGCCTTCTCTACGGAGAAGATTGAAGCGTTCCTCGAGGGTCACCGCCGCGCATTCGAATGGTTCGGTGGCGTGCCACGCAGTGTTCGCTACGACAACCCAAAAACCGCGCGGTTACCAAGATCCTGGCTGGCCCCGCCCGCGAGGAGCACGTGCTTCTGTCCAACCTGCGTGCCCACTACCTGTTCGACAGCGAATTCTGCCGTCCCGGTGAACCACACGAGAAAGGCAGCGTCGAAAACGGCGTTGGTTACGTCCGCCGCCATACGTGTGTTCCCGTTCCTGACGTGGCCGACCTGGATGCCCTGAACGACCTGATTCTTCAGTGGTGCGAGAAGGAACGTGGCAAACGGTGGTCCGCTTGGGAGCAAGAGCGGGCGGGGCTGCGTGTGCTGCCGGAGCGCCCTCACTGTTGCGCCACCACACGGCCCGTCACGGTGAACAAGCTGTGTCTCGTCAGCTTTGACCACAACCGCTACTCCGTCCCCAGCATGTACGTGGGCAAGACGCTGCTGCTGAGGGTGTATGCCGAGCGGATTGAGGTGCTCGACAGGGAACGGGTGGTGGCCAGCCACCCCAGGAGCCACGAGCGTCAGCAGACCATCATGGACCTCGGACACTATCTGCCGGTTTTGGCTTACAAACCACATGCCGCCACGCACGCGGCGGTCGTCCGGCAGTTACCGGAGGTGTACCAACGCATCCGGGTCCGGATGGCGAACAGCAGACCGGATGGATACAAGGACTTCGTAGCCATCCTCATGCTGCACCAGGTCTGGCGAGCGGAGGACATTCTGCGAGCGATTGAGGAAATTGGGCTGGATGTCGTTACAGCCGACCAGATCAAGCGGCATCTATTACGCACCTCACCGGAATCCGCGGGCATCGTGCCAGACAGTCTGCAAATGTATCGCCTCGCGCAGCCCAATCCGTCCAGATACGACGCACTGACGAAAGGGGTGGTCCACTGATGTCTGACGACGTACACGCGGCCATGGTGGAGATCTACTGCAAGGAGTTGAAGATGCCGGGCTTACGCAAGGCGTACGCGGCGCTGGCAAGGGAGGCGGGAGTGCACAACCACTCCCCCGTCCAGTACCTTGCCGCCTGCCTCGCCGAGGAGATTGAGTCGAGGAAGGCCAGTCGGCTGCAGGCCTACACCCAGCAGGCGCGGTTTCCTGCCCACAAGACCCTGCAGGAGTTCGATTTCACCGCGATTCCGACGCTGCAGAAGCAGCGGATTGTGCACCTGGCGGTAGGAGACTTCATTCGGGCCAAGGAAAACGTGATCTGCATGGGCGCTAGCGGAACGGGCAAGACGCACATTGCGATAGCCATCGGGCTGGCCGCCATCTCAGCGGGCTACAGAGTGCGGTTCATCACCGTCATGCAGCTGGTCCAGGAGCTCTTACAGGCAGAGTCAGAGTACCGACTGCCCAGATACCTTCGGACGTGGGACAAGTACGACCTGGTCTGCTTGGACGAGTTGGGGTATGTGTCCTTAACTCAAGGCGGGCCACTGCTGTTTCAGTTCTGCGCCGAGCGTTACGAGAAGGGCAGCATCCTCATCACGACGAACCTGGAGTTCGCAAAATGGACGGACGTGTTCCACGACGCGACGCTGACGACAGCCCTCCTCGACCGACTTACCCATCACTCCCACATCCTGCTATTTGAAGGCGAATCCTACCGGTTCCGAGAGAGCCAAAGACGAGCCGCAGCCCAGCTGTGACGAGGATGTCAGGCCTCCGCCAGGCACCAGACTCGCTACGCCAGGGGTGGTCAACTTTTCGATTAGCAAAGTGGTCAACTTTTCGCTTGACAAACACACTCCCGGTCATAAGCGTCAATCACGGCAAACAGATATCCCCATCCGTCTTTCCCACACCACACCTTCGTCATGTCGCACTGGAAATGCTCGTTGGACCTGGTGACCGGTATCTTCCCTCGCCGTTTCGCTCGTGAAGCGCCCTTCCTCGGAGATTTCACCAGCAGCTCCATTTCATTCATCAGCCGATACACCCGCTTATGGTTCACCCGCAGGTTGTATCGGCGACGCAGCATGACTTGGATTCGCCGGTATCCGTACGTGGGGAATTCTTCGCACAGTTTCCGAATCCACTGTTTGACCAGAGCGTCCTTGTCCACAGGAGGCCGCTTCGGCTTTGGCACAGGCGGCTTCAGCAAGCTGTAACAGTACGTCCGGTTCAGCCCTAACGCTTTTGCAATCACTGGGACCGGAAACCCTTCTTTGGCGAGCTGACAGACCAAAGAACGGCTATTTACTTCCGGCCCCAATTCGATTTTTTTCGCAACACATCCACCTGCATCGTAAGTTCACCGATCTTAGCCCGAGCCTCCTGCAACTCCTTCTCCAGCTCCTGCTCCCTCGTAGAGGGTCCGGACTGAAGTCCAGCCCGTCCACCAGCCAGGAACGCTTCACGCCACCTGTAATACAGACTCTGGGCCACGCCATGCCGCCGACATACCTCGCTGATGTTCGCACCGGGCATCATGCCCTCGAGCACGATGTTCATCTTCTCGTCCACTGTCCACTTACGTCCCGGCATCATAAACACCTCGTCTTCACTCTAAATTCTAACCTCTCCCTTCTGTCTGGGTTGACTCTGGGGCAAGTATACGAGTGTTTCTTTTTGGGGGGGTTGGAGAAGACCAAGGTCCTAAAGGCGTTTCGTCCACACATTTTCTTCGATGATCAGGATGTTCACTTGGAGAAGGCAGCACAATTTGTACCAGTGGGGAAGGTGTTGTATACCACGGATTCTCCATTGGGTACAGTTGGGAATGATGGCGATGCGTCGTCGGAGAGTATAGACGAAACGTAAGAGAACGGGATCTACATCTGAACGGTTCTTTGGGGGGGCTGCGGGGAGGTACTCCTCATCACTGGAGCCACTTCCACACGAGTATCCTGATTGAACAAGGCGAGAAGGTTTTGGACAACGATCATTGTTAGATAAGCAAGTTCTAACTAGCGGGGAGAGATGCATATTAGACTAACTCATGCCTTAGTGGAGGCCACTACCGGTATCGCATGCCGTTCGGGTGTGACACTGAAGCTGAATGGGAGAAAGGTATGTGGACCCTCGCATACACGAACACAGAGACGAGATTCTGAAAGTCGCCGCCAAATACCGAGCCTACAATGTTCGCATCTTCGGCTCCCAAGCACGTGGGGACGAAACGGCCGAAAGTGATGTGGACCTCTTGGTCGACTTTGAGGAACCTAATTTGTTGGATCGGATTGGGATGAAACAGGATTTGGAGGCCTTACTTGGGATACGGGTGGACCTCTTGACCGAGGAGAACTTGCACCCGGCTTTTCGAGAACAGATTCTGGCCGAGGCGAAACCACTGTAAGGGTGTCTACATCACGGGCTAGCCGTCGGATGTATCTCCCGGTCCCGGTGTCCCTGCGGCAGGCCTGGTAGGGGGCTACCGCCATTTTGTGCTACGTCATCCAGGTATGCGGCATACATGGCGTCCTGCCATCACGGAACGAGCGTGATGTCCGACGGGCCCGTTTTTTGTCAGGGGCTTACCTCCCCTGTCGTGTGATTTAGCAATGACACATGTGACGGATGTGACACAAAAAACAAGAAATCAAGCATATACGACGGACATAAGAGGACTTTCGGCTACTTGGTGTCATCATGCGTCATTGCGTCACCCCCCCACCACCCCACTGGCCGAAAGGGGGCGGCGGCAAATGAAGATGCTCGAGATCTTCTTGTTTTACGAGCCCAATAGTATGAAGATATATGCGGGAGGTGGCTTAAAGGTGGAGCTGCGAAAGTGTAGTGAAACGGTTTTCGTGAACACATTTACGGATGGGGTGCTCGACCCTTCTAGGCCCATGCTCGGTCCTGTCCGAGATGGAGGGCACATTGTGGCCAATACCACTCCGGGGTGTTGGGGACCAATGATTACCCCGGCCCTTCGTGGCGGCCATGAAGTAACCCAACCGGTGTATGTCGAAGGTGCAGAGGTCGGGGACGCAATTGCCATTCGCATCAAGTCGATCCAAGTCACATCCATCGCAACAGCGTCGGGCAACGACCAAACGGTGGAAGGCAGCTTCTTAGGTGATCCGTTCTGTGCTGCCAAGTGCCCAGAATGCGGGACCATGTATCCCGAAACACGGATTGAAGGTATCGGACCTTCGGCCATTCGTTGCGCCAACTGCGGTGCAGACGCCGCTCCCTTCAAGTTCACAAACGGGTACACGGTTGCCTTTGATGCGAACCGAAAGTTCGGCGTCACACTGCCAAGAGAGGCGGCCGAACGCATTGCCCGTAACGGACGAACGTTCATGGCCATTCCGCCGAACTCGATTCAGAATCCGATTGTCACATTCGCTCCGCATGACATTGTGGGCGCCGTCACGAGGTTGCGGCCGTTCCTCGGACAAATTGGCACCACGCCTTCACGGCCGCTCCCCGATTCGCACAACGCTGGCGATTTCGGTTTCTTCTTGGTAGGTGCCCCGCACCAGTTCGCAGTAACCCAGGAGGAGCTGAACGAGGCCAAGACAGACGGGCATATGGACATCAGCCGGGTACGGGAAGGCGCCATCTTGATCTGTCCGGTGAAGGTGCCTGGCGGCGGCGTGTACGTCGGCGATATGCACGCCTTGCAGGGGGACGGTGAGATTGCTGGCCATACGTGCGATGTGTCGGGGATCGTCACCTTACAGGTTCATGTCATCAAGGGGTTGAACATTGACGGCCCCATACTTTTACCGAATGAAGAGGACCTTCCGTATTTGGCGAAACCGTTGACCGAGGAGGAAAAGCGGTTGGCGCTGGAGGAGGGAAAGAAATGGGGTCTTACCGAGATCGAGGAGACGGCCCCGGTGTCCTTCGTTGGCACGGGCGAAAATCTGAACGTGGCGACTGACAACGCTCTTGAACGTGCCGCACGGCTTCTTGGCATGACGGTGCCCGAGGTCAAGAATCGGGCGACCATTACAGGATCCATCGAGATCGGGCGGCACCCAGGTGTGGTCACAGCGACATTCCTGGCTCCCGTCGACCGGCTAGAGAAGCTGGGGATTATGGATTACGTGCGGGAACAGTATCGCATATAGAAAGTACCTGCCAAGTATGCGGAATCGATGATTCACTCGCTCCATCCGGTCGCTATCAAGTGGCCGGGTGTTTGTTTGGTGTACCATATTGCATGAAGCAAATACGGACATGAGGTGGTCCACGTGGCTAATCTCGAACGCTTGAACCCCCACACAACGGCGCTCGTCGTGATTGATCTGCAAAACAGCGTTGTGGCACTCAACGGGGTGCCGTATTCGACGAAGGAAGTTGTTCGCAACGCAGTGAGACTGGTTAATGTGTTCCGGGAGAAGGGGGCGTTCGTGGTCTTGGTGCGAGTGGCATCCAAGGACGGCAAGGATATGCTCAGGCCCAATGCGGATGAGGCGCCACGTTGGGGATCTGGTGATCGGCCAAAGGATGCGTCTGAAATCGTCCCGGAAATCGGCGTGACCGACCATGATCATGTGGTGACCAAACATCAATGGGGCGCCTTCTATGGGACGGACTTGGATCTTCAGCTGCGCAGAAGGGGTATCGATACGATTGTACTTTGCGGTATTGCCACGGGATATGGCGTGGACACCACAGCACGAGAAGCCTACCAACACGGCTACAATCAGGTGTTTGCTGTCGACGCCATGACCGGATTGAGTCAGGAAGAGCATGACTACGTGTTAAAGCAAATTTTCCCGAGGATCGGACGATCCCGGACGGTGGACGAAATCATCGACGCATTATCGAAATGATGGCGGCGGGCAGGATGGATCCAATTGATTTGACTGGCAAACGTGTCGTCGTGACCGGTGCGTCGAGTGGACTGGGGCTTGCTATGACGGAAGCTTTGCTTCGGGCTGGAGCGTCTGTCGCCATGGCGTCTCGACCGGGGGCGAAACTGGACACGGAAGTAGAACGGCTTGTGGCGGCTGGATACGATGCGTACAAGCTGCCGCTGGACGTACGATCAGAAGAGTCAGTGAGCGATGCGGTGACTTGGGTTCAGGAGAAGTGGGGCAGGTTGGACGTGCTCGTCAACAATGCGGGGATCGGGATGAGGACGGTAAATCCCCGGTTCATGATCGAACCTCTGCCGTTTTTTGAAGTGACGCCGGATGGCTTCCGCAATGTGATTGACACGAACCTCACAGGGTACTTCCTTGTGGCCCGTGGTTTCGCACCGATGATGGTGAAGCAGCGTCATGGAAAGATCATCAACATCTCCATGAATCACGAGACGATGCGCCGTCGAGGTTTTGTGCCGTATGGACCGTCTCGAGCCGGGGCGGAATCCTTGTCGTACATCATGGCGGAGGACTTGCTGCCGTATGGAGTCACGGTGAACATCTTGTTACCGGGCGGTGCCACGGATACCGGGATGATTCCTGAAGAACTGAAGGCGCAGATCAAGGTTCCGCTGCTACGTCCGGAAGTGATGGCGGAATCGATCGTTTTCTTGGCGTCGGAACAATCAGATGGGATCACAGGTGAGCGGATTGTCGCAACGGAGTTTTCTCAGTGGTACGCTATTCGCTTTCACGATCACACTCCGTAATCTTGGATAGACCAATTCCGGACAGGAACTTGCACAGTCAAAGCTACCTTTCGTACGCTCAGTCCCACGACCACAAGAGGTGGTTACGAAGGAGGGCTGAGCATGTTTGGCAGGAAGAAAGCTGGACTGGATCCGGAGTCGGTAGAGAACATCGCCTGGTTGCGACTGAAGGGTGATGACAAGCAGATACGGGCGCAGTGGATGCAGGAGGATTTTTACCGACTGTGGCTTGGCGGTATGGAGAAGGCCTTTGACCTTCTCGGCATGATGGATCAATATCGACGCTTTATCGAGGAGGTTAGCCAAACCGTACAGGAAGAACTGTGTCCGGTGGGATTGACCCCTGTGGTAGGCTGGCGGAACCGACACAGCCTGAAAACAGCCATGACAAAGTTGCCGACGGCTTTCCCGACTTTTGAACTTGTCAAGGTCAGAGGTGGGGAAGGTGTGAGGTTTACAGGATCAAAGGATGAGGCATTGGAACAGTGGCAAGGGGTCACCGATCTTCTGGCGAAAACTACCGTTGTCAGCATTGCTACACAAGCGCTCCGATATTATGTTGAGGGATCGCAGGTTGGATATCTTCCGACAACCAGGCATTTGTTTAAGCGAGGAAATACTGTAGAAAGGTTACGCACCCCCTCGGATCCGGCTTGGCGTCTCAATGTATCGGGCTACCACGTTGTCATTATGGGTGACTGGGGAGAGATTGAACGGGTTCATAAGGAGACGGGATACAGCATTCTCCACATGCTCCAACTCCGGATCAACGAGGAACTTGAGGAGACAATGCGACGGGAGGGATGACTGACATGTGGGACTGCGCTGGCGGTCCCGGTACATAATTTCGACCCACAGAACGTTGGTGCACCGGTACACCAGTACACTATGGTGCACTATTGGTATGTAACGGGACCATCGCCGCTCCAAAGTAACTGTCCACTCGGTTCGTCGGCTGAACGATTGGTGGCAGTCAATCTGAGATGTGTAGGGGGCGATTGAGGAGGCGTACCTCTATTTCCAAGGAGTGAGGTATAGAAGTTACCATGCGCTGGTGTGTAACACAACACGATGTACTCGCTCACTCAGCGTAGGGGCAGGAGAAGGTGGCTTAGGTGAGGTCCGCTGCGGTAATCCTCTTTTGCTTTAGATGTGCCATGGGCAGCGCCAACACGCAAGATTATGACCATCAGGTGCTCAATGTACCACTTGTCTTCACTGGCCGGATTTCCACGTACAATCACCCCAAGTAGTGTTTACCGTAAGATAGGAAGTGCAGGGACACAGCTAGTCGTGTACAGTCAACATAACGGAACCCGTGAAAGAAGAAACGGATCCGTCGGTCGGGGAACCGAGGATCTATGATAAACATCGCCGGTTTAAGATCATTACAGGGTGGAGGGCAAAGTAAGTGACAGTTTCGGGTTGGCCTTACGAAAGCCAGGAGCGGCTAGGTTGCCCCAGTAATTGGTGTCTATATACCCGCTCGGAGTCGACCCCAATCGATATTTCACGGCATAACCTGCAAGCGCCTGTGCGTCGACCAGCTCGATATGTGCAATGCGTGGCTGTTGCATGATCTCGTCTTGGAGATGCGCCTTATAGGTGGCACCAACGCCATACATGTCTCTGAGTTCTGACTTTCGCTGCGGCGCCAGTTGGGGCCACTGTCCATACTGGGCATCACGAGCATATCTGAAAGTCGTCACGTAGTACCCTCGTTTCACCTGGTACGTGCGGCACGTGGATGCGAACTGACGTACCGCCTCCTCACCAATTGGGTTTCCAACTGTTTTCACCTGCGTGTAGTAAGTCTCACCTTGAAAGGTGGATACCAAGTCTTTGTTACCGTCTCCTGTCCGATCCGTCACTTCGATGGAGTCGTGGCCCATCGCAGCCAGGATGTCACGCCAGAGAAACGGAGCGTTGCTTGCATGCACTTGCCGGACATATGGCAACAGGTTCGATACTGTGAACGGAACATGAGTGTAATCCGTCTGGGTCAGTCTGGACGCCAGGGCTTCTCTAGCGGTGGCCAGCTCTTCATCAAAGGGCGGCCATGACATTTTGGGAAGCACCTGCTCGAAATGACGACGCAAGGACTTTATATCGTCTTCCATGTCGTCCAGCATGGCTGATAATTGCCGGTAGTACAATGACCAGTCAACGCCACATTCGCCATCCTCGAGATAGATGCATTCGCTTGGCCTAGGCAGCAGAAGGGGCGCCATAGACAGGCACCGTCCCAGTAATTCTGTGGCCGCCAGCGGGAAGGCATTGATGGTTGCATTCAGATGTCCCCCGGTCGAAGAGAGAAAATCATCCATCCACAGCCTCCACCGCTGGGCAATTAGCTCGAATTCTGGTTCCCGCTGTTGCATGAGTAGAGTCGCTGCTGGGGTCGACAAAAGGCGAGAACCCGCCAACAAGGACTTGAACCTGTAATGCTGTTGCATCAGTCGATGGTACACCTTACGGCGGGCAGCTCCTACTATGGTCTGTGAGTATTGTGCGACGGGTAACGACTTAACCAACCCCGAAAAGGCAAGACCTATTTCGCCGGCAATTTGATGCTTGTCCATAGAAAGGGTTTTGAGCACCTGTCATTCCTCCACAGCGATTTGTGGCGTGTCGCATGCAACGGCGTATTGTGACGACAACCGCTCTCTAAGTTGCCGGATGTTGCTTATGCTCCTATACTTGCCCCAGAGTCAACCCAGACAGAAGGGATGGGTTAAGATGAAGCAGAGGTGTTTGTGATGCCGGGACGTAAGTGGACAGTGGACGAAAAGATGAACGTCGTGCTCGAGGGCATGATGCCCGGTGCGAACATCAGCGAGGTATGTCGGCGGCATGGCGTGGCCCAGAGTCTGTATTACAGGTGGCGTGAAGCGTTCCTGGCTGGTGGACGGGCTGGACTTCAGTCCGGACCCTCTACGAGGGAGCAGGAGCTGGAGAAGGAGTTGCAGGAGGCTCGGGCTAAGATCGGTGAACTTACGATGCAGGTGGATGTGTTGCGAAAAAAATCGAATTGGGGCCGGAAGTAAATAGCCGTTCTTTGGTCTGTCAGCTCGCCAAAGAAGGGTTTCCGGTCCCAGTGATTGCAAAAGCGTTAGGGCTGAACCGGACGTACTGTTACAGCTTGCTGAAGCCGCCTGTGCCAAAGCCGAACCGGCCTCCTGTGGACAAGGACGCTCTGGTCAAACAGTGGATTCGGAAACTGTGCGAAGAATTCCCCACGTACGGATACCGGCGAATCCAAGTCATGCTGCGTCGCCGATACAACCTGCGGGTGAACCATAAGCGGGTGTATCGGCTGATGAAGGAAATGGGGCTGCTGGTGAAATCTCCGAGGAAGGGCGCTTCACGAGCGAAACGGCGAGGGAAGATACCGGTCACCAGGTCCAACGAGCATTTCCAGTGCGACATGACGAAGGTGTGGTGTGGGAAAGACGGATGGGGATATCTGTTTGCCGTGATTGACGCTTATGACCGGGAGATTGTGGGGTACTCGTTTTCCCGGTTCTGCCGTACGGAGGACCTGCTGAAGGCTGTGGATATGGCGCTGAACTATCGCTTCCCGAATGGCGTTCAAGGTGCCGGTTTGACATTACGAACGGACAATGGCTGCCAGATGACGAGTCGACGGTTCATCGAAGCGATGAAGGCCTGCCAAATCAACCACGAGCGGACGGGGTACAACAACCCTGATGCTGACGGATACATCGAGCGATTCTTCCGGTCGCTGAAGGAGGAGGAGGTCTGGCTGCAGGAATACAGCAGCTTTGCCGAGGCGAAAGCGGCGATTGAGTCGTACATTCACTTTTACAACACGGACCGACCACATTCCGCACTAGGTTATCGCTCGCCGTTGGAATTCAGAAATTGGAAAATGCAACAAAACGCAGCGTGAGACGGTTTTTATCTGAATTGCAAGTCTCTCATTTCTCTCTTAAAAGCCATCCCATCTGTCTTGACAAAGTCGGGTTCAATACGGGAATGCTCTTTCGTATGAAAGCCAAGATCAAGTCCTAGATTGCCAATAACCTGATATTTATCCCACAAACTGCGGACGACATGAAGGAAACTCCATAAGGTCTTCTGGAGTTTCGCACCAAGCAATTCAAGATGCCCCGAAATGTCCGTAAATACGGTGATGGTGCTGAGGAGAACATGCCCGGTGCGATAAACCCTCAATATCGCCCAAGGATTGTGTGATTGTGGAGATGGAAGGAGGCTTGTGGCTTCAATCCAATCCGTAGAGACCCGACAATCCGAATTCCAAGACCCAAGTTCTAACAGACGGGGTTCAGTCATCTCCGGCGATTGGAGAAGTAGTTTTTCCAAATCACTGTTGAGTTGTACTGCATTTCGATTTCGTACCGATGGAGATGCAATCAACGACATGTATCTGTCTGGCATAGCAAGCCGTTTGCTCTCTTCCTGAATCAACTCACGTATTTTCCACACTTCTGGTGCCCATTCTCCAGTAGCGAACAATTCCCGAAATGCCCGTTCAACCTCCAATTGCAGGTGGAATGCATTGGTGAACTTTCTATAGAACCGACCTTTAACGTAATCCCCAACTTCTTGGAGGAACGCCTTTTGCTCCTCGTCCCATTCTACGTCTGACTCTTCCACGAACACGAGTATCGTTTTTGTGGGATCCGTGACAGCAGTTCGAAACTCTTCATGTGTCGCAGAAATTCCCGAGGCGGGGTTTACGAATCCGTATCGTGGTCCCACTAACAGGATGTAAATAGGACAAGCTTTCACCTCATGTAAGCAGGCAGTCTGCGGTTCATTGTTTGGTGCAGGCTTGTCTACTTCCATGCGCCAAGGCTGCAAGGACAACCCGTGTCGATCCAGGTAATCTACAGAATCAGCAACTGCTTGGCGATAATGTTCGTAACCGGAAATAACACTACTAATAAAGACACGTTGTCTCATTCGCAAGCCACCTCCTAGCCTCTTACATCCATTTTATAGTAAAACGACGCCCGATTGTTCCACTGCGGTACAGACACACACCCGTACGAGTTATACCATGCCCTCAACGACATTGAACGCCGCAGGACAAAGGTACGCAGACCGCAGACCAATAGATTCATGGAACGCTACAATCGGACCGTGTTGGACGAATTTTTCCGCATTGCATTAAGGCAGAAGTTCTATGAGACCGTCGAGGAGCTACAGGCCGACCTGGATGCATGGCTGATTCACTACAACACCGAGCGACCCAGTCGAGGGTATCGAGTCATGGGAAGGAGGCCGATTGACACCGTAAACGACTACCTGAAGTCTCTGCAAGACAAACCAGGTAAAACTGTTCGCCAAGAAGCTTAACCATACACATTACATAACAAGGCCGGGTTAGACCCATATGCGTATATCCCGGCAGTCATGTACACTAGGAGTTTCAAGGAACAGTTCTGGTTACATAGTCATCTCCTTGCCTACACAATCCCTCCCCTGTTAAAGCAGGATTCGATCTCCTCGACTCGTCGGATGTGAAATCACAAGAAACTCCACGTCCCCATCCGTTCGATTCATCATTTGATGTGGAATCCCCGGAGGAACCTCGACTCCTTCGTGAGCCGATAATGTCTCAATTTGCCCATTTACCTCAAGTGTGGCCGTCCCGGATAACACAAAGAAAAATTGCCGAGACCGCTCGTGATAGTGCCGAACTTCTTCGGTGCCCGGCGGCATCTTTTCATGAATGACACTCAGGTCCTCACCTTTTGACAGGTGCCAACCATCACACACCTCTCCCCAGATGTAGTGGTCGGCCGTCTCCTTGCTAATCTTCATGACACTTCCCCACCTGTTCAATTTCCACCCATTTTGTTATACAGCCTTTGGGCAATATAGTTTCGTTCGCTGTCTCCTATTACGTGTAGGCGAAGGAATTCTCCCGGATATGTGCATATATCCGATTGACCTTGTGCGAGTTCGCCCAAGTTGCTGATGAGGAGGGAATTCGTCGACTCCGCACCGCTCTTCAAGATACCTCTTCCCAAGATATTCACATGTCCTGCAGAAGGTATTGTCGAATCTTCCCCAAATCAAGTAATTCAAGGAGGGAACGGAGATCTCTAGACGTGGAGCCACTGTGTGAATCCAGTCCACTACCCCCACAGCAAGTCTGACACTGGCGAATAGAATGTCGTCGATGGTTCGGGTGTGTGGCCGTAATCCTAGACAAACCTCGATGTTTTCGACATATCCAGGAATATCTTTCCCAATCTCAAGTCGGTCCTCAAATGCTTGGGACTCCCCAGCCATGAGACGTGGAGATTCACTATATGTTCGGCATGTGCGCCATGCGTACTCGCCGACCTTCTGGGCGAAATAGGCTGCACGAGCGAAATCCGCCGCAGCATGAGCGTTTTTTACCTTCGTAACGTACTCGACAAGGGTCTCGAGAGCATACTGTAAGTCTTCCACGTAGGGATAACGCTTCGGCGTGTTCGCCTCGATGATCTGATTCAACACATCGAAGATCCCAGTGGAGTCCCACAACACTTTGGCCGAGGTATAAGTCGGTTTCATCCATGCCCAACGCTCAGGGTCCTGGCAAAGACGCATCAACTCAGAAATAGACCGGCTGCCGATGGAAAAATGGACAAGCCGTCCACCATACTCCTCGAAATAGATTCGGTCACGTACCTCAGGCTCACGAGCCGTAATCACTCGAAGATCCACATCGCTATACGGACCCTCGTTTCCGAGGGCTCGGCTACCGAACAACAATATCGCCACGGCGGATGGTTCCACTTTTCTTAGGCGATTCACCCACAGATCCCATTCAATCATGACGGTATTCCACTCTCCAAGACCATGGATTTACCTTTCTAAAGTATACAGAATTCACAATCACTATGGACGAACTTGCGACGGTTTACTGATTTGCACTGGAGAGTACCAATGACCGCAAGTGATCAATTGTCTCGCAAAGTAATTGTTAATACGGCCCCTATCAGTGAGATGACCGCACAGACCATGCCGACAGATACATATCCGTACATTGTGTAAATGGATCCCATCAGCGAGGAGCCCAAAGCCACCGCCATGTTGGTTGCGAAACTGTATAACCCCATCACCTGTCCACGATGTTCCTGGGAGGCTTCGGTTAAAAGTGTACTTAGGGTCGTCAAGGCAGTGCTTTGTCCAATACCCCAGACAAGGAGCACCGGCGTCAGAAAGAGGACACTCTGACCTAGATGCGGAAGTGAGGTTAAAACGGCTGCCAATAGGAACAGTGCGATAAGCAGTGACCTGCGGTGACCAAAGCGGTCGGCGAAACGACCCGTCAAGGGGCTCAAAGCAAACCCGATTCCGTATGGTATGATAAGTTCACCGGCTGCTGCCGTTCCAAAGTGTTGTGAGGAGCGAACGAAACTCCCCAAAAAGGTATAGGCCCCATAAAAGCCGAACATATCGCAGAATGTCACAAATACGAGTGGCAAAACGCCGGGTATTTGAACCACTTTCCAACAGGCTTGCATAAAACTCTGATGTTCCCGTGCCTGAACACTTGAATCTGTGACCGCATGAACTTGCGGAAGGCGAAACATGAGGCATGTGGCAACTACAGCGAGAATGGCAATTGAGACAAAGGTAGCTCTCCATCCCAATTGTCCGCCAACCCATCCACCGAAGGGCACACCGATCACCAGTGCCGCCGCCCAACCAGACAGTACCACACCCATAACTCTTCCCCGATGCGTAAAGGGGACGCTATCACCTACGTATGCGTATGCAGACGGAACAAAGGCACCTGCCGCCATCCCGGACAATGCTCTTCCGATAAGCAGAACGAGCATGTTGGGCGCAACAGCACAAACTGCTGAGGCCACAATGAATCCAACCAATGTACCCAACATTAGTGTACGGCGTGGGATTTGGTCACCAAGTGGAGAAACAATGGGTGCAGAAATGGCAATCGTGAGACCGTAGATGCTCACCGATAGCGCCGTGACGCTTAATGAACTGTGGAACGTGTTTGACACATCAATCAGCAATGGTGAAATCACCAACTCGTCCATGCCGATAGCAAAAATTCCAATGAGCAATGTCACCGCAGGCCATAACAGTGCAACTGTATTCTGTGTCATGTATTCTTCTGAAGCATGTTCTAGTTGTTGAGCCACGGATATCCACCTCACTCGACAAGGTTCCTCTTACTTTTAGGCTACATTGCCGGACTGCAAAAACGAATGTAACATTGAAGTTAAATCAAGGATTCGGCATGAGCATCGAAGGTAAATTGTGAGGTGAGTTTCGAATTGAAAAGTATACTTGATGAGGTGAGTTGGAGAATTTTAATTGAGCTTCAGAATGATGCCCGTTTGTCGTACAGCGAACTGGGGCGACGCCTCAATATGTCGGCGCCGGCCGTTGCGGAACGTGTAAGGAGATTGGAGGAAGATGGGATTATTACCGGATATCCTGAATCCGTGACAAGCAGGTGTAAAAACTACTGAAGCACTTGTGATTTGTCGTGTAGAATCGGGATCGTTGGGATGTCCGTTCCCTTCAATCCCCCTTCACCTCAGAGGTGAACCCCCTTGCGCTTTATCATCGAAGAATCCGACGAAGTCATTGTCACACATTCTGGAATGACCCTTGTCGGTTTATTGCTGGACAAAACCACTCTCGGTGAACGCCTGAATCGGACTCGCCTGTCAGGCATGGGAAAACCAGACATTTCAAACCGTGATGTGGCGTACTCATACATCGGCCTGCTTTGTCAAGGCAAGACGGACTTTGACCACATCGAAGCCTTTCGTGATGACGAGTTTTTCACGATCGCACTACAGATGGACAGCGTGCCTTCGAGCCCAACGCTGCGCCAGCGTTTGGATATGGCCGCCGGAAAGGCCGGCTGGGAGAGTATTTTACTCGAAGAGTCCGCAAACCTCTTGAGAACCCTGAATGTTACACTGCATCCGATTGTGCTGGGTGAGTCATCGAAACGCCGGGCTTACATTCCCCTGGACCTTGACGTGAGCCCATTTGATAACTCGGGAACGAAAAAAGAAGGCGTCTCCCGCACGTACAAAGGCCACGATGGATACGCCCCAATCTTTGCTTACCTCGGCCAAGAGGGCTATGTGGTCAATGTTCAGCTGCGTGAAGGCAGTACCCATGTTCAAAAGGATACAGCGGCCTTCTTGCGCAAGAGTATTCAGTACGCAAAGCAGATTTCAGCCCTTCCGCTGCTCGTTCGCATGGATGCCGGAAATGACAGTGCAGAAAACCTTGCCGTGTGTCGTTCTCAGGACAGCAGGGCCGAGTTCATTATCAAACGGAATCTGCGAAAGGAAAGCCCCCAGGCCTGGCTCGTGACCGCCCAGCAGCACGGTGTATGCCACGAACCTCGGCCAGGCAAGAAAGTGTATCACGGTTCGCTGATGTGCCCGGTCAAGGGCCTGTCGGAACCAGTTCGGATGGTATTCGAAGTCATCGAACGGACCACCATGGCCGACGGGCAAACCCTGTTGGTCCCAGACATCGAGGTCGACGCCTACTGGACCTCACTGCCCGACGACCCAGATGTGATCATTCGTCTGTACCATGACCACGCCGTGATGGAACAGTTCCACAGCGAAATCAAGACGGATCTGGACGCTGAACGGTTACCGTCAGGCAAGTTCGCAACCAACAACCTGGTACTGCATTTTGTATGCATGGCTTACAACTTGCTGAGGGTGATTGGCCAGGAAAGCCTAAAACGCAACGATGCACCTCTGCGTAAGAAGGCAGAACGTCGTCGTATCCGGACGGTGATTCAGAACTTGATGACCTTGGCTGCGAAACTAGTCCGACATGCCAGGCAGAGCAAACTGAAGTTGGGGCATGGGAACCGATGGTTCCCTGTGTTTCGCCGTTTGTATTTGACCTTCGTATAACATGTGCCGTCTTGTGGCCTGGGAACAAAGCCTGACGATGAACAGGCCGGGGAAGTTATTCGCTTCTGCGGGAACTGGCGTTCCCTTACGGTTGAATTCGATGGAATCGCTCCACGCACCAATGCAGTCGCAGCCCGTTCGATGCAAGATAAACGCCGCATGAGTGCTCGACAGGTACCCTGTCACGGATTCAGGCGGATATCATATAGCGGTTGACCCGTTTAAGCTTGGTGCGACGATGATGGTGTCCATTCGGATGACAACATCCGGTGGCAATTACGATCGACTGACAGAGACCATTCAGCATATGGATGAAATCCTCGAGTGCCACCGCTTGACCGGGAGTGACTGCTTTATCATGAAAGCCGTCGTATCTTCCATTGGCCATTTGGAAGATCTGATCAAACGCCTCATTCCATTTGGCTCAGTGAATACTTCTGTCGTTTTGTCGTCGCCAGTCAAGCATCGAACCATCACTGGGCCTATCAGCGATCCACGAATAACGTAAATCGTGCTGTGCAGTGTTTCGCTTGGTACGCACGATCGTATGTTTACGATGGACGATTTGAGTCGCTCCAGATTTCCAAAGTATTGTTAAGAAATCCTCCTCCCCCATAGCATGGCGGCCACGATACACAACCCACCCACCATCTCTACAACGGAGAGATGTTCTCCAAGAAGCAGCACGGAACACACGGCCGCAAATACAGGCTCACTACTCATCAGAACCGCCACTCGAGCAGGCGACGTCCGCCGAATCATAGTCATCTGGATGAAAAATGCGAACATCGTTGCAAAAACTGCAAGATACCCTGTGATGAGCCAAAACGAAAGCGTTAAGCCTGTAAGAGATGGGTGTTGAAACATACTCACAACGCCGGATCCAATCGCAACGACGCCAAGCTGGATAGTGGTGAGCGCCCCGGAATCCACCTGTTTCCCGTCCGTCATTTTCTTCGTCAACGTCATTTGGCTCGCTCGACAGAGTGCCGCTCCAAGAACCAGCAAGTCTCCAAGATTGACATGAATCTGAGCCCCACGCATCGTGAGCAAAGCCGTGCCCAAGACGGATAACACGACAGCACCAAGAAGCCCTAGTTTCGCCCGCCTGCGGTAAACGATGCTGTCTATCAGGGGAACCATCACAGCAAACAAGCTAATGATGAATCCGGCATTGGCAGCCGAGGTATTCGCCACCCCGTACGTCTCTAATGTAAAGATTGCTAAGAGAAACAGGCCAAACACAAGACCGGTGAGCCACGTTGAGCGGTCAGCCCGTCGAATGGCACCGAACGTCAGCGGCAGCATGAGAACGGTTGTCAGAGCAAACCGAATGAAAAGGAACTGTAAAACGGGTACGGATGAGACAACATCCTTCGAGGCAACGTACGTGGTTCCCCAGATGAGAGCAACCAGCAGCAGGGAAATGTCCGCCGTCCACCGTGAGTTCCAAATCCTCTTCCCGACCGAAATAAATACGTTTTTGTTTTCGTGGTTTTGATTCAACGCCTCGAAACTTACCCGTTCAAAAATATACTCCACTCCACTTCCTCCCTCTCTCTATCCATTCTCAGTTAATTGTTTCATAAAAGTCTGAGATGCAAACTTACCTTTAAGGGCGCCATATGCGAAGTCCAAAAGCCCAGAAAACCGCAGCGGTTTTTTGCACGCAGACCCTGCGGAACACCACCTCAACTACCATTTGTGCAAGTCGAAGTGCCTGTTCAGCACAACGAATAAATTCATCGGTAACACCATTGCCCTGTGAGTCGATGACCTTGGCTCTCCCGTCGAGCACATAAAATCCGTCACCGCCGACAACTTCGGCGGGATTCCTTGGCGTAGGTAGACCTCCCATTTGCTCAGGGCAGACTGATATCGCCTCTCCAGAACGAACCATCGCCTCAATATCGTGGCCCGTCGCTGCTCTTTGGTCGTATCGACATTTACATCCTGCCAAGCATGCGCTGACTACCTTCATGCCTTCCACCACCAATTTGAACAGACGTACTGTCGAAGTGATACCTCGATTCGCCTACAACTTTTGTGCAGCTACGAACCAGAGCTGCAAATCCTCGGTCTCGCCACTCGGGTCAGCTTCAGTTTGAACATGAAGCTTCTGTTCCAAAATCTTGTAGTCCGCTTCAAGCATCGTCCGAATCTCTATCTCATCAAAAAAATGCAGAGGCTTTCCCTCATGTTTCTCAAATGTATTCGGCTCAACTTCAGGGCCAATCCCGTAGTTGTTCGTGTCGAAAACTGAAATACAAGAGAACGCAAAAGTACCGCCTCGTTTCAGGAGTGAAGTCAGTCGACGGACTAGTTTGTCCCGTTCGGCTGCCAAAAACAGGTGAAGCACGTTGGACAGATATATCCCGTCAAACTCCTTCCCAGTCAGAAATGCGGCGTCAAAAATGTCCCCCACTGCGTAATCGATGTCGATAGAACGTTCCCTAGCCTGCGCAGTGGCCAGTTCGATAGCGACATCAGATACATCAAACGCCGTTACTCGATAGCCTTTTTCTGCAAAGAAAACACTGTTCCGGCCGTACCCACAACCCGGCACGAGCAGATCTTTCACGTTCGCCGATCTGAAATGCTCGTTTGCCATCAAAGCGGAGGGACATGGATCATCACCCCAGATGCGGCCGTTTGCGTACCTGGCGTTCCAATATGAATTCATCAATGTAGCCAAATGGACTCCCTCTTAAGGAATAGATGTTTTCATGAGGGCCCCTCGTCAAGGTCCATCATCGATATAGAAAAGTTTACCGTACCGCCTGGGTATGCGATAGTTCAAATAGAATATCTCGTGGTGTTACAGTCGAGGAAAGGAGTTTTGCGATGCCGATACGTGTTGGCATCATTGGGACCGGTTTCGGTGCCACCGTCCATGCCCCAATTCTCAAACAGCACCCTAAGTACGATCTCGTTTCCATTGCCAGTATGCGTCCTGGACGAGCTACAGACGTGGCCGTCGATCTTGGCATACCGAATGCGTACGATGATTGGCGACAGATGATGAACGCCGGTGGATTGGATTTGATTGTGATTGCCACTATACTTGCCCCAGAGTCAACCCAGACAGAAGGGATGGGTTAAGATGAAGCAGAGGTGTTTGTGATGCCGGGACGTAAGTGGACAGTGGACGAAAAGATGAACGTCGTGCTCGAGGGCATGATGCCCGGTGCGAACATCAGCGAGGTATGTCGGCGGCATGGCGTGGCCCAGAGTCTGTATTACAGGTGGCGTGAAGCGTTCCTGGCTGGTGGACGGGCTGGACTTCAGTCCGGACCCTCTACGAGGGAGCAGGAGCTGGAGAAGGAGTTGCAGGAGGCTCGGGCTAAGATCGGTGAACTTACGATGCAGGTGGATGTGTTGCGAAAAAAATCGAATTGGGGCCGGAAGTAAATAGCCGTTCTTTGGTCTGTCAGCTCGCCAAAGAAGGGTTTCCGGTCCCAGTGATTGCAAAAGCGTTAGGGCTGAACCGGACGTACTGTTACAGCTTGCTGAAGCCGCCTGTGCCAAAGCCGAACCGGCCTCCTGTGGACAAGGACGCTCTGGTCAAACAGTGGATTCGGAAACTGTGCGAAGAATTCCCCACGTACGGATACCGGCGAATCCAAGTCATGCTGCGTCGCCGATACAACCTGCGGGTGAACCATAAGCGGGTGTATCGGCTGATGAAGGAAATGGGGCTGCTGGTGAAATCTCCGAGGAAGGGCGCTTCACGAGCGAAACGGCGAGGGAAGATACCGGTCACCAGGTCCAACGAGCATTTCCAGTGCGACATGACGAAGGTGTGGTGTGGGAAAGACGGATGGGGATATCTGTTTGCCGTGATTGACGCTTATGACCGGGAGATTGTGGGGTACTCGTTTTCCCGGTTCTGCCGTACGGAGGACCTGCTGAAGGCTGTGGATATGGCGCTGAACTATCGCTTCCCGAATGGCGTTCAAGGTGCCGGTTTGACATTACGAACGGACAATGGCTGCCAGATGACGAGTCGACGGTTCATCGAAGCGATGAAGGCCTGCCAAATCAACCACGAGCGGACGGGGTACAACAACCCTGATGCTGACGGATACATCGAGCGATTCTTCCGGTCGCTGAAGGAGGAGGAGGTCTGGCTGCAGGAATACAGCAGCTTTGCCGAGGCGAAAGCGGCGATTGAGTCGTACATTCACTTTTACAACACGGACCGACCACATTCCGCACTAGGTTATCGCTCGCCGTTGGAATTCAGAAATTGGAAAATGCAACAAAACGCAGCGTGAGACGGTTTTTATCTGAATTGCAAGTCTCTCATTTCTCTCTTAAAAGCCATCCCATCTGTCTTGACAAAGTCGGGTTCAATACGCCACCAAACCCGGTCTTCATGCGGAAATGGTGGAGCATGCGCTTTCCACCTCGCATCACGTACTCTGCGAGAAGCCGCCTGCCCTTAACGGATCGGAGGCCGAGAGGATGGCCGAGGTCTCGCATGGAAGCGCCAGGGTTGCTGCGATGAACTTCGAGTGGCGGTATCTGCCGGAGCGTCAGGCTGTCCAACGGATCCTGAACGGTCGCCAACTGGGGGACATCATCCAGGTGAATTGGTCGGAAGTTTGGCCCCTTTGGCCGCAGATCCGGGAGAGCGAAGCATCGTGGCACTGGTTGGCCGAAGAAGGCGGTGGCATGCTTGGTGCCATCGGATCGCATATCATCGACGCCCTTTGTCATTGGTTCGGACCGTTTGCCATCATTCAGGGGCAAACGGTGAACCACGTCCCGAGGCGAAAAAGTGGACTGGACTGGGTGGGTACAACTGCCGAAGACAGTTTCTCATTCATCGGTCGATTCGAGAGTGGACCAACCTGTGCGGTCAGTTGCACGGTTGCGGCGGTGGGTCGCCCACTACAGATTGAGATTATCGGGACGGAAGGAACCTTGAGGATAAACGGACACGAACTGACGATGGCGACAGCCCAAACTAAACAATTTCATCCGGTACAATTGGAGCCACTCATGGATGCATCGTCCTTCCCCAAGGAGATTGAAGGGTACATCCATGCTCAGTGGCGTCTGTACGACGAACTGGCCAAGGCCATTGGTGGTCTACACTGCCCCCATCTGCCGACGATGGATGACGCTGTGCGAGTGCAGGCTGTGATGGATGCAATTCGCCGTATTCAAATCAAAGCAGACATCTGATCGTTAATGAAGGAACATCTCTTGGCGTGAATAGGATTCAAGCACCCGGTGTTTAGGTGTATCTCATCGAGGTCCACACTCGAACAGTCTGTTGTGATCAACCAGGCTGTAGATAGCCTACCATGTACATGCGAGGATGTGGTCAGGTGAAGCGGAGCTTATTGTATTTTTCGCTGGTCTTGTTATCCGGCTGCGGAACCCAACAGAGTGCTTCACAGACACCAACGGCGGAGCCGACTATGGTCACCATTACACAATATCACGATGCAGACCCGTCGTTTCATGTTCAATTACCATCTCCTCAAGCAAGACAACTGTATCATGATATCGGGCAGCTTTCGCCGGCGCCGCCTGGGCCGACCAGTTGTCCAATGGACAACGGGGTTTCCTATGAGCTCAAATTCACTTCTTCGTCGAATCAAACACTCATGGATGCACACCTCCAGGCAGCGGGATGTCGGATACTTTCATACGGGAATCGAGCGTATTGGACACTCGATCAGCAGGGAGATGTGCTTTGGAACGATCTACAAACGTATCTGCATATGAGTAGCGATGAGCTTCACGGGTACTCACGTGGTTGATGCTCGTCACGCAGGCCGAGGCCATGTTGCACTGGTCGTCGGCCAGTGGGGCCAAGCCTGGTGCAGCAAATACCCAAGATGTGACACCGTGTCACACCTTTGCATCTTCAAAAAGATCGCATTCGTGACGAGGAACCCAGCAGCCTTGCCAGGACACTTGCCTATAAGAAGGGCTGCGCAGACGGGCAACCTTGGCGGACCTCACAGATGCGCCTCAATTTGATCTTACCCGCCCTAATAGGGCCGGAGAAGTAAATCCGACCCGCCGGCATGTGGGTGCCGCTCCTCGCAAGATGCTCCGTCACGTCGTCGGAGCAGATACGTGACCTCGTCGACGTGAGCACAAGAACACGTGAAAGGCCAGGTGTTCAATGCAACGTGGCGGCGACCGTAAAGGGGGTGATTGCTAATCAGCACTGTTGTAACGCAGCCAAATACTCTTCGACTTGCTGCCTCGATTTCAACCAAACGACCTGCTTCCCTTGTCGACGTGCCTCTGCCAACCGCTTGACAATCTTCGCTTGCTCCCGCTGTCTAAACCTCCATGTGTATCGAAGAAACTCAAGATCAATCTTCTCGGGGCATCCTTCAGCCATGTCGGGCCTCGTTCGACCGTGAGAACGGATGATCCTCTTTGCAATTCTCCACAGGCACACACGCCGTGGGATGTCGAGGAATATCACAGTGTCCGCAGCTTGAATGCGAATGTCCATCGTGGCTCCGTAATTTCCATCAATTATCCAAGACCCCTGTTTCACCAGACGGTGTTGGAGAGAGATCCACTCTTCCCTTGGTGTCTGGACCCAACCTGGTTTCCAGAACAGCCGATCAAGGTGGAACACCTCTATTCCGGTGATGTCACCAAGTCGACGTGCAAAAGTCGACTTGCCGGCTCCTGGCGAGCCAATGATGGCCACCTTTCTCATGCTCGGACGCCCTTTCACCATTAATGTCTATTTGTTTCCTTACGGCCAGAAATCTTGATGTCCTTTAACGTAAGCCGTCGTTCACCTCCACACCTTCATCCGTTCCGCCAAAGTACCTGTGTGAAACTCAAGCTGTGTGCCATCGGGATCGAGAAAATTTACCGTCCAACCGCCACCACGTTCAACCGGACCCCTCACAATCGGAACATTGGCTGTTCGGAGAACCTCCACCGCCGCACGAAATTGGTCGGGCTCTATGTAGAGCGCCACATGGTCGACCCCGATTTGCTGTCTCTGTGGCGTAAGTTCTGGTCTCTCTTGGAGACAGATCCATGCCGCTCCCCACTCAAGATAGGCATCCTTGCGGCCGTGGTGAACCAGCCTCATACCGAGGATTTCAACGTAAAACCGAAGGGATTTTTCTAGGTTAGATACGTTGATAGTCACGTGGCTAAAGCCCTTAATAGCTGCACTGGCTGGACGGGTGATGGAGTGAAGTTCGCAGTTGCAGTTCAAGATGGTCACCGCTTCCGGCACATTCGAGATATCCCATACAGGTATGATCCACTGTGTTTGCTAACGTAAAAGTTGACCACGTGGGGGTACATTGACAACCAAAAAGTTGACCACCCCGGCACCTCTTTCCTGTACCCTGGAGTTTGGTCCGAACTCTGGGGGGACAGGAGGAAAGGAATGTGCTCGAGATGGTCGACAAGGAGTATATCAGAAAGCGGTACTATGTGGACGGGTGGTCGATACGTAAAATCAGCCGGCAATGCCAAGTGTCGCGACAAACAGTGCGCAAGATGCTGGCCGACGCTGATATCCCCAAGTATCGGTTGACCAAACCCCGCTCCCGCCCGGCTATGGAACGATGGATCCCCGTCATCGAGTCCTGGCTTAAGGAGGAGGAGAAGGCGGGAGCCCCCAAGAAACAGCGGTATGTGTCCTCAAGAATCTACGAGCGGCTGCAGGAGGAGTACGGCGAGGAGTTCACCGCGGCTGAATCCACCGTCCGGTACTGGGTAAGCAGGCTGAGAAAACGCAGGCAGGAGGCGTATATCCCACTTGCTTCGGACGCCGGTGAGCTGGCGCAGGCCGACTTCGGGCGAGTCGTTGTGAAGATAAACGGCAAGAAGACGGAGGTCAGCCTGTTCGTCATGCGGCTGCGGTACAGCGGCGTCATCTTTGCCTGTGCCTTCTCTACGGAGAAGATTGAAGCGTTCCTCGAGGGTCACCGCCGCGCATTCGAATGGTTCGGTGGCGTGCCACGCAGTGTTCGCTACGACAACCCAAAAACCGCGGTTACCAAGATCCTGGCTGGCCCCGCCCGCGAGGAGCACGTGCTTCTGTCCAACCTGCGTGCCCACTACCTGTTCGACAGCGAATTCTGCCGTCCCGGTGAACCACACGAGAAAGGCAGCGTCGAAAACGGCGTTGGTTACGTCCGCCGCCATACGTGTGTTCCCGTTCCTGACGTGGCCGACCTGGATCCCCTGAACGACCTGATTCTTCAGTGGTGCGAGAAAGAGCGTGGCAAACGGTGGTCCGCTTGGGAGCAAGAGCGGGCAGGGCTGCGTGCACTGCCGGAGCGCCCTCACTGTTGCGCTACCACACGGCCCGTCACGGTGAACAAGCTGTGTCTCGTCAGCTTTGACCACAACCGCTACTCCGTCCCCAGCATATACGTGGGCAAGACGCTGCTGTTGAGGGTGTATGCCGAGCGGATTGAGGTGCTCGACAGGGAACGGGTGGTGGCCAGTCACCCCAGGAGCCACGAGCGTCAACAGACCATCATGGACCTCGGACACTATCTGCCGGTTTTGGCTTACAAACCACATGCCGCCACGCACGCGGCGGTCGTCCGGCAGTTACCGGAGGTGTACCAACGCATCCGGGTCCGGATGGCGAACAGCAGACCGGATGGATACAAGGACTTCGTAGCCATCCTCATGCTGCACCAGGTCTGGCGAGCGGAGGACATTCTGCGAGCGATTGAGGAAATTGGGCCGGATGTCGTTACAGCCAACCAGAGCAAGCGGCATCTATTACGCACCTCACCGGAATCCGCGGGCATCGTGCCAGACAGTTTGCAAATGTATCGCCTCGCGCAGCCCAATCCGTCCAGATACGACGCACTGACGAAAGGGGTGGTCCACTGATGTCTGACGACGTACACGCGGCCATGGTGGAGATTTACTGCAAGGAGTTGAAGATGCCGGGCTTACGCAAGGCGTACGCGGCGCTGGCAAGGGAGGCGGGAGTGCACAGCCACTCCCCCGTCCAGTACCTTGCCGCCTGCCTCGCCGAGGAGATTGAGTCGAGGAAGGCCAGTCGGCTGCAGGCCTACACCCAACAGGCGCGGTTTCCCGCCCACAAGACCCTGCAGGAGTTCGACTTCACCGCGATTCCGACGCTGCAGAAGCAGCGGATTGTGCACCTGGCGGGAGGAGACTTCATTCGGGCCAAGGAAAACGTGATCTGCATGGGCGCTAGCGGAACGGGCAAGACGCACATTGCGATAGCCATCGGGCTGGCCGCCATCTCAGCGGGCTACAGAGTGCGGTTCATCACCGTCATGCAGCTGGTCCAGGAGCTCTTACAGGCAGAGTCAGAGTACCGACTGCCCAGATACCTTCGGACGTGGGACAAGTACGACCTGGTCTGCTTGGACGAGTTAGGGTATGTATCCTTAACTCAAGGTGGGCCACTACTGTTCCAATTCTGTGCGGAGCGGTACGAGAAGGGCAGCATCCTCATCACGACGAACCTGGAGTTCGCGAAATGGACGGACGTGTTCCACGACGCGACGCTGACGACAGCCCTCCTCGACCGACTGACCCACCACTCCCACATCCTGCTGTTTGAAGGCGAATCCTACCGATTCCGAGAGAGCCAAAGACGAGTTGCAGCCCAGCTGTGAGGGGCCTGTCGGGCCTCCGCCAGGCACCAGACTCGCTACGCCAGGGGTGGTCAACTTTTCGATTAGCAAAGTGGTCAACTTTTCGCTTGACAAACACAGCACTCACCAAAGCGTTCACACTGTCACCGTGCAGTCCAGATATATTCTCGATCGCACCAGAAGCCGGGATCCAATCGCCCAAGACCGGCAGGTCACCAGGATATGTTATCAATCCGCTTGCAAGCTTCTCCAATAGCACATAGGTTTGGTCAATGGAGAGGGTTGTATCGCCAACTGACGAAATATAGTCCCACAGGGTAAACTAAGTGGTGCCCACGGAGTGCGGTCCTGGGGCAATGGTGGTGACCGGCGAAACCACTGGTACACCCTGCCCGGCAAGGTGCTGTGCCACCGCCCCTTCACGTTCTGCAACGGCTCGCCAATATGACGGATCTTCGTCCCCGAACAGAGTCAGCACTCTGGCCACACAATCACAGGGAAGCAAACGCACGATCAAGTTTCCTCTGTCAGACAGGACTTGGCTATCAGTCACAGGCAACCCTAGAGATCGTGCTGCTTCAACCAGATCGGCGACCCGCTGTTCGAGGCTCTTCAAGGCCATATTTGCACACCTTTCACCAACCCATACGTTCGCACAATCTCGTAATCTGAGCGATGTGGTGCCGATTATGCCATACAAACCTGTGTAGCGCCGTGTCGAGACTGATAACCCCCAATGTTGAATGGGCGACGGTACGGCGGAAATCTTGAGGATTGAGGGCCCACAGTAGAACCGCAAAGCGCCTATGTAAGACATCCAGCAGGGTCAGGGACTCGCCAACAGGAATCTGACGATAGTCGGGCAGTTCAGCCCACAAGTCCTCCCGATACGACGGTGAGCTTGGCGTATCTTCCGTCAGACCCCGCTTGAACCGTATGTATGCGTTCATGTTGTTATCCGCCAAGTGATGAACCACTTGTCGAATCGTCCATCCCCCAGGACGATACGGGGTTTCCATCTGTTCCGATGTAAGTTTTTCAACCGTGGCACGCAGGATTGCAGGCTGAATTTCCACCTCTCTGATCAACTGTTTCCTGTCCTCACCACTTACCTCGAGGACAGGCTCATACATACCAATGGGGTAGCGTAAGTCGCCCATTCGAACATCCATCCCCCTCTCAATGTACGTAAGACATCCATGTCGAACTTCGACGCCACGGGAGCATGAAAATGAGGAGATATTGCGATACGATCGCGTCAGCAGCCGCCAGAGCTCGTTTGACGGTGGTGCATAAAGCCCGATCGTAAGACGGAGCCGGCGACCTCGAGAACCACGGTTTGTCGCTCCCCTACGGGATGCACGCACAGTAGAATTCGGATCATCGGTCGCCACGCGGTTGCGATTGTTCGCTCGATGGAGGTGCCCGTGGAATGGAAGTCGTGCATGAACGTTGCTGCGGGCTGGATGTGCACAAGAAGAAGGTTGTTGCGTGTGTACTCACCCCTGAAGGCAAAGAGATTCGCACATTCGGCACGATGACGGAAGATCTCCAAGCGATGTGCCAATGGATTCGCCAACACGGCTGCACACATGTGGCGATGGAGAGTACCGGCGTGTACTGGAAACCGATTTACAACCTATTAGAGGACCAGGGGCTTGAAATTCTTGTAGTGAACGCACAGCACATCAAACAGGTACCCGGGCGTAAGACCGATGTCAAAGATGCGGAGTGGATCGCGCAGCTTCTGCAACATGGACTTCTGAAGGGCAGCTACATTCCCTCGCGTGAGCAACGAGAGTTGCGTGAGTTGATTCGTTACCGGAAGTCGCTCATTCGCGAGCGTGCGAGTGAAGTGAACCGACTCCAAAAAGTCCTAGAAGGCGCGAATATCAAGCTGGCATCGGTCGCTTCGGACGTGCTCGGTGCGAGCGGGCGTGCGATGCTGGAAGAACTCATCGCTGGGAACACCGACGAACAAAGCATGGCTGCTCTCGCGAAAGGCCGATTGCGGAACAAGACGAAGGAGCTTGAGCAGGCGCTCAAAGGCATTGTGCGTCCTCATCAGCGGAAGCTGCTGGCCATTCAGCTTCAACACATTGATGAGTTAGACGAGTTAATCGAGGAAGTGAGCGCCGAGATAGCGCGGCGGATGCGCCCTTTTGAAGAAGACCTGGCGCGTCTCGAGGGGATTCCGGGGGTTGGGCGAAAGGCGGCAGAAATGATTGTGGCGGAAGTCGGGACGGATATGAGTCGGTTTCCGACCGCAGCGCATCTGGCATCCTGGGCAGGACTGTGTCCCGGGAACCACGAGAGTGCGGGAAAACGATACAGTGGAAAAACACGCAAGGGTGACGGATGGTTGCGAGAAACGATGATCGAATGCGCACGCGCTGCCGCCCGAGGCAAAAACACCCGCCTTTCCGCCCGATATCACCGGATTGCTGCGCGCCGGGGAACGAAACGTGCAGCGGTCGCTCTGGCGCACACCCTGCTGGTCATCGTATACCACCTGCTTAAGCACAAGGTTGCCTATCAAGACCTGGGACCTGATTACTACGATCGGCAGAATCGAGAAACGTTGATTCGACGCCACGTGCATCGGCTGAAGCAATTGGGCGTACAAGTTGTCATCACTGGGGAAGCCTCCTGAATCAATATACATAAATAACCATTCGAGAACTGCACAAGAGGGAGTATTCTCTTTTTTGTCCATTTTCTCAGTAGCGTCAAATAGTCCGCACCTAGCGCCAAGCCTTGGTCTGCGAGATGATTCCCCCAGAACCCAATCATGGAGGGATCATCGTGACGAAAGCGGAGTTGGAAGAGCTTCGTGAGCTTTGGCGCGCCCGCGTGGCCGACTTCCGGGCCAGCGGACAGACGGGCGCCGCATGGTGTGCTGCCCACCAGATCAAGGAGCACCAGCTGTGGTATTGGGTGGGCAAGTTCAAGGCGGAGCAGGTCGAGCCGCAGCCTCGTTTTGTCCCCATTCATGTCCAGGAACCGACCGGAGAGGTGGACAAGCCGCTGTCCGTCCGAGTGGGCCCGGCCATCATCGAGGTCACACCCGGTTACGACACTGAACTGCTGCGCGATGTGGTACGCACGTTGTCCGGCCTATGCTGAACATCGGTACCGGACCGGAACTGCGTGTGTACCTGGCATGCGGCAGCACAGACATGCGCAAATCCATCGACGGCTTGGCAGCCTTGGTTCAGGAGTCTTTCGAGCTGGATCCGTTTTCTCCGTGCATTTTCGTCTTTTGTAGCCGGAAGCGGGACAAGCTGAAAATCCTGTACTGGGAGCACAACGGCTTCTGGCTGTATTACCGACGCCTGGAGCGTGGACGGTTTCAATGGCCTGACACCAGTGCCGGCAAGACTGTCGTCATTGGCCGACGGGAACTGAACTGGCTGCTGGACGGGCTGTCACTCACCCAGCAGAAGGCCCACCCGCAGGTCTCAGCCAAGAGAGTGGTGTGACGGGGAAAATCGCAAAAGATGCCTTTCTAACAAGGGATTTCGGCGGCTGCGTCGAAGTCCTTTTGCATGATGAACACGACGACGGTGACCACCAACCAACCGGAATCCCTGCAGGAACGCTACGAAGCGTTGGAGCGGGAAAACGCGGAGCTGAAAAAGCAGGTGAAGCTGCTGTTGGAAGAGCTTCGCCTGGCCCGCCATCGGCATTTCGGGAAATCCAGCGAACGCACGAAAGAGGACCAGGTTCGATTGGACCTGGTGTTTAACGAGGCCGAGGCGGAGGCGCAACCGGAGGCAGAGGAACCCACTGTCGAGACGGTTACGTATCAACGACGCAAGAAACAGCCTGGCCAGCGGGAGGCCATGCTCGCAGATCTGCCTGTGGAGCGGATTGAATACCGTTTGTCGGAGCAAGAGCGGATCTGCTCGTGCTGCAACGCAGTCATGGACGAGGTGGGCGCTGAGGTCCGTCGTGAGCTCAAGCACATCCCGGCTCAGACGGTGCTGGTCGAACATGTGCAGTATAAATACGCGTGCCGGCCGTGTGACAAGCATGGGACCGAAACACCGATGGTCAAGGCGCAGATGCCCAGGCCCCCGATCCCGGGCAGTCTGGCGTCCGCCTCGATGCTGGCACATGTGATTGACAAGAAGTACGTGGACGGATTGCCACTGTACCGGCAGGAGCAGCAGTTCGCCCGGAAGGGCCTGGCATTGTCGCGGCAGACCTTAGCGAACTGGGTCGTGATAGGCGCGACACGATGGCTTAGCCTGGTGTATGACCGACTGCACGAGGAGATGCTTTCACGAAAGTACCTGCACGCGGACGAGACGACGCTACAGGTGCTGCACGAGCCTGGACGGGCGGCCGAGTCGGAGTCGTACATGTGGCTGTACCGCAGCGGCCGGGATGGGCCCCCCATCGTCCTGTTCGACTACCAGGAGACCCGCTCGAGGGAGCATCCAAGGCGGTTCCTCGGGGGATTCAAGGGTTACCTGCATGTGGATGGGTACAGCGGATACCACGACATCGAGGGTGTCACCTTGGTGGGGTGCTGGGCACACGCGAGGCGCAAGTTCGACGAGGCGCTCACAGCTCTGCCGACAGCCGAACGGAAAAAACCGACAGCGGCCCGGATTGGGCTTGAGTACTGCAACAGGCTGTTCAAGATTGAGCGCGGTTTGAAAGACGAGACACCAGAGGAACGTCGTGCCGAACGGCAGAGGCTGAGCCGGCCGGTGCTTGACGAGTTTTTGGCATGGCTTGAGGAGCAGAGCGGACAGGTGGTGCCCAAGAGTGCTTTGGGCAAGGCGGTTTCGTATTGCCTGAACCAGTGGCCGAAGCTGGTGGTGTTCCTGGAGGACGGCCATCTGGAGTTGGATAACAACCGGAGCGAGCGGTCAATCAAGCCGTTTGTAATTGGTCGCAAGAACTTCCTGTTTGCCAACACCCCACAGGGTGCGAGGGCGAGCGCCATCGCGTACAGCCTGGTGGAGACAGCCAAGGAGAACGGGCTGGACCCGTATCTGTACCTGGAACATCTGTTTGAGTGGCTGCCCAACATCCGAACGGATGACCGTGCAGCGATGGATGAGCTGCTCCCGTGGTCGGACCGCCTGCCGGAACGAATCCGGAGGCGTGGGAAAAAAGGATAGCATGAGAAATCGCCCCGCTGGGTTTCCTGGCGGGGCTGATTGTTGCCGTCCATGACTGTCGCACGACGGTTGGAGAAACGCAAGGTGTGGGGGCTTTGACGCTTACCAATGTACAGTTCCTGGTTTGTTGCAACGGCCGATTCAGTTCGTGTACATTCACTGTTTCAATATTTCACCATACATTTCCTTCCGCTGAAGACTTTTCGATGGTGACTGGGCCATGCGTCACCTGAGAGGAATTACCGGTAGCAAAGGCGAAGTCAAAGTCAGAGGAGTGGTCAAATGGAAATTCGAAAGATGAAGCCCCAGGATATCGAACAGGTCACTGTACTGTGCGAGCAGTTTGGCTATCCAGCTCGCACCGAAGAAGTTGAGGAACGGTTCCAGCGTTTGTGCCGGTTGGCGGAGCACCAACTGTTTGTTGTCGAGGAGAATTCCGCCGTTGTCGGATGGATACACGTGCATGGCATCCATTCGCTCAGTTCTGCCCCCTATGCCGAAATACGGGGAATCGTTGTTGACCGTCAATATCGTCAGCAAGGTGTGGGCCGAATGCTAATGCTGAAGGCTGAACAGTGGGCTCTGGACAACGGATATCGAGTGGTTCGTCTCAGGTCGGGAACCGAGCGACCCGAATCGCATCATTTCTATCCGAAACTCGGATACGAGCGAACAAAGACACAACATCACTACCAGAAGGTGCTGGCTGAATCGTAGATCGGCCATTCTGGATCATTGGGGTTTCCAAGCCGCCCGTTTCAATATTGCGTTCACGAATTCACTCTTGCCGTTTGTGTAGGAAGCACGGTCGTTGGGGAAACGCTGTGCTAATTCTCTTATTAATGCACCGTACAGTTCCGCTTCTTCCGGATGACTTCTTAAATAGTCCCGAAACAGAATGTGCCGCTCGTACTCAGTGTTATCAGCCGTACAGACGTACAAATGATGTGGAGGCAATCCATTTGGAGGAATGAAAGCTTCTCGTCCCGCAATCCCCAAATCCCCTTCGTGAATGTATCCGAGGCTCGCCAGCCTTTGAATTGCAACGTATACATCGTCTCGAGTTGCCACTGCCACGTCTATGTCCACAATAGGCTTAGCTGCCAGCCCTGGAACCGACGTACTTCCAACGTGTTCTATCGCAACAACGATATCTGATAAGACCGGGCTGACATAGCTCCGGATCATTTCAAATGCCTGAAGCCAACCTGGATCGTACGGAACCACTATGATACTCAGATTCATAATCCCCCTGTTCACTGTAATTGTGAGTGAGGTTAAGAAAGGTATGAGCGCAAGCCTACGGCCCCGAGGACCCATTCATCCCTTGTGAGTGACCAGGAATCTATAGTCACCATCATACAGGGCCTGATTCGGTACCTCTCCATCTTTTCCTGCCCTTCCTGCCACAAGCCTTCCGCCAAATCACTCTCCAAGCGCTTGACACATCCTTTCGACAAGTTCATGCGGTGCCTTCACACCACGATGTAAGGTTTAGTCTAACTGCAGCCATCTCCGGAGGCGCACTGTCCGTCATCAACATGAGGAGAGAAACACACCAGCGAAACAATTCACGTGTACAATACACCACGTTTTGGTACGTAATTGGGTCTACCCTCGCCTTTGGCATCGCCAGCTTTGTTGTCGGATGGGTCATCTATCAGTGATGAAATCAATCTATGTTGTAGCTGCCTCTCTCGCTAGTCCCTACACGCTCGCTCGAACCGTCTCGCCCATTCTGTTATCAATACAAACAAACCTTCTACATCCTGAAGTTCCAGGAGTTTGAGCCGAATCTCATCACTGACTTCATGACAGAATACGGTCACCGCTCCCGAGTGGTCTCGATAATCATTGCATTCGTCACAACCTGCAGGCCCTGTGGTCAACAACCACCGAGCTTCCACCAGCCTTATGAAGGCCGGATCCTGCCTATCTGGATCTGTGCCCTCAAATAACTTTCAGGCGGCACTGGGTCTCCTGCCAACCGACGGAGTGTGGCCAGTTGACCGATGTGTGTCAGAGCGTCAGACAGTGGGCCCTGCAAAATTTGTTCCCACGACCGTTTTTGTGGTTGAGCTCCACCTGCAACTGCCTCATCCAAGCGACTCAATACATCATAAAACCGTTCCAATTCCGTTCCCCAGTCCGCAACAGGAACCTCAACTCGTTCACCACCACACAGATCCCGATAAGCAATAAGGAGAACATCCCACACGTGATGCAGAATTTCGACAGGCGTGCGAACCCCTTGCCCTGCATCGAATGCCGGATAATGCTCCGGGGCGTTTTCAATCACTTTCGTTGCTCGGTAAGCGATGGTAGCTAACAGATGCCGCATGAAGTGAGTGTCCATGGCGTTGCATACCCCCGTTCATGTTGTCGTTGTGCGTGTCACAAAGGTGAAGGACTCCCCCAGCCCGAACCCGGATCCTGTCATTATGAGGCCATACCCCGATCTTCATTCAAATATCGATTCGAAGTTCGTTTCCCTGTACCTACGATAGCACTTTTCAATTCACCGCTGTTCAAACCGCTCACGCAACACCCGATTCACCGCATCCTTGTCAAACCGGAACGGGTCAAAGTGGCCACCGCTCCAGACCTGCATGGCCTCGTGCTCCGGGTGATTTGGATCCCCGATGACATGCAAAAAATGCTCGTATCCCATCCAACCACCGACGTCCTCCGGTGGGCACGCATTTTCACCGTCGACGCAAAAGTACGCCCGTTCATCAGGGAGATGGTAAATCGGCATCACCAAATGCAACGTATGCATCCAGTCATCGCCAAAGTCGTACAGGTAACCCAAGACGTCGTTGCGGTCGAAACCGAAAGATGGAAGCCGTTTCCGCCTCGCATCGAAGTGTGTGGCATCAAGGATAAAGGTCTCATCATCCGGAATCCCGATCCGGACGTTCCCGTACCGAAACTCGTACAGATGGTAATCCGTCCACCCCATCACAATCTGGATGACTTCATGCAAACGCTGAAATGTGATGTCGGCAGGCACCCGAAATCTCCGCCACACGGTCGGATGGACCCCACACAACGTGATCTCGAACTCATACCCGATTGGCCTCGGTTTGTCCTTGGCTGGCACCGCACCCACTCCCCTCAGAACCCTCTGCAATCACCATACCACATCGTCCGCTGCGGAAAATGTCCCCGATCTCAAACTGTCATGTGAAATGATTACGGGGTCTGAACCAATTGCCAACCCCAACCGTCTCTTGTTGTGGACGCCACACACAATCATTTCTTGCAAAGGACGGAGATCATGGACGCCATCCCGTTTCAACACGAACAAGGCAGCCCTCACTGGATAACAGGTGCGGGCACTCTCCTTCTCGAAGTGGCTCTTGTGATTGCAATCCTGTGCCTGGACCGGCACGGAACGATAACCAACCTCCTGCGAGACTGGGGTCCCTGGGGAATGGCATTCTCCATCGGCCTGATGGCGGTCATCTCCGTCGTCCCCATCCCAGGGGAGTTTCTTCTCATTCTCAACATGAAGTTGTACGGGGTTCTGCTGGGTGTCCTCTGCGCCTGGGCAGGCACGGTGATTGGGGCCCTCATCACGTTTGTCCTCGCCCGCCATATCGCCGCCCCGCTGATTCAGCGGTTTGTCACCAAAGAACACTGGATCAGGGTCGAATCGTGCGTGCAACGACAGGGCGCCGTCGGATTGCTGTTTGCACGCCTGCTGCCCATTCCCGCTCCAATCGTCAACTATGCGGCGGGTCTGTTAGACTCCATCCGGTTGTGGGATTATCTCTGGACTGCGGCGGTGTCCATCTGGCCTTACTACATTGGCGTCGCAAGCCTGTACGCCGGAGTGCCACACCGTTTCTCACCGTCTGTGGTCCTTGGCATCGGGGTGTTTGTTGCCCTCTGGGTGTTGGGCTTCCTGCTACAGAAGAGCCCGTCACCAACCATCGTCATGACTCCGCAATGGCTCACCGGTTTGACCGCAGACGAATGGGCTCTCGGAGAATCTCCTCCGCCTGCGCTTGCGTGATGACCCCGTCGTCCACCATGCTTTGCACGACGATCCGCTGCCGCTCTCGGGCCAGCTCCATGTGGCGAAATGGATTGTAGTCGCTTGGGGCATTCGGCAACCCGGCGAGCAAAGTTAGCTCACCAGCGTTCAACTCCGAGGGCGCCCTCCCGAAATACGTCTGCGCCGCAGCGTACAGACCGTAGGCACCCTGCCCGAATTAGATGTCATTCGCATACAACGCAAACGTCTCCTGCTTGCTCAACGTATTGTAGAGTCCGATAGCGTAAAGGGTTTCCTTCACCTTCCACGACAGGGATTTGGGGATATTCTTCAAGAGGGTGTTGTGGACCAATTGCTGCGTGATCGTCGATCCCCCTTGTATGGGCTGCCGTTGTCGAATGTCCACCCACATCGCCCGTGCAATGCCCTGAAAATCCACGCCGATGTTCCTGAAAAAACTCCGGTTCTCGGTCGCTATCACAGCGTTTCGGTACACCTCAGGAATCTGGTCATAGGTGAGAAACCGACTCTCATGCGCTTCAATCTGCGCCAACACCTCCTGCCGAACCTTGGGAGCAATCGGATGAACCCGTGTAAAGTACACCTTCAGTCCGTACCACGAAACACACCCCGCCACCAAGAGGAATATGAAGGGCTTTACAAGTCGGCGGACGAAACGCCGCATAGTCATCTCCTCCCCGCCTCTTTACCGCCACACATCCGCAATCGGCGCCGCATGGGCGCTTTGTCCCAGGGGAGGAAGTCCATACAGGTCTTCGATGGTGCGCAGGAGGTTGAAATGGTTCACCCGCTCGGAATAGGTTCTGGGGCGAATCATGGGCCCCACGAAGATCGTGGGGACCCTGTTGTCGGCCGACTCATCATCCTCATCCCAGGTAACCACCAACAAACTGTTGTGCGACCTAGCCCACTCCACGTATGGCTGTATGTTTTGCCGGAGCCACGTGTCTGCGGCTTCAATGGAACCGCTGTGCATGTCGTGCTGCAGGTTCGGTATCACAAACGCCACCGTCGGCAATTTGAACAAGTCCTTTGGAAAACTCGTAAACGGCAGGTTATCTGACGGCGGGACGTTGGTGAAGTTCACCCATGGATTGTGCTTGCGGGCGTACGTGGCGCCCAAAGGCAGTCCGAATTGCCCGTTGCTGCACCCCGTGTATCCCATCGATGGCAGATCCTCCGAATACCCAGTAAAGGACAGACCGGCGGCTGCCAGTTCGCTGGCCAGATTGGGCGCTGAAAACGTGTGCGGGCAGGAGTCGTTGGTGACGCCTTGGTTTGACCCGGAGAACAGGTCGAGGTAATTCGGCTGGCTGGGATGCTCCACCCCGTGATAGTTCGTGAACGTGGCCCCCTGCTTCATCAGCGCATTGATGTAGGGAGCCTTTGCATTGCCTGCGATTTCCCCGTACGAGTGGTTTTCTTCGATGACGATCACGATGTGCTCTGGAGGCCGAACCGTCGGCATGTGTCCCGGTGCCGGAGCGGACGACACCGTGGGCGGTTGTACCATGTTGCTAGCATTCTCGGACGCCGGGGTGGTAGGACCACCGCATCCAGCCAATACTCCAGTGACCGCCGTCAAACAACAGGCGAACTTTTTCAACACAATCCTCTCTCCCGTCATAAGCCGCCTCAGATGCGAAACACCACCAGAAGGGTTGCCGCCAGTACCGCACAGATGGCGCTGGCCCCAAACGTGGCCATCGGGCCGAAACTCTGCCACAATCCGCCTGCGAGGATACTCGCCGGAAGTGTGGCCAACCCCGTCAGGGCATTAAACGTTCCCATCGCCATCCCCCGCTGTCCTCTCGGCACAAGGTCGGCGACATACGCCTTCTGTATCCCTTCCGTGGCGGCGTAGTAGAGCCCGTACACGGCAAAGAGTCCCCAAATCCAGACGCTGTTTTTCACCAAGCCAAATCCCATATAAATGGCGGCGAAAATGAGGTATCCCAACACCAGGACGGTTCGCCTGCCAATTCGGTCAGACAACACGCCGGCTGGCATCGCAAACACGCTGTACGTGGCGTTGAATGTGAAATACGCCAGCGGGATGAGACTGGCCGCCATACCCACGTCCTGCGCCCGGAGTATCAGAAAGGCGTCGGACGAGTTACCGAGAGCAAACAAGGTGGCAATCAGCGAAAACCCCATGAACCGCTTGCCCAAAGGGCGGAAGCTAATCCTTGGCAATGCAGACCTTTCATTCACGGGACGCTCGTGCACTTGTTCTTTGAGGCAAAACGCCAACAGCAAAATCGCCAGAACCCCTGGTACAGCCGACACCCAAAATACAGTCCGGTAGTTCCCGTGAAACAGGGCGAGCACCGCAAACGCCGTCAACGGCCCCAGAGCCGCCCCGACCGTGTCGAGCGCCCGGTGAAACCCGAATGCTTTTCCACGATCTTCAGGCGAGATCGAATCAGCGATGAGCGCATCCCGTGGTGCGCCCCGGACGCCCTTGCCAAACCGGTCAGCAAAGCGGATGGCGAGCACCTGGACCCACGATGTGCTCAGGGCGAACAACGGCTTCACCAGATTGGACAATCCGTATCCGGCCAACATCAGGGGCTTTCGGCGGCCCATCCGGTCCGAAATCCAGCCCGAGAACAGCTTCAGCACACTTGCCGTACTCTCTGCAATTCCTTCAATCACCCCGACTTCCCCCACCTGGACCTGCAACACGGAGGTCAGGAACAACGGGAGCACGGGGACAATCATTTCGCTGGACAAATCCGTAAACAGACTGACCAACCCGGTGACGAAAATCACCGGGTTCAGCCCTGCGATTTTCCGCTCGTTTTGCCGTACCGGCTCCATGAATACACCTCGTCTTGTGAACTAGACCTTTGTTTACGAACGACTTCTTGCGGCACCCCGGACATGTCGGCCCGTTTTGCCGTACCGGCCCAAACGAAAGATTCGCAGGCCCAATCCGGTGATGGGAGCGATATACCGCTCGAACCGCCACATGATCCGCCCCGCCAGCACGCCAACGACTAGACTTGCCAAAACATCCGTCGGCCAGTGCACCCCGACGTACACACGGGCCACCATGGTCGCGACAGCCACGATGGTGAACACGAAGCTCACCCACTTGGCACTTTTGCCCCAGGCACCACTGGCGAACGCATACGCACCGGATGTGTGGTCACTGGGGAACGAGGCATCCGGGGCGTGCGGGATGAGCTGCGTGTACGTCCCCTTAGGCAGCACCGTGAACGGCCGTGGGCGAAACCAGATGTGCGAGATGACAAGATTGATGAGTAGCGCCAGCACGCCCGAGCAAAACGACACGACCAGAGCATGCCGCTTGTTCTCTTCTGCCTTCGGCAAGGCGAACCAGGCGGCGATGAACAGGACGGCGTAAATCTCGAGCGCATCCTTGGCGACAAATTTCATGACAGTGTCGACAACCTGATGATGACCGGCGAAGTGATTTACGAAATGATACACGGACAGGTCAAACGGGTTCATATCGTGACTCCTTTTCATTCAGGTTGAGAATCTAGGTCAGGCTCGAGTTCACCCAGAAGACGAGCACGGCCGTTACACCACCAAAAAGAGTTCCCGCCGCTACCTCTTTCGGCGTATGGCCCTGCCGCTTCCAGTGGCGCAAGGTGGTCGGCACCGTATCCGACACCGGTACGCCGGCGCTCTGCACCTGTTGAATCAAATCCTCCAAGATCATCGCTTGTTCCCCGGCCTGGCGGCGGACCCCCACCGCATCGTACATCACCACCATGGATGAGACGAAGGCCACCGCAAACCAGGCCGACTTCCATCCATAAACAAGCCACAACGACACCGTGAGGGCGCTCATCAGGGCTGAATGGGAACTGGGCATCCCACCGGATCGTAGAAACACCGTCCACTTCCACCTCCGGTGCCGAAGCCGGTGGATCGCCACCTTGAGCACCTGCGCACCAAACATCGCCAACAGCGACGATGCAAGGAGAAATTCCCCTGGCGAATTCATGCAGTTGACTCCATCACGTTGTGTTCCACCTCGCATCGGAGATTAACGTTTGGATCCGGCTTTCTTCCCTGAACGGGATTGCCATCCTTGCCACACCCACATCGTCACGGCGCCCACCCCCACCCACCAGGCGATGGTGAGAAGTATAGGACCGACCATCGGGATGTTCCCGAACGCCATCAAAAAGGTAGAGCCGAGCAGGGTCTGCAACCAAACCGGGCGCTCGGGTGCGCCAAACACCGTCATCCGGCCGATCCAAGCGGACACGCCGGTCAGGCCCACCACGCCGAGCGCCAGATAGACACAGAGCAAAATGGCGGTGACGGGCAGGCCGATCACGGTGATGGCGCTGACGGCCCCGAGCGCCACGAACACGACGGAGACCAGGAGTCCCATGAGGCCCGTGCGGCGGACCGATTGCGCCACGTAGGACACCGGGCGGTCCAAGTACGACCGCAACAGGACGGCCACAATGACTGGCAGCGCCACCAGGGCGGCGGACAGTGCCAGGCGCAGGGTCCACACGGCCACGACAAGCGCCGAGCCGATGGTCAGGCTATTCAAGAACGGCTGCCGAAAGGAGAGCGTGAACACGGCGTTGGCGTGCGCTCCTGGGTCCTGGGTGAGGTGGCCGCCGAGATCAATTACAACGCCGGCCCGAGCCGTCCCTGTCAAGTGAATGTCCCCGCCGACGACCACCAGGTTGTCGTACACCACACCGGACACCGTGGCGTCGTTCCCGATCACCAGGACATCCTCCGCCACCTCGCCCTGCGGAATGGTCACGGCCTGGCGGCTCACCACGTCTCGCCCGTCAGCGGCGAAAACAGGTGTCGGACCCGTGACAAAGAGCAAGAACATGGCCGCCAGCACAAAGGACAATGAGGTTTTCCACCATGCTTGTTGCCTGAGCAGCTTGTGCATTTCGGACACCCACTTTGTCAAACGTCAAGGATGCGGTGAAGGGCTGGGATCCCATGCATGTTTCATCAGCCACTTCATGCAGGCCAGGCTGAGCAGCGTGATCGCCATCCCCAGCCCGGTGGCCATCATGATTCCCCACCCTTGTCCCCACCACATCCGCACCAGCGTCATGTGCAGCCCGCCGGCAAACCGTATCAGAACTTTCCCCACCGCCCACAGCACCGACAGCACCGCTGTGAAGATGCCTCCGACGGCCAGCATCGTGACCGCCACAGCGCTGAAGACAGCGAGCCACGCCAGCCGCACACCTTGCCTGGACGGCCCCAGCGTCTGGATGCGCTCCATAACCTGAACCTCAAGCCACGGCGGCGCCGTGATGGAAGAGAACGCATCCTTCGCCCACGCCGACACCGATGCCAGTTCCGCCAACAGGCGCTCGCAATCTACGCAAGCGGCCAGATGTCTCTCGACAGCCACCCGCTCCTCCTCCGACAACGCCCCGTCCAGGTAAGCGGACAGATACTCCTCCGGATGTTCACAATCCAATCCGGTCACCCCCTCTCCTCGTGCGCAGACAAGAGATTCCGCAACTGCATGCGTGCAGTATGAAGACGGGATCGAACCGTACCAATGGGGATGCCGAGGATCTCAGCTATCTCCCGGTAATCAAAGCCCTGTATTTCCCGCAGGGCGATCACGGCTCGGTGCTCGGGGCTCAGTTTCGCCAGGGCGGCCGCCAGGTCCAGCCGCAGTTCGGCTACGGACGCTGGTACCGCCCCTCGGTCTCTGTGCGGGACGGCCTCGGAGTCACCCAAACTCACATCCGGTCTCCTCCTGCGAATCGAATCCAACGCCAGGCGTGTCGTGATGGTTGTGATCCATGTAGGAAACGCCCGCTCGTCTTTTAATCCGGACAAGGACAGGAATGCCTTCACGAAGGCCTCCTGCACCACGTCCTCCGCTTCCCCGTGATCCCGCAGGATGGCGTAGGCCGTTCGAAAGAGATAGTCCTTGTACGAGTGGACCAGGTGGGCGAACGCTTCCTGATCTCCGGCCTGGGCGGCCCGGATCCACTGCCAGTGCTCATCGTTCAAGCCGCATCACCCCAAGGTCCACCCCCACCTGCGAGACAGGGCATTGAAACCCGCCCATCCGAGGATCTCCTCGTATTGTGCTCCATCCATGCGAATAGACGGTACCTGCTTCGGTTTGGTTCATCCTTGTGATGAACTTTTTGCCCCACGCATCCGTCCCTTTGCAAGGGACCAAACATGAAGGGATTGGAGTGCATGGATTGTGACACATTTGCTCACCAACTGGATACAAAGCCTGGGTTACCTCGGGGTATTCTTCGCCATGGCGCTGGAGAGCGCTTGTATTCCGCTGCCCAGCGAAATCATCATGCCGTTTGGCGGGTATCTCGTGTGGAGTGGCCAGCTTCATCTCTGGGGCGTGGTATTGGCCGGTACGCTTGGCAATGTGGCGGGCTCCCTGGCGGCATATTATGTGGGGTTGTACGGCGGGCGAGCAGCTATCGAGCGGTACGGACGCTATGTTCATCTGTCCCGCCGCCACGTGGAGCAAGCGGAACGTTGGTTTGCCAAACGGGGACCGGTGTCGGTGTTGATCGGCCGTGTCCTGCCGGTTGTCAGGACGTTCATCTCTCTTCCGGCAGGCATGGCTCGCATGCCTGTCGGCAAGTTTATGTTGTACAGCTTCATCGGGTCCTTGCCCTGGGTGTACCTGCTCACCTGGGCCGGAGTGGTGTTGGGACGGGAGTGGGAGTATACCGGTCACTACACGCATCCGTTCACGTATGGGGTAGCTGGGGCCATCGTGATCTGTGCATTCGTGTTGCTGATAAGACGGCGCAAGACCCGTCCCGCCAAAGCAGAGTGAAGGGAGAGGGATCAATGCACTTGCATGTACAACACCTGATTGCCCACTACGGGTACGCCGGCGTGTTCTTCATCCTGTTGGTGGAGAACATCGGCATTCCTTTCCCGGCCACTTCCCAAGTCCAGGCGTTCATGCCCCCGAGCATGTTCTTGACCCGGCTGAGTCCGGCCGCCATCAAGAACTCACAGGCCATGGCGCTGCGATTGCCGCTGCGGCAGACCATCACGGTCTCCAGGCTCGGGTCGATCTCGCTTATCCGCATCGGAATCTGTCCGAGCGGGATGTTTTTGGCCCCTGGGATCTTCCCTGACGCCACTTCGCCCGGTTCCCGGACATCGATGATCTGGAGTGTCTGGCCTCGCTTCAGGCGCTCGTACACGTCGAGCGGATGAATGTGGATCACATTGCTCACCGTTTCACCTCCGCTCCACAATACCGGTTGGGGTATATATACGGTACGGGGTATATGCTACAACGCATGGTTCTCGGTTGTCAACACCGGCCGGAGCTGTGCCGGTGTTTGGTCAAGACCGTTTCAGAGGGTTCAGACCTGGTTCAAGAGGACGAGAAAAAGACCACTCCTTTGAGGCTCCAGGGTCATCGGGAGAAGGTGTAGGCTTTGAATTGGAACAACAGGTGGACATCGAGGAGCCATGCTAGCATGGAGGTGGTGTAGCGTTCACAGGTCCATGCAGGTTGTCAGAACGTAGCCTAACACCACGTTCCATTTTACCCTGCGAAGGGAATGGTTCACATGCTGAAGCGTGCGCTGTGGGTCGTGCCGGTCCTTGCTCTCGGAATGGCGATTGGCGGCGTAACGCTGTCGAATGTCTTTGCCTCCGGCGCTACGCAAGGCAACACGCTGCCTACTCCAGCGCCACAAATGATGCAACAGGCGCTTAGCACACCGCAAGGTCAAGCGATGATTCAAGCCTGCAGCAGCTTCATGAGCCAATTCAGTCAAGCACAAAAGTAGCCTGCTCAGTCCGACCAGGGGCCGCCGGAGGGCGGCCCCCGATCAGGCCATGACTTCTCAAGCGTTCAGTGCGAATCTGCGGCGTCCGGCAGTTCGTCCAGGAACGCCTGTACACGACTCCGGATTGCGTCCCGGACCTCCTGAAACTTGGCCATGATCTCTTCGTCCGTGCCATTTGCCCGAGCCGGATCTTCGAATCCCCAGTGCAACCGTTTCACGTGCGGTGGCGTCATCGGACAACGGTCATTGGCATCGCCGCACAGCGTGATGACATAGTCCGCACGGTTCAAAAGGTCTGGATCGATGGTTTTCGAGGTGTGCTTCGAAATATCCACACCGGCTTCTTTCATGGTGGCCACAGCACGAGGATTCAATCCATGTGCCTCGATACCGGCGCTATGAACTTCAATCCGGTCTGCCCCAAGGTGTCTCGCCCACCCTTCGGCCATTTGACTCCGGCACGAGTTCCCGGTGCAGAGAAAATACACGACAGGCTTCTTCATGCAAAACGGGCTCCCTTCAAAAATGTGGTGGATTATCGAACAAACGACAGCCATAAATACAGACCGACCAGCGTGATAAACAGCGTCGGGATGGTCAAAACAATCCCCGTCCTGAAATAACGCCCCCATGTGATGGTCACGCCCTTTTTGTTGAGAACGTGCAACCACAACAGCGTCGCCAAAGAACCAATCGGTGTGATCTTTGGGCCCAGGTCGCAACCGATCACGTTGGCATAAACCAGCGCCTGATGCATGACATCCGTGGCGTTCGTGGAGTGAATCGCCAATGCATCGATCATGACCGTAGGCATGTTATTCATGACACTCGAAAGGATCGCCGCCATAAACCCGGTGACCAGCGTCCCGACAAATAGCCCCCGTGGGTTGCTCGCTGGATGACATCACCAAGAACGGTTGTCAAACCTGCATTCCGCAAACCATATACCACCACATACATGCCAATGGAAAACACCACGATGGCCCACGGCGCCTCACGAATGATATTCCATGGCTGAATGACTTTTGTACGGGCACCGGCAACGAGGAAGACGATCGCAATCAGACCAGCGACGGTGGATACTGGAATGTGCAGCAACTCTGTCAGAATATAACCGATGAGCAATACACCCAGGATGACCCAGGACATTCGAAACATGCCTTCGTGGGTAATCGCCGCTGACGGTTTCGTTAAATCAGCCGGATTGTAGGTCTTTGGAATGTCTTTGCGAAAGAACAAGTACAGAACCAGGACACTGGCGATGAACGAGAAAATGTCAGGGACGATCATATGGAACGCATAACCGAGAAACCCGATGTGAAAGAAGTCAGCCGACACAATGTTCACCAGGTTGCTTACAACCAGAGGCAGTGATGTCGTATCCGCAATAAATCCGCTGGCCATGATGAACGGAAGCATCTTTTTGGGTTCAAACTTCAAGACCTTGACCTTTTCGAGGACAATGGGCGTCAGAATCAGGGCTGCTCCGTCGTTGGCGAAAAAGGCCGCCACAACGGCACCGAGCAGGGTGACATAAAAAAACACCTTTTGCCCGTCGCCTTTGGCCGCATGAGCCATCTTCAATGCGGCCCACTCAAAGAACCCGATTTTGTCCAGGATGGTTGAGATGATGATGATGGCCACAAACGCAAACGTGGCGTCCCATACAATCCTGGTGACCTCGATGACATCGTGGAAAGTTACCACACCGAGCAGCAGAGCCAATATGGCGCCGCCGACCGCCGGCCAACCAATCGACAAGCCTCTTGGCTGCCAAATGACCAATGCGAGCGTCGGAATGAAGAGTCCAAATGCAAGGTATGTCATGATTCAGCTCCTTCACCAGGGCTGGATTCACAGCACACACGCAATCCCTGTGCCTCAAGTCGAGCGATTTCCTCAGATACATCCGGGAGTTGAGCCAGGCATCTGTCGAAGAAAGGGACGACAGATCCATCCAGACCGTAATACACCCACTGTGCTGTCTTTCGTTCTCTCACGAGCCCGGCTTGCTTCAATCTGCGCAAGTGCTGGGACACGGCCGGCTGGGACATTTTCAATACCTCGACCAATTCGCAAACGCACATTTCATCGTGTCTGAGCAGGGCCAAAATGTGCAATCTGGTCTTGTCGGCGAGCGCCTTGTATATCTCAGCCCACTGTTCGAATGACAGCGTCACATGTCCACCCCCTCCACAGACGCTTTCTACAAATTGGTAGCGGAAGTGGCGTACACTGGTACAAAGCGTTCACCCGGTGCGCCACCACCGCCGATCCGTACCTCCATTCACTCAGACAATGATTTGCGTCTGTGCTGGTACCGTATTGCTTTCCAAAAACCGCTCCGCATCCAATGCGGCTTTGCATCCACTTCCCGCCGCCGTGATGGCCTGTCGATAATGCGGATCCATCACATCTCCGCAAGCAAAGACTCCCTCAACGCTCGTGGCTGTCGACTGCCCCTTGGTGAGAATGTAACCTCGGTCATCGATTTCCACCTGGTTTGCAAGAAATCCAGTGTTCGGCGTATGGCCGATGGCGACAAAAATCCCGTCGGCAGGGATGGTCCGCACTTCCCCTGTCTGATTGTCCTTCACCACCAGGCCACTGACCTTTGAACCGTCCGTTGCAACCTCAACAGGCGTCACGTTCAACAGCCACTTGATTTTGGGGTTTCTCCGTGCCCGATCTTGCATCACTTTGGATGCACGGAGCTCACTGCGGCGATGTACAATGGTGACTTCAGACGCAAATTTCGTCAAGAAAGTCGCCTCCTCCATCGCAGAATCCCCGCCGCCTACAACGAGGACAGACTTTCCTTGAAAGAAGAATCCATCGCAAGTGGCACAGGCGGATACCCCATGGCCCATCATCTCGACTTCGCCAGGGATGCCAAGTTTCTTGGCCGATGCACCGGTTGAAATGATGATGGATTCGGCAAGATACTCCTTTGAATCGTCCACGACCACCCGAAATGAACGCTGCGCCAAGTCAACGGAAGTGACCTGGCCATTGACAAAGGCCGCACCAAAACGCTCCGCTTGTCTGCGCATGTTGTCCATGAGCTCGGGCCCCATGATTCCATCCGGAAAGCCGGGGAAATTCTCCACCTCCGTCGTCATGGTCAGTTGTCCGCCCGGCTGATCCCCTTCGATGACGAGCGGATTGAGATTGGCACGAGCCGCATAAATGGCGGCGGTGAACCCGGCCGGACCCGTCCCGAGGATGATGACCTTGTGCACAGTCATAACCATGGTACCTCCACCTCTGAATGATTTTCCATTTTCACATCGAAATATAAGTATACGCTTATTTATTGGGCGTGCAACTTCAAACTGGCCTCAGTACACAATTCTCTTCACATGGTCTTCATACTCTTGTGGTACGACAGGATCGAAGAATCAGGTCGAGGAGGAACCAACATGTTGCAAACCCTTGGATCCATCGTCGCTCTTCTCGCATGCCCGTTGATGATGATCTTCATGATGAAAGGCATGCACGGAGGACATGAAACACATCAGCGACATGCTTCAACTGGCCGGAAGTTCAGGTCGACGGAAGAAGAGCTGGCTGATGTGAAGCGTCGGCTTGACGAATCGCAAGCCCAGTACGATCGCCTTTCCCAGCGGACAAAAGACCAATCTGGACACCTCGGATGAGTGGGACTTGTCAGATCCGAAAGGGATACAGGCCAACCTCGGACTACCGCCATCAGACAGAGGTGATCGACATGGACGACACCACGGAGAAAATCAGACGCCGGTACGACCGTATCGCCCCCTTTTTCGACAAGATGGATCGTATGGTCGCCGATAAACACCGAGCAGAGTTGATCCGCCGTGCATGCGGTGAAGTGCTCGAAGTGGGCGTTGGAACCGGTGCCAACCTCCAATTCTACCCTGCGGACCTCAACGTCACCGCCATTGACTTCAGTCCCCGCATGTTGTCATTCGCACACGAACGGGTCAAAGAATGCCGTGCAAACGTACGGCTGCTGCAATTGGATGTGCAACACCTACAGTTCGACGACAATACATTCGACACCGTCGTGTCGACCTGTGTGTTCTGTTCCGTGCCCGATCCCGTTGCCGGGTTGCGAGAGATCCGCCGGGTCCTGAAGCCGAGCGGACACCTCCTCATGATTGAACATATGCTGAGCGACCATATCCCCATCGCCCTTGTACTTCATCTGCTGAATCCCTTCACGGTCCGCTTGACGGGAGCCAACGTCAATCGCAGGACCATGGATAACTTACAAACGTCAGGCTTTGCGATTCAGGAAATGCGGTGCATTGCGCTGTCAGATGTGTTTCGCCTCATCGTCGCCACGCCGAACAAGTGACCGGTTGGCGTCTAACCGGGAAGGTATCACGAGCAAGCGTACAGCATGGCGCCGCAAACGGCATGAAGGTCTTACTTCGGCCAGACGACCGTAAACGTCGACCCTTGCCCAACCCTGCTTTCCACCTGCACAAAGCCTCCAGAGAGTTCGACCAACCGTTTGACGATGGCCAACCCAAGACCGCTGCCGCCGGTTTTTCGATCCCGAGACTTGTCCACCCGGTAAAATCGCTCGAAGATGTTATCGATCTCCGCCTCAGGGATCCCTACGCCGCTGTCCTTGACTGACAAAAACGGTTTGCCCTCTTGGCGGCCAACCTCCACCGCAATGTTCCCTCCGTCTGGCGTGAATTTCACCGCATTGTCAAGCAGGTTCCACAAAATCTGCGATACATGCTGCGCTTGGGCCGCAACCCACACCGGGG